>NZ_MUXU01000035.1 GCF_002014985.1 Moraxella caviae | reverse complement strand
AAACTTCCATCTTTTTATCAAAGAATGCGAATTTAGATTTAATTACGGCACACCATCACAAAAGCTAAAAACTTTAAGAAAATGGTGTGAAATTTAGGGTTAATCTAGTACAGCCCCTATATCAATGTGCGCATGAATTTTATCCAAAACAAAAGCCCTTATTTGATAAGGGCTTTAAAAATCAAAGTGTGGCACCTAGTGGCAACTTACTTACAGTAAGTTTACGATTATCGCAGTATTTGTCGTACCATGCCTAGGCGTAACTATTTATACCACACTGCGACTACGTTTACATTATAACAATCCAAATAGCAAAATTCAAGCGCTACTCACTTAAAATCCCAAACACCTGCCGTAAATACGCCAAATAAGTGTCGTCTTGAATCATGGTCTTGCCGGGGCTGTCGGACAGCTTGGCGACTGGCTGACCGTTACATTCTACCAGCTTTAGCACGATGTTTAGCTGCGTTAGTCCCATGTCGTTGGTTAGGTTTGTGCCAATGCCAAAACCCGTCTTAATACGGTCTTTAAAATATTGGTGCAAATCCCACGCTTTTTGTAGCGTTAAGCCATCGCTAAACGTCAGACTCTTAGTTTTTGGGTCAATTTTCAGCTTTTTATAATGCGCAATCGCCTTTTCACCCCACTCGTACGGATCACCGCTGTCATGGCGCAATCCATCAAACAGCTTGGCAAAGTACAAATCAAAATCACGCAAAAACGCGTCCATGCCCACCACGTCCGTCAGCGCAATGCCCAAATCGCCACGATATTCACGCACCCAGCACTCCAGCGCCGCCTTTTGACTGTCTCGCAAGCGCACGTCCAGCGCCTGAAACGCCTGCATAAACTCATGCGCCATCGTGCCAATCGGCGTAATGCCAAGCTCTTTGGCAAGATACACGTTTGACGTACCACGAAAAATGCTCGGATAGCTGCCAGCAAGCGTGCGCACCACATGATAATGCCACGCCTTACTGTAGCGTCTGCGTGTGCCAAAATCCGCCACCGCAAAAGGATTATTCACGTCTTGCAAGGATTCAAAATGTTTGATGATTTGCACTTTTTCATCAAGGCGTTTTTGTCCTTCGTCAAGCGCTCCGCTGTCGGCAAGTCGTTGATAATACAGCTCATTGACAATCGCCAGCACAAAGATTTCAAAGAACATCGCCTGAATCATCGGCCCTTCAATGGCGATGTTTAGGCGGTTTTCATCATCAACAGACACCTTGATAAAGCGGCGTTTTAGTTGAAATAACTCTAAATAATCTACAAAATCAGACTTAATAAAACGCAAGCCACGCAAATAATCCAGCTCATCTTGGCGAAAAGTCAGCTCGCACAACAAATCAAGCTGCGCTTCTAAATCTGCACGAATGTCCGCCAGCGGATAAGCGGTCTGTTCGTTGTTGCGGCAGCGAAAACGATACACACCGTGCGTCTGCGGAAACTGGTGCAGCATGGCTTGCAGCATGGTGAATTTATACAGATCGTTATCCAAAAGGCTTGTGATGATTGGCGTGGTGCTTGGCATGACAGGCGTTGCCCTATAAATGCGTTTGCCATTTTTTGGCAAATCAATTTCAAATGATGATAAATTTAAACAATGCTGGGTTTAAACAATACTAAGTTTAAAACGATGGCGCAGCATAAACGCTGGCTAAATTGCCTATCATACCCAACTTTTGGTAATTTTGCATTAGCTTTGGGCATTTGGTTACAAAAAAGTTTGCCAACTGCTTTGGATTAAACCAAGACAACACCAAGATAAATACCAGAATTACCGATATGAAAATCCGCAATAAACCCACAGTGGTGAATTTCCTTTGGCAAATGGATAAAATTGGCGTAAAATAGCAAGCATAAAAGCGTTTGTTTGATTTGCCTGCTGATTTTGGGCGTATTTTTTAGACATATTGACGCTGTTTTTATTATCTATAAATAAAATTTATCATGACACACACCACTTCTGCCATTTCTTTGGATTTACCAAGCCTTGATTTGACTGACTTGCAATGGGAAAATCTGCACACCAGTATTCACCCAAATGCCGAGTACAACGCCACACACGACGCCATGCTGGCACGCATTTTGGCACGCATTGACGATAAAACCGCCCAAGCCGCCGCCAAAAATACACACACCACGCCTGATGAGCTGTGGCTGGTGGAGCATCAAGACGTGTACACGCTTGGGCAAGCAGGCAAACAAGAGCATATTTTATACCAAACTGGCACGCCCATTATTAAAACTGACCGCGGCGGACAAGTAACATGGCACGGTACAGGGCAGCTTGTGGCGTATTGGCTGTTTGATTTACACGCGCTTGGTTTGGGCGTGCGTGATTTGGTGAGCCATGCCGAGCAAGCGATTGAAGATGTGGTGGGCGAATATCTGCCAGACACGCTCATCGCCAAAGCCCGCCGAGACGCACCCGGAGTATACATTTATAACACCGATGGCGATATGCTGGGCAAGATTGCAAGTCTGGGTTTTAAAATCAAGCAAGGCTTTAGTTATCATGGCGTGGCGATTAACCTTACCAATGATTTATCCGCCTTTAACGCCATCAATCCGTGCGGCTATGCAGGTATGCAGATGGTGAAATTGAGCAGTTTTGGCAAATTTCAAGCCGAACAAACGCACGAATTTATTCGCAAATTTGCACAAAATATTCAAATGCGGCATAAAGGACAGATTGCACTTCGCACGATTTGATATTACAATGGCGACATCGGACGGTTTTTACAGTTTTTACAAACCGCTTTATCAAATCTTCATTTAAACTTAAACCTTTATTTAAACAAACCAAAATCGGAGCATCTTATGGCAGATTTTAACAAAATCCTAGACGCAGGCGACGTGGACGGCGGCGAAATTAACGTTGTGGTAGAAATCCCAACTGGCTCAAACCATAAAATCGAGTGGAACCGTGAATTGGCGTGCTTTGAGCTTGACCGTGTTGAGCCTGTGGCTTTCGCCAAGCCTTGCAACTACGGCTTCATTCCGCAAACGCTAGACGAAGACGGCGATGAGCTGGACGCACTAATCATCACCGACCAACCTTTGACCACTGGCATTTTCCTAAAAGCCAAAGTGATTGGCGTGATGAAATTTGTGGACGATGGCGAAGTGGACGATAAAGTTATCGTTGTACCAGCGGACGACCGCAACAACGGCAACGCGTACAATAGCCTTGATGATTTGCCAAAACAACTAATCAAGCAGCTTGAATTCCACTTCAATCACTACAAAGACCTAAAAAAAGCAGGCACTACCAAAGTGGAAGGTTTCTTTGACGCTGAAGAAGCGAAAAAAGTCATCAAAGAAAGTCAAAAACGCTGGGTTGAAAAAGTCTAAATTTCAAATACAAAAAATACACCCTAAACCAAGGGTGTATTTTTTATTAAAGCTAATAACCACAATCGTGGGCAGCCTGCATCATTGCTGCTTGAGAATTCTCAAGAGATTCATTTGCAATACTTAATTGAACACTTCCTTTTGGCAAAAGCCAAATTCTCAATTCTTCAGCCGATAGCTGTGCAAACACCTTATCCATTACACAATTGCACGCACTCCTTGCATTGGGCATTTGATGCTGAAAGCGACCAATACAATCTTCAATCGTCTTTTCCTTAACCATCTGCTTTATTTCACTATCACTTATTTGGTTAAGATAAGCGACCGCCTCATCATCAGTAAGCATTCTTGGTTCTGAATGTGTCCCGCTATGTTCACAGCCTAATAAGCATACAGCCAAAATGCCAACAACTAAAAATCTCACTACACACTCCCTAAGAAAATAGGTACATCAAACCACGCACCGTACCAACTGGCACAAACAAAACAATATCAGCAATCGCCCACATTATTTTGCCGTTTTGCACGTCTTTAATAATGGCATAAATCGGCATAAGAAAACCCAAAAACGCCTGAACCCCCCATAAAGCTATCGTAAAAATAACTGCAACAAAAGAAGAAAGCCCATCTTTAGCATTGTTAGAATTTGACATAAAAAATCCTTAAAAGTCTATAAAAGAGTAAATTTTAATAATTTTACATTATAAAAGATATTTTATCAAGCGTAAAAATAAGGAAAAATAATCCATAAAAGTGTACTTAACAAAGGTGTCAAAATGCCAAAACCTCCTGCTGCCAAAGTAGATGAACTAATTGGCAAGCGCATTCAGTCAAAACGCAAAGAAAAAGGATATTCTGCAGACAAGTTGTCAGAGATGATAGGCATTTCTCAGCAGCAACTATCACGTTATGAGCGTGGCACAAATAAAATTAACGTTGCTCATTTGGTGGATATTGCCAATTTTCTACAAACACCGATCAGTTACTTTTTTACCGATTGTATGAAAAAAGCTTCGTGGAATAATGATGAGCTTGACAGACATTGGCAAGATTTAACAGTCGTACAAAAATTAGTTTTGATTGATTTTATTAAGGCTTTCACAAACAAACATAACACCCCTTAAACAAATAACCCCAAGTCTATTCGCCTTAGGGTTATTTGCTTGCTGCTTTACTCAATACTTTTTCTTACGATATTTACGCATGGCTTTAGCGCGCACAAGCCGCTCAGAATACACAAACCACTTGCCAAAACGCTGATAGCCAATCGCCGCGCACAAAATCACCGTCATCGGCAAAAGCATGGAAAGATAGCCAAACTTGGCATACAGCACCACCGCCACAAAACCACCGATTAAAAATCCCCACCACAGCGCACTGTGTAAAATCACCTTATTTTTATCCACCTTACGCCCCACCAGCCAATGCCCGACCGTCGCCCCTAAATCAGAAGTCGTACCCGTCAAATGCGTGGTGCGCACCACCGTGCCGCCATAAGTCGTTACCATGGAATTTTGCAGTCCGCACGCCATGGCAATCATCATTTGCCCAAAATAATTGTCCTGCAAATACAGCAGTAAACTTGCGCCCAAAAGCACAAATTCTAGGTACATCGCATAGCCATAATTGCGATTGATGTTCAGCTCGCTTGCACCAATAATCATGCCACTTAGCACCGAACCCAACCAAAAAGACGCGATGGAAATCAAAAACAGCTTAAAATTCACCCAATCATCGCTCAAAAACGACACCACAAGCGAACTGACATTGCCTGTAACGTGCGATGCCGAAATGTGCGTAAACCCCATCAATGCGGTCGTGTTCAAAATCCCTGCACAAAACGCCAGCACCACCGCACCGCACAGCACCCAAGTTGGAATTTTATCAGCCATTTTTACAAAAATTCACACAATAAAATTCTATTGTAACGATTTTACAGCAAAAAGAAAAGCGCACTTGTCAAATCACATCATGAAATCACATCATCAAAACACCACCCAGCCATTTTACTCACGGTTTATCAAGCACGAATAAAAAACCGCTCACGAACATCGTAAGCGGTCTGCTTTTCTGACGTGCTAGGCGTGGTAATTATTCGTCATCGCCAGCCATTGCCATGATTTGCTCGCTGATGGCAACGGTATTAAAGCCTGCATCCACAAACAAAATCTCGCCTGTGATGCCACTTGCCCATGGCGACAGCAAGAATAATGCTGCGTTACCAACTTCTTCTTGGCTGACGTTGCGTTGTAGTGGCGCGATTTTCTCACTCACGTCCAGCATTTTACGGAATGATTTAATGCCTGACGCCGCCAAAGTGCGAATCGGGCCTGCCGAAATGGCATTGACACGAATGCCTTCGCCGCCCAATGAGCTTGCCAAATAGCGCACAGACGCTTCAAGGCTTGCTTTTGCCATGCCCATGACGTTGTAATTTGGCAATACCGAAATGCTGCCTTCATAGGTCAAAGTCAGCATTGAGCCACGGCGCGCCGCCAAAAGCTCACGTCCTGCCTTGGCAAGCGCCACAAAGCTGTACGCACTCACATCGTGAGCGATTGCTGAGCCTTCACGCGTGGTGGCGCTCGTGAAATCACCGTCCAGCTGGTCTGCTGGCGCAAAACCGATGGCGTGTACAATGCCGTTTACGCCACGATCATCGCCTTGCCCCCAAATGCGTGCCACCTCATCAAAGCACGCGGTGATGGACTCATCAGACGACACATCACATTCAATCACAGCAGTGGCGTTGAACGCTTCGGCAGCCATATCCACACGTTTTTTGATTTTGTCGTTTGGGTACGTCAAAATCAGCTCTGCGCCTTCACGGTGTAGACTTTCGGCAATCGCCCATGCGATAGAAAGTTTGCTGGCAATGCCCGTTACCACAAAGCGTTGACCTTTTAATAACATAATGATAATCCTATGATTTATGATGACAAAAGCTGATTTGACAGCTTGATTTGCCTTGTTTTTAAGTGAACGCTTGTATTATAGCATGAAATTTTTATGAATGGGAATTTTTGTACAACTGTAAACCGTTTTAGTTGCCAATATCCATCATTAGTCATTTATCAAATAAGCGCTTTAAACCACTTTAGACAAATCAAATTCATGCACCGAATCCACAAAGATTTTGGCGTGTTCTGGATTTGCCCACTGCGTGATACCATGCCCAAAGTTTGCCACATAGCCTGTGCGGATACCGTTTTGGTATACGTCCGTCAGCATTTGCGTGGTGGCAGCTTGAATGGCTTGTGGCGTGCCGTACAGCGTTGCAGGGTCAAGATTGCCTTGAATGGCTTTGGTCGCACCCAGAATTTGGCGTGCTTTATCCAGCGGCATTGTCCAATCACAGCCTAGTGCGTCTGCATCGCTGTCAGCTTGAATGTCCAGCCACAATCCACCGCCTTTGGTGAACAGCACCACAGGCACGTCAGGGTGGCGCACTTTTAGTTCGGCAGCGATTTGGCGGTTATAAGCGTGGCTAAATTCGGCAAATTGACGATGTCCCAGCGCACCGCCCCAGCTGTCAAAGACTTGCACCAGCTGCGCGCCTGCTTTGATTTGTGCGTCTAAATACTCAATCACCGCTTCGGTCAGCTTACCAAGCAAAGCGTGTAGCAGCTCTGGCGTGGCGTACATCATTTGCTTGGCGTGGCGATAATCACGGCTGCCACCACCTTCAATCATATAAGTCGCCAGTGTCCAAGGACTGCCACTAAAACCAAACAGCGGTACCGCACCACCAAGCGCATGGCGAATGCTTGTTACTGCGTCCGTCACATAGCTTAAATCCGCCATGTTTAGCTTTGGTAGATTGGCGATGTCGGCTTCGGTGCGCACCGTCTTGGCAAAGCGCGGGCCTTCGCCAGTCTCAAAATACAGTCCCAAACCCAGCGCATCAGGCACGGTCAAAATATCGCTGAACAAAATTGCCGCATCCAGCTCAAAACGGCGCAAAGGCTGCAAGGTTACTTCTGTGGCACGAGCGGTGTCTTTACACAGGCTTAAAAAATCCCCCGCTTCAGCGCGCGTTGCCTTATATTCTGGCAAATATCGCCCTGCTTGGCGCATCATCCACACAGGCGTGGTGTCCACAGGCTCAAAACGCAGCGCACGCAGCAAACGGTCATTTTTTAGCGTAGGAAAAGTTGCCGCCATAATATTCCCCAAAATATAAGTTAATGAATGTGAAAATTGATAAATCTGGATGGTTTAAAAATATGCCAAGTTAGAAAAATTGTTCGTGGTGAGCTTGTCAAACCATCACAGTTTTTGAGCCCAAAATCTAAACTTGGCACATTGCCAAGATAGCAAGGTGCAAATGCTTGCCATTTTAGCATATTTTTGCTACTTTGTGGCTGTTAAGATGACAAGCTGGCATTTGTTTCGCCAAACAATGCGTTTTAAGTTTTATTAAATATCACCAAATCTGGTCAAATTTGCCAAGCGACAAAACCAAACCACCAAATAAAAACGCACTTGCTAATTCAAGTGCGTTCAAGCCAGCTTAAAAAATCCGATTGCCAGCACCTTTGTCAAATTTGCCGATGTTTTTCTCAACATTTTGAGCGATGGCAAGATAATGCTTAGCAAAATCGTCATCCGCCAGCACACTTGGCGTGCCTGCGTCCATTTGCTTGCGAATGCCTGCCGCCAGTGGCAACTGCCCAAGCAGCGGCACTTGGTAGGCTTGCGCCAGTTTGTCGCCGCCATCTGCGCCAAAAATCGCTTCGGTATGACCACAATTTGAACAAGTATGCAACGCCATATTTTCCACCACGCCAAGCACAGGGATTTGCGTTTTGATAAACATCTCCATGCCTTTTTGTGCGTCCAAAAGCGCAATGTGCTGCGGCGTGGTAACAATCACCGCACCCGTTACAGGAATGCGCTGCGCCAATGTCAGCTGCACATCGCCCGTCCCCGGCGGCATATCCACCACCAAATAATCCAGTTGCGGCCAGTTGGTTTGGTTGTACAGCTGCATGAGCGCGCCAGTCGCCTTAATGCCCCGCCACGCCACAGGCGTACTCTCGCCATCAAGCAAGCTACCAATAGACAGCATGGCAATACCGTGCGCATCAATCGGCACGAATTGATCATTTTCTACTTGCGGTTTCACGCCTGCCACGCCCAGCATATCAGGAATGGACGGCCCGTAAATGTCCGCATCTAAAATGCCCACACGCTTGCCAAGTTTTTGTAAAGCCAGCGCCAAATTGACGGTCGTGGTGGATTTGCCCACACCGCCCTTGCCAGACGCCACAACGATGATGTGGCGAATGCGTGGGTGCGGTGCAAGACTTGCCTGCGTTGGGGCTTTTTTGGTAGGTTCGCTGTCAGCTTGTGTGGGGATTTTATCGGTTTTATCGGTGCTTGGTTTGGCTTGTGGTTTTGACTTATCTTTTGGGTCAAACACTTGCGCAGAAGCACTCGCTGGTGCTGGCACGGCATCGCTTAGGCGCACATCTACGTTAATCTGCGCCACACCTAATAAATGCAGGCGTGCTTGCAAGTCTTGATACAGCTTGTCAATCTCAGCACGATTGGCGTCTTTATGCACACGCAGCGCCAAATTCAGCACATCGCCATCAAGCGCCTTATCAACGATAAACTCGCCCAGCGGCTTACCAAACACCGTAAAATCTTTGAGCGTTTTATCCACGTCAGTCATGCTGATGGTGGGTTTTTTCTTAAATAAATTAAACATGGTTTTCACTTATTGTTTTGATTTATAGCCAAATAATCGCATTTACAGCTGAATAATAGCACTTTTTGCCAACTTAGCCAAACAATCCGTCCGTGCGCGGCTTACTTAAAATGCCCACATAAGACACACAAAACAGCGCAAAACTGACAATCCACAGCACTTGCGACACCAAAATCCACGTCAAATATTCACCGCCAAACATCGGCAGCAGCACACGCACAAGCCCTGCGCCAATCATCAATAAGAAAATCGCGCTCACAGTTTTTGGCGGCTGATGGATATTACGCCCTGTATGCCCAAGCGACACGCGCGCCATCATCGCCACCGTCATCAGCCCAATGCCAAACAGCGCAAGACCATGCAGCGCAAGGCTATGCAAGTTTAGCGCACTGTCCACGAATGGATACACCGCAAGCAAAATCAGGCTTGCCACCATGCCCACAAAACCCAAATACAACGACCACAGCAAAGGCTTTTGCCAAATACCTGCGTGATACCAGTTTTTTAGGCGCAATACATTGGCAAGCGCACAAATCAGCGCAAACACCGCCGCCACCATTGGCAAGCGCACAAACACATCAAACACCAAAAGCCCCGCCAAGCCAATCAGACTTGCCCTGTCTAAAATGTCCGAATTTTTTTGCTCAAGCGTGATACCATTTGGCTTGCCTGTATTATCCACGCTCACGCCTTTGGTGATAAAAAACGGCAACACACGGCGACCGATGGTAAACACCACACCAATCACCAAAAGCAGCGCAAAATACAGCGCGCCTTGCTGCAGCGGCAAAGACTGTGTGAACACACCCATAAAAAACGCTGCCTGCGCCAAAAACAGCAACACCAATTTTGCCACTATGCCGATTTGGCGTTTTTGGCGTGCCAACCACACCGCGCGCACCACCGCATAGCTTGTCAAACCCCAAAACAGCAAATCCAGCACCAAAGCTGCCACCAGCATGGCAGTGCTTGGCGTAGCGTGCAATCCCAGCCACACGATTCTAGCCAGCGCCCACGGCACAAAAATCGCCAGCAGTCGCCAACCATAAGGCATACTCTGCCCTGTCCACGTCTTGACCGCCGTCAATAAAAAGCCTGCAATCACCGCCAGCGCATAGCCAAAAATCATCTCATGCCCATGCCAATAATACGGACTGACCGCCCCTTTAAAAGGTGCAAAACCCTGCAAAATCGCAAGCCACAGCACCATGCTGACGATGGCAAAAACAGCAGAACCCACAAAAAACACACGAAAACCCAAATTTAATATTGGGTGTGGCGATGTGGGGCGTTTGGCGGTATTTTGAATGTTCATGAGCATAATTTTTCCAGTATTATCAAAGTGTTAATGTTTTTGTATCAATATTTTGTTAATTTTTAAAATGGTTTGAAAGCGGTTTTTGGTTGGTTTTATTTGTCAAATTTACAAGCAATTTTTAGCCATTAAGCGGTTTCTTGTCTAAACATATATTTAAAATATATGTTTTATGCGTTCATCATACGCTTTTTGATTCAGATTTGCAACCAATCAATCACGCACCAAAAATGATAAAGATGCGCTAAAATCGCCTGTCATTGCCAACTTTGGCAAATCTTACGCCTTTATAAAATGCAACTTTTGGATAAATGAGCACATTATAGAGAAAATTGCAAAATTTTGATAGAATAGGCGATTGATTTTCCTTATTTTACCAGTCCATCTTACAATTATCCGCCATGAACGCACAAACCCAAACGCCTGCCCACACGCCAATTTTGCTCAGCGATTATGATTATGAATTGCCAGAAAATTTAATCGCCACACATCCGCTAGACACCCGCTCAGCTTCTCGGCTGCTGTGCGTGGCAAATGGTGCGCTGACAGACTGCCAATTTGCCGACTTGCCAAAACTACTAAACGCTGGCGATTTGCTGGTGATGAACGACACCAAAGTCATGAAGGCACGCTTATTTGGCAAAAAAGAAACTGGCGGTGCGGTGGAAGTGCTGATTGAGCGCATTATTGACCCACAAAAGCACATCGCCATTTGCCACATCAAGGCAAGCCGTGCGCTAAAAGCTGGGCAAAGTGTGAGTTTGGCAGATGGTAATATGCGCGCCACCATGCTGGAGCGTGCGCAAAATTTATTTGTTTTACAATTTGACGCACCGATTTTGGCGGATTTGGAGAGATTTGGCGAATTGCCGATTCCGCCTTATTTTGACCGTGCCGCCGACACTCAAGATGACGAACGCTACCAAACCATCTTTCACGACCCGAAGAAAACCGCAAGCGTTGCCGCACCGACCGCAAGTCTGCATTTTGATGACGCCACGCTAAATGCTTTGAAAGATAAGGGCGTGGACACCGCTTTTGTAACGCTGCACGTTGGCGCAGGCACTTTCGCCCCTGTCAAGACGGACGATGTCAGCCAGCACGTCATGCACGCAGAGTTTGCGCACCTGCCCCAAGCGACTGCCGATAAAATCAACGCCACCAAAGCGCGCGGCGGCAAAATCATCGCCGTTGGCACGACTGTTACACGCGTCCTAGAAACCGCGCACTTACACCGCAAAGACGGTAAACTTGCCGAATTTGCAGGCGATACGCAGATTTTCATTTATCCGCCTTATCAATTTGGCGTGGTGGACAGACTCATCACCAATTTTCATTTGCCAAAATCCACGCTGCTCATGCTGGTATCCGCCTTTGCTGGCACGACAACCATTCGCCACGCCTATCAGCACGCCATCGCCCATCAATACCGCTTTTTTAGCTATGGCGATGCGATGCTTTTGGATAAATGTGGTGGCGAGATGGCATAAGTTTGGATTAAATCCATTTAAGATAATAAAGCCTGACAAAACATCAGGCTAAGATAGAAAAGCAAGTCAGCGCACCACCCAATTAACCGTCCTAAGGCCATCGACTCGGCTAAATTCAGCTTGGTTATCCGTCACCAAAATCAACCCCTGACTTCTGGCGTGCGCTGCAATGTGCGTGTCATTTTCGCTGATTAGACAGCCTTGTTTTTTAAGTGCAGCGTAAATATCGCCATAATGCTCACTCACAGCTGGCGTATAATCCAGCACCGTCAGCCGTGACAAAAAATCGTCCACTTGGCGCAAATTTTTCTCAACGTGCTGGCTGTTATACACACCAAAATACAGCTCAGACACCGAAATGCTACTGATACAAATGCGGCTGGCGTATTGGTTGAACTTATTGAGCGCAGATAATGGACGCTCTTTAATCACAAAAATGGCGGTATTTGTATCAAGCATAAACGTCAGCATGGTAATTCCCACTTTTAATCAAGCATTGTTTCATCAAGCGCGATTGAATTGAGCGTCGTTTTGTCAAACGCCTTTAATCAAAAGTCAAGCGCTCGCTTGGTTTGGCAGACGCTTTATCCACCATAAAATCATCACTCACACGCTCATCGGACAAAAAGAAAGAATCCCACACGCCGTCCACAGGACTTAAAATGCGCTCATTGCCTACTTTGCGAATCATCACTTGCTTGACGTGATCAGCAAAACGCATATCGGCTGGAATGCGCACCGACTGCGTGCGATTATTCATAAAAACACTGGCGTACGACATAATTTTTTACCCCTTGATGTAGTTGATAATATTGCCCAGCCGTAAAACTTAAAACTCTAAAACTTAGAACAAATATATAGCATAACTATATACATTTCACCAACAACTGTCAATAATTACCACCACAATCTTAAAATATCCTACTGTTTAAACCACAAAAATCTAAAAATTCAGCACAATTTTTACAATCATCGCCACAAAGCATCGGTAAACCCAGCTACTCTATCGCAAACCACGCCCAAAAATGCTATAATTTCCCCAAACTTATCACATTCATTCAAACTTATGAAATTCACTCTACACAACACCGACAACGGCAACAACCACGCACGACGTGGCACGGTTCATCTGGCACATGGCGATGTGCAAACCCCTGCTTTTATGCCTGTGGGGACTTATGGCACGGTCAAAGGTATGCTGCCGCGCGACATTCACGGCATTGGCGCAGACATCATCTTGGGCAACACTTTTCATCTGTGGCTGCGTCCCGGCATGGAAGTGATTCGTGAATTTGGCGGCTTGCACCAATTCATCGGCTGGGATAAACCCATGCTCACCGATTCAGGCGGTTTTCAGGTGTTTAGCCTTGGCGCCATGCGTAAAATCAGCGAAGAAGGCGTGGCGTTTCGCTCGCCTGTAGATGGTGCGAAGGTATTTTTATCGCCAGAAACTTCCATGCAAATTCAGCACACGCTCAATTCTGACATCGTCATGCAGTTTGACGAATGCACGCCTTATCCTGCCACGCACCTAGAAGCGCAAAAATCCTTGGAGCTGTCTTTGCGCTGGGGGCAACGCTGCCTTGATGAGCATCACAAACTTGGCAATAAAAACGCCCTATTTGGTATTGTGCAAGGCAGTATGTATAAAGATTTGCGTATGCAGTCATTAGAAGGCTTGCTTGCCATGCCGTTTGATGGCTATGCGATTGGCGGTCTGTCGGTGGGCGAGCCAAAAGATGAGATGATTGGCGTGCTAAATTACCTACCAAAAGCCATGCCAGCGGACAAGCCACGCTATTTGATGGGCGTGGGCAAACCTGCCGACATCGTAGAAGCGGTGCGCCGTGGCGTGGATATGTTTGATTGCGTCATGCCAACACGCAACGCACGCAACGGGCATTATTTTGTGACAGGCAGCACCGAAAATAAAGGCGTGGTGCGCATCAAAAACAGTCAATACCGCACCGACCACGCACCGCTTGATGAGCATTGCGACTGCTACACCTGCCAAAATTTCAGCCGTGCGTACCTATATCATCTGCACAAATGTGGCGAAATGCTCTCGGCACAGCTTGCCACCATTCATAATCTGCACTACTACCAGCGTCTGATGGCAGATATTCGCAGCAGCATCGAGCAAGGCAAATTTGACGAATTTGTCAGCGAATTTTATGGCAGATGGGGCATAGACGTGCCAGCCTATGATAAAAACGCCCACTAAAACGGAGAATTAGTTATGATTTATGGCATTTCTTTGGCGGTGTATGTGGCGGTTTTTGCTGCTGGTCTGTACATTGTGCGCAAGCACCCAGCACACATCGAGCGTCTTATCACCAAAATCTGCCTTTTGGGGTTTTTACACAAATCGCCATCAATTACATTTTTTGGGGCAATCCTGCGGCGTTTTTTGAAGGCGATCCACTGGCAAGCAGCGAACGCTTGGCGGTGAATTTTATGTTTTTGTGCTTGATTAGCATCTTTTGCTATGCGTCTTTGTTGGTGCTGCTTTATAAGGCGAAAGATTTTTATCACGATGATGATGCGTGATAAAATTTGCAAGCTGGGTCAATCCGTAGACTTAGTTGGTGCAAACAACCCAACCTTTTAAAAGCCAATTTTAATCCCTTTTGATTTTTATCAAGCCCAATTTGTAGATTGACCGCTTTAAAACCTTGCTTTCATAAAAAACACGCCATCATTTGATAGCGTGTTTTTGTTTTTATGAATTGCCAAACTGTCGGCAATTTCATCATCAGTCATCACTTGGCACTTTGTCCATGTCAATGTCAGGATTTTTCATCAGGTGAATGGACGACAGCACAAGACCACCCCAAATCGCCAACATAGCAATCACCATGATTGTTACTGCGGTACTATTCATGATACTCTCCTTTTTGTTCGCCATGTGCATCAACGCCGCGCGCCTTGGTCAGTAGCAATGCGCCAAAGGCAAAAATAGCGACCACGCCCCAGCCAAACACCAGCTGCGTTACAAAATCATAACCGCCATAACCTTCGGTCAGTAGTGATTTTAGGCTCAATACCAATGCCGCAATCAGTGAAATTGGCGTAATGACAGTCAGCATAAACGCCCAGCCAGTGCCCACTTTGAAACTTGAAATGGCATTGATGTGGCGAATCAGCTTATTCAGCACAGGACGGTTAAACCAAGTTACCCAAATGATAGACAAAATCGCACCCACAACCACGCCGATGTTATTGGCGAAATGGTCAATCACATCAACGAACGTAATCGATGTTTTGGTTGAGAACAGCACCAATGAAATCAGCGCAGACACACCGCCCACGATGGCTACAGATTTTTTGTGCGACCAGCCGAATTTATCTTCCATTGCCGAGATTGGCACTTGAATGATACTTGCCATTGACGTGATACCTGCCACGGTCAAAGATGCAAAAAACAGTACGCCAATGATGGTACCAGCATCACCCATTGATGAGATGATTTTCGGGAAAGCGATGAACGCAAGACCGATACCGCCTGACACCACTTCTGCCACAGGCTTGCCAGACGCAGCCGCCATAAAGCCCAGCACCGAGAAAATACCGATACCCGCTAGGATTTCAAAAGATGAGTTGGCAAAACCTACCACCAAGCCAGAGCCTGTCAAGTTGGCGTTTTTACGCAGATATGACGCGTAAGTTACCATGATGCCAAAGCCGATGGACATAGAGAAAAACACATGGCCAAATGCCGCAAGCCAAACGCTTGGGTTTTTCATGGCTTCCCAGTTTGGCGTGAAAAAGGCGTTTAGACCTTCTACCGCACCCGGCAAGCGCACCGCTTGGAATACCATCACGCCAAACATCACCACCAACAGCGGAATAAAAATCTTGTTGGCAAGCTCAACACCGCGGCGAATACCGCCATACATGATAAACAGCGCGACAATCCACACCAAAAGCACGCCCACAAACAAATGCGGCACGAAAGTGAAATCTAACCCAGAGCCGTTTTGTAGGTAATGGTTAAAGAAAAAGCCTTCGGTGTCTTCGCCCCACGCTTGGTTAAAGGCGTAAATGGTGTATTGACCTGCCCAGCTTAGCACGCCAGCATAGTAAATACCGATGATACTGCACACCAAAACTTGCCACCAGCCCACGATTTCTTGGGATTTAATCATGCGGCGATACGCTGTCGGTGGCGCGCCACGGTACTTTTGACCTGACACGTAGTCAAGGAACAACAGCGGAAAACCTGCCGCCACCAACGCAACCAAATACGGAATAAAGAATGCACCGCCGCCGTTTTCGTACGATACATAAGGGAAACGCCAAATATTCCCCAAACCTACAGCCGAACCTACGGCCGCCAAAATAAAACCAGAGCGTGCTGACCAACTCTCACGTTGTCCTGCCATGTTGCCCTCCTTAATAAATAACGCAAATGCAAATTCCTAAAGCATTTGCAAAATCAAATCTGTGCCAGCATACCAATATGGCAAACGGACACAAACAACACTCTTGGCAAGTATTCCTAAATTCTAAAAAACCCATAACAAATCGCTATGGGTTTTGAAAAATCCTAAAATTTTTCCTTGCCTTGAATGTATCTTAGCAAATTCTTTACAGCAAATCAATATTTGTGTAACATCTCAACAACCTTTATTGACAAAATTTTTCATCGCCTGATTGGCAGATTTTTTCAATTAAAAGCATACGTCTAAAAATTTACGCACAAACAAAAAACCCACCGTTATTCACGATGGGCTTCGTTGATGGTTTTTTAACGTCAATCAACGAATCAAACCACGCTTACTGTTATTCAAAGAATCAATCAGCAGCTGCACTTTTGGCTCAGTAGCAAGCAATTCTTGTAATTTCGCCAGCGCTTCATCACGCAATAATCCCAAACGGAAAATCACACGATACGCTTCGTCCAGCGTCTTAATCGTCTCAGCACTCCAGCCTTTGCGGCGCATACCTTCTTTATTTAAGCCGTGCGCCTTGGCAGGATTGCCAGACACTGTTACAAAAGCCGCCACGTCCTTTAAAATCAGACTTGCGCCGCCAATCATGCTGTAATCATCAATACGGCAAAACTGATGAATGCCAGATTGTCCTCCGATGATGACGTGATTGCCGATGTGGCTATGCCCTGCCACGCCCACGTTATTGGCAAGCACGTTATGATTGCCCACCACACAATCGTGCGCAATGTGCGTATTCACCATGAATAAGTTATGGCTGCCGATTTTAGTGATGCTTTGGTCTTGGGCGGTGCCACGATGAAAAGTGCAAGACTCACGAATGCGGTTATAATCACCGATGTGTAGATAGGTTTCTTCGCCTGCGTATTTTAAATCCTGCGGATTTTCGCCCACGCTGGCAAATTGATAAATCTCGTTATGCTTGCCGATGGTGGTATTTTCACCTACGATGACGTGGCGATGTAGTACCGTGTGCGCACCGATTCGGCTGTTTTTACCCACGATACAATACGGCCCAATCACAGCGGTATCGTCAATGTGGGCGCTGTCGTCAATGATGGCGGTTGGGTGAATATTCATACTTACTCCTTGCCGTCAATCACGCAATGTCGCTCACTTTTTGGCGCGCAATCATAATCTCTGCGCTGCACGCCAACTGCCCATCCACATGAGCGCTGCAACTAAACTTATAAATATCACGCTTATTCATGATGGCTTTTGAGCGAATCACCAGCTGATCGCCCGGCGTTACCAGTTTTTTGAAGCGCACTTTATCCACGCCTGCGAACAGGTACAGATAGCCATCTTCGCCAGTTTGTCCTGCGCTGATGAACGCCAGCACGCCTGAGATCTGTGCCATCGCTTCTACCATCAGCACACCCGGCATGATTGGATTGTCAGGAAAATGCCCGTTAAACAGCTCTTCGTTGATGGTGATGTTTTTGATGCCTGTAATCCAGTTTTCTGGCGAGCAAGCCGTAACACGGTCAATCAGCATGAACGGATAACGATGCGGCAAGTAATGCTTGAGCTGGTCGTATTTTAAAGGCAGCGTTACCTTGCGCGCTTCTAAGCCTGCCAAATCTTCGCTGCTTAATAAATCATAATCAATCAATGAATGAGTCATGTGTTTTGCCTGCGTCATCGTTGTTTTCGGCTTTGCGCCTGTTTCAACTTTAAATGTGGTATAAATTTAAATGTGGTATAAAATGATGGATTGGGTGATTAAGTCTTGATAAATCAAATTAACTTATGATGTTTTAATCATCGTCTAAAGATGTTTAAAACAAACGCCCATCAGACTTTCAAAAGTCAAATCCATGCTTAGTTTAGCATTTTACTTTTCGTCTTTGCTTTAGTGTTTTTCGCCCATTTGACGAAATTTCACCGCCGCTCTGCGCCACTGCATAGACGGCATGGCTGGCGTACCTGATGAGTACACGCCCGCTTCGGTGATGGAGCTTGTTACCATCGCCATGCCTGTGAACGTAACGCCATCGGCAATGTGCAAATGTCCGTTCATGCCCACCGCACCGCCAACGATACAGTTTTTGCCAATCACTGTGCTGCCTGCAATGCCTGCTTTGGCAGCGATTGCCGTGCCTGCGCCAATCTGTACATTATGAGCGATTTGCACCAAATTATCAATGATGACGTTATCGGCAATCTGCGTATCTTCTACCGCACCACGATCCACGCAAGTATTACTACCAATGCGCACATGATTACCAATCACCACACGTCCCAGCTGAGCAATGCGCTGCCACGCCACGCTGTTTTCGCTCATTTTTGGCGCAAAACCAAACCCTTCTGAGCCGATACTGGCATGACTATGCACACGCACATCATCGCCCAGCACACAGTCATGCGCAATCACCGCGTGCGCTGCAATATGGCATTGCTCGCCTATCACCACATCATCACCAATTACCGCATGACTGCCAATGTGCGAGCCAGCGCCAATCACCGCACGCTCACCAATCACCGCATACGCACCCACCGACACATCAGCGCCAAGCTTGGCTGATGGTGCAATCACGGCTGTCTGATGAATGCCATCAGGCGCACGCTTAGCAAAAAGCGTGCTGATACTGGCGTGCGCCAAATACGCATCTTTGACAATGATAAGCACCGTGCCAGCAGGCGCAGCGTCTTGATGGGCGTTTGCGATTTTTTCACTGATCAGCACCACGCCTGCACTTGTATTTGGCAAATCTTTGGCGTACTTAGCGTGTGATAAAAACGCCACAGCGTCAGCGTCCGCCTTTTCTAGCGTCATCACTTTTTGGACGGACACACTCACGCCATCAAGCACCGCTTTATTTAATACAGGCTGCACGCACTCAATAGCACCAATCAATTCAGATAAAGTTACCATCAGAATACGCTACCAATCTGGAACTGAATGTTTTCGGTTTGGTCGCCTGCTTTTTTGTTCAATGGCTTGGCATAGCTGATAGAAATCGGGCCAATCGGCGTGTACCACGTTGCGCCCACGCCCGCACTGTAGCGCAGCTCATTATCGGTAGAAAGCAGCGGATAATTTTCTACAGAAAGCGCACCGTTAGAATGCTGTCTTGCACCAACATCGCCTGTCAATGCTGGAATATTGACCGTTTCTTTGTCTCTGCCTGTGGTGTCAAAGACTTGACCTGCGTCAAAGAAAATCACAGGACGCACCTGATCTGCCCAATCGCCTTTAAACGGCATTGGCAAAATCAGCTCCGCACCAAAGCTCGCCAGCGCATTACCGCCCACTTTCTCGCCACGCTGCGCAAATCCTGAACGAGCTGCCGCATACGCTGCTGATCTTGGGCCTAGGCTTGATGCGTCATAGCCACGCACTGAGCCATAACCACCAGCGTAGAAGTTTTCATAAAACGGCAAGTCGTTGCCGTAGCCAAGTTTCGTCCAGCCGCGTAAAATCGTGCCTTTCCACAGTGGGAAATAGGCATTACCACGATAATTCACTTTTTGGAAGGTTCTATCACCAAAGCCTAAGGTCAAATCCACTTCATGGCTCATGCCTTTCGTTGGGAATACTGGGCGGTCAAGGCTTGAATAGTTCCAGCCCAAGATGGCATTATAAGTGGTGTAGTCTTTTTCAAAACTTGGGTCTGTGCCAGTGATGTCGCCGTTTTCATTATAAATAGGCGTATAATCACCCTTGCCACCATCGTCCAAAAGCTGCTTAACATTGGCAATGCCCATATAAGGGCCGCCACGCACTTTGGTGTTATCAAAGTTCAAGCCACCGCTGATGCGCTGATTTTCGTTAATCGGATAGCCATAGCTGAGCGTTGCACCGTACGAGTCCAGCACATAGTTTGAGATGTTTTTGCTGTCGTATTTGGTTTTACGGTGATAAGCATTCACGCTTTGCGATACGCCATTTTCGGTAAAGAACGGATTGGTCATGCCAAGGCTATAAGACTCACGCGTCTCCGAACGTGTGAAGCCTGCGGTTACTCGGTTGCCTGTACCCATGAAGTTGTTTTGCGACAAATCCACTTGGAAGGTGATACCGCCCGACTGCGAATAACCTGCCGCCAACGTCGATGAACCAGACGGCTGCTCTTCAACAATGAAGTTTAGATCAATTTGGTCTGGCGAATTTGGCACAGCACGCGTTTCAACTTTTACGTCCTTAAAAAAGCCAGTGCGCATCAAGCGCGCACGCGACAGCTGAATTTTTTGGTTGGAAGCCAGCGCACCTTCCAGCTGGCGCATTTCACGGCGCATGACTTCATCTTTGGTCTTGATGTTGCCGCTAAAATTGATACGGCGCACATACACAGGACGCACAGGGTCAATATAATAATCCACATTCACCGTACGATTGGCGTCATCAATGTGCGAAATTGGGCGAATTTGCGCATAATAATAGCCATCATCGCCAAATTTATTGGTGATGTTTGCGGTCGCTTCGTCCAATTTGGCTTGCGAATAGCTCTCGCCTGCCTTAAAAGTAATCAGCTCAGACAAAGCGTCATCATCATAAGTGGTCTTACCCAAAAAGCGCACGTCGCCAAATTGATAACGCTCGCCTTCATCTACAGCAATCTCCACAAAGACTTTATTCTTATCTTCGTCAATGTTCAGCGCAGAATTGTCAATTTTAAAGCGCACAAAGCCTTCGTTTTGGTATTTGGCTTTTAGCCCTTCAAGGCTGGCGTTGAATTTTTCTTGGGTGTAGCGGTCTTTTTTGGACAAAGGGTTCAAGTTGCTGTCTTTGATGGCAAGCTCGCTTTTAATGTCGTCATCGCTAAAATAATGGTTGCCAATGATATTAATATCCACGATTTTAGCGGCCTTACCTTCAATAAACTCAATATCCAGCTTTACGCGGTTGCCATCAAGCTCGGTTTGTTTGACCTTGATGTCGCTGTTGTAATAGCCTTGTGAGATGTATTGGTTTTTTAGCTCGGTTTCAATGATGTGTACAGTGGATTGCTTCAGCACACCGCCCACTTCAAGCCCTGTCGCCTTAAGACCTTCAGTTAAGCCGTCTTTTGGAATCAGTCGATTGCCTTCAAAGTTAATCTCAGCAATGGTCGGACGCTCGGTAACAAAAAACACCAGCTGATCGCCACGCACGTCCGCTTGCACATTAGAAAATTGCCCAGTGGCGTACAGCGCACGAATGCTGTCGGCAAGCTCGCTGTCGCTCACGCTTTGCCCCATGCGAATCGGCAAGATGGTTTGCAAGCTCTCAACCGTTACTCGCTGCAAGCCAGAAATAGCAAGGTCATTCACCACAAAGGATTCTGCACGCGCTTGCGTTGCCATAATCATCATCACCGAAGCGGCAATGCTTGTGGTTACAAAGCGAGAAAAATTAGGCTTTGACATAATTACTTCCAGTTTTTTTGTTAGTTTACAATTTTTTAGTTTGCAATTTTACGGCTTGCCAGTCTGATTGCGTTTTGGTGAAATTTGGCTGAATTTAGCGGTGTGTTTGCCTGCATATTTTTATCATAGCAAGGCAAACACCTAAGAACAAATCCACACAAAATACCACAACCGAGTAACGCTGGCAAATTCATCGCACACTTTGGTGTGCTAAGGTAAGCGAAAACGGCAATTTTGGCAAGTGCTAAAATGCGATTTGTTCTTAATTTATCACAAAAACACCGTAATTGCGCAAAAATTTTCGCAGCGTGTTAATATTCGCTTAACATTTTTGCCAAAACCGTCTGGCAAATCGTTTATAAAATCATTTAAAGGTCTTGCAGCAGACTGCTTTTAAGTTAAAATCAATTAAAGCACTTTAGGCAAAACCTTATAAGTTCAAGCAAATCATCTTAGCCAAACAAACGCAGCACGTCATTGACAATCGCCAGCACCATAAAGCACAAAAGTAAGCTCATGCCAAGTCTGATGCCAGCCATCTGCACACGCTCGCTGATGGGTTTACGAAAAATCAGCTCATACAAATAAAACAGCAAATGCCCGCCATCCAGCACAGGAATGGGCAATAAATTCATCACCGCCAAGGACAAGCTGATGATTGCCGCCGTGGACAGCACCTGCTGCCAGCCGATTTCAAAGCTGGTCTTGGACACTTCGGCGATGGTGATTGGGCCTGATAAATTATCCAAGCCAATCATGCCTGTAATCATCTTGCCAATGGACGCAAAAGTCGTGGCGGTCAGCTGATAAGTTCGCTCAAAAGCACGCACCATCGCTTCTTTTGGCGTATGGCTTACCGTCATGCGGTATTCGCTTGGCACTGCCGACTCACCATCATACGCCACACGCACGCCAATCTGCCCGATGCGCTCGCTGCCGTTTTTGACGCCTTGCGGCATGACATCAAGGCTGATTTCACGCCCATCACGCAGCACCAAAAATTTTAGCATGGTTTCAGGGTTGCTGCGAATGATGGTGGCTGCTTCTAGCCAATGGGTGATCTTCTTATCATCAATCGCCAGCACTTCATCGCCAGCTTTTAACCCCATCAAATCAGCCGCACCTTCAGGCACCACTTTACCGATAACAGGCTTAATCACAGGCTGAAACGGCAGCACGCCAAGACTTTCTAGTGCGCCCATGCCCTTTTGCTCGCCCTGCATAAACTCATGAACGGCGATGCGGTGCGTGGTTTGGCTTGCAGCTTGCTCAGATTTTAAAATTACGTCTTTTGAAATTGTGTCTGGTGATGTGCCAGTGCTTGATGGTTCGGCTTTTATATCCTTTGCTGCCCAATCGCTTGCCACTAAATCATTTGCCGTCTCGGTGGTGATGGTGATTTCGCCTGTCTCGCCCATACGATCTGCCAGCGCATAATTCACCGCTTCCCACGTTTGCACCGCCCTGCCGTCAATGGCGATGATTTTCTCACCCGCCACAAGCGTACTTGCCGCTGCTGGCGACTCTGGCGCAATCACACCAATGCGTGTGTTCAGCTGCTCGCTTGGCGTCATAAACAGCACAAAAAACAGCGCCACTGCAATCAATAAATTCATCGCAGGGCCTGCCGCCACGATGGCAATTTTCTTGAGCGGATGCTGACGGTTAAATGCTTTGTGCTGTTCATCAGCTGGCACATCGCCTTCTCTTTCGTCCAGCATGCGCACATAGCCACCCAAAGGAATGGCGCACACTTTATATTCAATGCCTGTTTTTGGGCTTGTCCAGCCAAACAGTCGCTTGCCAAAGCCGATAGAATACGTCAAAACCTTGACGCCACACATTCTAGCGACAATATAATGCCCCCATTCGTGCAATGCCACCAGCGGTGTCAGCACACAAAGCGCCGCCAAAATCCACTGTAAAGCCGTCATTGCGCTGCTTCCTTACTATAAATACGCTCAAACGCCTGCTCAAAATCGTTCTTTTGTAAATCATCAAAAGACGCATTTTCAAAGCCATCAATCATCGTACTTGCGACTGTGCGCACCTTGCTGTCCATCGCCATAATACTTGGCAAATCGGCAAATTCATCATCAAAATGCGCGCTCACTTCTGGCGCAATCAAACAGCGTCCCACCACCTGCGCAATGTCCGTCAGGCGAATGCGTCCATCCAAAAACGCCTGCACCGCCACTTCATTGGCAGCATTTAGCGTAATGCACGCACCTGTGCCACACTTGGCAGCAAAACGTGCCAGCACAAGGCTTAAAAACTTTTGCTCATCTGGCTTGATGAATTCTAAGCTGGCAAGCTCAAAAAGGTTCAGCGGCTTGACATCAGCTGTCATGCGACTAGGAAAACTTAGCGCATGAGCGATGGGCGTGCGCATATCAGGCGTGCCAAGCTCAGCCAGCAGCGAGCCGTCCACATATTCCACCAAAGAATGCACCACACTGTTTGGGTGAATCACGATTTGCACTTGATGCTCTGGCAAATCAAACAAATGGCAGGCTTCAATCAGCTCAAGCCCTTTATTCATCATGGTTGCCGAGTCGATGGAAATCTTTTTGCCCATAGACCAATTTGGGTGATTGACCGCTTGTTCGGCAGTGGCAGCCGCCATTTGCGCATAAGTTTTGCGCAAAAATCCACCGCCAGAAGCCGTCAGCCACAGCTGTTTTACACCCAAATCCGCACGGTGAATGGCTTTATTGTCCGCTTGCACCGCTGGCGGCAAGCACTGAAAAATGGCGTTATGCTCGCTGTCAATGGGCAAAATCACCGCCCCATGCGTGCGTGCTGCCGCCATCACCAAATGCCCAGCCATCACCAAAGATTCTTTATTGGCAAGCAAAATTTTCTTGCCAGCCTTGGCAGCGCTTAGCGTGGACGACAGACCTGCCGCCCCCACAATCGCTGCCACCACCGTATCCACCTGCGGCGCACTTGCCAAAACATCAAGCCCATCACTGCCGCTTAACACCCTAGTATCAAGCCCTGCCGCCTGCAAACGCTCATCAAATTCTGCCGCCTTATTTTCTGGCACTGCCACCATCTGCGGACGAAATTCTTGGCACAACGCAAACAGCTTATCCAGCTGCCCAAAACCAGACAAACCCACCACACAAAAACGCTCACGATGGGCACGCACCAAAGCCAGCGTACTATCACCGATTGAGCCGGTCGCCCCCAGCACGGCAAGGTTTTGCACCGCCAAATCATCACAATTTAAATCTGGCAAAGCGTTTGGGAGGGCGGTGTCATTCATGAAAATTCTCAAAAATCCAAAAACTTAAAAACAATTTTTTAAAACAAAATCTTTATAGCAAAGTCTTAAAATCAAGTTTTAAAATCAAATCGCAAACTTGACAATCCAATCAGCCAATTTACCATCAAAGCACGGTTTGACGCTACAACCATCATCACAAAATCTGCGATAAATTCGCCAAATGCAGCTTAATCCACACTTCAGTAAACACGCCCATTTCTAATAAAATCAAAAACCCAAGCGCAAAGACAGGCGTGGCAGACAAAAGCGAATCAATGCGATCCAGTACGCCGCCATGCCCCGGCAAAATCGTGCCAGAATCTTTGATGCCTGCGCGGCGCTTAAGCATAGATTCAAACAAATCGCCCAGCACGCTTGCCATGACGGTGATGGCAGACAAAAGCAAGAACCACGCCAGCGCTGTGCCTGATAATTGCAGATAATCGCCCACAAGCCACGCCACCACGCCAGCAGTTGCCACACCACCCACCAAGCCTTCAATGCTTTTATTTGGTGAGACGTTTGGTGCAAGTTTACGCTTGCCAAATTTACGGCCGACAAAATACGCGCCGCTGTCTGCACACCACACCAACAAAAACACATACATCAGCCACCAAGGCGACATCTGCCACAGCCCGTACATGGCGGTGATGGCAGCCGTCAAAATCACGCCGCCCATGTATACCAAACGCTTGCCGTACCATTTTTCTTTGGCAGGATATTGCAGCACCCAGCCTGTCGCCATCACCCAAATCACAAGACTCAGCGCCCACCAAATCGCCCACGTCATCGGCACAAAAATAGACGCCATCGTTACAATCAGCACCACCACGATAAACTGCGCAGGCTCACGCCATTTTGGCATGAGCTTCGTCCATTCGTGCGCCGCAATC
This sequence comes from Moraxella caviae, assembly GCF_002014985.1. GTDB lineage: Bacteria > Pseudomonadota > Gammaproteobacteria > Pseudomonadales > Moraxellaceae > Moraxella > Moraxella caviae. The sequence goes on along the minus strand of NZ_MUXU01000035.1, from coordinate 64,696 downwards.
AACACACCAGCAGCCAAAAGCGGCAGCACGAAAATCGGCAATGTGCTGGCAAATAGCGCAAAGCCTACAATGGCAATCAGTACGATCGCGGTTTTAATGCGTTGCCACATGGTCGCTCCTGTTGGTTGGGTTGATGGTTGAAATTGACTGGCTAAATTTGATGTGCTGGTGATTGATTTTATGATGTTTGGCGTTTTTGATGATTTGGTTTTGCGGTTTTGTGAAGACTGCCCTTTGTGCGAAAACCACCTTTGTTACAGCGATTGATTTTCTCTGGCAAATTCACCGCTCAATTACCGCTCATTTGCCACTTGCTTGCCTTGAACTTGCTCGCTGGTCTTGCCAAAACGCCGCTCACGATTGGCAAACTGCGCCATCATTTCATCAAGCTCCGCCGTGCCAAATTCAGGCCACAGCGTTGGCGTGAAAAACAGCTCCGCATAAGCCGCTTGCCACAGCAAAAAATTAGAAATACGGTACTCACCGCCTGTGCGAATCAGCATATCCACAGGCGGACAGTCAGCCAGCGCCATTTGCTCTGCCATGGTTTGCACGCTGATGTCATCGCCTGCCATCTCGCCCGCCGCCACCTTTTGGGCTAAAGTTTTGGCAGCATTGGCAATGTCCCACTGCCCGCCATAGCTGATGGCAATCACCAAAGTCATGCGTGTAAAATGTGCCGTCTGCGCTTCTGCTTGCGCCATCAGCTGCGCCAAATCCGCACTCAGCCCACTGCGATCGCCAATAAAACGCAAGCGCACTTGGTATTTATCCATGCGTGGGATTTGCTCATTGATGCTTTTGGCAAGCAAATCCATCAGCAAATCCACTTCCACCTTGGGTCTTGCCCAGTTTTCAGACGAAAAAGCGAACACCGTCAATACTTGCACGCCTTTTTCCAAGCAATGCTCCACAATCGGATCAAGCGCGTCTTTGCCCTTGACGTGTCCTGCGCCAGTTGGCAAGGCGTGAGCTTTGCCGTAGCGATTATTGCCGTCCATGATGATGGCGATGTGGCGTGGCGTGGTAGAATGTGGCATGGTATCAAACGGTTAAACAATGCAATCCAATCAATTTGCCTTGACAATGCGTCAGGCGGTATTGATGGGGTTAAAAGCTAAAAATTATCACTGCGGTCTATCAATCATTACACAATAAACCGACAAATTATACACAAGCTTTTGTGCAAATCTAAATCTTGCGCACATCCAATTTTTTAGCACAACACAAAATCTTGCGCAAAAATGTGCGCACAATCCAAAAGCAAGGCTAGGCACTCACCCAACCTTGCCAAGCGCATTGATGTGTATCACACTTCCATCAATTCAGCTTCTTTTTTCTCAAGGCGTGCGTCAATATTGCCGATGAATTTATCGGTCAGTTTTTGAATGTCATCACCTGCACGACGCTCATCATCTTCTGAAATTTCTTTGTCTTTCACCAAAGTTTTGATGTCGTGCAACATATCACGGCGAATGTTACGCACAGACACGCGCGCCTGCTCAGCGTCCGAACGTGCCAATTTTTGCATATCACGGCGTGTCTCTTCGGTCAAAGCTGGCATTGGCACACGAATCACGTCTGCGGTCATTGGATTTAGACCCAAATCCGCTTCACGAATCGCCTTATCCACCGCCTGCACCATAGAGCGGTCAAACGGCTGTACCAAAAGCGTGCGGCTGTCTTCTACGTTGATGCTTGCCACTTGGTTTAGCGGCATATCAGAGCCATAATAGCTCACCATCACCCCTGACAAAATTCCCGGATGCGCACGCCCTGTACGCAATTTGGCAAACGCATTTTCCAAGGCTTCTAGGGATTTTTGCATACGGCTTTCGCCATCTTTTTTGATGTCGTTAATCATAAGTTTTCCTTTTTAAATTTAAAATGTGTTTTGGCGTGGTTTACCTGCAATGACAAGCCATCAGTGGTAAACTCGAGTACCTTCCGCTTCACCCATCACCACGTTTAATAATGCGTTTGGCTTATTCATGTCAAACACCTGCAATGGCACGTTATGCTCACGGCACAAGGCGATGGCGGTCAAATCCATCACGCCCAATTTTTTCTCCAGCACTTCATCAAAACTTAGGCTGTCGTATTTTACCGCATCAGCATGAACGCTTGGGTCTTTGTCATATACGCCATCAACTTTCGTGGCTTTTAGAATCAAGCCTGCTTCAATCTCAATGCCACGCAAGCACGCTGCGGTGTCGGTGGTGAAAAACGGATTGCCCGTACCTGCCACAAAAATACACACTTCACCGTTATTCAGATGGCGAATGGCTTCACGGCTAGAATACTGCTCACCGATGGTAGAGATATTCAGTGCTGACATCAGGCGAGTTTTGATGTTACGGCGCACCAGCGCATCACGCATGGCAAGTCCGTTCATGACCGTTGCCAACATACCCATCTGATCGCCAGTTACACGCCCTACCAAGCCTTGCTTTTGTAGGGTGCTGCCACGGTACAAGTTACCACCGCCCACAACAATACCTACCTGCACGCCAAGCCCACGCAAGTGCGCAATAGACAGACTCATCTGGTCTAAAATATTGGCATCAATACCCATATCCTTGCCGCCTGCCAAGGCTTCGCCAGAAAGTTTGAGCAAAATACGAGAAAATTTTGGATTTTTGTCAGACATAACGCCCCCAAGATGTGAATTGCGCACCTACGCCATCGTAGGAAAATTTGCCTAATTTTAGCACATTTTACCCACGATGTATAATTTGATGAAATTTTGCCAAAAATTTGGTGGATTTTGACGGATTGTTCACGGATTTTTGGCTAAAGTTTGGTGATTTTATGGCTTTTACGATATGTTGGCGATGTTTTAATAAATCACGCCAACTTGCCCTGTTTTTATAAACCTTACGCCATTCGCCAATCAATAGCCAAACCACGACCGCTCAACACTCCGCCAGCAATCAGCCGCGTCTTTTTGCCGCCAGCATGGCTTGAATGTTCGCCAGATAATCCTGCGCCACTTGTTTTGGGTCTTTTTGTGCTGCGCCACGCTTGCCGGGATAATTGACGTGCTCTAATGGCAGCTCGTCCAAAAAGCGTGATGGCGTGGTCATTTTATAATCCTTGCCAGCACGGCGTTTTTGCGCCAAAAGCAGCGTCAGCTCAAGCCTTGCGCGCGTAATGCCCACATACATCAAGCGCCGCTCTTCTTCAATGGTGTCAGCCATCATAGAATTGCGGTGCGGCAAAATCTCTTCTTCCACGCCAATAATGTACACATAGTCAAACTCAAGCCCCTTAGCGGCGTGCAGCGTCATCAGATTGACTTTATTGGTATTTTCTTCTTCTTGCTGCTGCTCCAGCATATCAAGCAGCACCAGTTTACGAATCACCGCTTCAATGCTCTTTTCGTCATCGTCTTCGGCACGATTGATGAGATTTTGAATACTGGTGTACAGCATTTCAATGTTATCAAGGCGGTTTTTTTCTTGTTGTGGTGTTTTGCTGTCTTCTTTGATAAAATCAATATAGCCCGTTTCCATAATCATCTGGCGCACCAGCGGCATTGGGTCTGGATTGTCGTACAAATCACGCGTATAACGCTCAATAAACTCCGCAAAGTCTTGCAACGTATGGCTTGCCTTATTACCCACCGCTGCTTTTAGCCCTGCATGACTGCACGCAGACAGCAGCGAAATGCTGTATTCTTGGGCAAGTAAGCCAAGTTTTTCTAGCGTTGCCGAACCCATGCCACGCTTAGGCGTGTTAATAATACGCAAAAATGCCGCATCGTCATCAGGATTTAAAATGATGCGCAAATAGCTCATCACGTCTTTGATTTCGGTGCGTGCAAAAAATGACGTACCGCCAGACAGTTTATAAGGCACGTCAAGCTGGCGCAGCTCGGTTTCTAGCACGCGCGCTTGAAAATTACTGCGATACAGCACCGCATATTGCTCCCACTGATTGCCGTTACGCAAACGGTGCGCCACGATTTCTTTGGCAACACGCTCGGCTTCGTCCAAATCATTAGGGCAAGTAATCACACGAATTTGCTCGCCTTCGCCTTTATCCGACCACAGCGATTTTTCAAAAATATGCTCGTTATTGGTGATGACGGAGTTTGCCGCGTGCAAAATGCGATTGGTGGAGCGGTAGTTTTGCTCAAGTTTGACAACGTGCAATTTTGGAAAATCTTGCTTAAGCAGCGCCATGTTTTCAGGTTTTGCGCCACGCCACGCATAGATGGATTGGTCGTCATCGCCCACCACCGTAAAGCGCGCCTGCACACCGACAAGTAGCTTAATCAGCTCGTACTGTGCGGTGTTGGTGTCTTGGTATTCGTCCACCAAAAGATAGCGAATGCGATTTTGCCACTTGTCACGTACGGTGGTATTTTCTTTTAAAATCTTGGCAGGCAGGACAATCAAATCGTCAAAATCCACCGCATTATACGCACGCAAATTGCGCTCATACAGCCCGTACAAATGCGCAAACATCGCATCTTCTGGATCATTCAGCGTCTGCAAAGCATCTTCTGGAGGAATCAAATCGTTTTTCCAGTCAGAAATCATCTTGATCGCCTTGCCAACCAGCTCTCTACTCTCCGCACCGCTTAAGTTATCACGCTGCATCAGCTCCAACAAAAGACGCTTGGAGTCATCGCTGTCCATAATACTAAAATTGCCCTTCAGCGGCGTGTTCACCAGCTCATAGCGTAAAAACTGCAAGCCAAATTGGTGAAAGGTAGACACCGTCAAGCCGCGCGTGCGCTCAGGCGGCAAAAGTTTTTGCACACGCGCCTTCATCTCGCGCGCCGCCTTATTGGTAAAGGTCATCGCCGTAATGCGCTCGGCTGGCACGTTACAGTTTTCAATCAAATGGGCAATTTTTTGGGTAATCACGCTCGTCTTGCCGCTGCCTGCGCCTGCCAATACCAACAAAGGCCCAGAAACGTGCGCAAGGGCTTCTTGCTGGCGTGGATTTAGCTTGCTCATAATACTCTCTTGTTTTTTGTTTGTCTTATATATTTGTAAATTTTATTTATATAATTTTTAATAAATTATAAATATTTAACCCATTCAATGAAGCGTCATCGGTCATATCTGACGTAAATTTTAGTCAAGCCAAATAAGCATAAGACAAAAAGCACACAGACAGCATGAATAATGTTGGCGAAAAACCACTAAAAACTTACCGTCTGCACGCTACATCAATCACTTGGCGGTCATTTCGCACTGTGCTGGCGAAAAAATTCCCATTCGTCCACCACTTTTCCATTTGGCAAATGACACACGCCATATTCATTACCTTGTGCGTCTTTTTGGATTTGCAATTTACCGCCTTGCTGTACGCAAAATTCGCTGGCTGGATTCACCGCGCCAACCACATCTGTGTTTTGTGCAGTATTTTGTGCAGGATTTGATGTCGCACAAGCGCTTAATGCCGCTGCTGCCGTGATGATCGCTACTTTTTTCATAAAGCACCTTTGTTGATTGTTAATATTTTAAAAGGCCAAACTGTTTGAAATTGGTTGTAAGTTGAGTTTTAGCCAAGTTGGTAAAGGTTCGCCAGCGTTTAAAAGCAGGTTTTAATTTATGTTAAGCGTTCGCTTGAACCAAAACTGCAAACCATCATTTGGCTCACATTGAACGCAAATCTCCGCCTTAAAACCCACCCCAAAACAAACAAAAAATCGCTGCCACGCCCAAAACCAAGCCTAGCCAAGCAAGCCTGCCCAAGCGCTCGCCAAACACCGCCACGCCAACAAACGCACCCAGCGTCAGCACGCCAATATTCATGCCTACAAATACAAGCGTCGGGTCATCGCTTAGCACTTGGTGCGCTCTGATGTAAAATAAAATATTGGCAAAATTTAGCGCCCCAAGCAGTACGCCACCCGCCAGACTTGCATCATGCCACACCGTACGCTTGGCAAGCAAATACCCCGCCATCAGCACCAAAGCCAGCGCAAATGAGATGAACAGCGTTACCGAAAAAGCACTGCCGAGCTTTGACATCTGCTTGAACAAAATATCAATCACACCATAGCCAACCCACACGCCAAACAGCAGCAAGGCGGTGGTTTTGGTGGTGGTTTTGGGCTGCGCAGATGAATGGGCGGCTAATGAATTATTGGTATTGGCAGCGTTGGCAAGTTTTGTGCTGGGTTTAGCATTAGGTTTAGTTACCAAACACAACAAAGCCACAAAAGCAAGCGCAATGCCCACCGCCTTAGATGCCGTCAGCACTTCGCCAAACAGCACAAAGGCGGCAATCACTGGCAAAAACAGCGCCAATCGCTGCGCTGCGTCCGATTTGGCAATGCCAACCACCGCCACCGCCTTTGCCATGATGACAAACACGCTCGGCAGCAGCACGCCCAACAGCAAAAACACAGGCGCGCCCATTTGCCAAAAGTCTGCGCCACGCAATACTTCGGCAGAAAAATCAGGGCGCAAAAACCACAAACACAGCACAAGCGCTGTCGCATAATTGACTAAAATCGCCTGCGCAATGTCAAGGTCGGCACGCCTAGCCAGCTTTAAAAACACCGAAACCAAAACCGATGCCGCAATCGCCATCAGCAAAAAATTCATCGCCCACCACCTGTTGCCACTGCTTGACGCTTGGCTTTATTTTAAAGTTTGAGATTACACCAAACGCGCGCTGGCAAGCTCGGTCAATAGATACAAACCTTCACGATAGCGGTTTTCTGGTAATTTACTTAGCGCAGCTTGGGCAAGTTTGGTTTCGTCCAGCGCACGTTTTTTGCAATAATCCAGCGCACCTGATTGCTGCACCAGCGCAATCAACTCACCTGCGTCCAGAACCTTACCCGTTTGCACCGCAATGCGCAATTTGTCATAATTTTGCGTATCGCTATTTTTAAGAATTTCTAAAGTTTTGATGATTGGTAGCGTTGGCTTACCTTCCGCCAAATCATCGCCCAAGTTTTTACCCATCACCGCGGCATCGCCTGTGAAATCCAGCACATCATCAATCATCTGAAACGCATTACCAAAATGATAAGCGAACGCACCCAAATCGTCCAAAAGCTCATCTCGCCCTTGTAGTAGTGCAGCGCCTTTGGTCGCCATCATAAATAGGCGCGATGTCTTGCCGTCAATGATTTGCAGATAATCATGCTCAGTGGTTTCAGGATTATGTTGATGCTGTAATTGCAAAACTTCACCTTCGGCAATGTCGCAAGTGCCATCAGAAAACAGCTTAAGCAGCGGCAGATTATTAAATCCTACTAATAAATTAAACGAACGGGCAATCAGATAATCCCCCACCAAAACAGCGGTTGCGTTATCCCAAGTGGCGTTTGCCGTTGGTCGTCCACGTCTTAGCCCAGATGCGTCAATCACATCATCATGCACAAGCGTTGCCGTGTGCAGCATTTCGGTGATTGCCGCCAGCTCCATCGCTTGCGCACTTTGCACATCGCTTAGCATTCGCGCGGTCAAAAGCGTAATCAAAGGACGCATACGCTTGCCGCCTGCGTTGATGACGTGCTCAGACACCTTCATCACCAGCTGCACTTTTGAATTAAGACTGCCAAATACCTGCTTATCCATGATGGCAAAATCGTCCGCCACGATACTTTGAATGTCGGCATAACTGGTTGTCATACTCATAATCCCATCAACTAAATTTACAAACCTAAAATCTACAAAATTCTCATCGCCATCACACAAGCCAGCGTTTTGCTGCATTTTGGCGGTATCATTTGTCAAACTTATCACTGCACGGCGCACGTTTTGCAAATGCGCAACAAAATCTTGCCATAATACCACAAGGCGAAAAAATAGGCAAAATGACAGCGTTTTTCTTTCAAAGAAATTTTACGCACCTTTTAATGCACGCACTTTTTAATGAATGTTTTGGCGGTGGTTTTAATTTTTGGTTTTAGTTTTTATGCTATAAATGCTTGCAAATATTCACGATTTTTTCATAAATTTTTGATAAAGTTTGCAAATGGTCGCTTATCATGCGCAAGTTGTTACTTTATACATTCTTTTGCTATCTTTATCCACTTATTAGATAAATTGCCCAAAAATCCTGATACAAACCAGCGTACAAATGAAAAAACGCTGCGTTTTTTATGGGTAATCATAAAAATTTGGAATGAATTTTGGCTTTTTTATAAGAAAATTTCAAAAATTTATGTAAATCGGTGCGATTACGTCTTGTCAAGTATCGTCTTTGTGTGCATAATGTGCTTTACAAAAAACTGCTTTACAGCAACAATTTAATCGTACGCAAGCAAATGACAAGCGAAGCGAGACTGACAACAGGAACAGCCATGAGCCAGCCTACTATCCATAATGCTACCCATAACGCAGAAATTGATGACGTGAACATTGAAAAATTCATTCCGCTGATTACTCCAGACGAACTAAAAGCACAATACCCACTTTCTGATGCAGCTTATCAAACCGTGCTGCACGGACGCACCACCATTCAAAATATCCTAGATGGCAAAGACAAGCGCATTTTGGTGGTGGTTGGGCCTTGCTCAATTCACGATGTCAAAGCCGCACACGAATATGCCGACAAACTTGCCGTGCTTGCCGATGAGCTAAAAGACGATTTGTTCATCGTCATGCGTGTGTACTTTGAAAAACCACGCACCACGACAGGCTGGAAAGGCTTAATCAACGATCCAAACATGGACGACAGCTTTGATATTGAAAAAGGCTTGGGGCTTGCGCGTAAGCTACTTTTGGACTTGAACGAAAAAGGCTTGCCATGCGCCACCGAAGCGCTCGATCCAAACACACCGCAATATATGCAAGATTTAATCAGCTGGTCAGCCATTGGCGCGCGCACCACCGAAAGCCAAACGCACCGTGAAATGAGCAGCGGTCTGTCTTGCCCTGTCGGCTTTAAAAACGGCACGGACGGCAGCATGACGGTGGCGGTAAACGCCATGCAAGCGGTGAAATCAGGACACAGCTTCCTTGGTCTGTCATCAGATGGCAAAGTATCCATCATCAAATCGCGCGGCAACAAATACGCCCACGTCGTACTGCGTGGCGGTAACGATCAGCCAAACTATGACGAAACCGCCATCGCCGCTGCCGAAGATGAGCTTGCCAAAGGCAAAACCAACGGCAAAATCATGGTGGACGCAAGCCACGCCAACTCTGGCAAAGACCCGTACCTACAGCCGATGGTGATTCAAAACATCGCAGGACAAATCCAAAACGGCAACCAATCCATCATGGGCTTGATGATTGAAAGCCATCTAAAAGGCGGACGCCAAAACATTCCAGCCGACCTAAGCCAGCTAGAATACGGCAAATCGGTAACGGACGGCTGCCTAGATTGGGACGCCACCGCAGACACCTTGCGTGAATTTGCCAATGCTGTAAAACCACACTTGGCAAACCGCTAAGACTTAGCCCAACCAACTCCAACGCCGATTGCCACCGCTTTCGGCGTTTATTTCATGCCTAAAAACCAAACTTGATAAAAAAGGCTTGATAATCAAGGCTTAATGTTGCAAAATGAACTTTAAAACGCTTGTGGTGTTTAGATAAAGTTAAGCCAAAAAACGCACGATTTTTTCAAGCGATTAGCAACCATTTTACCAATCAATTTATCAACCGATTTATTCACAAAACAACCAACAATCATGACAACTTTTAAAGACTTACTTTCCAAAGATTTACAAAACGAACTCAAGCAAATGAGTGGCAATAAAACCAAGGCCAGCCACGCAGACGAAAAAGGCGAGCAAACCACCGCCCTACCCAGCAAAAAACACATAGAAAAGCAGGTCAAACGATTTGACAGCGAGCTTGTGGGCGAGGACATGGTGCTATTTATGCAAGCCATGCACGGCGTAAAACCTCTCAAGCACGAAAAAAGCGTGGTGCAAAAAGTCAATAAAACGGACGACAACGCCTTGTACCGCCGCGCCAACGCCCAAGGCGGTGAAGATTTTAGCGATGTGGCGCTGTCTGATATGCAAGCGCTACTAAACCCTGTGGCGGGCGAAGCCTTTTTAAGCTACAAGCAGCCAAGCCTGCAAAATAAAGTGTTTGAGCAGCTCAAGCAAGGTAAATTGCGCTGGTACGATGCGGTGGATTTGCACGGCTCAAGCATTGAAGACGCCAGAAATGCCGTGCTAAAACTGGTGCGCATCGCCAGCCAAAATGGCGAAACTGTGGTGAAAATCGTGCACGGCAAAGGCGCAGACGCCATCATCAAAACCTGCGTCAATGGCTGGCTGCGTCAAATGCCGCAAGTCATGGCGTTTGTGTCTGCACCCAGCAATGAAGGCGGCAATGGTGCGGTGCTGGTGCTGCTTAAGAAAAATAAAGCACAGCCAACCGCTTAGGTGCGCTAAATTTTTCGCTTAGATTTTCGCCCAGTTTTTCAACCAGATTTTTGCTCAGTTTTTTATCAAACTTAGCCGTAAAACTTAGCCACCAAACTTGGCGAATTGATAAAAACCGACTGGTTGGTTTTTAATGCTAAAAGCCGACCAGTTTCAAGGATAACTTTTAATTAAGGACGATTTATGAATAGCGCGCCAAATCCCCAAACCCCATCAAATTCTACCGAAGATAGCACAGACTTGCATGACTTGGCATTTGAGCATTTAAAGGTTTCGCTGGACGCTGGCGTTTTGACCTTGATGATTGACCGTCCTGCTGCCAAAAACGCCTTGTACGGCAAGCTGTACGCACACTTGGCGCACGCTTTGGAATTTGCCGAACGCTCGCCAGAGGTGAAAAACGTGATTTTGCGTGGTGCAGGCGCAGATTTCACCGCAGGCAATGACCTTGATGAGTTCATCGCTTTTAGCCAAATGTCTGACATCAAAGACGCCGCCTTGCCAGCCTTTCGTTTTATTAAAGCTGCTGCCACGCTGAGTAAGCCCTTAATCATTGCCATCAAAGGCGTGGCGATTGGCATTGGTACGACAATTTTGTGCCACGCTGATTTTGTGTATTGTGATGACACGGCGGTGTTTGCCCTGCCTTTTGTCAGCCTAGGCTTGACGCCAGAAGCAGGCATGACACGGCTAATGACACAGCAAATTGGCTATTTGCGCACTTGTGAGCTGCTGTTTTGCGCCAAAAAATTTGACGCAGCACTCGCCAAAGACTACGGACTGATTTCGCACATCACACATGACACTGACGTGTACGAACACGCCCAAAATACCGCGCGTGCGCTTGCCGCCTTGCCCATGAGTGCGCTCACCGCCAGCAAACGCCTGCTGCGCCAAGACTTAGACGAAACTTTGGCGTGCATAGACAAAGAAGGCGAAGTATTTTTAGAGCGGCTGCGCTCAAAAGAATTGCTTGAAGCCATCAGCGCCTTTCGTGAAAAACGTCCAGCGGATTTTAGCCAGTTTGACGGATAAATAATAATCCGCCCAATTTTTGCCTGTCAGCACTCAATAAACGCTAAACGCCTTGATGATTTGTGCATTTGCCAAGCACGCCCAAAAACCGTACAATACACACAATTTTAAACTCAAGATTTGGCAAAAACACACTAGGCAACTTATGAACAAACTTACCATTGGCATTGTGGCAGGTGAAATTTCTGGCGACGCACTTGGCGCAGATTTCATGAAAAAAATGAACGCCCTAAACCCAAACGTACGCTGGGTGGGCGTTGGCGGACGTGAAATGGCGCAGGCAGGTCTGACTTCGGTGATTGATATGTCGCGGCTGTCGGTGATGGGACTTGTGGAAGTGGTGAAGCATTTGCCTGATTTACTGCGTGCTAAAAAAGAGATTTTGACGGCGTTTGAGCGTGAAAAAATTGATATTTTTATCGGCATTGACGCACCAGATTTTAATCTGCGACTTGGCAAAGCACTTAAGTCCACAGGCGTGTACTGCGTGCAATACGTCAGCCCCAGCATTTGGGCGTGGCGAGAAAATCGCATTCACACCATCAAAGCCGCCACCGATTTGGTGCTGTGCCTATTTCCTTTTGAGTTGCCCGTTTATGCCAAGCACCAGCACCCTGCCATCTGCGTAGGACACCCTTTACTGGATAAAATCACGCCGCCTTTTGATAAAGCCGTGCTGGCAGATGCGCTAAAACCGTACGACACGCTGGGTATTTTAGGCAAGTCAAACACACCCAAGCTAAACGCACCACAAATTTGCGTCATGGCTGGCTCACGCACCAGCGAAATCAGCGCCATCTTGCCCACGCTTTTGGCAAGTCTTGAACGCCTAAGCCTTGAGACACCAATCGGTGATGAGTTGCGGGATTTTTGTGCGGTGTTGCCAGTGATTAGCCGTGAGCATGCCAAGCTTGTGGCGCAGCTCGTTGCCACGCACACGCCTGCGCTTGCCGCGCGCTTGCAGGTGATTTATGACGATGGCAATTTCACCAAACCTTATGGTCTAAACATCAGCCAAACCGCCATGGCAGCAAGCGATATTACCGTGCTGGCTTCAGGCACCGCCACGCTTGAAGCCATGCTGCTGCACGCACCGATGGTCGTGGTATATAAGGTTGCGCCTGTTACTTATGCCATCGCCAAACGCTTGGTGAAAGTGCCGTACGTCTCTTTGCCGAACATCTTGGCGAATGCCAATCCAGCGTTCGGCTCTGCCATCGTGCCAGAGCTTTTGCAGCACGCCGCTACGCCCAAAAATATCGCCAGCCACATCGCTGCCGTGCGCCAAAGTGAGCAGGCGGATAATCTTGCCAAACTCAGCGAACTTACCAGAAACCTAAGCGCGCAAGACCCTGCCACTGCAGTCATGGCGCATTATCACAAGCAGCAATCAAACCACACTTAATCTTAAAATTTAACAAAATCAAGGGTTTAGCTTAGTAAAAGTTAAGCCCTTTTTATTGTGCTTGCTGTTTTTTCACTTTGCTAGATTACCGCACGCTTATCGATTTAATTGTTCAGTTTACAATTCCAGAAAGTTGCATGAGTTGGTTTGATGACTGATTATACGTTATCAGCACAAGTCATTGAATTTTCAAAATGTTTATCAATAAAACACAAACCTATTTGGCGGTGTATTGCGTTAAATTAAAAGAAAATTAATATTGACACAAAAAACGCTTGACTTTTCACAGGGGGGGGTAGAATGGGTATAAAATTTTACAGATTGTACTTTTGTAAATTTAATATTGTATTTAATTAAACTTAATGGAAGTTTTATATGCAAGCTGAAGAAAAGGTTTTGATTCGCTACAGATTTAATGACGTACTGCGTGAAATTGAAGTGTCTAAAAGCAAGTATGATTCCGAAGATGTTGACCAAATTATAGGTCGCATTGCCGCCCATTTAACATTTAAAGAGGGGATAAATGCCACCCTTAAAGATCTGTTTGACGGAATAGAAATCATAGAGGTTTTGGATAGCACAGAGCGATCACAAACAGCACAAGCAGCGCAAATAATTGGCTCTATTGCAGGTTCTTTGCTATCAACTGGAAATCTTACTGATGATACAGCGCCCAATCTCTCATCAAGACAAGCAGCCCTAAAAGCAGAGCATATTCCGGGCACGACAGCAGGCAGTCTAATGTCGGCTGAAAATTTTTCTGACAATGTGGTATTAAATGCGTCGCGCGGGCATGGTTTTGCAGCTGAAAAAGCCAATCATCTATATGATACTGCCACTGGCAAAAATGCACAAATCGTAGGCGGCGACAATGCAAAAAATGGCGCAGATCGCTTAGTAAATGGCGTGCAAATTCAAACTAAATTTTGCAGTAGTGGTAGTAAATGCATTAGCGAATGTTTTGAAAATGGTAAATTTCGCTATTGGGCTGATAATGGCAAGCCTATGCAAATTGAAGTACCGAAAGACTTTGCTGAATCAGCCAAACTAGCCTTTATTGAACGCATCAAAAAAGGACAGGTTATCGATGTGTCTAACATGACACCAAGCGAAATTCAGCAAACAGCCGAAACCATGGCTGAAGAAACCATCAAAGCAAGTCCTTTTACTTATGCACAAGCAAGAAATATTGCAAGATTTGGCACCATTGAAAGCCTAACCTATGACGCAGCCAATGGTGTAAAACTGGCAGGCACAGCAATGTGTATTACGTCCGCCATCTGCTTTGCTCGTACCATGTGGTCAGGCGAAGACTTTGATGTCGCTCTAAAAACCGCTTGTAATGAAGGCATTAAAGTAGGCGGTATCACTTGGATATCCAGCATCGCAACCGCTCAACTTGGCAGAACAGGCGCTGTACAAGCGTTAAGACCCGCCACTGATTTTATCATTGCGAAAATGGGCGCTCAAAATGCCGCCAGAATCGCAAATAGCGTACGTATAGGCAGCAAACCAGTTTACGGCGCAGCTGCAAAAACCAGTGCCAGCAAGCTGTTACGCGGCAATGCGGTTACTGGTATAGTTACCGTAACTGTTTTGTCATCAGTAGATTTATTTCGTATGTTTCAAGGCAGAGTATCAGGCGCACAAGTATTTAAAAATGTCATCAATACAGGAGTTGGCGTGGCGGCTGGTACGGCTGGCTGGGCAAGTGGCGTAGCCACAGGTGCAGCCTTGGGTAGCTTTATTCCCGGCATTGGCACAGCCGCTGGCGGGATTCTTGGGGGAATAATAGGTTCTCTTGGCGGTGGTGCTGCCGCTAGTAAAGTCTCATCTGTTGTGATGGACAGCATAATTGAAGATGACAGCAAAAAAATGCAAGCCATTTTGGGAGAGGTATTTACCCAGTTGGCAGAAGATTATCTATTGTCTGAAAGTGAAGCTACTCAAATCTTGGACGAGCTGGCTGGTATTTTGACAATAGATGTACTGCGCGATATGCACGCTGCTCCATCGCAATATGATTTTGCCAATGACTTGATTGAACCATTGGTAGAGGAAATTGCCAGAAACAGACCGCACATCTTGCTACCAAATCTAGATCAGATCTCTGATGGTGTTGAGCAAGTTTTAGAAGATATGTTAAAAGAAGAAGAGCCAAAAGAGCAACCACCAGAAGATGAAAATCTGATGTGGCTTAAAGAAGTTTGGCGCTCAAGACGCTCTAGTTATCGAGTAACTTTAGCTCAAGTTCGCAAATCCGCATAATCTAAATCCGAAAAAACCAAACGCACCACTTTTTAGTCGTGCGTTTGTTTTTTGTGGTTTTACTTTTAATAATGGTTTGCAAGATTTACATTAAATCACAGCACCGCCATCTCATCACGATGCACCATCACCGCTTTATCAGTGTCGGTCAGATTTAGGATTTGCAGCACTTCGGCGGTGTGCTGCTGGGTGATTTTTTTGGCGTCCTGTGCATTAAAACCAGCTTGCCCCACCGCAATGCGCACCTTGTCAGGGCTGACAATTTCCACCACGTCGCCTGCATCAAAGTCGCCTTGCACATCAATCACGCCCACAGGCAGCAGTGATTTTTGCTTATCCACAATCGCACCTGCCGCACCTGCATCTACCACCAGCGTGCCTTTCATGCGAATGTGCGAAGCCAGCCATTGTTTTTTGGCAATGAGTTTATCCGCGCCATCTACCGTCAGACGTGTGCCAATGACTTCACCATCCGCCAGCCTTGTGATGACATTTTCCACCTTGCCGTTGGCGATGATGGTTGGGCAATTACCCATCGCTGCAAGACGTGCCGCACGGATTTTGGTCAGCATACCACCACTGCCCCACTTGCCGCCATCGCCCGCCACATCAAACAGATAATCCGCCATCGCCCGCTCGCTTTGAATCAGCTTGGCGTTAGGATTGGTGCGTGGATTGTCGGTAAATACGCCTTCTTGGTCGGTCAAAATGATGTACAAATCCGCACCCACCATCGTGGCACTCATCGCCCCAAGCGTGTCATTATCGCCAAATTTAATCTCACCATAAGACACGGTGTCGTTTTCGTTAATCACAGGTACGACACGCCATTCCACCAGTTGATTGACGGTTTGGCTGATGTTTAGGTAGCGTGAGCGGTGCGCCAAATCATCGTGCGTAAGCAAAATTTGTGATGACTGCACGCCTTTTTGAATCAGCGCCTGCCACCACGTTTCAATCAGTCCCATCTGCCCAATGGACGCACAGGCTTGCAAGGCGGCAAGTTTTTTGGGACGCTCGGGCAAATTCATGCGCACCACGCCTTCAGCCACCGCCCCGCTAGACACCAGCACCACCTCAATGCCGCGCGCGTGCAACACAGCGATTTGCCGCGCCCATTCGTAAATGGCGGTGCGGTCAAGCCCACGTCCGTTATTGGTGAGTAGTGATGAGCCGATTTTTACGACAATGCGCTTTAAAGAAGTCATAATCCTGCCACAAATAAAAGATTGCCAAGCTGTAAGATGCGTCAAATGTGCGCGGTACGCAAATCATTCACGCACATACTCCACCGCCACATCATAATCGTCTTCGTTCCAGTCGTCGTCATCGTCCGCCACGCCTTCACGCTCGGCTTTGCGGCGCGCACGGTAGGCTTCTTTTTGGATTTCGGTATTGTGGCGCACTTCTTCTTCTAGGCGGGCGAAACGCTCGGCTTGCTCTTCGGCAAAAATCGGATCGCTTTCTTCACGCTCACGCTCATCTTCAATCGCTTGCATCAAATGGTGCTTGATGGCGTCCACGCCTTCGCCACTGATGGTTGCGGTGCGAAACACCATACCCGTCCAGCCAAGTCGTGCCACGATGTCGGTACACACGGCGTTGCGCTCATCTTCTGGGATTTGGTCAATTTTATTCAGCACCAAAATCTGTGGCAATTTGGAAAGTTCGGCAGAAAATTTCGCCAATTCGTCTAAAATCACGTTGGCATTATCCACAGGGTCGCTGCCGTCAATCGGCTTGACGTCCACGATGTGCAACAAGCGGCGCGTACGAGCAACGTGCTTTAAAAAGCGAATGCCAAGCCCTGCACCATCAGACGCACCCGCAATCAAACCCGGAATGTCCGCCATCACAAAAGACTGATGCACGCCCACGTCCACCACGCCTAAGTTTGGCACAAGTGTGGTGAACGGATAATCGGCAACTTTTGGTCTGGCGGCAGAAACTTGGCGAATGAACGTGGATTTGCCTGCATTCGGCAAGCCAATCAAGCCCACATCCGCCACCACTTTTAGCTCAAGTTTTAAATTTTTAAATTCACCTGCAAAACCCGGTGTAGCTTTTCTTGGGGCTTGGTTGGTGCTGGTTTTAAAGCGTGTGTTGCCAAAGCCGCCATCGCCACCTTTTGCCACCAGTACAGTTTGCCCGATTTCGGTCAAATCACCAATCACCAAATCAAGGTCGGTGTCAATGATGGTCGTCCCCACAGGCACGTGCAGGTAAATGTCGTCCGCACCTTTACCAGTACAGTTTTTGCCGCTGCCGTTTTCGCCGCGCTTGGCTTCAAATTTACGCGTGTAACGAAAATCCACCAAAGTGTTGGTGTTGTCGTCCGCCACAACGTACACGCTGCCGCCTTTGCCGCCATCGCCGCCATCAGGGCCGCCTTTTGGGACAAATTTTTCACGGCGAAAACTCACCACACCATTACCACCATCGCCTGCTTTGACGCTGATTACTGCTTCATCAATAAAACGCATTTTGTATACTCAAAAAACTGATTAAATTGCGGATATTGTAGCATAAATTTACTGACTAAACGAGATAAAGCCAACATCTACTCATGCAAAATACAAAAAAGCGATTGAATACCAATCGCTTTTTTGTAACAAACATTAGTTCCAAGTGCAAAAATGTTCTGAAACCAGCCACTCTCCAGTGCCATATTGATCTCTTAGCTTCGCCTTACAAGAATTAGCTTCCCCTGAAATATCCGAAGCGTAGATGATTTTAAACTCTATGATGTTTTTTGCAGGTTTGGCAAAAGAACCCATGCTTTGCACGGTTGCACATCTGTCTTTTGGATGGTGAACCATTTTTGAACCAACGCCGTCTCTGCTTAACCATTCTTCTTCTGGCGACTGTATTCTGCCAAAATTCAATCTCCAATTATCCGAGCAAGATGCTTTTAAAATCATCTCAAAAATATTATCCTGCGCTTCATTAAGCGTTTGGTCAATATCTGCGCGCCCTGTGCGAGTTTGCACCACCTTGGCAATCTGCTCAAGCTGAGTATCGGATGCTCTTGCAAAGACTTTGTCGCTCCGATGGCTCTCGGTGGTTGCTGTGTTACCAGTGATAACGCCCAGCGTTTTATTTACCACACCCAAGCCTTGCCCAACTTTATCCCAAAAGCTGGCTTGAGACTCCATAGCTGCAAGCGACATTGCAACCGCCATACCAAGTGCCATTACTTTTGTTTTCATCACATACACCTTTATTTACCTAGAACACGCCTTATCTTACCCCCCCCCCGAGATTTTTTGCAAGTGCTTTTATTTAAAATTTAATTCAGTAAATAGAATGCAAAATGACAAATACTATTAGCGATTTAAAAAATACAGCAATGGCATAACACAGCGATTACCCATAGCATTTCTCCACCATTCATGATAAATTAACCTTCACAAACCCATCACAAAATTTCACCACCATGACCGACCAACTTTTACATTTACGCCCGCCAACGCTTGCCGACAAGGCGCAGTTTTTAGCGTTTGCGGATGCTTTTGCCGAGCGTAACCTTGGACTGCACGGCGTGTACTTTGAGCTGTTTGACAGCTTTGAAGCGTGGCTGGATTTTTATCATGCGCCTGCTGGCACGCCTGCGCCAGACGGTTCGTTTATTAAGATTGATGAAAGTTGCTTTTTTGCTTTTGATAAAACAAACCGACTGGTCGGTGTGATTAGTATTCGCCATGCCCTAAATGAGTTTTTATTGCGTGAGGGCGGACACATTGGCTATAGCACGCACCCAGAATTTTGGGGCGGCGGCATTGCCAGCACCATGCTGCAATTCGCCTTGCAATACTGCCCAAAAATCGGCTTAGACAAGGTGCTGATTTGCTGTGATGAGCGTAATTTGGCTTCGGCACGCGTGATTGAGAAAAACGGCGGCGTGCTAGAAAACACCGTGCGCACACCCACACGCACCATGAGACGGTATTGGGTGGTGGTGTGATTGATGGCAAAATTGGCAAATGTCTAATTTTCTTGAAAAAGACAGCAAATTTGCTACAATGAAAGCAGCTTAACAAATTCACCAATAAGGGAGTATTATGCAAGCAAGCGCCTTACCACCGTCTGTGCAGCACATTTTACCCACTTTGCACGCATTAAATGACGAGCAAAAATTCACACTCATTCATCTACTTACTCAGAATAACTCTGCCGACAAGCCCAGACAGCTTGGCACATTGGCGCATAAAGCCAGCGTAACTTTTGCCAAGGACTGGGAAATTGACGATGAAACACTGATTGGTGAATCTTTGTGAAATTCTTATTGGATACGCATTTTTTGTTGTGAGCTTTTATCAATCCTGACAACATCAATCATCGCGTCCAGCAAATATTACTGGATAAAAATAACGAAATTTTTTACAGCCCTATCAGCCTGTGGGAAATCAACATAAAATACGCTTTGGGCAAACTACACCTACAAGGCGTAACACCCGATGAATTTTATCAAGAAATTTTGGGCAGTTTTTTAGTCTGTTTTCCGCTGGATAACGCCATTATCCCCACCAACCATCTTTTACCCAGAGAACACAAAGACCCTTTTGATAGACTGCTAATTTGGCAAAGCATTAAACAAAACCTTATTTTCATCTCTCAAGACGATAAAAACGCCCTATATCAAAAGCACGGACTAATTTACATTTCCTAACCAAACAAGCATTTCAACTTGACACAACCCCAAAAACAAAAAAGAGCCGAAAAATTCAGCTCTTTTTTAATGGGTGAATAGCGATTACTTCGCCATTTCTTCTGCCACACGGATTACCTGCGTGCTGTAGCCCATTTCGTTGTCGTACCACACATACAAAGTGGCGCGTTTGTCGGCGGCGATGGTGGCTTCGGCATCAAAAATCGCCACTTTTTCAGAACCTACAAAGTCGGTAGAAACCGCTTCAGGGCTGTCTGAGTAGTCGATTTGCTCTTGCCATTCTTGGCTGTCGGCTTTTGATTTGATGAAAGCATTTAGCTCGTCTGCTGTACCAACCGCTTTATCAAAGTTTAGGTTCAAAATTGCCAAAGATACGTTTGGCGTTGGCACACGAATGGCGTTGCCAGTCAGCTTGCCTTTTAGCTCTGGAATCGCCTTAGAAACTGCAGACGCTGCGCCTGTGCTGGTCATCACCATGTTTAGCGGTGCAGCACGGCCACGGCGGTCGGCTTTGTGGTAGTTATCCACCAAGTTTTGGTCGTTGGTGAATGCATGTACCGTTTCCATGTGTCCGTTTACGATGCCAAAAGCGTCATGCAATACTTTTAGTGTTGGCGTGATGGCGTTGGTGGTGCAGCTTGCTGCTGATACGATGGTGTCGCCGCCGATGGTGTCGTGATTTACGCCATAAACGACGTTTTTAATCTCGCCTTTGGCTGGTGCGGTCAAAAGCACTTTGGCAGCGCCTTTTGATTGCAAATGCTTGCCAAGACCTGCTTCATCTTTCCATTTGCCCGTGTTGTCAATAATGATGGCGTTATTGATGCCGTGTGCGGTGTAATCCACTTCTGATGGGTCGGCTGCGTAGATGACTTTGATAAAGCGGCCATTGACAATCATGCCGCCATTGGCTTCGTCCACCACTACAGAGCCATTGAACCAGCCGTGTACGCTGTCGCGCTCAAGCAAACTTGCACGCTTGGCAAGATCGCCTTCGCCTGCTGGGCGCACTACGATGGCTTTTAGTTGCAAGCCCTTATCAGACGCAGGACGGCTCATCAATAGGCGTGCCAAAATGCGACCAATGCGACCAAAGCCGTACAGCACCACGTCTGTTGTCGCTGCGGCAGTACCGCTGGTGAAATCAGTGGCGGTTTTGCCTTGTTTTACTGCTTGGGCGATGTCAATGCTGGTATTTGCCACGTCTGCTGCCACCAATGCCTGCACCAATGCCAAAGTATCGCCAAGTGCCACGCCATTGTCGTCATGCAAGGCGATGATGCCTGCCACGTCTAGGGCGATGCGCTTGCCCAAAAACAGGGTGTTCACGCCACGGTTGGCAAGTGCTGACAATGCCACAATCAGGGCAACAGCGTCATTTTCTTGAGTTTTGCGAGTGCTAAGATGAGATTCGTACAGGCTTGACATGGGAAATTTTCCTTTTAAAGAACCTTGTGAGAATAATCAAATCATTGGCTCATCTGCCGATAAACCAACAAAACGCCCAAATTGTAAAACAAAATGGGCGCATTGGCAAGGATTATTTTTTTGAAAAATGGAGATATTTTATATTTTGATAATGTGTCGGTCAGTAGCACTTCAGATAGTTGCGATACACCCAGCCTTCGCGGTAATCGCCGCCTTTCCAATAGCTAACTTTCACCCACGGCTTGCCTTTTTTGTCATAGCTTGTGCGGATGATGTCCACTTCGTGACCGTCATGCAGTTTATCGGTAACTTTACCATAAACACCTTGGCGTACGTTTAGCAGCGTGCTGGTTGGGTCAGCAACTTCACAATACTGCGCATAAGCCACACTAGAAAACATCATAACGCCCAAAGTGCTGGCGGCAAATAATTTTGTCATAAATTTCATAAAAAATCCTTAATGTATCACAACCCAAATCAGGCTCATTCATGCGCTATCTTATCAAATTATGCAGAAAAAGGTAAGGGTTTTTAAAGAATTTTATGAGATTTTCTGCTTTTTATTGGCGCATTCGTGATTTAGCTATCAATTTTTCATCATCAGGCACGCCCACCAACGAAAAAACCCAAGAGACGACTTGGGTTTTTTCGTTGGTAAAACGGATTTTGAATCAGTAGCAAGCGATGAACTCACGAAACACCCAGCCGCTACGTCTGCCTGAATCATAAGAGACATACGCCCATGTACGGCCTTTGCTGTCATAATCATAATCCAAAACGTGTACCACCTTACGATTTGGCAGCTTGCCAATAACCTTTCCTTGAACACTAGCACGCACATTCAACGGTGTGCCAGTCGGATCAGCCACTCGGCAAGATTGCGCATAAGCAGTGCTGGTGAGCATCAACAAACCCACAGCGGAAGCGGCAAATAATTTAATAACAGATTTCACAAAAACTCCTTAATTTTCCAAATAATCAGCACGCTCATCTTGCCAAATTTTAAAGAAGAGAGCTCTTTTGGAAAAATTTGCTCTGTTTTGTCAATTAAGCGGTTGTGGTTTATATTTTAACAATCCATAACCGCCTAATTATCAGCAATAACGTTTAATATCCGACACCATATTATCTGAACCATGTCGTACATTACTAATCTTATAGCCACTACCTTGCTTAACCAAGGTAAAATAATGATGGGAAGAACCATCAAAACTGGCTCGCACCACATTACTACCCTGCATGCTATATTTAATAGATCCATAGTCTTGTGGATGTAATATGCTAGCTACTTCAGCACAACCAATATCCCAATCATTACGATAATAGCTATTCATAGCTTTTTGTAAATTGCCCGTGGCGTTACGATATAAATTATCCATTTCATCACCGCCTGCGTACACCCGCTTTACTACATTAATTTTTGCTGTATTATTTGCAAAAGCTGGCGTGGCAGCAAACATCGTTACAGTTGCTGTCGCCAAAACTAACGATTTAAACATGGCTGATTTCATAAATACTCCTTTGACAAACCAGATTTGATGACAGATTAAGCGGCATGCCCATCTTATCAAATTATAGGGGGGGGGTAAAGCCCTTATAAAAAAATATTTTAATAATTTAACCCCCAAACCCACGAATGCCGCTCACGCCCCATGCGCCATACGCTTGGCACTGCGCCAAATCATCAGGTTTTAAGCCGCCCAGCGCAAACACAGGCACATCGCTCAGCCCTGCCAATTCACCAAATCGCTCAAAACCCAAGCCAGCCGCTTCTGGGTGTGTAGCAGTCGGCAAAACTGGCGAAAGCAAAATCGCCACAAGCCCTGCGCCCCTGCCTTCAGCCACAGAAAGACTTGCCAGCGCATTGGCTTTTTGAATGCTTGGTGCGTCATGACAGCTTGCCAAAATCGGCAAATCTACCGCCCAATTCTGCACCAAATCCTGCGCCTTTGCCGTCATCAGCTCATCGTGATTTAATTTTAACGCCACGATTTGCGCACGCGCCGCCTGCGACAGCTTGTCCTGATACGCCAAAAAATTTGACAGCGGCACAATCAACCGACACGCTCCGCCAGCCGTTACTTTCGCTACAGCTTCAATCGCCGCACGCTCATCGCTTATGCTTGCTTGCAAACGCACATACAGCGGCGCATTTTGGCGATGTTCGCACACCTTAGCATAATGCTCTGCCCATTGCTGCACGCTGGTAAAATTTGCCAAAGGCTGTGAAATCGCCAAATACTGCGGCAATTTGAGCCACTCAAAAATGCGTGCATTTGCCGCTGGAAACTCATCTTTTTTGGCGTGCAGTTCGTCCGTGCTTAGCCATGACAGCACTTGTCCATCTTTGCCAAATTGTTGATTTTTAAAGGTTTTATATTGTGATAAATCAAGCATGACTTTAAAAACGTGCAAAGCAACTTTTTTATCCGCACGCCCAGCGTCATCGGTGTATTCATGGCGAATCACGCCCATGCGCACAGCCAAATTTGCGCTGATGTCAAGCCCAAGCTCTTCTGCCACTTCTCGCACCAAAGCGCTTCGTGCCGTCTCATTTGGCTCGATTTTACCGCCAACAAATTCGAGTTTACCGCCTTGATGCTGGTGCATGAGCCGCTTGGCGACCAAAAATTCATCGCCCAACTGCCCACCATCAAAGCACAAAACCGCCACCGCCACGTTGATTTCTTTCATATTTGCCCTTTTTGTATTTTAAATTTGATTTTAGAGTTTTGTTTGTTTTTAGCATCGTAAGTTGGGTTGGTGAAGCGTAACCCAACAATTATAGATAAGTACCGCTGCAAACGTTGGGTTTTCGCAAACTCAACCTAACTTACGATTTCTTTACAAGGATTGCAAGCTAGGCCAGCGAAAAACCCAACCCAAATCAAACGATTTACCCAACAAAATTTTAAAATTGATATTTACAATCGCCAAAAAGTTTGTTAGTATTATCACAAATGATAATTATTACCGTTTGTAAATAATAGTTATTGCTTGATGAGAGTGATTTTATAAATAACGCACAATCACTCCACCAAGCACACCCATTAAACGCCAGCACGCCCAAGCCAAGCGTTTGGGCGACTTACCCACAAAAGGAGATTTGCCATGACAATGACCATCGCTCGCTATTTTAGCAACCGTGAAAACACACGCCTGCCAACGCTGCACTCGCAAAATCTTTTTGCGCTCACCAAAGAAGTGCGCATTGAACATCAAGGCGAAGAATACCGTCTGCGTTTGACGCGCAATAACCGCTTGATTTTAACCAAATAATTTTTCAAACAATAAACCTAAAACAAACCGTCTTTAAGCCAAAAAGCACCGCCATTTGTGGTGCTTTTTGGTTTTTAACGCTTAATTTTTAGCGTTTAGTTTTTACTTGGCAAATTACAGCCCAATCCTAGAATTTCCAGCGATAAATCACGTCCACCGTGCGCTCCACACCGCTTGCCGCTTCAATATAAATGCGGCGTGTCAGCTGATAATGCATGGACAGCGTGGATTCGGCATTAAACACGCCCACGCCATAGCGGATATACAAATCTGGCGTGATGTATCCTGTTACATTGACGTTGGTGTCGTCTGAGTTGCCAGATGCGTCAATCGTTAGGCTATCAAGTCCAAAGGCACGGCCGATTTGGTTGGTGAGATTGCGTGTGCCAGACAAACCAAGGCTTAAGCCTGCTGCCGCTAGACTGTTGGTAACTTGCGAGCGAAAACCCTGCTCAGAGATTTGCGAATCGTTGGACTCGCTGATTCTGCCTGTTACAATGGCGCTCATCGCCTGCTGCTCGGTCAGCCCTGCGTCATTAAAGACGGTGATGTCTGGTTTTTCTGCCGTGCCTTTGATGCGCACGCCCACCGTTTGCCCTTCCACTTCTTTTTCTGCTTCAATGGATAGGCGTGGGTTTAACAAATCACCATTAAAACGAATTTGCGCATAATTTAGCTCAAGATTTTGCCCAATGCCGTCAATCTTGGTGCGCTGTGATACTTGCACCACGCCAAGCGCTTGGGCTGCGCCTTGTCCTTGCTGGGTGATGTGCAGCGCACCTGCCAGTGGTAATTTTGCGCCAAAACCACGAAACGACACATCACTGCCCAAATCAAGTCCGATGTCGGCATTGATGTTCCAAGGCTCAACCACCGCCAAAATCTGCTCCACATTGCCAGACACACGGCGGTCAAGCACCGACACGTCAGGCGATTCGGTGGTAATGGTCGCACTGGCTTCAGGCGGACGAATGGTTGCCGATGGTACGCTCAGCACGCCTTGCACGTTCACATAGCGCTCATCAGGACGCACAATGACTTCCACATCAGGGCTAACTTTCGCCACCAACAGCGGCGGACTTGCGATGTCCAGCTCTTCGCCAGAAATGCGCACGCGCGCTTGGGTTTTATGCTGCCAATCCAGCTCGCCTGTCAGCACGCCTTTACCATCGCCACTCATAAAACCGCCATCAAGCACAGCGTTCGTGCCACGAATGCTTGCGGTCAAGTTGATGTCATTTAAATTCACTGGCAAGCCAGCAATGGCAAGTCTGCCATCACTTAGACTGGCATTGCCATAAAACAGCGGTTTTGTCAGCGTGCCGCCCACACCGCCTGCCAAGTTTGCCGTGCCAGACAGTGCTTGTAATTCTGGGAAAAACGGACGCAGCACCGCCAAATTCATCTCATTGGCGACAAGCGCACCAGAAATCGGCTTGCCATCTTTATAAGGGTCAAGCACCACATCGGCATAGCCACGCCCTGCCGAGCCTGCCACGTCCGCGCGCAGTTTTAGCCCTGTCGGTACACTTTGGGCGATGATAGACGCACGCTCATAAGGCAGCTCCACATAGCCTGCGTCTTCTTGATTTAGCCCAATGCGTCCATTGTCCGAATACAAAACGGCATTGACGCTTGGATTGGCGTTATTTTGCCAAGTGGCTTGCACCTTGCCATTTAGCGTAGAATACCACTGAATGTCGCTTGGTAAAATCGGCGAAAACACAGACGTGTCAATGTCTTGCACCACAAGGTTCACATTACCGCTGTTTTTGGTGTAATTGAGCGTGTCTTGCAAGCACAAAGAACCTGTGCCGTTTTGGCTCATCGTCTGCCAGCAGTGCGCCGCCACTTGTAGGCTGGTGTCGTTAATGCTGTAGCCAAATTCGGCTGGCTGACGCTGAGACAGCACACCAAACGGCGTTTGCATACGCCCATCACCAATGATGCCATGATAACGCATGGTTTTACGGTCTAGGCTGCCTTCTACTTTGGCGCGCGCTTCAATGTCTGGATTTTTGGTCATTAAAGCCAAAGTATGCTGGCTTTCAGTGCCGCTAAAATCCACACGCACAGCGTTAATCACTCGCCCAAGCAAAATCACGTTTTTGGCTTCTAATAACAGCTGGCTGTCCGAATTGCCCAAATTGACAATCTTACCAAGCGCGCGTGCATCTTGAATGATGAAATTTGCCGTGCGCACACCATTTGCCGCAGCGTCAATATACAAAGTCGGCAGTGAGCGCCCATCGTCCATCAAAATCACGCCGCCTTTAATCGTACCGCGTGCGTCTTTAATGATTTGGCTTAAATCGCTGACGTTTAGACTTGTGGTCAGCTCATGCTTGGTGCCGTTCATGGCAAGCTCGTTGTTGCCAAGGCGGATGTTTAGATGCTCGGCATTTAGCGTGCGAATGATGCTCTGGGTACGGCGTGCGCCATCGTCAAGGCGGCTGCGCATTGCCAAAAGCTCATCGGCATTTTTTGGCGTGCGAGTTTTTAAAGAATTTAAATAAGCACTGATGTCATCTGGCAAAGCAAGGTCTGCTTCTAGCGTGCCCGTTGCTGAAAATGGCTGGCTATTTAGCACGCCTTGGATATTTAGCTCATCAATCTGCACTTTTTGTGAGCCGTTACGCCAGCTGCCTTGGGTGCGCAGACCGCCTGTCAAATCGCTTTGCAAATCCTTAGCAAACACGCCTGCGTTTAGGTTTTTCATCGCAGCCGTGATGTCCCACGCATAGCCGTTACTAATGTCAAACCAGCCTGCTGCCTGCAAATCACCCGCTTCGCCTGAATGGTGCAGCTCTGTAATGTCAAGGCGTGTGCCATGCCCAGACACATCAAAGACAAGCGCACCACTTGGCAACTTATCATTATCCACCGTGCCGTCAAATTTCGCTTGCACTTGGTGTAATTTACCATCACGATAGCCGCCTTTGGTGTCAAGCGCACCGCTGATTTTGCTCGGTGCAGCACTGCCAGCAAATTTGGCGGTGTCAATGCCATCAAGATTTGCCTTCAAATCCCAATCCACGCCCTGCGCCAATGACAGCTTGCCACTCACTTGTGCTTTACCTGCGTTACTCGCCACATCAAGCGTGCGGATTTGTAGTGCGCTCAAATCACCCACAGCGTGCGCCTTGACGTTTTGTATGTCCACATCGCTAAGATAACTTTGGCGCACTTTGCCATCAAGCGCAGCGTCCAGATGGCGCACATCACCGCCTTGTAAACGCAGCAGCGCCTTGCCCGTGCCAGAAAAACCTACCGTCTCGCCATCATCAAGCGTGGCGGTCAAATCCGTATCGTCCAGCCAAATTTCGTGCGTGTCTTCTTTGCCGCTGCGCATTCTGCCGTGCGCCACCACACGCCCTGCCAGCGTATGAATCGGCGTTTCGTTTGGATTGCCAAAATAAGCATTCGGAATCAGCTTTGGGGTATTGATGTCAAATTGCCAACGCAACGGCTGGCTGACACTCGCCAAATCAATCACGCCTGTACCATCAAGCTCGCCAATCTCGCCTTGGTACGAAAAATCCGTCAGATGAATGCGCTCGCCTTTTTCAATGTTGGCTTGCACCACATAATCACCGCTCGGTGCTGCCGACAACTCACGGATATTTGCCGTAGCGTTGATGTGCGTGCGTCCTTCTGCCAAAACGATGTTCGCCTTGCCGTGCGGTGAATTGATGCGCTCAATGTCTGGCACATTAGCACGCACCAAATTACGCCAAGACGCATCAATGCGCCACGGTGCATCGCCGCTGTCTTGTGGCTGGGCGATGGTGGCAATGATTTGCTCGCCATCTTTTTGATTTAGGTCAAATTCAAAGCGTGTTTCGTTGGTATTTTTATCCAAATAAAAATAGCGCACGCCCAAATCGCCCGTCAGCGTCTTTGGCAAATAGGCTTCGTAATCCTTGTACTCAGCAGGCATGGCGTTGCGCACCAAAAAGCCATCACCGCTTAGCACCGCATCCAGCTCATATTCGTCCGCCCAAGACATTGAGCCGCGCGCGCTCAGCACGCCATTTGGCGTATCCGCCACCAAAAGCGGAATGTCCATGCCGTCATGATACACCACGCCACGCCCACGGTAGCGACCGCTTGGAATGTCTTTGGCGCTCAAATCGGCATTGATACGCAAATCAATGCGCTCAATCACGCCATCGGCAGTAATCATGCCGTTTTTTAGAGTGATGTGCTGCTCGGTGGCGTAAGGCAGCACCACTTCATCAAATTCTAATTTGGCACTAAATGGCGCACCTGCATCCAGCCCCTGCGCCACAAATTCACCACGAATATTATGCTCATTGTACCGACTGGTAAACGTGCCTGCCGTGCGCTTTAATGTGCCGTGCGCCTTGACTTTCAAGGTGTCAAAATACACATCGTTAATCGCTTTTACCGACACGTCCGCCACTGCCGACAGCGGATAATCGCCCGTCAAAGCAATCTTACCTGTGGCGTTTTGCACTTTGACATTATCATCATAAGTCAAGGCAGCGTCCGTCAGCTCCACGTCCGTACCGCTCCACAGCGCTTGCTTGGCGTGAATGTCGTACAAAAGCACAGGCTCGCTGCCTTTTTGGGCGTAGCGCACCTTTTTGACGCTGGTGTCTTGTAAACGCAGCGAAACAGGCAAATCAATGGTGGCATAATCAAACGGCTCGCCTGTGGACGGCTTATGATTGATGACTTCCACTTCATCAACTTGCGCACTCGTCAAATGCACCTGCCGCGCAAAAACCGCACGCCAGCCCAGCTGCACATAAGCACGATTCACTCGCACTTCAATGTCTTCACCTTGGGTGATTGCCACGTCTTGCACCCACACGCCACGGCGCAAATCGCCCTTGCTGTATTTTAGCTGCGTGCCTGTCTCTAGGGCGATTTTTTCCAATAAAAACTTCGTGCCGCCTTCGGTGCCAACCGCATAAAACAGCAGCACAAAAATCAGCGCCAACACCACCAAAGCCGTAATCAAAAACCGCAGCAAATACACGAGCAAACGTGAGCGTTTTTTAGGCGGTTTGCCGTTTGGATTGGTGTTTAAACTGGTATTTGAACCGATATTTGGACTGGCGTGCTGTGCGTCTTCGGTGTGATTGTCAGACACAGACGCAGGCGTATTCGCCACAGACTTCGTGCGGTCTGCGGTGTTTGTATTCGGTGAATCACTCTGCGTCATGTTATACTCACTAAATCCTTTATTTTGGCTAATTTTTTAGCAAATTTTGACAAGTTTTGGCAAATCTAGCAAATACCAGCAAGCCGCTTGTCAATTTGCGCCAAGGTTTTTATTTTTGATATTTATTTGGGTGGCAATCGTTTAAAACAGCTGTTCAAAAAGTTGCGCTCAATCAAAACCGAACGGCAAGCACATCACGCCATCAAGGTTTTAGCCCTTTGATAAGCTTACAAAATCAAACATTAAAACGGTGTACCTATAAAAAAGTGCAATTTAATCGGATTGTCTTTTTCGCCCACAGCCGTTGCCACATCTACTCGCACCTGCCCCACAGGCGAAGCCCAGCGCACGCCCACGCCTGCACCGACTTTGGTATCGTTGCTAAAGTTTTTATCATAAGCATTGCCCACATCAGCAAACACACCAAGGCGCACATCTTGCATGATTTCGTAATTGTACTCGCCGCTTGCCACCGCCAACGCCTGACCGCCAGTCAGATAGCCGCTTGACGATAAAGGCGACAAACTTTCATAATTATAACCACGAATCGACTGATCGCCACCTGCAAAAAAGCGCAATTTATAAGGCACGTCATCAAAATTATCCGCCCACAAATAGCCAGCATTCACGCTGCCAATCAGCTGATGGGCGCGGTTTTTGCCATAAGCATTATCACCAAAACTGTACACACCGCCAATGCCAGCACGCGCAATCGCCATGTCCGCATCACTCATCAGCTGGCGTGAGCCTGCTTCTAGCGAATAATACTGCCGATAGCCACGCATTGGGTTGGCTAAATTATCCGCCACCGTTTTACTCAGTGAGCCGCCAAGCAGCACGGCTTCTTGAGTAGGTTTGCCGTCCAAGAATTTGACAGGCAAATCACCCCAAGACTCAATCGGCGCGCCAGTTTCCAGCTCGTCCAAGCGATAACGCAGCCAATAACTGCGATTCCAGCCATTTTCATTGACGATGTTACGCCCAATGCTTTGCTTGAGCGTGCGTGAGCGCAAATCAAAGCTGCCTTCGCCTTTATCAATCGTCTCATCATCATAGCTGAGCGTGGCGTTGAGCTTGTCGTTTAAAGGGTGTGTCAAAGGGTGAGAAGCGTACAAATCCACGCCTTTTCTATCTTCAGAAAGGCGAATGTCAGAGCCAATCTGCAAGCCATTACGATTCACCAAATTATGCTCAAATTTGGTGGTTAAGCGCGCGCCTGTGTCCGTGCCCCAGCCCACACCGATTTGTGCGTCTCTTGGTTTATCTGCCATCACAAACACATACAGCGGCACTTTTTTATCTTCATAAACCTGCTGTGCGGTTTTTTTGTTGGCAAGCACTGGCGGCTCACCGTCAAGCTGCGGCAATTCATCGCCAGATTCATCAGGCAAAATCATCTTCGCCACATGGCTTACCGCATCGCTGATTCGCCCAAGAATACTGGTGTTTTTACTGCTGCTGTCAATGGCAAGCAAGCGGTCGTCTGGCGAATTATACAACTGCGTGGCTTTTTTACTCACCAAAGCCAGCTTGTCTTGAATGACTTGCGATGTGCTAAATTCAATGGGCGACGCAATCGCACTCACGCCATCGCCCAAATCCACCATCTGTGCGCCATCTGGCAACGTTGAATTTGGGTCGGTGTTTTGGTTTGCGTTTGAATTTGCGTCTAAATTCATGCCCAAATTTACGCCCAAAT
This sequence comes from Moraxella caviae, assembly GCF_002014985.1. Taxonomy (GTDB): domain Bacteria; phylum Pseudomonadota; class Gammaproteobacteria; order Pseudomonadales; family Moraxellaceae; genus Moraxella; species Moraxella caviae. The sequence continues at coordinate 33,392 of NZ_MUXU01000035.1, read as the reverse complement.
TAGAGTCTAAATTTTGCGCACTGCTGTCAGCGTTAGCACTTGCCTGATTGCCTGTTTTATCGCGCGCAGACTCAAAAGCAATGCCGTTTTCTTCTTGGGTTTGCAATGGCAAGATGATTTCGGTATTCACCGCATTAAAATAGCCAGTCGCCAAAAGGCTGTTGGACAGATTTCTTGTGGTGGTGCGATTGTACGCATCGCCCATCTGGAAAGTTACCAGTTTTTTAAGCAATTCTGGCTTGACGGGCAATTTATCTGGATCGGTCGTCAGCTCGCGCGTCTCATCATCAAAGGTGAAAAACACCACATTGTCAAATTCGTACTGCGTGCCTGTGTCATACACCAAGCTCACATCAGCGATGTTGTCAGGCAAAACCACGTCCGCTGAGCTGTTCAGCCAGCGTCCATCAAAATAGCCATGCTCACCGCTCACATCTTCAATGGCGCTTTTGCTTTGGGTGTATTTGCCGTGGTTAAACACGTCATTTTCTTGCAAAATCGCTTTTGACACCGCTTCTTGGTACGCTTCATCATGTGCGCCATCGCCACGCACTTCCATCACTTGCGCTGCCACACGCACAGGCTCGCCCACATCATCAATGATGATGTTCACTTCGCCAGCACCTGCCTTGGCGATGCGCATTTGCACATCATAATAACCCACCGCACGCGCCGCTGCTCGTACTGCTTGGGCAAGGCGTGGCAAGGCACTGCGAAAATCCGCCACGCTGTCTGCCGTCATCTCACCAAGCGCGGCTTTGATGTTGGCGTACGGTTCTTGTTTGAGTTCGCTGCGTTTTAGCTTGATTAAGCTGTCCGAATTATCCGAATTGCCCAAGTTTTCTGCATTCGCCTGCGCATTTGGCTCATCAGACACCGTATAAAAATGCACGCCCAATTTTGGCACGCTGCTCACGCCATCATTAAACACACGGTCGTACAGTTTTTTAAGCACGCCATCTTGTTTAATTTCGTCCACTTCTATGACAGGTTCGCTTTTTTGTGCGTTGGTGCGCTCATAGTTTGGAATGTAGGCGTTTGGGTCTAGTCCAGTTTGCGATGTTTCATCAGCCACGCCAAGCGTTGTCAGCGTGTCAGGCGTGGGAATTTCGGTAATTGCCGCCACGTCAAGCCCAAGCGGTGCGTCCGTACTGCCAATGCGTGAAATGGGCGCACTGCTTTCAAAAATGTGCGTTTGTGGCTGTTCTGCTTGTGTGGATTGCTGCTCTACTGGTTGTTCTAACTGCTGCTTTATTTGCACGGAGTTCGTGCGACTTTCAGCACTCATCACGCCTGCCGCATCGCTTGACAAGTTTGGCACAGCTGGCAAATTTGATACAGATGGCAACTCTGTGTCATCACCCAGCCTAGCATTATCCGCCGTGCGATAAAAACTGCCGTCTTGGCTTGCCGCTTTTAGTCGGTTTTCAATCTGCTCTGGCGTGTACAGCCGAAAATCTTGTAATGGCTCGGTGTTTTCTTGGGTAGTTGTTTGAGTGGCTTCTTGAGTTGTTTTTTGAATGGCGACTTGGGTGTTATCCGCTGGATTGGTTGCTGGATTATTTACCAGATTACTGGCTGAATTTTTGGCATGAATTTTAGCGTTAGCCTTGCCGTCATTTGACGTAAGAGTATCATTCACCCCATCATTTGCCATCGCAGGCGCACAGGCAAGCGACACCGCCGCAAAGACAGACAGCGCAAGCGTGCTGCGTTTTAAATGACGCGCGCCAATGCCGCTCATCTTTGCAATCTCGCCATCAATCAAGGGTGTCAAACGACGTGTTTTCATAACATCAACAATAATAAACCTAAAGCCAAAAAACCAAACCCGCGCAAAACGCCAAATTTAAGCCCAAATCGAATTCAAGCCACAGCTAAGCTCAAGCCAAATAAAACCACAAAACCGTACAGGCACACCATTTTTACAAGTTTACCGACTTTATGACAAAATCGCAAATTTTTCACAAATGACAATCGCACTCAATAATATGCCATTTCCCAGATGCGCCATGCCAAATTTTTAGTAAACATTTGTATCAAAACTTCACGCCAAGCCTAAACCTTGCTATTATAGCAAACATTGCGCACTTGCCAAGCTGATGGGCGCAGCATGAATGACAAATCCCAAGCAAAACTTCGCCAATTCATTCATCAATTTGTAAGCAGATGTTTATAACCAAGATTTAAAATACATCTTTTCCCATCTTTTGTGCGGTAGCGTGGCAAAACCCAATTTATAATAACATCAAATCATTTTTGGAAACCTTTTTATGGCTTCTCAGTTTTCTTTATTTAAGCACCGCCGCTTTAGCGCCATGTTTTTTACGCAGTTTTTAGGGGCGTTCAATGACAATGTGTTCAAGCAAGCCTTGATTTTGGTGCTGACCTACACCGCTGCTGCTAAGCTCGGCATGGCGGTCAGCCTGCTCAACAACCTTGCAGCAATGCTGTTTATTTTGCCGTATTTTTTATTTTCGGCACTCGCTGGGCAAATCGCTGATAAATACGAAAAATCTCGCTTGACGCAAGGCATTAAACTTTTAGAAATCGTCATCATGCTGTTTGCAGCGGTTGGCTTTATTTTTGAATGGTATTGGCTGCTGTTTGTGGCGCTGTTTTTGATGGGAACACATTCCACCTTTTTTGGGCCGATTAAATACGCCTATTTGCCAGAAGCGATGAAAAAAGACGAATTGGTTGGCGCAAATGGTTTATTTCAGACGGGCACAAGCCTTGCGATTTTGACGGGTATGATGGCGGCAGGCGTGCTAACGCAGCTGTCAAACGCCACTTATTGGCTTGCCGCTGCCACGGTGCTGATTGCCGTGCTGGGCTTTATTAGTGCTAAATTTGTGCCGCACACGCCACCGCACGCTGCCGATATTGACGTGGATTATCACATTGGGCGCACCACACTGTCGCTGATTCGTTATTTGCGCAGTTTGCCGCTGCTGTTTTTTGTGATTTTGGGCAACAGCTGGTTTTGGTTTTATGGCGCAACTTTCTTGACGCAAACGCCAGAATTTAGCAAAGTGATTTTGCATGGCAACGAAAGCGTGGTGATTTTGCTTTTGACGCTGTTTTCGGTGGGCATCGCCATCGGCTCGCTGCTGTGTAAGACGCTCACCAAAAACCAAGTCAGCCTGCGCCTTTTGCCCTTTGGCATTGCAGGTTTGACGATTTTTGCCATCGGCTTGTACTTTGCGCTGCACAATCTTGACATCACCAGCACCAATGCGGCAGGCTTTGGCATTGCTGAGCTTTTGGCGTTTGATGGCGTATGGCAAGTGTGCGCCGCGCTGTTTTTGCTGGGTCTTTCTGGCGGTGTGTACATCGTGCCGCTGTACGCTTTTATGCAGGCTTATGCGCCCGTCAGCCATCGCTCGCGCGTGATTGGCGCAAATAACATTTTCAACGCCATTTTTATGGTCGGCTCGGCAATTTTCGCCATCTTAGTACTGACCGTGCTTGGCTTTGATTTGCCTGAGCTATTTTTCATCACGGGCGTGCTAAATGCGCTGTTTGGCGTGTTTTTGTACCGCAAACTCAAGCAATACGAACACAGTATGCAAATGGCGCAAGATGACGGCATGATTTGGTAAATATCCGCCCTTGAAATCGTAAATTAAAACCAGCGTAAATTTGAGCAGTTACATCTTTCAAAGCACAAATTAAAACGACTGGCAACTAAGATTTCAAGGGCGTTTTTTCACACGTTTCGGTGTAAGTTTTAGTGCAAGTTTTGGCACAAATTGCAATTCTTAACGACCAGCACCGCCAAACTGACAATCCGCTAACAACACAAAATTACAATTTGCAAATTTACAGAAATCTTTTGGCGCAAAAGCCCATAAAAATTTACCACAGTGCAAATAATAATCTGTTATCATTCTTAAAAAATTTATCGCAATTTTAGTCCAAATTTTAATCACAATTTTAACAACGGCTTTAACCATAATTTTAAACCACAGCTTTAAACCAAAGTTTTATAAATTATCCACCAACCCTTTTGAAAAACCGCTTGCAAAATTGCCCATCTTAGGGTAAATTTTGCGCACTTTTTCTGACAGTTTTACAGGATTTTTCATGATGACACGCACCAAAATCACGCTTGCTCTTGCGCTTATGCTTGGCAGCTTGACCGCCCACGCCAACACCGTACGCTACGAAAGCCCTGCCATGCGTGGCGAGATTACCACCACCGTTACTTATTCAGACGCTGCCGACTTGCTAAAAACTTCGGTGCGCAATCTGCCAACGCCAAAAGTGCAGCTGGCAAATGTGGAAGTGATTGACACCGTGCTGACCCCTGCCAACACCGCAGGCACAAAGCTGCTTGACACCACCTTGATGGACGAGTTCATCGCTGATGTGTCGCCAAACGCACGCCACTATCCGCCAAATTTCCCAAATGCCACCACCGAATATCTCGCCACCCAAAACGCCAAGCATTTGTCTGACTGGATCGAGCCTTTTGCCAATGCGCCTGACGCATCTTTTGATGTGTTGATGCGCGCCGCCAAGCTAAACGGCATCGCGCGCAACCTAAACGCTGGCACAGATTATTCGGTGCGCGCGGCAAATCATGTGCAAAAAGCGCTAAAAATGCAGCCAAATGACGTAGAAGCCAATTTGCTGTTTGGCATCATGCTGTCTGAAGGTGGCGGCTTTGAAGAAGGTAAAAAATACCTAGACAAAGCAGCGGCTCAAGGCTCACTAGAAGCCGAGCAAAGCCTTGCGCAGTCTGACCTTTTGACCGACAAAAAAGACAGCGCGCTAAACCGTTTGAAAAAATTGCAAGCCGCCAATCCTGACAACGCACAGATTGCCGAGCAAGTAAAAATCGTGGAGAATGGCGGTTATTACATCTGGCGCATCGCCAATAACAACATCAATCTAAAACATTATCGTTAATTTGCGTTTGGCGAATGCAGTCTCGCCAACACCAACACGATAAATCTAAAATCCGCAAGCAGCCGTTTGCGGATTTTTTTTGCTTTTTTAAAATAAAGTTTTGGTGAATAGAGCTTTGCTGATTGGCAAGTTGGTTTGGTAAGTTGGTTTAATAATTTATAAGCTGGCTGTCAATTCATAACTGGAAAGAAAAAACACAACTTTACAACCAAAAAAACCGCCATTTAAAAACAAACCGACTGCACGGTTTTTAATTTTCCCCCTGCCATATTCATAGCGCATTTTATTTTTGGCAAACTTTATTGTACAATGCCGTCAATTCAATTTTATAAAATCGCCATGAAAAACACCGTGAAAAATCCCTTGCGACCGACCTTCAAGCGTCCAACTTTCAAGCGTCCAACTTTCAAACGCACCAATCTCGCCTTATGCGCTGCCATGCTGTCTGTGCTTGGCGTGTCAGGCTGCGCAAGTCTTACTCCGCCTAAGCAAGTGCAGGCGCGCGTGATTGAAACCACACGCAGCAACATCACCACCGCTGCGCAAGTCAGCAATCTTACCCAGTCCATCTTATTGTCGGCAGGCTTGACCCAAGATGACTGCGTGGCGGATTGGACAGCGTGCATGGACGGCTTAAAAAGCGCATTTTTCTCTGGTGAATTTGACCAAGAAGTACTCGCTCTCTTGGCTGAAATGAGCTACACGCGCGCCCTGCATTTGGCAAGTCAAGACCGCTGCCAATTTGCGCCAGACCGTGCGCCCATTGACCCTTATTATGCCAATGCACCGCTTGCGCCAGAAGTCTTGGCACGCCTACAAGCCGAACACCACGCTTGCCGCCGAGAATACTTAAGCGCACTGTATGACACCATTCGCTACAGCTATGCGTATTTGTTTTTTGACAGCTTGACCGCACGCACAAACCAAGGCAATGCACTCGTCAAAGACAACGACATCAAAGCGCAAGATTTGTATCACTTGGCAATCAACGCCTTAATCGGCGAAGTCTACAAACAGCAAGACGGCGCATTCGCCAACGCCAAAGACGAACGCCGCTACACGCACGACAAAACGCACGACCAAATCATCGTTTCATCGCTGCACACAGGCAAGGACGATACGGCGTACACGCTCAATCTTGCCATCGCCAACGACCCATATTATCTGCAAAATCTTAATCGTGGCGATGAACACGTTTTAAGTGATTTAATCTCCATTTATGACAATCGCTTGGCAAATCTGCAAGTAACCAGCACGCGCGCGGGGCTTGGCGTGGGATTTGTCGGCTCACTGCAAGGACGACAAACCAAAAGCGTCAAACACGCCCTTGAAAACGCCCTACAAACCAAAACCAGCGAAAGCACAAGCCAAACGCCAGCGCAGCCCTTGCACACCAAAGACGACCCCGCCACACGCATTCATAACATGGGGCATTTGCTGCTGACAGGCGTCATCGTTCCGCAAGGCGACACGCTAGATGATGTACTATCCACTCGCACTTTCAACACCTACTTTTTTAACCCTTATAAAACCCAAAATATCTCAATTCTGGGCAAAGATTATCCACTGATGGCGAATTTTTCCGCCACTTACGCCACTTGGCTGAGCGAAAACAATCTACAGCAAATCAGCCTGCTGAATATGCTTTCTACCAGCGATGAAGCCGCCTTGCCTGAGCTGTTCATGCTTTCGCCTTACAATCCTGAGCAGCAAGTCATCATCATGCTGCACGGATTGGCTTCTAGCCCAACGACTTGGGTCAATCTCACCAATAATCTGCTTGCCGACCCTGTACTGCGTAATAATTATCAAGTGTGGCAAGTGGCGTACTCCACCAACTTGCCCATCTTAGAAAACCGCTATCAAATTTGGCGATTGATTGATGCAGCGTTCAAGCAAACCGACCCAACAGGCAAAGCGCGCGCCAGCCAACAAGGCGTGCTGATTGGGCACAGCATGGGCGGCGTGATTGCCAGAATGTTGGTGTCAGACGATGATTTGCTCATCAAGCTAAACGAACTTGACGCCGCCCAAAACAGTGAAACGGGCAATACAGCAACGCACAGCAAATTTACCGCTACTTTGTTATCGCAACAATACGGTCAAGAATTTGACGAGCGTTTCACCTTGCATGCCCTGCCGCAAATCAACGAAGCCGTCTTTATCTCTGCGCCATTTCGTGGAACGGACTATGCTGACCGCTGGTTCACCCGCGCCGCCAGACGCATCATCAGCCTGCCATTAAATCTCACCAAAGCAGCAGGCGACATTCTCACCAATGCCGACAATGGCGATGCTTCGCTGCTGGGTTCGCTGTATTTGGAAAATGGCGCAAGTCAGCTGTCGGATCGCTCATCGTTTGTTGCACTGACCAAAGACGTGCAAATCAGCGATGGCGTGCGCTACCACACCATTGTTGGCAATCACACAGGGCAGGAAATTGACGGCAAAGCTCACAGCGCAGGCGATATGGTTGGCGCAGGATTGTCAGATGGCATTGTGCCGTTTAGCAGCTCACACCTAGCAGGTGCTGCCAGCGAAACCATCATCACAGGCGGACACAACGCCCACGAAAACCCAAAAACCATCTTGCAACTGCGCCGCATTTTGCACAATCATCTCAAAGATGGCGGTACGGACAATCGCACCACCGATAAAAAACCAAGCCAAACCACCAAAACGGACGACTCGCCCATTCAAAATCAATCATCAACTTCGCCAATTCCATCAAGTAATTTTGACAACGCTCAAGACGGTTTTGATGAAATTCAAGATGGCTTAGAAAATAATTTGAGCAGTGATTTAGAACAAGATTTTAACAGCGATTTGAGCAATCATTCTGACGGTTTTAGCGATGAAACGGCTCATGACAAGCAATCAAAAGACAAAACAAAAACCAACTTGCAAGACGATTTGCTTGACGATATAAAAACCGCTGCGCAAAACAACGCACCAATCAGCTTGCCAAGCGAATGATGATTTTGGTGCAGTTTATTTACTGTTAAGCGTTAAAATTACGGCAATTTAACCAATCCAAACCCTAAAAACAAACTCAAAAACCAAGCCCAAAACAAAAATCCCCAAGCCAAGTGTTTAGGGATTTTCATGTAACGACTGTAAATTTGACCACTCGCACCAAAAGCACTATATCAAAAAACTTAACAATCAAAGCCTTCTCACACGCTTCATAAGTATCTTTACTGATGGTAATTCTCTGACCATCTTTCGTAAATTGTACACGGTATTTATTACCATGCTTAATAATCTTAGGTAATTTCATGTGCATTTCTTGGTGTAAATTTGGTGTAAATTTGGTATAAAACCAGCTTATCCACAAGAAAATTACCCTTATCTTAAAAATCATTACACAAACAAAAAAACCCCAAAGCTAATAGCCTTGGGGCTTATAGAATAATGTGAATTATTCTTCGTCTGCGTCAGCAACTTGACCGTCTTCTGACAGAATGCTTACTAGGATTTCAGCAGAGATGTCGTGATGAAGTTGGATAGTTACTTTGTATTCGCCTACTTGACGGAATGGACCTTCAGGCAGTTTCACTTCTTGGCGATCTACTTCTAGACCAGAAGCAGTCAAAGCGTCTGCGATGTCGCGAGTACCGATAGAGCCGAATAGCTTGCCTTCATCACCAGCTTTCGCACGCATGATTACGTTTACGTCTGCCAATGCGTCAGCGCGTTTTTGTGCAGCTTCTAGCTCTTTAGCTTCTAGGGCTTCAAGCTCAGCACGGCGCGCTTCAAACTTAGCGATGTTCGCTTCAGTTGCAGGTAGTGCTTTGCCTTGTGGGATTAGGTAGTTACGACCGTAGCCAGCTTTTACTTCAACGGTTTCGCCCAACTTGCCAAGATTAACGACACGCTGTAATAGAATAACTTGCATGATTTTTCTCCGTTAATTACTTGTGGTTGTCGGTGTATGGCAACAATGCCAAGTAGCGAGCTTGCTTGATAGCAACAGCTAGCTGACGTTGGTATTTGTTTGAAGTGCCAGTGATACGGCTAGGAACGATTTTGCCATTTTCGCTGATGTATTGTTTTAGCAATTCTACATCTTTGTAATCAATGTGCGTGATGCCTTCAGCGGTGAAACGGCAGAACTTACGACGACGATAAAAACGTGCCATGATATATCTCCTTAAAATTATTCGCTGTCAGCAGCTTCGCTCTCACCTTGCTCGGTGCGAACGTCATTGCGGCGGTTGGCTTTGCGAGTGCGCTTGTCTTCAGCTTCTTTAGCCAAAGGTGATTGCTCAGTGATAGCGCTTTCACGGCGGATAACAAGGCTACGGATAATCGCATCGTTGTATTTGAACAACTCTTCTAGCTGAGCTAGCGTAGTGTCGTTACATTCGATGTTCAAAAGCACATAGTGCGCTTTGTGGATTTTGTTGATTGGGTAAGCCAATTGACGGCGACCCCAGTCTTCCAAACGATGGTTTGCGCCACCGTTTTCTTCCACGATAGAACGGTATTTAGTTACCATGTCGGCAACTTGGTTGCTTTGATCTGGGTGAACCAGAAGCACCACTTCATAATGTCTCATAAGGACTCCCTACGGATTAAAACAGCCATCATGATGCCATGACAGCAAGGAGATTGAAAAGCGACAAGACAAGCTCATCATTTAACAAAGCGCACATTATACACACATCAAAAGCAAAAAACAAGGATTTTGTTTGTTGGTTTGTGTATAAATTGTTGTGCGTAAATCGTACAAAACTTGGCAAACATCTTAAAACGCTTGCCAAGCTGTCAATCGTGAATTTTCATGAACTTATCATGAATGTAAGTTTATCATGAATGTAAGTTTATCATGAATATCAATTTGTCATGGATTTGGCTGGCTTTGCTGTTCTTCATTCAGACGCTTTAACTCTTGAATGCGCGCAGTTTCAGCAGTTTTGGCAAAACTTGCTTCCATCACGCTGCGCAGCATTTGCCAAATCGCACCCAAAAATAGCAAGGCAGCAAACACCGCCAAAATTGGTAAAAATGCCGACACCGCTTGGGCGAAATCTTTTAGCATTAAGGCATGAAACACCCCAACAATCGCAGGTGCAATCTCGCCTGAATCGCCCGCTGCCGAACCCGGCGCTAGCAAAAATGCCGCCACCATCGCCCAGCTCATGCCCTTAAATGGGCGCGGCAAAATCCACATGACAAAAAGCCACAGCACCAGCACCAACGCCACGCCAGTAGCATAGACAATCAGCGGCAACTGCGTGTCTGGCACGTCTTTTACCAGCTCTGCCCACCACATGAAAAAGCCCGCCAAACGGTCGCTGATGTCATCAAGCGGTAGGTTTTTGAATAAATTTTTTAACCAGTCCATAAAATGCCAATTCTAATAAAGTCGGCTTATTTTAGCACAACTTAGCAAAGATTGCTGTAAATTTATCAAACGCACATAAACACGCCAATCCGCCCCATCGTTCAAACAACAAATCAAGCGGCAACCATCAGCTGGTAAGCGCATCAATCGTACTTTTTATCCTGCAAAGCCTTTGCCTTGGCAAGTGCTTGAGCTGCCAAAATATCCGCTGGCGGCGCTTGCACATAGTAGCCTTGTGTGGCAAGTTTAGCCTTGACTTCTTCAATGTCAGCGCGCGCAAGTTTTTCTTTGCTTGCTAAATCCAAGTGCATGACAAACTGCCCCAAGCCAAGTTTGGCACGGATTTCGCTGGGCAAAACCGCAAACCAATCTTTGAGTTCATCGGTGTCATTTGGGTAATCTGGACGTGCGATGTACACATACCAATCTTCATTTTTGGGAAATTTATAAATGTCGCAGTGCATGGTTTTTTACCTAAAATTTACTTTTTAACCTTAAAAACGCTTTTATGCTGGTGATGTTGATTGATGTTTATCAAGCACTTATTTTAACTTGTATCAATTTTGATTTCATAAAATTCATCAAAATTTTGTTAAATTTATCAAGGTGATTTGCTGATGAATTGCCAATAAACCAACAGCCACTCATCACACACCTTTTGCTCAAATCAATCCAAAAATCATCGCCAACGCTAAAAATCGCAATTTTGTAAAAATTTTGCTTGTAAATTGTAGCATTTTTTTTCATAATAGTATCGTTTTTCAGGAGAGAATTGTTCTTAGGCTTATCAAATTTTGCACAAATCGTTTGGCAAACGAATAGCCCAGCAATCACCGAAGGCGCAATGTACCCCTTATAATCGCTCAGGTAAACGGACTGAAAAACTTAATTTGCCGCACTTGGCAAATTAACCACTCTGGAGAGCGTGCAGCTGGCAAATTTTTCCACCGATTTGGCAGGCGCACCACCGAAGGGAAAAAGACAAGCGGTAGGTTTGGCGACTTGTGCCGCTTGACGAAAATCTCAGGTAACAGGACAGATGGGGTGTTTTTCATTGACTTGTCATCATGAGCGATTAGGATATCGCTGATGACTGGATATTTTTGGGCATTTTTCGCCACTTGCGCGCGCCCCATTATAAGGAAAACACGCCATGACCCCACAACGCACCCCTTTATATGACGCACATCTACACTTTAACGGCAAGCTGATTGATTTTGGCGGCTGGGAGCTGCCGGTCAATTACGGTTCGCAAATTGCCGAACACGAAGCCGTGCGCACTGACGCTGGCATGTTTGACGTATCGCACATGCTGGTTACAGACGTAACAGGCGATAACGCCAAAGCCTTTTTCCAAAAACTGCTTGCCAATGACGTTGCCAAACTTGGCTTTGTGGGCAAGGCACTGTATTCAGCCATGCTCAATGACAATGGCGGCGTGATTGACGATTTGATTGTGTATCGCATGAACGAAGCCGAAACCGCCTATCGCATCGTGTCAAATGGCGCAACTCGTGAAAAAGACTCTGCTCAATTTGCCAAAGTTGGCGCAGAATTTGGCGTAACGCTCACCCCACGCTTTGATGTGGCGATGATTGCCGTGCAGGGTCCAAAAGCCATTGAAAAGCTGCTTTCTATCAAGCCTGACTGGGCAGAAAAAGTAAACGCCCTAAAACCATTTGTGGGCGTGGATTTGGGCGATGATTGGTTTGTGGCACGCACAGGCTACACAGGCGAAGATGGCGTGGAAGTGATTTTGCCAGCCACTGCCGCAGACGAATTTTTCGAAGCCTTGGCAGCGGCAGGCGTTGCGCCGTGTGGCTTGGGCGCACGTGATACCTTGCGCATGGAAGCTGGCATGAACCTATACGGCAACGATATGAACGATGACGTCAGCCCACTAGAAGCTGGCATGGCGTGGACGGTAGATTTGAAAAACGAAAGCCGTGATTTCATCGGCAAAACCGCCCTACTTGCCCTAAAAAATGCTGGCGTGAAAGTCAAGCAAGTAGGCTTACTACAAACTGGCAAAGGTGGTGTGCTGCGTGATGGCATGGAAGTGGTAACAGACGCAGGCAATGGCGTAACCACCAGTGGCGTATTTAGCCCAAGTCTAAAACAATCCATCGCCATCGCTCGTGTGCCAGCTGACTTTACAGGCGACACCGCCAAAGTCATCATGCGCGGCAAAGAAGTGGACGTGCGTGTGCTAAAATTGCCGTTTGTAAGAAATGGTGAGAAGCAGTTTGACTAAGCCAATCTTGCTGTAATTTTGGCAAATTTGCATAAAACGCTCAGCTTACGGGTTGGGCTGGCAAGGCAAAACTCAGTATTTTAAAGTGAATTTTTAAAGTTATTGGGTTTTGCTTTGCTTGACCTAGTAAGATTGGGTGCGGCAATGACAAAAAATAAAAGCAACAATGCTATCAGTATCGCCTTTGCTTATGCCATGGCATATACGATTATGGCATTAATGTGCGACAATCCTGTGGTAAAAGATAAATTTTTCACGCCGTTTATATTTTTAGTGTGTGGCGTGTGGTTGTTTGAATATCTTTGCCAAAAAACACAGGTCAATCCGCAAAAAGCAGATACCATACTAAGCATGGCTTATATTTTATCGGTGATTGCAGGCGGCATTGTTGGGATTTGGTTTTAGTTTTAAGAAGGTGTAAAATGAAAAAACTAGCGATTGGTTTATTATTGAGCGCACTATCATTGCCAGCTTTTGCGAATACCAATCCTGATTGGACGCCATTTTTTAAAAGCTGGGAAAATGGATGTGATTTCACCCCAAGCAATGAAAATCTCTTCAGGAGCCTAACTCCAGATTACGATCATTGGGACAACGCTTACCAGAAGCAAAACAAAAACGTATACAAGCCCCAAAAACTGATTTTGCCAGCCAAATATCGCGCAGCTGTAACAAAAAACATCTCCATTGTCAGCAATGGAAAAGAGTTTGGTCAAACCTGGGACGATAATTTATTCCAAAGCAAAATTAAAGTCAAAGGCACATATTATGGACTGCCTATGGATGAAATCGGCTTTCTTGGGTTAATGGGATCAGGTGTTCAGATACATTACTTTACTGTAAATGCCTCGCATTCTAAAGCACAAGCGGTGTTGCGCAAAAAAGCCCACATTAAAAAAGGTTATAGTGAATCTGGCGATAATCCATACCCAGAAATGGAAGTTTTTGCACACCCAACAAATAGCAGTAAAACAATAATCATGTGCGATTTGTCAAATTAACGCCAATCACCAAATTATCGGTTGGGTTAGCAAGGAAAAAATCAACATTTTAAAACAAACAACTCTTAAATTACGTTAAGTTTATACCACAAACCCAACTCACAAGCTTTACACAATTAAATTTTAACCTTAACCACTCAAAGGAGAAAACCCCATGAGCAATATCCCAAGCGATCTAAAATACGTCGCCAGCCACGAATGGCTAAAACTTGAAGATGACGGCATCATCACCGTTGGTATCACTGACCACGCCCAAGACCTACTTGGCGATGTGGTGTTCGTTGACTTGCCAGAAGTGGGCGCGGAAGTAAGCGCTGATGACGAAATCGCTGTCGTTGAGAGCGTAAAAGCAGCGTCTGACGTGTACGCACCGATTAGCGGTGAAATCGTAGAAATCAACGAAGAGCTGGTAGACAGCCCAGAGCTTGCCAACGAAGACCCATACGGCAAAGCATGGTTCTTTAAAATCAAGCCAAGCAACCCTGCCGATTATGATGGTTTGATGACGGCTGATGAGTACGAAAGCAGTCTATAATTTAAAGCCTGCCAAGTCAGCGATGACAAAACTGCAAACTGACAAGAGTCGGTTTGCAGTCAAGTTTTTTCGCCCAATGTTGCGCGCGATCACCAAAATAACCGCAAAAACCGCACCATTTGGCGAGCAAATTTTGTGTTTTATGTCAAACTTAGATAAGGAATGGTTATGACAACTTTCAACACCCTATTCAACCAAAACGCCTTTGTTGAGCGTCATTTGGGCAAAAGCGGACAAGACGGACAAGATAAACTCTTGGCGAAAGTCGGCTTTAATGACTTGGACAGCTTTGTGGACGCAGTTGTGCCAAAAGCCGTGCGCCTAAATAAAGCGCTGGATTTGCCAAACGCCACCACCGAGCATGAAGCGCTTGCCAAACTGCGTACCATGGCGGATAACATCACCGTGTCAAAAAGCTACATCGGTCAAGGCTACGCCCCCGCTCGCCTACCTGCAGTTATCCAGCGCAACGTACTAGAAAATCCGGGCTGGTACACCGCTTACACCCCTTATCAAGCCGAAATCGCCCAAGGTCGCCTAGAAGCTTTGCTAAACTTCCAACAAGTGTGCATTGACTTGACAGGCATGGACTTGGCAGGCGCAAGTTTGCTGGACGAAGCCACCGCTGCCGCTGAAGCAATGGCAATGGCAAAGCGTGTGAGCAAGTCTAAATCAAACGTCTTTTTTGTGGACGAGCGCACTTATCCGCAAACGCTTGACGTAATTCGTACGCGCGCCAAATATTTTGAATTTGACGTAGTGGTGGGCGATTTTGCCACGGCTGAAAGCGGCGAATATTTCGGTGCGTATTTTCAATATGTGGGCAAAGAAGGCGATGTGGTGGATTTGACCGACATCATCGCCAAAGTCAAGGCAAAAGGCGCGTACGCCATCGTGGCTGCGGACATCATGAGCCTTGTACTGCTAAAATCACCACGCGAAATGGGTGCAGACATCGCCCTTGGTAGCACGCAGCGTTTCGGCATTCCAATGGGCTTTGGTGGCCCGCACGCCGCTTACTTCGCCTTTGCTGACAAAGACAAACGCTCTGCCCCCGGCCGTATCATTGGCGTATCAAAAGACGCACAAGGCAACACCGCCCTACGCATGGCACTACAAACACGCGAGCAGCACATTCGCCGTGAAAAAGCCAACTCAAACATCTGCACATCACAAGTTTTGCTTGCCAACCTAGCAGGCATGTACGCAGTGTACCACGGTGCCGAAGGTCTAAAACGCATCGCCACTCGCATTCACGCATTGGCGGTCGCCTTTGCTAAAGCGGTAAAAGGCGCTGGCTTCACCGTCAAGCACGACCTATTTTTTGACACCGTGTATGTAGAATGTGGCGACAAAGCAAAAGCCGACAGCATCTATAACACCGCCAAAGACAGCGGCTACACCCTGTGGCGTGCCAGCGAAACCGCCCTATCTGTGGCGTTTAACGAGCTGACCGAGCAAGCCGACTTTGCCAAACTGTGCGAATTTTTCGGTGCAGCAGGTGCGCTTGACACCGCTGAAAACGTGCTTGGCGATCTAAATCGCACAGACGCCATCTTGACACACCCAACTTTCAGCAGCTACCATACCGAGCATCAAATGCTGCGCTACCTAAAATCGCTGGAAGACAAAGACTTGGCGATGAACCGCAGCATGATTTCGCTGGGTTCTTGTACCATGAAGCTAAACGCCACGAGCGAAATGCTGCCGATTACTTGGAATGAGTTTGCCAACGTTCACCCATTTGCGCCAAGCGATGAAGTGAAAGGCTACATTGAAATGATTGACAGCCTGCAAACTCAGCTGAAAGCCATCACAGGCTTTGATGAAATCAGTATGCAGCCAAACTCTGGTGCATCTGGTGAATACGCAGGTCTTTTGGCGATTCGCCGTTATCATGAAAGCCTAGGTCAAACCAACCGCAATGTCTGCCTGATCCCACGCTCAGCGCACGGCACCAACCCTGCTACCGCACAGATGATGGGCATGAAAGTGGTGGTGGTTGCCACCGATGACAACGGCAACGTGGATTTGGACGATTTGGCGAAAAAATGCGAAGAACATTCGGCAAATCTGGGCGCGCTGATGATTACTTATCCATCAACGCACGGCGTGTTTGAAGAAGGCATTCGTGATATTTGTGATTTGATTCACAAACACGGCGGTCAAGTGTACATGGACGGTGCGAACATGAACGCTCAAGTGGGCTTAATGCAGCCTGCAGACGTGGGCGCAGACGTGCTACACATGAACCTGCACAAAACTTTCTGTATCCCACATGGCGGCGGCGGCCCGGGCATGGGTCCGATTGGTCTAAAATCGCACCTTGCGCCATTCATCGCAAGCCACAGCGTAACAGGTGTGTTTAATGCCAAAGACGGTCAAACTGCAGTTTCAGCAGCGGCTTATGGCTCAGCCAGCATTTTGCCAATCTCATGGATGTACATCACCATGATGGGCGGTGATGGTCTGGTGTCAGCCACCAAGCGTGCGCTACTAAATGCCAACTACATCGCCAAATCACTGTCTGACGACTACCCAGTGCTGTACACAGGCAAAAACGGCTATGTGGCGCACGAGTGCATCATTGACATTCGCCCGCTAAAAGAAGAAACTGGCATCACCGAGACCGACATCGCCAAGCGCCTGATGGACTACGGCTTCCACGCACCAACGATGAGCTTCCCTGTTGCTGGTACGCTGATGATTGAGCCGACTGAATCTGAGAGCATTGATGAGCTTGACCGTTTTATCGCTGCTTTAAAACAAATCAAGCAAGAAGCTCTGGACGTTAAAGCTGGCAAATATCCAAGCGACAACAACCCACTGGTGAACGCACCACACACCGCAAGCGTGGTAACTGCCGATGAGTGGGCGCGTCCTTATAGCCGTGATTATGCCGCATTCCCGCTGGATTATGTGCGTGCGCATAAATTCTGGCCAAGCGTGGGACGTGTAGACGATGTCTACGGCGATAAGAATTTGATTTGCTCTTGCCCAAGCATTGAGAATTATGAAGAGTAATTTATAAATTCTTAAAGCCAACTAAAAAACCCAGTCTTTCAAAGGCTGGGTTTTTTATGGGTTTGTAAAAATTGAGTTAGGTGGTGAGATGTAGGTTGGGTTGAGTGAAACGAAAACCCAACAAATTCAATGAGTTATCCCTAAAAACGTTTGTGGCGGACACGCCAAACCGTAAATTAAAAAACCGTTCGTGGTGAGCTTGTCGAACCATGGGCGGTTTTTTAGCTTAAAATGTGGGTTGAACTAAACGGAGTAAAAACCCAACAAATTTAAGAAGCTGTCTTTAAATTTGTTGGGTTACGCTTACGCTAACCCAGCCTACAGCTTTTACCCTTTGGCAAACTAAAAATGAACAGAAAATACATGGGATATTAAAAAACCATTCATGGTGAGTGCATCAAACCATAAATGAAAAAACCGTTCGTGGTGAGCTTGTCGAACCATGGGCGGTTTTTTAGCTTAAAATGCAGGTTGAACTAAACGGAATAAAAATCCAACGTTTAGAATAAAATTTACCGCACAGAATGTTGGGTTATGCTTATGCTAACAACCTGCAGTCCTTGCTGCTTGCTTTAAAAATTCATTCAATACACAAATTCGTCAAATCACCATTTTTTCTGAGATTTGCGACTCAGGAAAAATCCGTTGCCTTTTTTATTTTTGCACGTTAAGCCTGTTTTTTGACTGGTGCAAGACCATACTCCACCACGCACGGTTTGACCATAACCCAAGGTGGCACGATTTTCACTAAATGCATAGTTGGTTACCACATTCGCATACGAGCGGCGCGCATTAACGCCATAGTTAAAATATCCTGTGGTCACAGAAGCAATTTGACACAAAATAAAACTTTCTTCGCCATACTCATCGCCAACGCAATAAATATTTCCGCTTGGCGTTTGAAAGTTAAACGCTGCTTCCGAATCAGCACCGAAACCAGCAAAGGCCGTAGAACTGAGCAATAATCCACAAGCCGCCAATACTTTTTTCATAACAACTCCTTAATAAAAACAACAAATCACATCAGCTAGTATAGCTCACCCCCCCCCCCGCAAAATCAAGCGAAATTTGGCATTTTGCGCTTTAATTTTTACAAACCAACAAAAACCACCGCCTAATAAAAGCAGTGGTTTTGGTGTTTAGCTCAGATAAAAATCACTTCGGTAATTTCGGTGGCTTATCAGGCTTAGGCAAATGATTGGTTGCGCCTGCATAATCTTCGCTTTTTTGCTCAGATTTGCCGTCCGTCTGCTCGGCAAGCTCGGCTGGCACATCGGCAGCCTTCTCCGCTTCTTTTTCCTTTTCCTTATCTTTTTTCTTGCCCAGAATGCCCAAACGGCGCACCACATAATTATCCGACAGCACGCGCGTTTGCGGCTCTTTTTCGTCTGGCGTGTCTTCGTAAATCACACGCCCTTCGCTGTCAATCTGCGAGTATTTCACCGATTCATTGCGCGGCAAAATAAAGTCAAACGGACGCACCAAAAAGTGCGCAAATACCAAGCCGTTGAGTTTTTTCCACTCAAAAAATTCCACTTCTTTAGAGCGCAGCGCCACAAATAACGCCAGCGAAAAACTCACCATCAAGTTCACCATGCCAATAAGCAGCACACCGATGAACGAAATGAGCGCCAATTGCCACGTCAAATCAGCAGGTGATAAGTAAAACAACCCATGCACAAAGTTTGCGGACGCAAAGGCGATGTGACGAATATCGAGCGGCAAGCCAAGCATATAGCCGATGGTGGCGGTGCTACCCAAAAAGCAACCAAAGATAAAATTACCCATGATGGCGCCAAGGTTCGCTTCCACAAAATCGCCCAGCTTGGTTTGCCAAGTGCTTGGCATCAAATACGACAACAATCGATGACGGCGCAAACGCTCACCGATTTTATTGTACGCCGCCAAGTTGTCATAATAGCCGCTGATGAGTCCCGATAAGAACAAATACACGCCTGCGATCGCTGCGTGCGGTAAAGACAGCGACTCAAACGGATTTAGGTCGTGCAATAAATGCGCCGCCTTTTTGCCGTCAATCATCGGCACGCCATAATAATGCAGCCAGCCATAAGCAATGGCAAACGCCAACGGCATAGCGATGGAAATGTTACCCAAAATCGCCACAAATTGCGTGCGCAAAATATCCACGATCAGCTCGGATAACTTGGTGAGTTGCTGCGTTTTACGGCTGCCAGAACCCTTGCCTTCTGAGATGGTGGAGGCGATTGCCGCTGCCGTCATCGCAGGCTGCTTGGTTGCCACTGTGCCGTGCGCAATGTGAATCACCACAAAGCCCAAGCCATAAATCATGCTGTTCATAAAGGCATTGCCGATCGGTGCCAGCACCAAGCGTGAGCCAAGAATCTTAATCGTCGCCATAAATGCGATAAAAAAGCCACCAATCGCCGCTTTTTTATACATTTTGCGGTAGCCTGCTTTGTCGGTGCTGATGTAATGCTCGCCCACACGGCTGGCGTTCTCGGTAACTTTACGCGACAAAAGTTTGGTGTTGTTTTCAATCAAACGCCCAAAACTATAACGTGTCTTGGCGGTATAAGCCACCTGCCCCATCAGCTCCACCACCGCAGTATCACGGCGTTTTTGCGAATCCGTCACCAGCTCAATCAAAAGCTCCAAGCGGTGCAAACTTTGCTCAAGGCGCACCAAAATATTGGTAACACGAATGGAAATGCCCGTTTTATAAATGCGCTTTCTGACATTGGTAACGATGTTTTCGCACTGCTCAAGCATCACCAAAAGCGGCGCAGGACTGACGTCTTCTTCAGGCTTAACGTCTGTCAAAGAATCCAGCTCGTGCGCTTTACGGTATTGATTGACAAACAGCACAGCTTCTTGGTTTTGTGCCACAAACGCCGCTGAATGATTAAGCATTTGTGGATAAGCGTCCATCAAATCAGGGTGCAGCCCCATGCCGCTGATACGATAAGACAAAATCACGATGGCGTTTAGAATGCTGTTTTTGGCGGTCGCCACCAAGCCCAAATCCTTGGCGTCCACACGCAAAAGCTCCACCAAGCTGTCCCAGCGCTCTTCTTTAATGCTGCGCAGCCAGCGCAAATCATTGCGATGATCAAACAAATAATCGGCAAGCTCCACCACCGAATTTTCATCAGGCAGCAGCGGCAAAAACCGATGACCAATTAAACGATTCATGCTGTGCGAAAAGCTGTGATCAGACGCAATGCCTGTGTCGGTGTACAGGCGCATTTGGTTGTACTGATTGGTCAGCCGCAGCACAAACGCCGCAAGCCCTGCGCCATACTCAGGGTTTTCACGCAGCACTTCAATCAGCTCGTCAATCTTGGCGTTGGCAGCTTCTTCATCGCCATCCGCCACACGCAATGCGCCCACCAAGCGCTTAAGCGAGCTTGGCTCTGGCAAATCACTGAGCATGGCGATGTGCTGTAAAATGTGCTGCAAATCCGTCAGCTCACCTTTCATGCTGCGCTCCGTTGGTTGTCGTCTTAATCATAACTGTTTGTTTTTATAGATTTTATTTTGAAAAACTTGTCTTGGATTTTGTAAAATTGTATAGAAAATCCAGCGTCAAACGCACCATTTTAGCACAAAACCCTGCAAAAAGCAGGGTTTAATAAGAAATCAGACAATAAACCACAGTGAAAACATTCCTTGACAAGCTGTATTGGCAAATCCCTTATCTGTCCAGAATTCAAATCATGCAGCCAATTTTTAAGTCTGAAAAGGCAAACAAAAACACGCCCATCAAGAGCGTGCTTTGTTTTGGTGTTTTTGATAAATGCGGTTTTAGCAAGTACGGTTTTTACGCGCACCTTACGCTTACAAGTCAAAACACCATCAAACCAACAAAACTACTGGAAAAAGCCTGCGTCAAATTGCATGATGGACTTTGAGCCTGCTTGCGCCATGTCGGCATGGGCGTACAGCTGCGGCAGGTTGCGCTCGCTAAAATACTGCGCCAGTTTGAGCTTATCAGCATAAAACTCGCCTGTCTTATCCGTCGCTGCTGCCACAATCAGCACATACATATAGGCATAGCACAAATAACCCACCGCGCCCAGATAATCCACCGCACAAGCATTGATGGCGCTTGGGTCGCTCTTAGCACTTGCCAGCAAATGCTCGGTCAAATCCTGCACTCGCTTGGCAGCATTTAAAGTCGCTTCTTTAATGCTATGCTCGCTTTGTAATGCCGCTGCTGCCGTGCGTACTTCGTCAATGAAAGCAAACATCGCTGCGCCATTATCCTTGACGGTCTTACGTCCCAACAAATCCAGCGCCTGAATGCTGTTCGTGCCTTCATAAATCTGCGAAATACGCACATCACGCACGATTTGCTCCATGCCCCATTCTTTGATGTAGCCATGTCCGCCAAACACCTGCTGGCAATCCACCGCCGCCGCAAAAGCTCGGTCGGTCAAAAACGCCTTAGCGATTGGGGTTAATAGCGCAACTTTCGCATGGGCAGCCGCCTTGGCCTCTGGATTTTCGCCAAATTTGGCTTCGTCCAACTGGCGTGCCACATACATCGCAAAGGTACGCGCCGCCACACTGTTTGCCTTGGCGTTTAGCAGCATTCGGCGCACATCGCCATGATGGATAATGCTGTCCGCCACTTTATCGGCATTTTTTACGCCTGTATCCGCACGCCCTTGCAAGCGATCTTGGGCATAAGCGCAAGCATTTTGATAAGCCAGTACGCTCGCGCCAAGACCCTGCAGCCCCATGGTTACGCGCTCATAATTCATCATCACAAACATCGCCGCAAGCCCAGTGTTCGGCTCACCCACCAGATAGCCCGTTGCGCCATCAAAATTCATCACGCACGTTGCCGATGCCTTGATGCCCATTTTATGCTCAATAGAGCCTGCCTGCACCGCATTGCGCTCGCCCATCAAACCATCAGCATTCACCAAAAATTTTGGCACGATGAACAGCGAAATCCCCTTAGAACCTGCTGGTGCATCGGGTAATTTGGCAAGCACCAAATGCACGATATTTTGCGCCAAATCATGCTCACCGCCTGTGATAAAAATTTTCGTACCTGTGATGGCGTAGCTGCCGTCCGCATTTGGTACGGCTTTGGTCTTAATGATTCCCAAATCCGTGCCAGCGTGCGCTTCGGTTAGGCACATCGTCCCTGCCCATTCGCCAGAGTACAGCTTCGGCAAATACAGCGCCTTTTGCTCATCGCTGGCTGCCGCCATCAGGCACAGACTTGCGCCCACGGTCAGATTTGGGTACAGCGCAAAAGCTTGGTTGGTGGCAAACAGCATTTCTTCGGTCAGCATGGTAACCATCTTTGGCATGGCTTGACCGCCATATTGCTCATCGCCACCAAGCCCAATCCAGCCTGCTTCGGCATAAGCAGCAAAGGCCTCCTTGTAGCCTTTTGGCGTTTTTACCACGCCATCGCCCAAATATTGTGCGCTTTCGTCATCGCCAGATTGGTTAAGCGGCAGCAGCACTTCGCTGCTAAACCGTGCCATTTCGTCCAAAATCATGTCCACCGTTTCTTCATCAACGTGAGCAAGTTTTGGCGTACTTTGCCAAAATTTTGGCGCGTCAAATACGTCTTTGAGCGTAAAACGCATTTCATCTAATGGCGCATGATACTGCAAAGTCATAATTACTTCCTTTTAAAATCAATGATTGAAATACTTTGGCTTTTTTCTGGCTAAAATCTAAAAATTGTTGGTAAATTCGTACTTTATAAGATTTTAGCCAGTTTATCAATATTTGATTTAAACATTCAATTCAAATACTTAATTCAAATTTTCACACCCAAACCATCAAAACGCAAACTGCTCAATATCCATCGCCATCAAGCTGCTCTCACCGCTATTGATGCGCGCCACATGAACGGCTGTGCGCGGCATGAGCTTAGCAAAATAAAACTCTGCCGTTTTCACTTTTGCGTCATAAAAGCCGTATTCAGAATGCAGCGATGTATCCGCTGACAAATCATCGTCCAGCTGGGCAAGTTTCGCCTTGGCAAGCACCGCCGCACGCGCCCACAGATAACCAAGCGTTACATAACCGCTAAAGTACAGATAATCCACCGCTGCCGCACCGATGGCTTCAGGGTTTTGCGTGCCTTGCAGCGCAATGCGACTGGTCAAATCGCCCCACTGCTTGTTTAGCTTAGCAAGCGTGCGAATCATTTGCCCCACGTCATCGTTTTCGGCATTTTCTACGCAGAATTTATGGATAATTTTGGTGAAATTCGCCAGCAAGCGCCCTTGCGAACCCAGCACCTTGCGCGCCAGCAAATCCAGCGACTGAATCTCAGTCGTGCCTTCGTACAAGCAAGCAATGCGTGTATCACGCACGTTTTGCTCCATACCCCATTCGCTGATAAAGCCGTGTCCGCCATAGACTTGCACGCCTAGATTTGCCGCTTCATAGCCTGTTTCAGTCAAAAATGCCTTGGCGATTGGGGTGAGTAGCGACAGCATTTCATCGGCGTATTTGACGTCTTTGGCGCTGACATCGCCGCTCTCACCTTGCGCCACCACATCGGCAAATTGCGACAAATAGCACACCAGCGCACGTCCGCCTTCACTAAACGCCTTTTGGGTCATCAGCATATTGCGCACGGCTGGGTGATGAATGATGCGGTCAGCTGGCTTATCGGCATCTTTTGCACCAGACAGCGAACGCATGGCGGTGCGGTCTTTGGCATAGGTAAGCGAACCTTGAAAAGCAAATTCTGCCGCCGCCAAACCTTGAATTGCCGTGCCAATGCGTGCCACGTTCATAAAGGTGAACATACAATTTAGGCCACGGTTTTTTGGCCCGATCAGATAGCCTGTCGCACCATCAAAATTCATCACGCACGTTGCCGATGCCTTGATGCCCATTTTATGCTCAATCGAACCACAAGTAACGCCATTTCTTGCGCCCAATGAACCGTCCGCATTGACGATAAATTTTGGCACGATGAACAGCGAAATGCCTTTCGTGCCCGCAGGTGCGTCTGGCAAGCGTGCCAGCACGATGTGAATGATGTTTTCGGTCAAATCGTGCTCGCCTGCCGAGATAAAGATTTTTTGCCCTGTGATGGCGTAGCTGCCGTCTGCGTTTGGCACGGCACGTGTCTTAATCAATCCCAAATCCGAACCTGCGTGCGCTTCGGTCAGGCACATCGTCCCAGACCAGCGCCCCGTGTTCATATTTTCAAGATAAGTCGCTTTTTGCTCGTCCGTGCCGTGATGCTCGATGGTGGCAATCGCCCCGTGCGACAGCCCCGGATACATAGAAAACGACCAGTTTGCCGTACCCATGATTTCGTTAATCGCACTACCGATGGACGTTGGCAAACCCATGCCACCAAAGGCAGGGTCAGCAGCAATGGCAGGAAAACCCAGCTCGCAATACTGCTCATACGCCTGCTTAAAACCTGTAGGCGTATAAACTTCACCATTCTCAAAACGACAGCCTTCCATGTCGCCAGTACGATTTAGCGGTGCAATGACGCTTTGCGCAAAATCCGCCGCCGCTTCAAGATAGCTGTTAATCGTGTCGGTGTCCAGCTCTTGATGGTCGCTTAGGCGTGCATAATGCGCCTTAGAATCCAAAAGCTCATGCATGGCAAAACGAATATCACGAAGTGGTGCGGTATATTGCATAAATTTTCCTTAATCTGTCTATGATGAATAAAATGAACTGCCGATGGGTCAAGGCAAATTGATAAATCCAGCGTTTAGCCAAGCCAAATCCCAGCTAAACTCAAGACAGCTCACCAAGCCCATCAATACTTGCCAATGTAAGATAAAGCCTGCCAAGGCGCAAGATGCACAGCAGACTGGATAGTCATTTTTTGGCATTGCAATCTTATTTTGCTTGGCATAAAGGCATAAATTCTAAATTTTCAGGCGTATTTGCCACACTCACCACTTAATTAGCCCCACAAAAACATAAAAACCACCTGTTATAAACAGATGGTTTTTATGCGGATAATTTTTGCGCAGATGATTCTTGCAAATACCGCCAAATTTACCAGCCCATTTGCGAGCAAGCGTAATTTAGGCGTGCTTCGTCCAAAGAGCGCGGCACAACGTTTTGCATTTTGATTTCATGATCTGCCACATTGACAATATTTCTTACCACACCTGAATTGGACAACTCAATAAAGTGTTTAACGCCAGCTGTTCGTGCATCGCAATCGTAGACATAAGTCAGACTTGCCGAATCGCCTGCCGACATCGTTTCTATATTCTTTGTGTATTCAATGACGCTCAATGCTTCTACACGCTTATCTTGCTGATCTTCTGAAAGTTTGGCAATAAATTGTGGCGACATATGCACATTAACCACTTCATTTCCAGTAACTTGAATCCACTGGGCATGACTTGCGGCATTAGCAACATCAACATTGGTTGTTAGGTCAGTTGTTTGAACGGGCTCAGACACTTCGGCTGTGGCATTCGCCGCAGTCGCGCTCACCGCCAGCACGCACGCTGCGCACAGCAATTTTTTAAACATTGTATTCTCCAATGAAAATCAATAAAATCTGCGCCATTACATCATAAAAGCGCCAAGCGTGCAAGCAAAGCCCAATGAAAGCTACATAAATACAACACGCCTTTTACAACGCCTTACTCCAAGTTTGGATTCAGCCACTTTTGTGCCGTTGCCAAATCCCAGCCTTTACGTTTGGCGTAATCTTCCACTTGCTCGCTGCTGATTTTGCCCACGTTAAAATAGGTGCTCTCAGGGTGGCTATAATAAAAGCCCGACACGGACGACGGCGGATACATGGCGTAGCTTTCGGTCAGATAAGTGCCGATGGCCTTTGTCGTGTCCAGCCAATCAAAGAGCTTGCCTTTTTCGGTATGCTCAGGGCAGGCAGGATAGCCGGGCGCAGGACGAATGCCAACGTATTTTTCACGAATCAGCTCGTCATTGCTAAGATTTTCGTCCGCTTGATAACCCCAGTAGTTTTTACGCACCAATTCATGCAAATGCTCGGCAAAACTCTCGGCAAAACGGTCGCACACCGCTTGCACCATGATGGCGTTATAATCATCGCCTTTTGCCTTATAAGCGTCCGCCAACTCTTCTGCACCCCAAATAGATACGGTAAATCCGCCCAAATAATCATCACCATTTGGCGAAATAAAATCCGCCAACGAATAATTTGGCTTGCCGCTGGCTTTATCCGACTGCTGGCGTAAATGCTCAAAATGATGCGTAACATCACCCTTGTCGTCATACACCACCACCGTGTCAGGGGCGATGCGTTTGGCTTTTTCCAGACGAATCACCGCCTTGGCAGTTACCAGCTTTTCTTTGATGAGTTTATCAATCATGGCGTTGGCATTGGCGAACAAATCTTTGGCTTCTTCGCCCACAATTTCATCATCAAAAATCTTCGGATATTTACCCACCAAGCCCCACGAAATAAAAAACGGCGTCCAGTCAATGTACGGCAAAAGATTTTCCAGTGGATAATCGTCCAGCACCACTTGCCCCATGGTATTTGGCGCAGGCGGTGTGTAATTTTCCCAATCCGCCTTAAAACCAAGCTCTACACTCTCAGCATAGCTGAGCTTGGCGGCTTTAGGCTTGCGGCTTGCCAAACGCTCACGCACTTGGCTGTATTCCGCACGAATTTCATCAATGTACTCGCCACGTTTTTCTTGAGACAATAAAGTCGTTACCACGCCCACCGCACGAGACGCATCAGGCACATAAACCACGATGTCATTTTGATAATTTGGCTCAATTTTCACTGCTGTGTGCGCCTTTGACGTGGTCGCACCGCCGATAAGCAGCGGCAAATTAAAGCCCTGCTCTTGCATTTGCTTGGCAACGTACACCATCTCATCAAGGCTTGGCGTAATCAGCCCTGACAAGCCAATCACATCCACGTTTTCATCTTTGGCAACTTGTAAAATCTTCTCGCACGGCACCATCACCCCAAGGTCAATCACTTCATAGCCATTACAGCCAAGCACCACGCCCACGATGTTTTTGCCAATGTCATGCACATCGCCTTTGACCGTTGCCATCAGCACTTTACCCTTAGACTCGCCAGCGACTTTCTCGGCTTCAATGTACGGATTAAGCCACGCCACCGCCTGCTTCATCACACGGGCAGATTTTACCACCTGCGGCAAAAACATCTTGCCATCGCCAAACAAATCGCCCACCACGTTCATGCCGTCCATCAAAGGCCCTTCAATCACATCAAGCGGGCGTGGGTATTTTTGGCGTGCTTCTTCGGTGTCTTCATCAATAAAAGTGGTGATGCCCTTGACCAGTGCGTATTCAATACGTTTTTCAACCGACTCTTCTCGCCACGCCAAATCCGCCTTATCGTCTTTGGCTTTGGCGCCTTGCTGATAATTTTGCGCCACTTCCATCAAATGCTCGGTGGCGTCATTGCCGCTTTCGCCTTGATTACGGTTTAAAATCACATCTTTAATGGCATTTCTGGCGTTGATTTCAATGTCGTCATACAGCTCAAGCATGGCAGGATTGACGATACCCATCGTCATGCCGTTTTTGATGGCGTGATACAAAAACACCGCATGAATCGCTTCACGAATCGGATTGCCACGGAAAGAAAACGACACGTTTGACACACCGCCTGACACCATGGCGTTTGGTAGGTTATCCGTAATCCATTTGGTTGCGTTGATAAAATCCACGCCGTAGTTATTATGCTCTTCAATGCCTGTGGCAACGGCAAAAATATTTGGGTCAAAAATGATGTCTTCAGACGGAAAACCCACGTCATTGACCAGCACGTCATAAGAACGCTTACAAATCTCAATCTTGCGTGCTTCGGTGTCCGCCTGCCCCACTTCATCAAACGCCATGACGATAATTGCCGCACCATAACGCTGGCACAGTCGTGCTTTTTCTACAAATTCATCATAGCCTTCTTTTAAAGAAATCGAATTGACAACAGGCTTGCCCTGCGTGCGTTTTAGACCTTCTTCTAAGATGTCCCATTTGGACGAGTCAATCATAATAGGCACACGGCTGATGTCAGGCTCGGACGCCACCAAATTCATAAAATGAATCATCGCCTGCTTAGAATCAAGCATGCCTTCGTCCATGTTAATATCGACAATCTGCGCACCGCCTTCCACTTGGTCGCGCGCCACATCTAGGGCTTCTGCGTATTTTTCTTCTTTAATCAGACGTAAAAACTTGCGAGAACCTGTAACGTTGGTGCGCTCGCCCACATTGACGAACAAGCTATCACGCGTGATGTTAAAGGCTTCAAGCCCAGACAAACGGCAAGCAGGCGCAATGGTAGGCAGCTTGCGTGGCGGATATTTTGCCACCACATTGGCAATCGCCTTGATGTGCGCAGGCGTTGTACCACAGCAGCCGCCCACGATGTTAAGCAGCCCATCTTTGGCAAAGCCGTCCAGCATACCAGCGGTTTCATCGGCGGTTTCATCATATTCGCCAAATTCGTTGGGCAAGCCGGCATTGGGGTGCGCAGACACATACATACTTGCCACGTCTGACAAAGTTTTGATGTGCGGTTTTAGGGCGTCCGCACCCAAAGCGCAGTTTAGACCGATGGAAATTGGCTTGGCGTGGCGCACTGAATTATAAAAGGCTTCGGCAGTTTGCCCTGACAGCGTGCGTCCTGATGCGTCAGTAATCGTACCACTAATCATAATCGGCAACTCAAAACCGATGTCGGCAAACACCCCAAGCACCGCAAAAATCGCCGCTTTGGCGTTGAGCGTGTCAAAAATCGTCTCAATCAGAATAATATCCGCACCGCCTTCAATGAGCGCAAAAGTCGCTTCACGGTAATTATCGGCAAGCTCATCAAAGGTAACGTTGCGATACGCTGGGTCATTGACATCAGGCGAAATGGAGCAAGTGCGAGACGTTGGGCCCAGCACCCCTGCCACAAAACGAGGCTTGTCTGGCGTTTTGGCGTTATACTCATCACACGCAATGCGAGCAAGGCGCGCCGCTTCACGGTTAATCTCCACCACCAAAGACTGCATGGCGTAGTCAGCTTGGGAAATCTGCGTGCCGTTAAAGCTGTTGGTCTCAATGATGTCCGCACCAGCTTCTAAGTACGAGCGGTGAATGTCGGTGATGATGTCAGGCTGGGTCAGCACTAGTAGGTCGTTATTGCCCTTAATTTCACGATGAAAATCGGCAAAACGCTCACCGCGATAATCCGCTTCGGCAAGTTTATAATTTTGAATTTCTGTCCCCATCGCCCCATCAAGAATCAAAATGCGCTTATCAAGTTCGGCAGTGATTCTTGCTTTGGCGGTTTTTTGCGCTTCAGCAAATGGCAAAACGCTTGGTGCAGTGAGTGCAAAATTGGCAGGGTCGTGCGGTGCGTGGGTGGTTTGGGTGTTGTCCAGTTTCATAGCGTGCTTTTTAATTAAGATAGAAATAAATGCCCTTATTTTAGCACAGATTTGGGCTAAATTTTTGTTCTAAATTCGGATTGTCTTAAATTGGCATGGCTTTAAATTGAAATTGCCGTCAATTCAATTTTCAAGGCGCTAAATCTGTAAATTTGACAAAGCACAACCAATAATCAGCACAATCGCAGAACACACTCATCACAACACCGCAATTATCACAGCCATAATTATCTATCACAAAGCCCTGATTATCACAAAACTTTAATCCGTGCTACAATACTCAAAAATACTCAAATTTACACCAAGCCAGTCTTATGACCCATTTTGCCAAGCCGCAGCCCACCCCTGCCGTCATCAGCCATGCCGTGATAAAAAGCACGCCGCAGGATTTTTTAGTTACCGAAAACTTTGAATTCACGCCCACCAATCAAGGCGAACATTTATGGCTCTACGTCCAAAAAACAGGACTCAACACCCAATACGTCGCCAAATTGCTTGCCGCATGGGCGAATATCCCTGTTCGTGATGTGGGATTTAGCGGCTTAAAAGACCGCCACGCCATCACTCGCCAATGGTTCAGCTTGCGCATTCCCACAGGCGCGCTTCCTGAGTGTAATTTTGTAGATTTTCTAAATAATAAAAATTCAGAAAATCCAGACAGCGGCACGACAAATCGCCTAAATGATGGTGAATCGCTGCAAGTTCTGCGGCAGTGTTGGCACAATAAAAAACTTGGGCGCGGCTCACACAGAAGCAACCGCTTTGGCATTACTCTGCGCTGCATTCAGCACAATTACAGCAATGACGCAAGCGCAAAATCTATCATTGATGGCAGACTGCACAGGCTTAAAAACACAGGCGTACCGAATTATTTTGGCGAGCAGCGCTTTGGCAATGATGGCGCAAACATCGCCAAAGCCGAGCAATTTTTCGCCAAACTCATCGCCATAGACAAGCCTTACAAACCGCACAAAAAAGACCGTGAACGCCATGCGCTGTACATTTCTGCAGCAAGAAGTGCACTATTTAACGCCATGCTTGGTGAGCGTGTACGCCTTGGTGTGTGGGATAAAGCCATGGCTGGCGATGTATTCAATCTAAACGGTACAGGCTCACTGTTCACCGACCCGAGCGCAGACCTTGCCGAACTAAACGCACGCATAGAAAGTAACGACATTCACCCTACTGCTGTCCTTTTTGGCACAGGTGAAAGCCTTGCCAGCCAAGACTGCGCCCAGCTTGAAAATAGCATCATCAGCCAAGAATGCTTCGCCACACTCACCAAAGGATTGCTAAAAGTTGGTGTGAAAAGCGCACGTCGCCCCACACGGCTTTTATTGCAAGATTTGACGTGGCAATGGCAAGACGACAGCACGCTATTTATGGAATTTACCCTACCAAAGGGCAGCTTTGCGACTGTGGTGATAGATGCGATTTGTGAAAATGCAGCGGTGGGAAATGATGGATAATTATTAAGATTACCTTAATAAAAACAAGGAATTATTGCAAGTATTTTAAACAAACCGACCAGACGAATTGTTTTTTAAAATTATAGTTATTACATCATCAAAGTCAAAATAGCTGGCGCAAAGACACACTTATTTTGCGGATTTTAGCATCATGGGTAAGCCCGCCACACAAAAGACGACTTCATCGGCGATTTGCGCAAGTTTTTGGTGCAAAAACCCACTTTCATCAACAAACCTGCGACTCAGCTCGCCCATCGGCACCACGCCAAGCCCAGTCTCATTACTCACCAAAATCAGCTCGCCTTGGTAGGTTGCCAGCACGTCCAAAAAGGCTTGGCTTTCACTTTCAAACACATCATCGCCTGCCAAAAGCAGATTTGACAGCCATAAAGTCAAGCAATCCACCAGCAGTACCGAGTCGTCATCGCCCCACTTTGTCAGCGTTTCGGCAAGTTTGATGGGCGTTTCTAGCGTTTGCCAGTGCTTTGGGCGGCTATTTTGATGATGGCTAATGCGTACGTGCATTTCATCGTCAAAGGCTTGAGCGGTGGCGATATAGATGACTTTTTTGTTACTGGCTTTTGCCAAGGTTTCGGCGTGGCGTGATTTGCCAGAGCGTGCGCCGCCCAAAATCAGATGTATCATGAAAGCTCCAGCGTAAAATGCGGGGTGAGTACGCCTTGTAAATCACACGGATCATAGCTGCCAAAAATCAGCGCACGCACGCTAAAAGTCGCCTGCGGTGTGAGCGTACGGCAAATGTCGCTTAGCACATCATCAAGCAAAAACCGCCCACGATACAGCCCCAGCGTGATGTGCGGTACATACTCACTGGGCGAGATTTCTGCGTGCGTGGCAGCAAGTGTGCGGCGAATGACATCAAAGCTATGATGATAACTCAAGCGCAAATGCAGGCTGTTCATAAAAGCACCCACGCCCACGCTTGGCACATCAAAAGACGCTAAATTTTGCGCGTGTAATGCAGCAAGCTGCCGTGTGATGAGCGTATCATCCACTTCATCAAAACTCTGCGCATTTGGCACATAAAAACCATTAACAAACAGCGTGATGTGAAATTGGCGACGGTAATCGTGGTGCAACCATTTATCAAACTGCGCCTGCATTTTTTGACAATGCTGCACGCCTGCGTCATCGATGAGTGCATACCACACCCCAAAGCGTGTGCGTGATTTATGCCAAGCGGTAAAATCATCAGGCTTAAAATCCGCTGCGCTTGCCGTCAGACGTGCATCTTTTAAGCTAAAATCTTGCTTGGAATTTGGCATGGTGCTTGGGTGAATTTTTACGATTTGATGGCAAGACTAACTAAAGCATTGGCAAATCAAACCATTATCCGCCAATACGCTCATTTGGGGTGAGCGGCGCTTCTAAATTTAAGTGCATTTTTATGCCTTTTGGACTGGTGATGGCACGCGCTAAATTTTCCACCAAACTGTTGGCAAACGAGCCTGTGTATACTTTTGCGCCTTGATGGGTAAGATTTGAGCATACGTCCAGCGCAATCTCACCGCCCAGCTGCTGCCACAGATAGCAAAAATGATAATCTTCTGACAAATAGCGCTTACTTTCTGGGTGTACCATGCAGTCAAAAAAGCGGTAATGAAAGCCTTGGTCTTTACTGTAATCATCATCAGGACGATACGCCAGCTCAGGATAAGCCTTCATCATCTTTTCAAACACCGCACGCTTAATCACCATAAAACCAGTCGGCGCTTGGTCAATGGATAAGAACCCATCTTTATCCACATTGATGTGAATTTCAGGATCAGGGCGGTCATAATTGACCGTGTAATGTGCGTACTGCGTGTTAAATTGCTCTTGGGTCATGCCTTTTGGCAAGCCATCTTTTGGCCAGTCTTCCTTTTTTAGCGGATACACGCCTGCCGCCACATCACGGTCGGCAAGCAATAAGCGGAAAAACGCATCGTGCGAAAAACCGATATCTGAATCAATAAAACACAAATGCGTCCACTCAGGATTTGCCATAAATTCCGCCACGCAGTTATTGCGCGCACGGGTGATGAGACTCTCACCACGCTGTAGTGCCACTTGTATATTCATGCCCATGGAGGTCGCTTTATGCACAAGGTTCAATAAAGATAAGGTGTAATTATAAAAATATTTACCATCATGACTGGGAGTCATGATGACAGGATACATATTCAGCAGTTCTGATTTATCTAGCATAACGCACCACTTTTGGTATGAATTAAGGTTGAAAAATAAAGGGGCTGTACTAGATTAGCCCTAAATTTCACACCATTTTCTTAAAGTTTTTAGCTTTTGTGATGGTGTGCCGTAATTAAATCTAAATTCGCATTCTTTGATAAAAAGATGGAAGTTTTTCTTGTCAATGCCATTATATTTTCTAAGAATGCGTTTAGATTGGTTCCAGAAGTTTTCAATACCGTTGATGTGGTTTTTAACATCATTTTTGTGAACAAATTCTTTTG
>NZ_MUXU01000034.1 GCF_002014985.1 Moraxella caviae | reverse complement strand
CCTGATTTTGAAAATAGCCGTTTTAAAAAATGAACAATAAAAAGAGCGGTTTGTAAGCCAAATCGGCTAAAATTTCAAAAATATATTTTACAACCCATTGAATTTATTAAATTTTCTTTCTGAATTTAATCTGTAAATAGCGTTGAATTGCAATATCAAATCAAGCCAATAAACAATCATCAATAAACAACCATCAATCGGTTTGGCTGACAGGCTGATTATCCGCCAAATCCACACCGTGTGCGGACAACACATTTACAATCAACTCATGCGCAATCGTCCCCACCGCAGGAATGCGTGGAAGTTTGTCAAGGTCAAAAAACTTAGCATCGGTGATTTCATTGGGCTGCACGCAAATCTCGCCACCCGCCCAGTTGGCGGTAAATCCCAGCATGATGTTCGTAGGATAAGGCCAAGGCTGGCTGCCGATGTAGCGTGGCTCGTCAATCGTCAGCCCAACTTCTTCCAAGACTTCACGGCGCACCGCAGATTCCAGCGATTCGCCAGCCTCCACGAAGCCAGCCACCAAGCCGTACATACCTGTGGCGGTGTGGCGTTGGTGCAGCGCCAAAAGAATTTGCGGCTGTCCGCCTGTGGGGTGCGTGCGTGTGATGGCAACGATGATACACGGCTGCACCCTAGGATAAGCACGGTGGCGGCAGCGTGGGCAAACCATGGCATGCTCAAAATGGTGCTTGCGTGTGGGCGCAGCGCAGCGTGAACAAAAGCGGTGGTCGGCTTGCCAAAGGCTTAGCTGAATGGCACGGCTGATGAGTTCGTTGGCGTGGCGGCTGTGATGGCTGACTAAGTTGCGATATTCCACCAGTTGCAGCGATTTGTATTCGCTGCTTAAAAACACATCGCCATGCTGTCCAATCACGCCACAAGAAAGGGCGTAATCCAGAGAAATGACGTAAAGATGATTTGCCGAAATGCCATCAAACACATCGCAGTCATCCAATGCACCGCAACTGGCGGCGGTTTGGTTTGTGTTGGTGTGCGATTTATCAACTGAGTTATTGGCTGAATCATCAACCGAATTATCATCGGCATTCTCACCATGCGCTTCAAAAAATCCTAAATTAACCGCAAATCCTGCGTCATTTTTCGTGCGGAGAATCTCTTCGCTGATACTGCACAAAGCAGGCGTACCATCAGCGCACAGCACGCTTTCACGGTGAATGATTAGGGCTTTTTTGGGCGAATTTTTCATGGGTGATGATGGGTAAATATCGTGATAAATCAAAGGTTTAGTGTAAAAACGCTGTCAAAATTGCCGTGCGTTTACTTATTTTAGCACCTGCGCACGCCAAGCGGCATCTGCGTCTGCGTCCGCCACTGAAGCGGTGAGCAAATGTGCGTATTCGTGCAGCGGCGTAAAGTGCGCCTTGCGTGTGCCGCCTTCGGTGTTTGCGCTTTCGTCTTCGTCAATGGCAAGCGCAATTTGCCCGCCTGTCATCGCCAAATACACTTCTGCCAAAATCTCGGAGTCAAGCAAAGCCCCGTGGAAGGTACGGTCTTGCTTACCGACATCAAGGCGGCGCACCAGTGCGTCTAGGGAGTTTTTTTGCCCCGGATAGAGTTGCTTGGCGATGGCGAGCGAGTCGGTTACTTGCACACGGTCGCTAAAATCCGTCAAGCCAACCTTGTCAAATTCCATTTTCAAAAAGCGCATATCAAAGGCGGCGTTATGTGCGATGATTTCGCTGTCCACCATAAAATCATAAACCGCTTGAGCAACGTCCGCAAATTTTGGCTTGTCGGTCAAAAATTCATTAGAAATGCCGTGAACTTTGATGACTTCATCGTCCATGGTTTTTTCTGGATTGATGTAAACGTGCAGTTTGTTGCCAGTAAATCTGCGCCCAATCATCTCAATCACACCCACTTCCACAATGCGGTCGCCATTTTGGTCTTCAAAGCCTGTGGTTTCCGTATCCATAATCAGCTGTCGACTGGAGCTGTAGCGGTGATTTGGCGCTGGCAAAATCGCCCAAAAATCAGGATTGGCGCGGTCGGTTTTGCCGTCATAATTGGGGTTTTGGTTATTATCAGGGCTGATGGCGAATGTGGTCATGGCTTGCTTGCTTTGTTGGTTGGTTTTTTGATTGATTGGAGTGTTGTTTAAATGGTCGTTTGTGTTATCGTTTGTGTGATTGCTGGTATTGTCATGATTGTCATCAAAATTGGCATGAAAACCGTTTTGGTAGTCGTCATGAAAATCACTGGTTTGATTTGCCAAAATTTGCGGTACGCTGTGCGTGGTTGGTGTTTCTGTCGTGGCTTGATTTGCCGCTGCTCGATTTGCCATAGCCACGTTACTGACAGCGTCCGCAGGCTGCTTTTTTGCGTGGTCATCGCCTGCTTGGTTTGCTAAATGAGCGATAAATTCTCTGCCTGCGCCCAGCGCGCCACGATTGGCAAGCTCGTCCGCCATTTCGTTGCCAGCGTGTCCTGCGTGTCCTTTCACCCATTGCCAGTCAATTTGTCGCCCTAGACTTAGTGCGTCAAGGCGTTGCCAGAGTTCGGCATTGAGTACAGGTTTGTTGTCTTTTTTGCGCCAGTTGTTCTTTTTCCAAGCAAAAATCCACTCGGTAATGCCGTTTTTGACATAAGCCGAATCCGTCCACAGCTGCAGCGGTGTGGTTTTTGGGGTGTTTTCAAGGGCGGTGATGGCAGCGAGCAGCTCCATGCGGTTGTTGGTGGTGTCCGCTTCGCCGCCCCAGATGTTGTCAATGTCGCCATTAGGATAGCAAATGTGTGCGCCAAATCCGCCCGCTGCGGCTGCGTTTTTGCCGTTGCCTTTGCACGCGCCATCGGTATAGGCGATGATAAATTGTGTCATGGTTTAAGTTTGTTTGTCGTGATGAATGCTTTAAAGTGCTATTATATCACGAATTGGTGCGCTTGCTAAAGTTGGCTTTGGTGTGGCTGTTGGCGTGTGGATTTTGCTGTGTTTAGCCAAATCATTGATAAGCCTGCAGGCGTTTGGCGGCTAAATTGGCGAACAATTCGGCGGATAAATTGCTTGGATAAAGACAAAATGTTGGCGTGTCTTGTGTTATAATGTTGAGATTTAGCTTACCCAATTTCAAACCCAAATTTAAACAACATCGCAAACGCCCAAATTTATGAACACCGCAGCCAACCCAGCCGATACCGCACAAACTCTGACAAATCACGCCGAGCAAATGAGCGCCAAAGTCTCGCACCGTTTTGTGCGTCAATTTGCCGCTGACAAATTAAGCCGTCCTAAAAACATCGTATTGCCAGCGTTGGACGCAAGACCGCTGTTTTTTGAGATTGGCGCAGGCAAGGGCAAGCACGCGTTATTATTCGCCAGTGAACACGCTGATAAACGCTTGATTGCCGCTGAGCGCACGAGCGAAAAATTCGCCGCCTTTGCCAAAGCGGTGCGCACCAAAGCAGGCGTGGCAGAACAAGACGCAGCGATTGCAAGCCTTGAAAATTTGGACGCTGTACACGCAGATGCGATGGCGTTTGCGGTACATTTTTTGCCGCCAGCTTCGCTTGATGGCGTGTTCATTTTGTACCCCAATCCTGAGCCGCACAACAAAAACCAACGCTGGCTGAATATGCCGTTTTTTGAATTTTTGATTTCACGGCTCAAAGCAGGTGCGCCCATCGTGCTGGCAAGTAACATTGCCGAGTACATTGACGAAGCGGAAAACTTGCTGAACCAAACGTGGCTGCTGCCTTATCAAAAGCAGCAAATCAGCGCCAATTCGGCACGCACGCATTTTGAAGTCAAATATTTGGCGCGCGGCGAGATGTGCCAGCAGCTTGTGATGTTTAAGCCAAATTATTATCGCACACGTTTTGATGAATTTGACGGCACAAAAGGCGATGCCAGCTGTGATGACGAGCGTGCGCATGAATGATGGGCAAAACACGCCTGCCAGAGCAAGTGGTGATTTGCAAGCAGGCGCACACGATAAAACCGTTGCCATTGTGGGTGCGGGCGCAGCAGGGCTGATGGCGGCTGAAGTGCTGTCTGCCAAGGGCGTGCGTGTGTTTGTGT
This sequence comes from Moraxella caviae, assembly GCF_002014985.1. GTDB lineage: Bacteria > Pseudomonadota > Gammaproteobacteria > Pseudomonadales > Moraxellaceae > Moraxella > Moraxella caviae. Next base: position 137,897 of record NZ_MUXU01000034.1, on the reverse strand, counting down.
ACGAGCAAATGCCCAGTGCAGGGCGTAAGATTTTATGGGCAGGCAAGACAGGCTTAAACATTTCTCATGCCGAGCCCAGCGAGCAATTTGTCAGCCGTTATGCACCAAGCGAGCCACTTGCCAAGATGGTGGCGGATTTTGGCGCAGACGCAATCCGTGCGTGGCTTGACGACTTGGGCGTGCAGACGTATATCGGCTCAAGTGGGCGCATTTTTCCTGTAGAGATGAAGGCTTCTAAGTTTTTGCGTGCGTGGCTTGGCAGGCTGCATCATCAAGGCGTGCGCTTTTTCTACCGCCACCGTGTGCAAAAGATTTGTGGCAATACGCTTGAAATCGTGGACGAGACGAGCGCTTGCCAAACGCATACTTTTTCGGCGATTATCCTAGCGTGCGGTGGCGGTTCGTACGCACGGCTTGGCAGTGATGGCGCATGGCAGGCGTGGTTTGCTGATGATGAGCTTGCGCCACTGTTCGCCAGCAATGTGGGCGTGTGCTGTGCGTGGTCGCCCTTTGCCGCACCGATTTTTGGGCAAGCGTTAAAACGTGTGCAGGCGAAAGTTTGCTTGGAAAATACGCACCACAAAGCTCAGCCGACCGCAAACACACCGCAAAACACGCCAGAAACCACCGCCATAGGCGATATTGTGGTGAGTCATTATGGGCTAGAAAGTGGCGTGATTTATCGGCTGGGGCGTGCGCTCAGACAGACGCAGCAAGCGAGCCAAACTGGCAAATCTGCCTTCACGCTGTGGCTGGATTTATTGCCAGAGCGCAGCGAGCGTGAGATTTTGGCGGCATTAAAAGACAAAAAACGCTCACTCACCACTTGCCTAAAAAAGGCGGGCTTGGATGCGGTTAAAATCACGATTTTGCGTGAATGTGTACCAAAAGAAAGCTGGACAAACCGCAGCCACATCGCCCACGCCATCAAAAATTTACCCGTACCACTCACAGGATTTCGCCCAATGGACGAAGCCATCAGCACAGGCGGCGGCGTGCGTTTTTCAGCGGTGAATGACGCATTGCAACTAAAAAGCAATCCTTTTGTGTTTTGTGCTGGCGAAATGCTGGATTGGGACGCACCGACTGGCGGCTATTTGCTGACGGCGTGTCTTGCAATGGGGCGCAAAGTTGGGCATAATGTGGCACAGTTTTTGACGGTTGAACCGAAAAGTTGATATTTAGCTAAATCTGATTTTATGATGAAACTTGCCGAAGCGCTGATTATCCGCAGCGATTTACAAAAGAAATTTCAGTCTTTGCAAGCACGCCTGCACGCCAATGTGCTGGTGCAAGAAGACAGCGAGCCTGCCGAAGCACCTGACGAGCTTTTGGCTGAGCTGATGCAGGTGAGCCGTGAGCTGCATGCGCTGATTTATCAAATTCACCGCACCAACGCTACCGCTACTCTTGCTGATGGGCAGCCCATGCTGCAGGCACTGGCACTGCGTGATGAATACGAGCAGCAGCACAAATTATTGCTAAGCGCCATTGAAGCTGCCACGCCAAGCCAGCGTTATGGGCGTAACGAAATTAAATGGCAGTCTTTGGTTGATGTCAAAGCCTTGCAAAAGCAAGCGGACGACATTGCAGTCAAATTGCGTGCGCTGAATATGGCGATTCAGGCGGCAAATTGGCAAGTGTCTTTGATTGATGATGGGCGTGTGAATAATAGGGCTGAGTGATTGGTTTTATTATTTAGATTGTCTAAATATTTTTAGTTTTGAGTATGTTGGGCGAATATCAAGCCCAGACTTGGGGCGAAGCAAGTCATCTTTACTTTGCTAAGCGTGGGGGCGCGCTATGCCTTATGGCAGTACAATTTCGCCTTGCACTTTGTATTGATTACATCGGCACGCAGCACTTATTATCACCAGATATTGACGGCATACTCATCTTTTTATGACGAAAAATAAGCGTTGATTGAACGAAAATTTACTGTGTTTTTATCCACATTTATTAAGGAAAACTTATGAATCGTTTTGCGAATTTTTGTGCAGGCCCAGCCGCTATGCCAACCGTGGTGCTTGAGCGCGCCCAGCGTGAGCTGCTTGATTGGCAGGGTAAAGGCTCATCGGTGATGGAAATCAGCCATCGCAGCGCGGATTATATTGAAGTTGCCGAGCGTGCCGAAGCCAATTTGCGCAAACTGATGGGCATCAGCGATGATTATGCGGTGCTGTTTTTACAAGGCGGCGCGGCGTTGCAATTTTCTGCCATTCCGCTTAATTTGATGAATGGCGGCACAGCAGATTATCTGACCACAGGCGCATGGTCGCAAAAGGCGATCAAAGAAGCCGAACGCTATGCAGCGCTTGGGCTTGGCAAGGTGAATTTGGTGGCAGCAGGTGATGGTACGGACGTGCCAGATGTCAGCGAGTGGCAGCTGTCGGATAATGCAGCGTATTTTCATTATTGCCCAAACGAGACCATTCATGGCGTGCAGATTTTTGACACACCAAAAGTGAATGCGCCTATCGTGGCGGATTTTTCATCGTGCATTTTGTCTGAGCCTGTGAATGTCAATGATTTTGGTTTGATTTATGCAGGCGCGCAAAAAAACATCGGCCCTGCTGGTTTGACGATTGTCATCGTGCGTAAGGATTTGCTGGATCGTGCCAGTGCATTTTGTCCAAATGTGATGAATTATAAAAATCAGTTTGACAACGATTCAATGCTCAACACGCCTGCGACTTTTGCGTGGTATTTGTCTGGCTTGGTGTTTGAATGGCTGCTGGAGCAAGGTGGCGTGGAAGCGATTGCCGTACAAAATCGCAAAAAAGCCGCCATGCTGTACGAAGCCATTGACGGCAGTGATTTTTATAGCAATAACGTCAATCCAAAGCACCGCTCTATCATGAACGTACCGTTTCGCTTGGCGGACGATGGTTTGGACAAGCTGTTCTTGGAAGAAAACAAAAAGGCGGGCTTACTAAACCTAAAAGGTCATCGTGTGGTGGGTGGTATGCGTGCGAGCATTTATAACGCCATCACGCCAGAGCAAGTGGCGGCATTGGTGGCGTTTATGAAAGAATTTGAAGCACGCCACGGCTGATTTGCAGTTGATGAAGGCTAGATTTGCCCGTACAGCGTACAGTAAATGTCTGTGCGCTGTACGTTTGTGCGCCAAACAAAACAGGGCAAGCGATACCGCCAAACAAAACTCAGCCAAAAATTTGGGTATATCGGCTTGTGCGGCTGGTATTTTAACAGTCAGCGTTTTGGCGTTGGTAGGGTGTGGCAATTCTTTGAACGACACCGAGAAAACCGCCAACCAAACCGCTCAAGCTGCCAGTTTGAATGATAGCGCCCAAGACAATGCCGCTCAAGACAATGCCGCCAAAGACAAGCCATCTGCGGCTGATTTGACCGTGCCTGATTTGAATGCGCCAAGCGTCATCACCACGACCACCATCGCCATTAAAAATCATGCCGAATACGAGAATGCCGAGCATTTGCCCTACGCCAATCCCAACGCGCCACAAGGCGGCACGCTTGCCATGACAGCGACAGGTGCGTTTAACAGCGCCAATGCTTTTATTGATGATGGCGTGGCGGCGGCAGGGACGTATTATCTTTACGACACCTTGATGACAGGCTCATTGGACGAAGCCTTTGTGCTGTATCCGCAGCTTGCCAGCGCCATCACGCGTGATGTCAATGACCCAAGCTGGGTGGTGTATCACATCAATCCCAAGGCGAGATTTTGGGACGGCACACAGGTAACTGCGGCAGATGTGCAGGCGACTTTTGAAGCGATTTTAGATAAAGGCTTGATGTCTTGGCGTGGGTTTTTGGCAGGTATTCGTGCGGTGCGTGCGCTTGATGATGGGCGAGTGATTTTTTATTTTCATGACCATGCCAGCCCTGAAATGTTCGCCAATGTGGGGCTGATGCCTGTATTTGCCAAGGCGGATATTGACGCACGTTTTACAAAAGTTTCTTTAACGCCTTTGATGGGCAGCGGTGCGTATCGGCTGACGAAAATTGAGCCGTCTCGCTTGGTGGAATACACCAAAGACCCAAATTATTGGGGGGCGGACGTGATGGCGAATCGTGGCAGGTTTAATTTTGAGCGCATTCGTTTTGTATACTATCAAGACGAAGCGGTGGCGAGCGAAGCGTTTTTGGCAGGGCAATTTAATTTATTGATTGAAAGCAGTCCTGCTAGGTTTAATGCCTTGCCTACCCCAAAAGGCGTGGTAAAACAGAGCTTTACCAACACCAATCCTGTGCCGATGCAGGGACTTGTGATGAACACACGCCGTGCGCTGTTTGCTGATGTGAAGGTGCGCCGTGCGCTGAATTTGGCGTTTGATTGGTCGTGGGCAAAAAGCGTGCCGAAGTTTGTCAATGCCAAGCGTCTAAACAGCTATTTTTATGGCTCAAAACTGGCAGCAACAGGTGCGCCAAGCGATAAAGAGCGTGAAGTTTTACTGTCTTTACCGCTTGACGATGTGGAAAAATCAGCACTGGTGGGTACGCCCAGCTATCTACAAATCGGCAAGCCACATTCGCACCGTGAAAATTTACTGCTGGCAAGGCAGCTGTTATTACAAGCAGGATTTCGCTACCAAACGCCAGATGGCAAGCCGCCAAACGCCAGCACGCCAAGCGTTTTGGTGGATAAAAAAGGCGTGCCTGTGCGTTTTGAGATTTTGCTAGACAGTGATGAATATGCGCCTTTGCTGCTGCCTTTTGTGCGCAATTTGGCACGGCTGGGCATAGACGCACGCTTACGGCGCATGGAGCGAGCCAGTTTTATCACCGCCAAGCGTGCCTTTGATTATGATTTGATTGTGGACAGCTTTATGCAGGGCAACTCACCGGGGGCGGAGCAGGCGTATTTGTGGGGTTCGGCAGCGGCTGATGAAGCAGGCAATCAAAACAGCATTGGCGTAAAAAGTGCGGCGGTGGACGAAGTGATTGCACGGCTGATTGCGGCGGATAATCGTGCCGACATCGTGCTTTATACTAAGGTGCTTGACAGGCTGCTTTTGGCGGGCGAATACATGATTCCGTGGGGCGGCGAGAACGCCACTTATGTCATGTACAAAGACATCACGCCACCGCCACGCACACCGCAGGCAAGTTTGGGTTTGGATTATTGGTATCGTGCGGATACGCCTTGAGCGGTCGTATTTTTGAAATTTTGACTAAGATTTGGGTGCGGTTTAAAAGCCGTTATGTTTCGACAGGCTCATCAAGAACGGTTTTTGTGATTCAAAAGACTTACCAAGAACGATGCTTTAACACCCCGAACGATTGTTTAAATCACTAAAATCAATTTTATCAGGAAAATAATCATGCAAATTCACGCCATCAAAGCCTTTGATGATAATTATATTTGGACGCTGGTGAATGGCGATCAAGCCATTGTGATTGACGCAGGCGATGCTACACCTGTGCTTAAATTTTTACAAGTCAATCAGTTAACGCTTGTCGCACTTCTCATCACCCACCACCACCACGACCACTCAGGCGGCGCAAGCGAGCTTTTGGCAGCCTATCCTAAAGCGCAGCTCATCGCTCATCAGGCGCATGGCGTGGCGCAGACGGTGAGTGTAGATGAAGGCGATGTGCTAAATTTTGAGGGTTTTGGTGAGTTTCAAGTGTGGCGCACCGCAGGGCATACCGACACGCATTTAAGCTATGTGGCGAAATTTGCCGATGACGTACGCCAGCACGTTTTTTGTGGCGATGCGCTGTTTAGCGGCGGCTGTGGGCGTGTTTTTACAGGGACGCTGGACGAGCTGCACGCAAGTTTGCGCCGTTTGGCAAGTTTGCCTGACGACACGCTGTTTTATCCTGCGCACGAGTACACACTGGGCAATTTACGCTTTGGCTTGGCGTTTGCCGAGCAGCCGCAAGACATTCAAGCTGCCATCACACGCACGCAGGACAGTCTTGCTAAAGGCGTGCCATCTTTGCCAACCAGCCTTAAAAACGAGCGTAAAATCAACGTCTTTTTGCAGGCTTGTCAAGACGATGTGAGTGCGGATTTGGCGCAAAAAGTTGCCGAGCGCGCCAATAAAGCTGGGCTAAAAATGGCAGATTTGTCGTCTTTGTCGGTATTTAGTGCTTTGCGCGAGCTAAAAAATAAGGCGTGATGGATTGCCGAATGAACGCACTTGGTAAAACTTGCTTAAATTTGCCAAGCAGGCTGTGATACAATATGCAAAAAGTGCGCCAAGGTGCGTAAAAACGACACAAAACCGCGCAAAACAATAAAAATAAAATGGGCTGGGTATGAATCTGCTGTCTTTGCTGGTGTTGGCATTTGGTATGTCTATGGACGCTTTTGCAGTGGCGCTTGCCAAAGGCGCAACCGAGCGGCAGCCGCATTTTTGGCAATCGCTCAAGGCAGGTGCGGTGTTTGGTGCAGTCGAAGCCATCACGCCTGTCATCGGCTGGGCGATTGGTTCAGCCGCCAGCGCGTGGGTGGCGCAGTACGATCACTGGATTGCTTTTGTTTTGCTGTCTTTTTTGGGCGCGCGTTTTATCAAAGAAGCCTTTGCTGGCGATACGGCAGATGAAGTGAGTGCAAGCCAAGCCGCCAAGCCAAAACCGAGTAAGCTGTGGCTGCTGGTGCTGACCGCCTTTGCCACCAGCATTGATGCGATGGTGGTTGGTGTGTCGCTTGCGTTTATGGAAGTGAACATTTGGCTTGCGGCATTGCTCATTGGCATGGCGACCACCATCATGGCGACCATTGGGCTGTATTTGGGCAATCGTTTGGGTGCGTATTTTGGCAAGCGTGCGATGCTTGCTGGCGGCGTGGTTTTGCTGGTGATTGCCGTGTCTATTTTGTGGGCGCACGTGGGTTGATGGCGTGTTTAATTAGCGTGTTTAATTAGCGTGTTTAATGGACGTATCAAATAAACAAAAAGGGCAGGCGTGATGTTTGTTGCTTTTGGTTTTAAGATTTTTTAAAAATTGCACGCTTGGTGTGGATTTTTCATTTAATTTTATTTAGGTTTGTCTGAATTTGGCGTTGCTTGCTTAATGCTATTTATTTAACATCATTTGACGCTGTTTAACTTCATTCATCATTAAAGTAAATCTAGGGGTGGCTGTGCGGTATGTGCTGGGGCGGCTTTTGCTGTTTGTGCCGACTTTATTGGTGATTTTGGCGGTGAATTTTGCGCTGATTCAGGCTGCGCCGACTGGACCGCTGGAGCAGAGCATTGCCGCCATCACCGAAGAAAAGCGCGCGCTGGGGCAAGGTTTTGCGCTGGACGGCGTGCGCTATCAGGGCGCAAATGGGCTGTCTGATGATATGCTTGCCGAGCTAAACGCGCGCTTTGGGTTTGACAAACCTGTGCTTGAGCGTTTTTGGCTAATGGTGTCGCAGTATGCGCGGTTTGATTTGGGGCAGTCGTTTTATCAAGGCGAAAAAGTGGCAACGCTCATCGCTCAAAAACTGCCCATCACTTTGCTGATGGGTGCGCTAAGCCTTGTGCTGATGTATGGCGTGGGCGTCAGTGTGGGCGTGTGGCAGGCGCACAGTCGGTTCAACGCACCAAAACAAAACCGCGCCAGTAAATTTGACACGCTGACCACACTTGTGTTGTCTGCGCTGCACGCTGTGCCGTCTTTTGTGCTGGCACTTTTGCTTTTGGTGCTGTTTGCAGGCGGGCGATTTTGGCAGTGGTTTCCCATGCAGGGCGTGATGTCGGCAAATTTTGCTGAACTTAGCACGCTTGGTAAGGTTTGGGACGTGCTGCACCATTTGGCGCTGCCTGTGCTTGCCAATGCGGCAGGGTTGGTGGCGGCGATTGCGCTGCTTGTGAAATTTAGCGTTTTAGGGCAGCAAAATGCGCCTTATGTGCTGGCGGCGCGTGCGCGTGGGTTTACAGGTGTGCGCTTGGTGCGCGGGCATTTGCTAAAAAACGCCATTTTGCCATTGGTTGCTGAAATGCCGCTTGTGGTGGTGGGTGTGCTGTTTTCGGGTAATTTTTTGGTGGAAGTGGTGTTTAACATTGATGGTTTGGGGAGGCTTGGCTATGAAGCCATCATCACCAAAGATTATCCTGTGATGTTTGGCGTGCTGTATGTGTTTACGCTGCTGTCTATGGTGGTGCAGCTGGTGTTTGATTTGCTGTATGCGCTGATTGACCCGCGTGTGAATTTCGCCAAAAAATACTGACAAAGCCATTGTTATCAATGAAAACCATTTAAAAATACTTAATAATAAATCCATAAAGTTATCATCTATTTATTAAGTTTTTTTAACCAATTTACCCATCGTGCCAACGCAGTTAAAAACCCGCGCCCTTATCAAAATCTCGCTTATCGTCAGTCTATTTTAGCATTGCCTGCTTTTAATCCATCTTTTCTCATTTCCGATTTTAATCTCTGAATTTTAAAACCGCATGACCCACGCCAAGCACAGCCGTTCTTACGATTTTCAGCAAAACCGCCAAACTTTTTGGCGCAGTTTGTCTGTGCTGTGGCGTAAATTTGCCCGCCAAAAATCCGCCAAAATTTCTGCGCTATTATTCGCCTTGGTGTGTGTGCTTGCATTGGCAGCGCCCATCATCGCCAATGACAAGCCGATTTTGGTGTATTATCCTGCAAGCCAGCCAGTAAACAACTTTTTACAGCAAACTTCATCACAAACGGCAAACCGCTCTTTTTCTTGGTCTTTCCAGTCAAATTCACCTGCGTCAAACTCATCGCCTTGGTTTTTCCCTGTGTGGCGTGATTATCCAGAGACGGCATTTGGCGGCGTGTTTGAGACGAGCGCGGATTTTTCTGACCCTGCATTGATGGCGCACTTGGCGCAGCACGGCTGGGTTGTCATGCCGCCCATCACTTATGCAGCTGGCACGATTGCACCTGTTCAAGATGGCGTTTTACACCCAAGCGCACCAAGCAAGGCACACTGGCTTGGCACGGACAGCGTGGGGCGAGATGTGCTGGCGCGCGTGCTGTACGGACTGCGCACATCGCTTGGTTTTGCGCTGCTTTTGACGCTGCTTGGTGCGTGCATTGGTGTGGCGTTTGGTACGCTGATGGGCTATGTGGGCGGTGCGGTGGATTTGCTGGGGCAGCGGTTTTTGGAGATTTGGCTTGGCTTGCCGCAGCTGTTTATTTTGGCAATGCTTGCCAGCGTGTTTGCGCCATCTTGGTGGCTGCTGTTTGCTGTCATGTTGGCGTTTTCGTGGGTGAGTTTGGTGCAGGTGGTGCGTGTACAGATGTTGCAATTACGCAATATTGACTATGCGCTTGCCGCACGCAATCTTGGTGTGTCGCATACGCGCATTGCCGTGCGCCATCTGTTGCCGCCTGTGCTGGCGGTGGCGTGTGCGCAGCTGCCTTTTGTGATGGTGGCGAACATTTCGGCATTGGCAGCGTTGGATTTTTTAGGTTTTGGCTTGCCCGCCACATCGGCAAGTTTGGGCGAGCTTTTGGCGCAGGGCAAAAATCATCTGGATTCGCCGCATTTGCTGCTGGTGGGTGTGGCGGTGCTTGGTGGCGTGCTGACGCTGCTGGTGTTTATTGGCGATGGACTGCGGGAGCTGATTGATGAGCGATAAGATAGCCGCTGCGGCAAATTCGCCAATGCAAGTAAATGTAAATCCTGCAAAAAACATTCTACTTCAGGTGCAAAATCTGACCATCACCACGCCAAGCACTGCGTATTCACAAGATACGCCTAGCAAAATTTGCCGTGTGCAAGACGTGTCTTTTACGATTGGCTGTGGCGAGATTGTGGCGTGGGTGGGCGCATCTGGCGTGGGAAAAACGCTTGCCGCTCATGCGTTACTGGGCTTGGCTGATGGTGCAAAAGTGTCAGGTGTGGCAACCTTTCACCTTCATCAAGCCAATCAAGAGCAAAATCAAAATTTAGAAAAAATTGATAATAAAAACACCAATTTTACCGATGGCAATTTAGAAAAACTACACAAAAAATCCTTTAACTTGCCGCTTAATTGCCCAAATGATGACGCATGGCAAGCGGTGCGTGGCACGCTGATTGGCTATATCGCCCAAGAGCCGCACGCCACGCTAAACCCTGTGCATACGGTGCGCACGGCATTTGCTAAGCTGTTCGCACGGCTAAATTTACCCAAAAAACATTACCACGCCAAGGCGATTTCTTTACTTGCACAAGTGGGACTAAACACGCCAGATGAGTATTTGCCACGCCTGCCGCACCAGCTGTCTGGCGGTGAAGCGCAGCGCATTGCCATTGCGCTGACCCTTGCGCTTGACCCTGTGTTAATCATCGCTGATGAGCCGACCAGTAATCTGGACGATGATAAACGTGATGAAATCCTTGAGCTTTTGCAGTCGCTTGCCAAGCAGGGGCGCAGTATTTTGCTGATTACGCACGATGTGGCGGCGGCGAAAATTAGCGATCGTGTGCTGGCGTGGCGTGCGCACCCACAGGGCAGCACCTTGTCTGCGCAGTTGCCAAGCGATACTGGCTTGATGGAATTATCACGCATGGCGCAGGATTTGCCAGCCAATCATCATAACAAGCCGCAAACTACGCCCATGCTGAGCGTGCGAAATTTACGCATTCGCCATCAGCAAGGGTTTTGGCAAAAGGAATGGAAAGACTTTTGGGGAATAGGGCGGCAGAATTGGCAGCGGTATTTTAAGCAACAATGCACGTTATTTGGGCGGTTTTTCCACCAAAATTCTGATGATAAATCGTCAAAAAACGTATTGCAAAGCCAATCACAAAATCAAGCGCAAATCCAGCCGCAAGACAAGCAAGGCATAAGTTTTGAAATCATGCGTGGCGAGATGGTGGGGCTGATGGGTGCGTCTGGTGCAGGCAAAACCAGCCTTGCCAAGGTGATTGCTCGGCTTAGCGGCGCGCAAGTATCTGGTGAAATTTTGGTGGACGGCGTGTCGGTTTTGCCTTTGGCTGGCAAGGCGCTGCGTGCGCATTATCCGAGCGTGCAGTACATTTCGCAAAATGTGGGCGCAAGTTTTAACCCCAGACGCACGATTTTTGAGAGTTTGACTGAAGGTTTGCAGGCAAACAAGCGTGCGATTGACAGGGAGCAAATCAGCGAACTTTTGGCGTTGGTTCAGCTTGATGAAAGTGTGCTACCACGTTTGCCGCACACTTTTTCAGGCGGTGAAAAGCAGCGGCTTGCCATTGTGCGTGCGCTACTCATGCAGCCAAAACTGCTGATTCTTGACGAGCCGACTTCCATGCTGGACACCGACACGACCATCGTTTTGCTAAAGCTGCTTTATCAAATCAACACACGCTTTGGCACGACAATGCTTGTCATCAGCCATGACAAGGCGGTATTGCAGGCGGTGTGCGGGCGTGTGGTGAGATTGAATGATTTTAAGGTGTTTGGTGATTAGTTTGTATTTAGGATTTGCTTGTAAAAGGAATTTGTATTGCAAGATGTTGGGTTGTGCTATCACTAACCTAAGCACTCATACCAGCCTATCATTCCACTGTTTTTATTCTTATCAATTTTTAAAACCACAAAACCTTCCACCAAAAAACAAAACACGCCAAATTTGACGTGTTTTGTGTGGGGTGAAACAAGCTTATGCTGAAGCCATTAGGCTTGCGTTGCCGCCTGCTGCGGTGGTGTTATGGCTGCGGCTCACTTCGTGGTATAGGCGCGCCATATCCAAGCCATTTTCGGCATGAATCACACGGCGGATTGCGCCATCTAAGCCAGCCAGACGCTCTTGTTCTGCGCTTGGCATGGCAGACAGTGCTACGATGATGTCGTTTGCGTCCACGCCTTGCTGTTCTTTGACTTGCAGCACATCATCAAAATGCTCCGCCCAAATCGCCAGCGGATGCTCAGGCGTAACGTGCGCTTGCACACCATTTGCCGCCAGCACCGCCAGTGCGTTTGTCGCCTTGGCAAGATTGCCGCCGTACAGCGTTACCGCTTTTGGTGCGTGCCATGACAAGGTGTTCGCTTCACCTGTCGGGCCTGCTAGGGTGCTGCGTGCGTGGTTTAGCGAGTTTTGGCGTGCAGTGTCAGCGCAGGCTTGCAAATCGCTCAATTCTGCATCCGACAAGCCCATTTCGTTTGCCATATCCAGCACAGCTTTTAAAGACACTTCGTCCACGCGCGCAGGATAATCAAGCACTGGCAAATCCCAAGCGTCAAGCGTGCTTAGACGCTGCAAGTAGAATGGGCCGCCTGCTTTAGGGCCAGTACCGCTCATCGCATGACCGCCAAACGGCTGCACGCCAACCACCGCACCCACGATGTTGCGGTTGATGTAGACGTTGCCTGCTTCAATGCGATCGCAAATGTGGGCAATCGTGCCATCAATGCGGCTGTGAATGCCGTGCGTCAGCGCAAAGCCTTTGCTGTTGATGTTGTCAATCAAATCGTCAAGCTCATGCGCAGCAAAACGCACAACGTGCAGCACAGGGCCGAACACTTCTTTTTTCAGCTGCGACAAATCTTTTAATTCAAACATGATTGGCGCAACAAACGTGCTGCTTGCGGCAGTAGATTTAATCGCCACTTCATGATATGGTGCGATTTGTTTAAGTGCGTTGATGTGATTGTTTAGATTATCTTGGGCTTCTTTGTCAATCACAGGGCCGACATCAGTGGCAAGCAGTGCAGGATTATTCACCACCAGCTCGTCCATCGCACCTTTAATCATCTCAACCATGTGATCTGCCACGTCTTCTTGTACGCACAAAATGCGCAGCGCAGAGCAGCGTTGACCTGCTGAGTCAAAGGCAGAAGCCAGCACGTCTGTACACACTTGCTCGGCAAGGGCGGTAGAGTCCACAATCATGGCGTTCATGCCGCCAGTTTCGGCGATCAGCACAGGATTGTCTTCACGCTTGGCAAGCAAGGTATTGATGCGCTTGGCAACGTCCGTTGAACCTGTGAAAATCACACCATTGATGCGAGTGTCGGCAGTCAAGGCTGCGCCCACATCGCCTGCGCCCAGCACCAGCTGCAGCACGTCAGTCGGTACGCCAGCTTCGTGCAGCCAAGACACCGCAAGGTGCGCAATCAGACTGGTTTGCTCAGCAGGCTTGGCAACGACCGTATTACCAGCCGCCAGCGCAGACACCACTTCGCCCACGAAAATGGCAAGCGGGAAGTTCCAAGGGCTGATTGCCACCACCGTGCCAAGCGGTGCAGATAGGTTTAGGCGCTCGGTTTCATCGGCATAATAACGACAAAAATCCACCGCTTCACGCACTTCAGCAATGGCGTTTGGCAAGGTCTTGCCTGCTTCACGTCCTGCCATCATCATCAGTAGTGCCATGTGTTTTTGTGATTCTAGCGTGTCGGCAAACTTACGCAAAATCGCAGCACGCTGGCTTGGCGTGGTTTGCTGCCAGCTGGTTTGGGCGGCGATGGCAGTGCTGATGGTGTCAGCCACCGCTTCAGGTTTGATGAACGCCACATGACCCACCACATCGCTGTGATCAGCAGGGTTTAGTACGGCGTGCGCAGGTGAGTGCGCTGCTGGATAATGCGTGATGGATTGCACATTAAACTCAATGTGGCTTGCTGCGCTCATGTCTGCTTCTAGTGCCGCCAAAACGTGCTCATTGCTTAGATCAATGCCGCGCGAATTTAGGCGATTATTGGCATAAATATGGCTTGGGTTTGGCGTGAGTGGGTTTGGCGTGATGTTATTGACATCAATGCTGTCAAGCGGCGATACCACCAGCTCATCAATGCTGACGTTTTCGTCCACGATGCGATTGACGAATGATGAGTTCGCACCGTTTTCTAGCAGGCGGCGCACCAAATAGGCAAGCAAAGTTTTGTGCGTGCCAACAGGCGCATAAATGCGCACACGGCGACCTAGGTTTTTCTCGCCAACCACTTGGTCATACAAGGTTTCGCCCATGCCGTGCAAGCACTGAAATTCAAAGTCTTTGTCCTTGCCCATCTCGTAAATGGTAGACAGACTTTGGGCATTGTGCGTGGCAAATTGTGGGAAAATCACGTCTTGGGCTGCCAGTAGTTTTTGCGCGCACGCAAGGTATGACACGTCTGTATGCACTTTACGAGTGTAAACAGGGTAGCCGTCCATGCCGTCCACTTGCGCCCATTTGATTTCGCTGTCCCAGTATGCGCCTTTTACCAAGCGAATCATCAGTTTTTGGTTGTTGCGGCGAGCTAGGTCAATCAGATAATCAATCACATAAGGGCAACGTTTTTGGTAGGCTTGCACCACAAAGCCGATGCCGTGAAAGCCTGCCAAATCAGGGTCTGACACCAAGGCTTCCATCAAATCAAGCGACAGCTCAAGGCGGTTGGCTTCTTCAGCGTCAATGTTTAGACCGATGTTATATTCTTTAGCCAGCATAAATAGTGCTTTTAGGCGTGGCAAAAGCTCGCTCATCACACGCTCGTGTTGCGCGCGGAAATAGCGTGGGTGAATGGCAGAAAGTTTTACTGAAATGCCGTTGCTGTCGTAGACATCACGCGCGCCAGAGTCTTTACCGATGGCATGAATGGCGGTAACGTAATCTTGATAATAGCGGTCAGCGTCCGCTGCGGTCATGGCAGCTTCGCCCAGCATATCAAAGCTAAAACGATAGCCAAGTTTTTCACGGTCTTTGCCGTTAGACAGGGCTTCACCGATGGTTTGTCCTGTTACAAATTGCTTGCCCAGCATTTTCATGGCGTAGTTTACGCCGCCACGAATGAAAGGCTCACCGCCTTTTTGAATCACGCGGGTCAAGGCTGCGCCAAGGGTTTTTTCGTCCGTTTTGGCAGACAGCTTACCAGTCAATACCAAGCCCCAAGCGGCAGCGTTCACAAACATAGATGGGCTGTTGCCAACGTGGCTTTTCCAGTCGCCGCCAGCCATTTTGTCTTTGATGAGCTTGTCGCGCGTGGCGTTATCAGGAATGCGCAAAAGTGCTTCGGCAAGACACATCAAAGCGATGCCTTCTTCGCTAGACAATGAAAATTCGTGCATCAAGGCATCAACGCCTGATGATTTGCTGCGATCGGCACGCACCGCGCCAATGAGTTTGCGCGCCAAATCATCAATGCGGTTTTTGCTTTCTTGGCTAAAATCTAGGGTGGCTGCTAGGTTTTTTACCGCAAGCGTTTCGTCAAGGCGATAAGCGGCAGTGATGGCATCACGCAAAGGCGATTGAGTGTGTGAAAAAGCGAACATGGTATTCCTTATTGTAAGCAACTTATTTGCAATAAATAAAAGTTTGGAATAATTGTTGGTTGAAAAATTAAGGTGTTTTTTGTTTTGCCCTAAAACTTAAAAAACGGCACGCTTTGCGAAGTAGGCTTTGATGGGCTAAATTTGCCTTTAAGCTACACTAAGCATACGTTTTTTAAGAAAACACGACATTATAACACCATCTGGTTACAAAACCAATGCTTTGGGCGTGTTTTGTATGGCGACTTGTGTTATGGTGCTGTCAAATACGTTTATGCGATGGCAAATTACCTGAATGCAAGCTGGGCTGTCCGTTTATATAAAAGCGATACGACAAGGGAGCTTGCCATATCGCTTGGTGTTTTACATTTAGCAAAGACTCAGCTTAGCTGCGAACCAGTGTACTTTTGCCAAATAAAGATTCCACCATATCCACCGCCATCACAGCGGTGCGATTGCGTTCGTCCAAGGCAGGGTTTAGCTCCACGATGTCCAAAGACGCCATGCGGCAAGTGTCGGCAATCATCTCCATGCACAAATGCGCTTCACGGTAGGTTGGGCCGCCAAGCACGGTGGTGCCAACCGCAGGCGCAATGGACGGATCTAGAAAATCCACATCAAAGCTGACGTGTAAATGCGTGTCATCGTCTAAGCCCTGCAGGGCTTTTTGCATGGTGTGCTTCATGCCATTTTCGTCAATATAGCGCATGTCGTAGATTTCCACGCCTTGCTCATAGACGAACACTTTTTCTTCTTCGTCCACGCTGCGAATGCCGATTTGGCAAACTTGATCTGGCGTGATGGCAGGAAAATGACCGCTCATGTGAATCATGGTTTCATCACCAAAACCGCACAAAGACGCCACTGGCATACCGTGTACATTGCCTGATGGTGTCATGGCGGCGGTGTTAAAATCGGTGTGTGCGTCCAGCCATAAGATGCGCAGTTTTTTGCCAGTTTCTCGGCAAAATCTTGCCACAGCAGAAATTGAACCTAACGCCAAAGAGTGATCGCCGCCCATCATGATGGGCATACGTCCGTCTTTTAGTTCTTGGTAGACGGCGTCATGCGTGGCTTGGTTCCAAGCGATGTTTTCTGGCAAATGTCGATAGCCATTGACAGGCGGCTGCCACGGATTGACAGGACCAGACAGATTGCCGCAGTCTTTTACGTCAAGTCCACGCTTGGCAAGATGCTCGGCAATGCCTGCCACACGCAGGGCTTCAGGCCCCATGCTTGCACCGCGCGCGCCTGCGCCCACGTCCGTTGGTACGCCAATCAAGGAAACTTTGCGATTGATGTTCATAATGCGTCCTTTTGTTTTTAATCAATGTGTTTGCCAAATGAGTTTAAGTTTATAACAAAACCTTTGGTTTACAGCCTTGCCACCATCAAAAATAGCCTTGTAAGAACAAGACTATTTTTGGTTTGGCGTGATGATTATGCCGCCAGCACTTGACGGATTTTCACCAAGGCTTCATCCAGCTCTTCTTTGGTGATGATGAGCGGCGGTGCAAAGCGAATCACGGTGTCGTGCGTTTCTTTGCACAATAGACCCAGCTCTTTAAGTTGCTCGCAATATGGGCGTGCTTCGGTGTTCAGTTCCACACCAATAAACAGACCACGACCACGCACGTCTTTGATGATTGGATTTTCAATCTTTTTAAGCTCGTTTAAGAAATACTTGCCAAGTGTGGCTGAATTTTCGCACAGTTTTTCGTCAATCAGCACATCAAGCGCAGCGATGGATACCGCACACGCCAGTGGGTTGCCGCCAAAGGTTGAGCCGTGTGAGCCGGGATTGAACACGCCTAAGATGTCTTCGTTTGCCACTACGCAAGAGATTGGGAAAACGCCGCCGCCTAGGGCTTTGCCTAGGATATACATATCAGGCACCACACCTTCATGCTCGCAGGCGAACATTTTGCCAGTGCGCCCAAGACCTGCTTGGATTTCGTCAGCAATGAACAGTACGTTGCTGTCTTTACACACATCAAAAGCCGCTTTCATAAAGCCTTGCGGTGGAATGTTAATGCCTGCTTCGCCTTGAATTGGCTCAATGATGAAAGCCACGGTGTTTGGTGTGATGGCGTCTTTTAGGGCTTGCAAATCCCCATAAGGCACAAGTTTAATGCCGCCAAGCATTGGGCCAAAGCCGCGCTTGTAGTCGTCATCGCTTGACAGTGATAATGCGCCCATGGTGCGGCCGTGGAAGTTACCTAAGCAAGCGATGATTTCTGCCTTGCCGTCTTCCACGCCTTTTACGTCATAGCCCCAGCGTCGTGCGGTTTTGATGGCGGTTTCTACCGCTTCTGCGCCTGTATTCATTGGCAGGGCGTGGGTTTTGCCAGACAGTTGGCAGATTTTTTCGTACCAGCCGCCCAGTTGGTCGTTATAAAACGCACGAGACGTCAGCGTGGCACGTTCGGCTTGCGCTTTTAGGGCGTTGATGATTTTTTCGTGGCAATGACCTTGGTTCACCGCTGAGTAGGCAGACAGCATATCCATGTAGCGATTGCCTTCTGGGTCTTCTACCCAAATGCCTTTGGCCTTGCTAATGACGATAGGCAGGGGCAGGTAGTTTTTTGCGCCGTATTTTTCGGTTTGGGCGATCAGTTGTTGTGATGTAGTCATGGTTCACTCCTTAAACAGTGGTAGGTTGAGATTTTTTGGCATAAGTGATTTTAAATCCAAGTAATGCCATGATGATTGCCAAAATTGGCGTTGTCCAGTTTAAAATCGCATAAGGCGCAAATTCAAATGGATTGACTTGCAGCATTGAAAAAGCAAATACGCCACAAGTATTCCAAGGAATCAGCACCGATGTCATCGTACCACCATCTTCTAGCGCACGAGACAGATTTTTGGTGTGCAGCTCTTTTTCTTCATACGCCTTGACGTACATACGCCCCGGCAGCAGGATAGAAATGTACTGCTCTGATGTGGTTAGATTGGTTAAAAATGCCGAGCCGATGGTCGCCACAATCAGGCTTTTTGCGGTTTTGGCGACTTTTAAAATTTGCTCCACCACCGAGCGCAGCATACCTGTTTGCTCAATGATACCGCCAAAACTCATGGCAACAATCGTCAATGAAATGGTGTACATCATGGATTCAATGCCGCCGCGGTTAAACAGCGTATCAATCATTTCATGTCCGCTTTCAATGCTGTAGCCGTCATGTAGAGTGTTTACCGCCGTTGCCATATCGCCGCCTTGTACAAAGACGTGGCACAAAAAACCAAGTGCGATACCTGCGGTCAGTGCAGGCAGGGCAGGCACTTTTTTGACAACCAAGATAATCACCGCCAAAGGCACAAGCAAAAGCCAAGGTGAGATGACGAAGTTTTTATCAATAGATGTTAAAATTTCTTCAATTTTACTCAAATCGCTGCCTTGTGCGCCAAATTGCTGACCGATGACAAAGTACGCCACCATGGCAATGATAAAGGCAGGCAGGGTGGTTGCCAGCATATTTTTGATATGCTCAAATAAGTCGGTGTTGGTGATACCAGCGGCTAGGTTTGTGGTGTCAGACAGTGGCGAGAGTTTGTCGCCAAAATACGCACCAGACACCACCGCGCCAGCAATCATGGCAGGCGGAATGTCAAGGCTAAGACCAATGCCCATGCCTGCCACGCCAAGCGTACCCATAGTAGACCACGAGCTGCCGATGGCAACTGTAACAATGGCACAAATCAAGCAAATGGTGATGAGAAATAAAGAAGGGGAAATGATTTGCAGTCCATAATAAATCATGGTGGCAATCACGCCGCCGCCAATCCACGAGCCAATCGTCAGACCAATCATGATGATAACACGATGGCAGGCAGCGCCATGCGAATCCCTGTGTACACGCCGTTTTCAATGGCGCTCCACGAATAGCCATGCAGCATGGCAATCACGCCAGCCACCACCGCGCCGATGATGAGCGGAACGTGTGGCGATGCTTCAAAGCCGATGATTGCGATTGCCATGGCGATAATCATCACCAGCATTGGCAAAAAAGAGTAGAAAAATGGAATGTGAATTTTTACTTTTTTAAGATTTTTTCCATCATTTAATCGCTGCTCATATGTATTCATAAGTCCTCCAAAATGCAGCAAATTCCTATTTGTGCGTTTCCAGTTGCACCTTTGGCTATCCAGCCTGTTTTATCATTTTAACGCCAGTGATTTTGACGCTGGCTGTTTTTAAATTCGTCCTAATTTTTGGATTGATTTGGCGTATTGATTGATGTTTCGCTTGCCAAATCTTTGTTTTTAAATGGATAAATGCTGAAAAATAGCAGCTGCGCCACAAAAACAGCAAATATCTTACAATAAGAAAAATTGTATAGTCAAGGCAATTTACGACAGATATAGAAAATTTTTATAAAGTTTCTTAATTACAAATTTTTAGTTATGAATTAGCAAACGATAAGTTATGTGTGAGTTGGTGATAAATTGCACTTGAAAAATGCGTCTGCGCCAATCTTATTAAATGCCATAAAAAAACACGCCAAATTGACGTGTTTTAGCTAAATCAACGTGTTTTCAATGCGTAAAATCAAACGCTACACCGCCCAAGATTTCCTAACCCAAGCCAGCGCATAGCCAATCAGTGCGCCAACGATGGCAAAAGGCAGCCATTCCATAGACGCACTTTTTAGTGGCAGCTCGGCAATCCATGCCATGCCAAGTTTTTCGCCCACAGTAGAAATGATGGAAATTACCACGACAAGCGCAATCATCGCACGCTGCGCCAGCAAAGGCATTCGCCACAGTTTTGCGCCCATCAAGGCAATCAGCACAGTAATGGCGATGGGGTATAAAATCAGCAGCACAGGCACGGACGTGGTGATGACAGCGTCCAAGCCACGGTTCGCCAAAATAAAGCTGATTAGTGCAAAGATGTACACATAAGTACGGTAAGAAAAACGTGTGAAAACTTGGCTAAAATACTGACTGATGGCGGTAATCAAGCCCACCGCAGAAGTCAGACACGCCAGCAAAACAATGATTGCCAGCACGCTTTGCCCAGCTGTGCCAAAGATTTTTTCGGTGGCGATGTGTAAAATGAACGTACCGACATTTTGTCCTTTGGCTTCGGCAAGTAAGGCGGTATCAGCAGGCATTTTATTGCCAATCCAGCCGATTGCCGCATACACAAACACAAGCAAAATCGCTGCAATAAGGCCAGCTTGCGTGGTTTGGCGAGTGAGTGCTTTGCCTGATACGCCTTGGGATTTGATGGCGGAAATGACAATCACCGAAAACGCCATCGCTGCTAGAATATCCAGCGTAAAATAGCCTTCCACCACGCCTTTGGCAAACGGTGCGCTGTGCTGCATGACGGCAGGCGTAACCCCAGCAAAGTGTGGCACAGCAAGCACCACCAAGCCAAAAATAAACAGCAGTAAGACAGGCGTCAGGATTGAGCCAACCCTGTCCACCATTTTTGATGGGTTGAGCGACAGCCAAGTGGCGGCGATAAAATACAGTGCCGTAAAACCAAAGGACATCAAGGTGCTTGGCGCGCTCAATAAAGGCGTAATCGCCATATCATAAGCGGTGGCTGCGGTGCGTGGAATGCCAAATCCCGGCCCAAGCGCCAAATACACCGCCACCAAAAACACAAGTGAAAACGCAGGGCTGATGTGGTCTAGTGCCTGCTTATAACCGCCAGTAAACAGCGAGCTGATCACGATGGTTGCCAGTGGCAAACCCACGCCAGTCAAGATAAATCCTGTGATGGCAGGCAGAAAATCACTGCCCATTTCAAGCCCAAGTTTGGGCGGAAAAATCAAATTGCCAGCCCCAAAAAAGATGGCAAACAGCATAAAGCCGATGATGAAGGTGTTTTTATTCACGAAAGTTACTGCTTTATAAGGTTAAAAAACTATAAGAATGCTAAAAAGATTGCAAGAAAGGAATTTTAAAATTAGCTGTCTTTATTTTAAAAGTGTGCAGTCTTTGCTTTGTCAGTGTAAATTTCACTGCGCATTGTGGTGCATTTGCCGCTTTTTAAGTGCGGACGCAAGTTATTTTTTGTCTTTTTTGGGCTTGACGGGTTTATTGGGATTGTCATCTTCGGTGATGATGTCGGCATTGGGGTCGCCAAAACTTAAAATCTCACCAAAATTTGGCTGCGCCTTTAAAATCAGCTGTTCGTGCATGGTAACGCCTGTGTTGATTTGCACTTTGCGGATATTTTTCATGACGATTTTGGCTTTTTTAAGCCAGCGCCCAATCTCAAGATAAATCACATCGCCTTTATGCTCGGTGAACGGCACGCCCTTGATGGGAATGCTGCTAAGAATGAATGGCAGAGGGTCTTTTTTTAGTAAGGTGCGGTAGCTTTTGACGGCAAAACGTGCCAGCGGCGCCTGCCAAAACTTGCGTGAATGCAGCTCAATGATGTCAGTGTCGGAAATTTGGCGCAAAACCAGCCTTTGTCTGTGGCGGTCAAGTTGTAATTGCACCAGCTCAAAATTACTGGCAACGGTGGCAAAAATACCTTTAAAATTCACCGTGGCGATAAGGCGTAGCCAGCCATCGTGCAGTTCTAGTTTTAAATCCAGCACCATATCCACGTTTTTGGTAACGTATTGATACAGCAAATCGTTTAGTTGTTCTTGACTGACTGTAACAAAAAATTCATCAATAAAACTGTCGGCAGCACTGGCGTAGCTGTGCTTGACACTGCCAAGCGTTTGCTGCCAGCTTAAAAACAAATCTTCTACAAAGGTCTCACGATTAAAACCGCTGACATCAATAAACTGCTGTAAGAAATTCAGACCGAGCGTGGGGCGTGCCTGTGCGGTGTCGTTTGGCGTGTGCGAATGGGCAAAATGTTGCGAATGTGGCATGGTGGCTTGTGATTTGTTCAACTAAAATTTGCCCATTGTAGCAAATTTGCCCATCGCTTGTCTAATCGCTTGGCGGCTGCGTCTTGGTTGGCTTGTTGCGCTGATTTTGTGTTAAAACCAGTTTGCTAGCTAAGTTTATAAATTTAGGCTTATAAACTAGATAATAAATCCAGCTTACAACCCCAAAAAATCCACCACAAATTCGCTGTTCGGACGTGCCAAAATCTCATTAGGCGTACCGATTTGTTCCACCTTGCCGTGATTCATCACCACGATGGTGTCCGACACCGCCGCCGCTTCTTCTTGGTCGTGCGTTACCATGATGGCGGTGATACCAATGCTTTTTTGGATTTCTTTTAAAGACGTGCGCAGCTCTTTGCGAACCTTGGCGTCCAGTGCGCCAAAAGGCTCGTCCAATAGTAAAAGTTTGGGCGATGTTGCCAAGGCTCTTGCCAGTGCAATGCGCTGACGTTGTCCGCCAGAAAGCTCGTGCGGATAGCGATTTTTGGTGTGCGGTAATTGCACAAGCTGTAAAAGCTCGTCCACTTTTTTGTCAATCTCGGCTTTGCTTGGTGAATTTTTAAGCAAGTTTAAGCCAAAAGCGATGTTTTGTGCCACCGTTTTATGGCGAAATAGGGCGTAATTTTGAAACACAAAACCAATGCCGCGTTTTTGTACTGGCGTGTCGGTTACGTCTGTTTCGTCAAAAAATATGCGTCCGCTGTCGGCAAATTCCAAGCCTGCAATGATGCGCAAAAGCGTGGTTTTGCCGCAGCCAGATGGGCCTAATAAAGTGGTCAGCTCGCCTGTGTTGACGGTGAAATTGATGTCGTTTAAGGCGGTAAAATCGCCAAATTTTTTATGAATGTTGTTAATATGAATGCTCACGGTGCGTCCTGTTTGAATTATTTAACTTATTGATAATACTGATATTTTAGCGTTTTTTATTGAGTAAGTTTTGTACAAGTAATGTCAAAATCGCAAGCAGCGCCAAAAGACTTGACAGCGCAAATGCGGTGGTGAAGGCGTATTCGTTATAAGCGATTTCAATCATCAAAGGCATGGTGTTGGTCTCGCCACGAATGTGTCCGCTCACCACCGACACCGCACCAAATTCGCCCATCGCGCGTGCATTGGTGAGAATCACGCCGTACAGCAGCGCCCATTTGATGTTTGGCAAAGTAACGTGCCAAAACATTTGCCAGCCACTTGCGCCCAAGGTCAAAGCCGCTTCTTCTTCGCTGTCGCCTTGAGATTGCATGAGCGGAATGATTTCACGCGCGATGAATGGAAAAGTTACAAATAAAGTCGCCAGCACAATGCCAGCGGTGGCAAAAATGATTTGAATGCCGTGCGCTTCTAGCCAGCCGCCAAGCAGCGTATTTGCGCCAAATAAAAGCACAAACATCAAACCTGCCACCACAGGTGATACCGCAAAAGGTAAATCCAAGAGCGTGGTGATGATAAATTTGCCTTTGAATTTATGGCGTGTAATCAGATACGCCAACGCCATGCCAATGATGGTGTTAATCGGTAAAACAATGGCGGTGGTGAGCAAGGTGAGCTTGATGGCGTGCAACGCGTCAGGGTCGGTGAGTGCTGATACATACGCTGCCACGCCGTCTTTGAGTGCTTCATAAAACACCACGCCCAAAGGCACGACCAGCATGACAAGCATAAACAGCACCGCAAGCGTGATGGCAAGCCATTTTAGCCAAGTGCTGTCTTTGGTGGCTGGGTGCTTTTGATATGCGTAAGTGTTTGAAGTTGCCATGGTTTTTATGATTTTAAGTGGTTTGGGGTGAGTTTATCAATGCTTGAAAGTTTGTCTGATTGTTTGTTTGAGATTTTGCTTAAAACCTTGCCTAAGGGTGAATTTAATTGGTTTTTGCACCAAGTCTTGCCGAGAGTTTCCACTGCGCAAAATTGATGGCAAACAGCATGATGAGCGAAATCAACAGCATGAATAACGCCACGCAGCTTGCGCCTGCCACATCAAATTGCTCAAGTTTTGAGACGATGATGAGCGGCAGGATTTCTGATTGCATGGGGATATTGCCTGCGATAAAAATCACCGAGCCGTACTCGCCTGTGGCGCGCGCAAACATCATGCCAGCACCGATTAAGATGGCGGGTGCGATTTCTGGCAGCAGCACTTTTAAGAAAATTTGCCAACGATTTGCGCCCATCACCGCTGCCGCTTCTTCAAATTCCACCGCCACTTCGGCAAGCACAGGCTGCACCGCGCGTACAATGAACGGAAAGCTCACCACCACGAGCGCCAGCCAAATGCCGATGGGCGTAAAGGCGATTTTAATGCCGAATTTGGCGAAAAATTGCCCAAATAAGCCAAAAGGTGCGTATAAAGTTGCCAGCGCAATGCCTGTAACGGCGGTCGGCAGGGCAAATGGCAAATCGACCAAAGCATTGATGATGGATTTGCCCCAAAATTCATAACGCACCAGCACCCACGCAATCAGCACGCCAAACACCACGTTGGTCAGCGTAGCGGCAATCGCCATCAGTAAAGACAGCTTAATCGCCGCCAGCACTTGTGGTTCTTTGATGGTGCGAATGATGTCGTCAATGCCCATGCTAAGCGTGGTCAGCACCATCATGGCAAAGGGCAGCACCACCAGCAGCGACAACGCCAGCACGCTGATGCCCATCGACAAGCCAAAAAACGGCATGATGCGGCGGCGTTTGTTGGTGGGTTTGGCAAGAGTTGGCGTGTTTGTCATGGTTGTGTGCCGATTGGTATATGGATATAAAGCTCAGTGATTAAAAGTCGCCAATATCTTGGCGGTGCGATTGATGGCTACTTTACTAAAAAGATGCGGCAAAAACTATGGCTAAAAATTGATATGCTTTTTCGTTTTTGGAATTTGTGCGTAAAGATGGTAAGGCAAAAAGACAGAAAGACAACAAGGTGGGAAAGTTGGCAATAATAGGAAAAGCGAAAATTGCCGTGCGTGGTCAGTCGCTTTAAAAATAAAAAACCAAACTGCAGCCGTGCTATTTTGCCAGTGCGTACAATTTGGCAAAAATAAGATGGGCTGTGGTTTGGTTAAGTTTAAAAATTGGCTTTAGCAAGAGCAAGTTTGCCATTAATTTACCAAAAGCGCATTGCCATCATTCAGCAAAAATATCGTCCACCGCAATGCGAAGTTCGGGGAACAGCGGCGATTTGACGATGTCGCCTTCGGTGAACGGACGACCCGTGATAAATTTGCCGTCTTGTAAGGTGTAAACCAGCACGCTGAAATTGGCGGGGTCAACAATCCAATATTCCAGCACGCCTGCTTCTTGGTACAGCTCAAATTTGATGTTCATCTCACGCTTGCTGTTGCCTTTGGAGAGAATTTCTATCACCAATTCAGGCGCACCGTTGCAGCCTGCATCGTCCAGCTTGCTTTTATCGCAAATCACGCACAAATCAGGCTGCACCACCGTATCTGCCTTGCCCTTGGTGGGAATGGGCAGGCGCACATCAAAAGGTGCGGTGTAAACTTTACAAGGGTGGTTGTGTAAAAAAGTGCGAAACGTCAAAAACAGATTGCCAGACACGTCTTGATGAAAACGTGTGGGCGCTGGACTCATGGCTAGGATTTTGCCTTTGATGAGTTCCACGCGTTCGTTTAATTGCCACAGCATATAATCGGCGTATGAATAGGTTTTACTCATGTCAAGCTGGGCAAGGCTTGTGATGGCTGTCATGACTTATTCCTTTATTGTGATTTAATTGATGATGTGTTTGTATTGTAGCAGGACGCACCGAAAAACGCCAACGGCTTTCACGGCAAATTGATAAATCGGCATTTGGCAATAAATTTACCACAAATGATTTGCAAATTGTGCAAATAATGTATAGAATTTTGTCTTTGCTTGTGTTTTTATGATGGGTTTGAACGCCAAAAACGTGCCAATTTTCTTAAAAGCATGACGATTTTTTGGTGTTTTGATTGGTTGAGAATAGTCTGTAAATATTTAAGAATAACTTAATTATAAAACGATTGGCTTGACTGCGGAGAAAGCGATGACGATTAAAATTTTGGTGGTAGATGACCACGATTTGGTGCGTATGGGTATCACAAGAATGCTTGATGACGACCCGACCATTGAAGTCATTGCTGAAGCTGACGATGGCGATAGCGCAGTGCAGTTGGCGCGCTCGTTACGTCCTGATGTGGTGCTGCTGGATGTGAATATGCCAAACATTGGCGGCGTGGAAGCAACAAGACGCATCAAGCAAATTGATGATGGCATTAAGGTTTTGGCGGTGTCTAGCCTAAGTGCGCAGCCGTATCCGTCCATGCTACTAAAAGCAGGCGTGAACGGCTACATCACAAAAGGCACGCCGCTTGATGAGATGATTCGCGCGATTAAAAAAGTACACACAGGTAAGAAATATTTTAGCCATGACATCGCTGAGCAGCTTGCCGAAGCCATGCTGGGCGAGCAGCCAGAATCGCCATTTGATGCACTGTCTGAGCGAGAAAAACAAGTGGCGATGATGGTGGTGAATTGCCAATCCGCCCAAGAAATCGCCGATCAATTATTCGTCAGCGTCAAGACAGTGAACACTTATCGTTACCGCATTTTTGAAAAATTGGGTGTAGACAGCGATGTAAAATTGACACATTTGGCAATGCGGCATGGGTTGGTGTTGGCAAATTAAGTGCAGATTAGCTTGCGCATAAGTTTTTAGAAAATCTAAATAATAAGCCTGCTAATTAAACCCATAGCTTAAACGATTTGCTCGTGTGTTTAAAAAACTTAAGCGATTAAAATTAAGTTTGTTTGATAAATTCACGCGCTAAATTTTTATTAACTATTTGCTAAATATTTGGCAACAGACCGTCTTAATAAGGCGGTTTTTGTTTTTATCAAGAAAGCAAATGCCAAAATCAGCCAAGAAAAACGCATAAAAGACGTAAAAATGCGTTTGCTGTAGGATTTTATGTATTGTGAAAGCCCTAAAAGTGTAAAATTATGCTATAATACCCCAATTTATCATAACGATAAGTCTAAGGACATCTATGACCGACAGCAGCATTACCCCCGTTGGTATCGTTCACGAACTCAAGCAGTCGTACCTTGACTATGCGATGAGCGTCATCGTTTCGCGTGCCTTGCCTGATGTGCGAGACGGCCTAAAGCCTGTACATCGCCGTGTGATGTACGCTATGCACGAGCTTTCAAACGACTATAATAAGCCTTATAAAAAGTCTGCGCGTGTCGTGGGCGATGTCATCGGTAAATACCACCCGCATGGCGACACTGCGGTTTATGATGCGATTGTGCGTTTGGCGCAGCCGTTTAGTATGCGCTATATGCTGGTGGACGGTCAGGGCAACTTCGGTTCGGTGGATGGCGATCCGCCAGCGGCGATGCGTTATACCGAAGTGCGTATGCAAAAACTCACTCACCAAATGCTTGCCGATTTGGACAAAGACACGGTGGATTGGGAAGACAACTACGATGGCTCTGAAAAAATGCCGTCTGTTTTGCCTGCGCGCGTGCCAAATTTACTGGTCAATGGCGCAACGGGTATCGCTGTGGGCATGGCAACCAACATGGCACCGCATAATCTTACTGAAGTGGTGAATGCTTGTCTTGCCTATGCAGACGACCCAATGATCAGCGGCGATGAGTTGGCAAGCCACATCACAGGCCCAGATTTTCCGACTGGCGGCATCATTTATGGCCGCAGTGGCATCAAGGACGCTTACCGCACAGGCAAAGGGCGTGTACATATTCGTGGGCGTTATCACATTGAGAACATGGAAGGCGCGTCAAAAGACCGTGAGCGCATTGTCTTTACTGAAATTCCTTATCAAGTCAATAAGGCCAAGCTCATCGAGCAAATCGCCCAGCTTGTCAATGACAAAAAGCTAGACGGCATTACAGGCGTGCGTGATGAGTCTGACAAAGAAGGTATGCGCATTGCCATTGATTTGCGCCGCGGCGAAAACAGCGAAGTGGTGGTGAATAACCTATTCCAGCAAACACCGCTAGAAAGCAGCTTTAGCATTAACATGGTGGCGCTGGATAACGGTCAGCCACGCCTATTGACGCTGCGTGATTTGATTGCGGCATTTATCCGCCATCGTCAAGAAGTGGTAACACGCCGCACGATTTTTGAGCTCAATAAAGCCAAAGCGCGCGGACATTTGCTAGAAGGTTTGACTATTGCGCTTGCCAATATTGACGAAGTGATTGAAACCATCAAGCAATCTGCCAACCGAGCCGAAGCGCGCGAAAATCTTTTGGGGCGTGTGTGGCAGTCTGGCGGTGTGGTGGCAATGCTGCAAGCTGCCAATGCCACATCTATTCGCCCAGACATCATTGAAGGTGAAGATTTAAATGCGCCTTATGGCTTGATTAACGATGATACGCAATACCGTTTGTCGCCAGATCAGGTCAATGCGATTTTGGATATGCAGCTGCACCGCTTGACAGGGCTTGAGCAAGAAAAACTCTCTGGCGAGTACCGTGAGATTTTGGGTGAGATTGCACGTTTGCAGCTGATTTTGTCTGACTTTAGCAAGCTGATGGGTGTGATTAAAGCCGAGCTTACCGAAGTGCGTGATAATTTTGGTGATGAGCGTAAAACCGACATCGTGGACGCGCGCCATGATTTTAATCGTGAAGATTTGATTCCAGAGCAAACCGTGGTGATGACCGTGTCTGCCACAGGCTATGCCAAAACACAGCCAATCAGCGATTATCACGCCCAAAAACGTGGCGGCAAGGGTAAATCTGCCACCGCCATGAAAGAAGACGATGTGATTGAGCATTTGCTGGTTACCAGCACGCACGCACACATCATGTGCTTTACCAACACAGGGCGTGTGTTTGGCTTGCGCGGCTTTGAAGTGCCGCTGGCGTCTCGTGGCTCAAAAGGCCGTCCGCTGGTTAATCTCATCAATCTTGAAAGCGATGAAACCGTAACAGCAATTTTGCCAGTGGAAGACCTAAAAGCGGACGATAAATTTGTCTTTTTCGCCACGGCAAGCGGCACGGTGAAACGTGTGGCGTTAAGCCAATTTGCCAATTTGCGCTCCAATGGTTTGCGTGCCATTGATTTGGTGGAAGGCGACAGCCTAGTGGGCGTGGCGATTACCGATGGAGAACAAGAAATCATGCTCTTTAGCAACGAAGGCAAGGCGATTCGCTTTAAAGAAAGCATTGTGCGTGATATGGGACGTACTGCCAAAGGCGTGCGTGGCATGAAGGTGAATTTGCTTGCCAATTTGGGGCTTGATGATGACGAAGCTGGCGACAGCGAGCAAGATGAGACCGATAACGACAGCGTGGTGTCAGTAAGCCGCGTGGTGTCTTTGGTGGTTGCTGCGCCAAACAGCACAGATCAAATCCTGTGCGCCTGTGAAAATGGCTACGGCAAGCGCACGCCAATTAGCGAGTTTACCTTGCGTGAAAACCGCGGCAGTCAAGGCAACATCGCCATTAAGACATCTGAACGTAACGGTCAGCTGGTCAAAGCGGTGTCGGTTACTGGCGATGAAGACGTGATTTTGATTTCGGACAAAGGCACGCTGGTGCGCACGCCTGTTGAGCAGATTGCCACCGCAGGACGTAACGCCCAAGGTGTGCGCCTGATTCGCATTGGCGATGGCGAGACTTTGGTGGGGCTGGCTTGCGTGGAGCATGAAGACGACAGCGAAGAAGTGCTAGAAGAAGCATTGACCGATGCGCAAGACCGTCAAAACGCCGACCAAGCGCAAGACGCAGAAGAACAAGCTGCGCCGTCTGATGATGAGTAAGTGCGAATAAATCAGACTAAACTGCGCCAAATCCAAGGCGGGCAACAAAGCAGATCGGCAATGGCTTGGTCTGTTTTGTTTGTATTTATAAAACGGTGATTTTTGGTGGTGAAATCAAGGTTTTGATTAAAGTAAAACTTTGATTGAATTAAAATTTTGCTTGAAGTGAAAGCTGAAATTGACATTGAAGTTTAAATAGCCACTTGGCAGGCAATAAATACAAGTGAAAGCCAAGTTGAAAAACCAAGTCAATGACAATTAAAAATCAAAACTAAAAATCAAAAAAATACAACATTGAGCGGTAAGTTTAACATGAGTGAGCAAGGCGAAATGACGCACAGCGCACAAATTTTAGCGTGTGATGATGGAAGTTTTGACGCTTATCCTGACGCTGAATTTGACGAGCTTGAGAGCGTGGCGGACGGCGAAAGCCTTGAGGATAAAGGCTTGCAAGTGGTTGAGCGCAGTTATATCGTTGATGAAGCGCACGCAGGCGCACGCCTTGATAAAGTGGCAGCCACAGTTTTTGCGGATTTTTCCAGAGTGCAGCTGCAAGATTGGATTGGCGATGGCAAACTCACTGTCAATGACAAAAACGAAAAGCCAAAATACCGCGTGAAAATTGGCGATGAGCTGACACTAAATGCGCAGCTTGCCAGCCATTCTGAAGATTTGCCAGAAAATATCGCCATTGATGTGGTGTATGCGGACGCTGATGTGCTGGTGATTAACAAGCCTGCTGGCATGGTGGTACACCCCGGAGCAGGCAATCGCACAGGCACGCTGGTGAATGCGTTGTTGTATCATTATCCTGATAACGCAAGTTTGCCACGAGCGGGCTTGGTGCATCGCATTGATAAGGACACCACAGGGCTTTTGGTGGTGGCGCGTAGCAAAAAAGCTCAGCTTGATTTAATGGCGCAGCTCAAGGACAAATCGGTGTATCGGCATTATCAATGTGTGGCGGTGGGCGCGGCGGTGGATATTTTGCGCCAAGCGCGCATTGATTTGCCCATCGCGCGCCACCCAACGCAGCGCACCAAAATGGCGGTGCGTGAAGGCGGCAAACCTGCGGTTACGCACATCATCAAAGCGCAAGCGCTGAACGACCGCTACAGCCTTTTGGACGTGCGTTTGGAGACGGGGCGTACGCACCAAATTCGTGTGCATTTGTCGCATTGTGGCTTTGCGCTGGTGGGCGATCCTGTGTACGGCACGTCTGTACGCTCTGGCTTAAGTCAGGCGCAAAGGCTTGCGGTGCAAGGCTTTTCTCGTCAAGCGCTGCACGCACACACGCTGGGATTTACGCACCCTGCCACAGGCGAGCCGCTGGAATTTAGCGTGCCTTTGCCGGCGGATATGCAGGCTTTGATTGATGCGCTGTCCGAATGACGGCCGGGATTTTTTAATCTTTCGCCAAAGACGATTGATGATAAAACGACGTTTTCAATAAAACGATGCTTATAACAAAAACGATGAACGTATGAACGCTGATTTTCCTGCCATGTTTTCTAATGGCACGCCACAGCCAGCCACGCCAAACACTTGCCTAGGGGCAGACAATTTGGCGGATTTTGACGTGCTGACTTTATACCAAGACGAGCAAGTGTGGGTGGGGCAGACCACGGCAGGCGAGTTTGATAAGTTTGGCTTGCAAGATTTGTACGGCAGTGGCAATTTTGGCTTGCACGTTGGCGATGATGGTGCGCAGGTTTTGACAAGACGTGCCAGACTTTTGGCGCATATTCACGATAAATTGGCAAACGCAGCGGACAATTCATCACAAATATCATCACTGCATTGGCTAAATCAAACGCACAGCGATGTGGTGGTGGATGTGGACGATGGTTTGTTGCCGCAGTCAGCTGATGCGCTTGTTAGCAGCAAGGCAGGCGCAGGACTTGCCATCATGACGGCAGATTGTGTGCCGATTGCGCTGTTTGCGCGTGTGGGCGAGTGTGTGCCAAGCGTGGCGTGTGTTCATGCTGGCTGGCAAGGGCTGGCAAATGGTATCGTGGCGAATGCGGTGCGTGCTTTGCGTGCCAAATGTGATGATGGGGCGCAGATTTTTGCCGTGATTGGTGCGTGCATTGCTTATCCGTCTTATGAAATGCCCGTGGCGTTGGTGCAGCGCATTGCTGCAGATTGTGCAGCACTGGGTTTGGCGGCGCAAAATGGCGCACCGATGAATGCTGAAGCGATTTTTAACGTCATCGCCAAGCCGCACGATAATACTGAAAAATGCTGGCTTGATGTGGTGGCGTTGGCAAAACTTGAGCTTTTGACGCTGGGCGTGCAAGTGCTGAATGACGATGTGCCGTGCAGCTATCAAGACGGTAGATTTTATTCGTATCGTGCGCAAACTCACGCCAAAAAGCCCGCCGCAGGACGCATGGCAACCATCATTGTCAAGCGGCAATAAGATGGGCAATACAGCTGAGAAAATTTTAATTCTTATTTCGTCTGCACAAAATAGATTTTGTTTTTATTATTTAAATAAACTTAATAATACTTCTTATCATTATCCTAAAATATTATGAACCCAATCACCAAAGATTTCACACCGACCATCGCCATCGTGTATCATTCCAGTTATGGACACACTCGCCGTGTGGCGCACGCCATCGCTCGTGGCGCAAATGCTCAGCTTGACGCAAAGGCGCTGGACATCTTGCAGCTTAGTGATGACGACTGGGCGTATTTGGACAATGCGGATTTGATTGTGTTTGGCAGTGCGGTGTACATGGGCAGCGTGACGGCGGCATTCAAGGCATTTATGGACAGCACATCAAAGCGCTGGGTGGCGCGCACTTGGCAGGGGAAATTTGCCGCAGGCTTTGCCAATTCTGGCGGCTTAAGCGGTGATAAACTTGCGGTTTTGCAGCAAATCACGCTGTTTGCCATGCAGCACGGCATGAATTGGGTGGGTATGCCGCTTATGCCAACGGGCAGTAGCGAGCAGGATTTGAACCGTCTGTCCAGTTTTTTAGGCTTGATGACGCAATCCATTGATGCGCCAGTGGAAGAGACGCCATGCGAAGGCGATATGGCAACGGCGCTTTGGTTTGGCGAGCATTTGGCGCAAACGGTTTTGCGCTTTGTGGGTAATCGCTGATTTTAATGGTTTATCAAAACAGCAAATAAAACCTTAGTGCATTTCGCTCTTATTATTAAGAATTCCTAATAAAAACGACAACTTAGCTGGGTTGTCGTTTTTTGTTTTGGGGATTTATTGTAAATGATTTCTTGGTGAGGTTTGCTTGATTTATTAACCAACCAAAGATTGACCAGCCTTATAAAACCAATCTTCAAAACCAACTTTCCAAAATAAAAAAATCGTCCAATTCCTTGGCTGGTGTGGATTTAGTGCGGTTTTTTATGGGTAGGGTGCTTGGTGTAGTTGCATTGGAAGTTCTTTGTAAGTGCTTTGACTTTGCATGATTTTGTAAGCCGCTTGGCAAACGATTTTGCAAACGGTCATGTACATAATTGTGCGCACCGCTTGTGTGTTGTGGTGTATTTTTGGCATTGATGGCGGTGGGCGCACTGACAGGAATGGGGCTGTGTGCCAGCTGAACGTGCTGACAGCCGACAAGCAGCGCACCACTTGCCATGACGGCAAATGCACTTAGTGAGCGAGTTTTCCCAGTGCGCAAAAACTTAGCCAGTGATAAAGACATCAGCGCCATGCAGGGTCTCGCACGGTTGTGGCGTTTAGGCGGATTTGGCGTTTTTTGCCGTCTGGTGATGCGATGGTGAGCGTGCTGCCTGTGGCGTACAGCAGGCGCTGACCGCTGGGCGAGAAACTTGCCAATGTGTCCGTGCCAGCGGTTCCGACGCTTTGCGCGTTTGCGCCATTTAGGTTTGCCAGCATAACTCGGCCGCCTTGCACATAGGTTAGGCGTGTGCCGTCTTGGCTGGGCTTAGGGTTGGTGCCTGTCAAGCCAAGCGGTGCGATTTTGCCATCGCTAAAGCGGTAGCGGTACAGCTTAGGCGTGCGTGAGCCATTGTCCGCGCTAAAGATAAAGCCGCTGCCGTCTGGCAAATAGCTGGGCGAGTTTTCTGCGCCTGCCAAATTGGTGCGGCGTGTCAGCGTGCGAGCAATCAAGTCCAATTCGTAAATGTTTGGGTTGTGGTTTTCGTGGCTGCCAGAAAAGAGCAATTTTGTGCCATCAGGCGAAAAAGATGCGCCAAGATTATTGCCTTTAAATGGCGTGGCAAGCTCTGGCGTGCTGCCGTCCGTGCGCTGCACATAAATGACAGGCAAGCCGTCCGTGCGCTGCACCGAATAGGCGATGCGCGTGCCATCAGGTGAGAAAGTCGGTGAGAAAATCGAGCCTTGCACTTGGGTGAGTGTGCGCAGCGTCGTGCCGTTTGGTGTGGCAAGAATTAGGCTGGACGTTTTTTGTGCGCCGCGCCCTTGTTCGGCAACATAAGCAATCTGCCCTGTAAAATCGCCTGCCTTGCCTGTGATGGCTTGGTGAATGCGTTCGCTGATTTTGGCAGCGGCGGTTTCTTTGGCTTGTGGGGTGCTGTCCATAAATTCATCGCCACTCAGTACGGTTTTGCCTGTTTCTACGTCTATCAATTCATAACGCAGCGCACGTTTTGCACCCGCCAAAGAATGC
Source organism: Moraxella caviae (assembly GCF_002014985.1). Lineage (GTDB taxonomy): Bacteria > Pseudomonadota > Gammaproteobacteria > Pseudomonadales > Moraxellaceae > Moraxella > Moraxella caviae. Next base: position 103,514 of record NZ_MUXU01000034.1, on the reverse strand, counting down.
GCACTGCCTGTAAGTACATAGCGAAAACCTGCTTGTTGCCACGTTGTTAGGCTTTGGCTGACGCTTTGACTGGTGGCGTTTGGCACGGGCAATCCAGACGCTGTGGCATGAAGTTCGCCATTTAAGGTCTTGGCAAGTGCGCTAGAAAGTGCGCCATCACCCACAAAAGGCGCAATGGCGATGGCGTGATTGATGACGCCTGCACGACTGACGCTTAGCACCAGCTCGTCATTGTTGTCATAATGCGCGCTGATGTTTGGGTTGGCATGGGCGATAACGCCAACCAAAGCGCAGGCAGAAATGGTAAAGGTCTTTACCGCAGGTGAAAACAGCGACTGAAAAGTGGTGAATTTCATAAATTTTAAATTTTTTAAGAGATTGTGCGCTATTTTACAATGCTATGCGTGATTTCGCCATGATTTTTGTGTTGTTTTATGTTGTGCGAAATTATGTGAGTGGGGTGAAGTTGGGCGGATTGTGTAGTTTGGCAAGTTTGGTTAAGTTTTTGTCGTACTTTAATTCGGTAAAACAAACTTGACAAGCAATCCATTTGGCAAAATTTTACAAACCGCCGTATCGCGCTGATTTTGACAGATTGACACAAGCGCACTTAATCTCTTGGTGGCGTGGTGTTAAATTCAATGGTCAAACTTTCCATCATGCCAGCCAGCTCGTGCAAAGGTGAGCTTTGTCTGATGGCTTGTTCGATAAATGGCTGTAGCTCTTTATCGCCAGCACCAAAGCGGATTTGTAAGACGTTGCCCGCTGCGTCTAGTGAGATGGTGGCTTTTAGGCTTTTGCCCGCTTGGGCGTGGCTTTGGGTCTGCTCCCAGCGTGTGAAAATGCGACCAGCGGCGCTTTTACCAGCTTGTTCACGTTCGGCTTTGCTGACGATTTTTTGCACCTTTGGTGTGGCAGGCGCACCATCGGCATTGGCGTTTTGGGTGGTTTTACTACTGTCTTTGGTGTTGGTGTTATTATCGGTGTTATCGGCTGGGTTTGGGCGTGGTTTGTCGTCCAAAAGGGCGTTGATTTGCGCTTGTTTTTCAGCATTGGCGGCAAAACGCTCGGCAAATTCATCATCGCTGATGGCTGGCGCGTCCCAGTCGCTGCTCCAAGTGCTTTCCCAATTTGCCAAGTCGTCAAACTGCGTGTCGTACTGCGCCGTGCGTGGAAAGTCATGAAATGCCGCTGGCTGCGTGGTAGAAGCGCTTGGCTTTTGGTGTGTGCTTGCGGTTTGTTTTTCTGCTATGGTATTTTTGGCAATGTGTGCAGCGAGTGCCGATTTGATGTCGTTAAATTCAGCGCCGCTTGCCAGCTGGGTTTGGGTAACGCTTGGCTCTGGCAAGGCGCGCACCGCACCAAAAACTGCCACCGCCACAAAAACGCCCGCGTGCAAAAGCGTACTGCCAAAAACAGGCAGGACGATGGCGGTTTTGTTGGGCTTGGCGTGGGTTTTTGGTGTTTGCATGGTGAATTTGGGTTTGGCTGGCTGTGTAGCTGTTGCTGTTATATGGGTTTGTGTGGTTGTGATTTTGGTTCGTGATTTGTGGATTTTTAAGATACTATTTGGCAGTATTTTTAATAAAAACTGAATAATTTTATTGTATGAGTAAATTCTATTATAAATCTAAATTAAATAATACCGCACCAAATTTCTTAAGAGTTTAATAAATCTATCCATCACTGATTGCCATCGCTTACCAATGCCACTTCGTCAATGCCAGCGGCTTGTACTTGCGCCATCAGCGACATGATTTGCTGATAAGCGATTGCGCCATCGGCATTGATGAGTACGCGTAAAGTAGCACCTTTTGCGGCGCGTTCATTGGCAAGCTGATTTAAGAGCATTGGCAAATCATCACGGCTCACCGCCATATCCATCGCCTTGCTGTGGCTGACAAACAGTGAGCCGTCTGCCGTCATGGCAATCAGTACAGGCAATTCGTCCGCCGTGTCAAGATTTTGCGTGGCGGCTTTTGGCAAATCCACCTTCACGCCTGTGGTGAGCATGGGCGCAGTAACCATAAAAATCACCAGCAGCACCAGCATGACATCAATATAAGGCACGACATTCATGCTGGCGTTAAGAGCAGGTTTTTGGCGAGAATAAGGCGTGCGATTCATAGTGTTATTTTGGTGAAAATGGCGGTAAAATTATATTTTTATTTTAAGAAAATCTAAATAATTGGTAGAAAATTTATCCGCCACAAGTTTAGATTTTCTTAAAGTTATTAGGTTTATGGTTTGTTTTTTATGGCTTGTCTTTCAGCAGCAAAGCGGCAAGCAAATCATCGCAAAACAGCGCACGCAGCTCGTGCAAAGCCTGTGCCTTGGCGGTGAAATGGTTGAAAGCTAGGCTTGCTGGAATGGCGGCAAACAGACCAATCGCCGTGGCAATCAAGGCTTCAGCAATGCCGGGCGCGACTGTGGCAAGGCTTGCGCTGCCCACGTCTGACAAGCCAATAAAAGCGTTCATAATGCCCCAAACCGTACCAAAAAGACCGATGTAAGGCGACACCGAACCAATACTGGCAAGCCACGACAGCCCACGTTCCATCTCGCCTTGCTCTTTGCCAAGCTGGCTGCGCAGACTGCGCTCAGTGATGGCGGCGGCTTGTTCGGCATTGTGTGTTTGTCTGGCGGTGGTAAAAGTGCGCACGCCTGTATCAAAAATCGCCTCTAGTCCTGATTTTTCACGTTCGGCTTGTACGCTTTGATATTTGTCATCAAGCGATGGATTGGCGTCAAACCACGCCACAAACCGCTCATCAAAGCGTGCCGTACTGCCCAATTTGCCAGCAAAACGAAAAATCAGCACCCAGCTGACAAAAGACAGCGCCACAAGCAGCGCCATCACAATTTGCACCAGCACGCTGGCTTGGGCAATCAGGCTTAACACATTCAAAGATTCGTTCATAAAGTCGTTATCGTTATAAAGATTTGCTTACAAAAAAGACAAATCGGCTTGCTAATGGTAAAATAAGCGCCATTATAACACACAAATTTTATCATCGCTTATAAAAGAGTTGTTTGTTAAAACAAACGCCAGAAACTCACTCAATACATTATCCAACAAATTACCTGATAAATCATCACAGCAATCATCAATGAATACACAAAAAAACAGCACGCATTCACCAAACATTCTTGCCAAAGACCGCCATTATATCCAGCGTTTGCGCCAAGAAATTAAAAAACTTGATGGCGAAAACAAGAGCAAAAAACAAGCGCATTTAGATGGCGTGATTGAGCGTTCATCGGCGGCGGTGTCGGCGCGCATTGCCAGCGTGCCAAGCGATTTGGCGGATAAATTAAACCCTGATTTGCCAGTAACCGCCATGGCAGCCGACATCATTCACGCCATTAAGACGCACCAAGTCATCATCGTGGCGGGCGAGACAGGTTCAGGCAAAACCACGCAGCTGCCCAAACTTGCCATGCTGGCTGGGCGTGGTATCACAGGGCAAATTGGGCATACGCAGCCTAGAAGACTTGCCGCGCGTTCGGTGGCGACACGCATTGCTGATGAGCTTGGCGAGAAACTTGGGCAAACGGTGAGTTTTAAAGTGCGCTTTACCGAAGAAGGCGGTGCGCATAGCCTTGTTAAGCTGATGACGGACGGTATTTTGCTTGCTGAGCTTGCGCACGATAAGTTTTTGAGCAAATACGACACCATCATCATTGACGAAGCGCACGAACGCAGCCTAAATATTGATTTTATTTTGGGTTATTTAAAGCGGCTTTTGCCAAAACGCCCTGATTTAAAAGTCATCATCACTTCAGCAACGCTGGACACACAAAGGTTTGCTGATTATTTTGGCGCAGGTTTGCCAGCGGGTAAAAGCGTGCCGATCATCAATGTGCAGGGGCGCAGCTATCCTGTGGAAGTGCGCTATCGTCCTTTGACCGACCAAATCGTGCGCAGCCATGATGATGACGCCTTTGATGAAATGGAAGATAATCTGCCTAGAGCTTTGACAGCGGCGGTGGCAGAGTGCTTTGAAGATGCACGCAAAAAAGGGCATCCAGAAAAATCCGACATTTTGATTTTTGCCAGCACGGAAGCTGAAATTCGTGAATTGCAAGACATCTTGGCGGCGCACGCACCAGCGCATACCGAAGTGCTGCCTTTGTTTGCACGCCAAAGCTATGCCGAGCAGCAGCGGATTTTTGCGCCATCGGGCAAAGGGCGGCGCATCATCATCGCCACAAACGTTGCCGAAACGGCGCTGACCGTGCCAAACATTTATTATGTGATTGACTTAGGTTTTGCGCGTATCAGTCGTTATAATTATCGCTCACGCATTCAGCGCTTGCCGATTGAAGCCATCAGTCAAGCCAGCGCCAATCAGCGCAAGGGGCGTTGTGGGCGCATCGGTGAAGGTGTGTGCATTCGCTTGTATTCAGAAGAAGATTTTTTGGCACGTCCAGAATTTACCGAGCCTGAAATTTTACGCACCAATTTGGCAAGCGTGATTTTGCAAATGGAAAATTTGGGGCTTGGCAATGTGGCGGATTTTGAGTTCATCACGCCGCCTGATTTTCGCTTGATTAACGATGGTAAAAAGCTGCTGCACGAGCTTGGCGCCATCAACGATAAACCGACCAAAACGGCCGCCAAAAAACGCAAATTCACGCCAAGCGCGCTTACCACCATTGGCAAGCAAATGGCAAGAATGCCGATTGATCCACGTTTGGCGCGTATGCTGATTGCAGGCGATACGTTTGATTGCTTAGCGGATATGCTTGTCATTGTCTCTGCGCTGGCGGTGCAAGATGTGCGTGAACGACCTGCCGCCAAGCAAATGCAAGCCGACCAAAAGCACGCTTTATTCCGTAAGGAAAATTCGGACTTTTTGTTCTATGTGGAATTGTTTGACGTGCTGTTTAACGCCCACGAAATGCACGGCGGCGAGAAGCTGTCTGGCAATGCACGAAAAAATTTCGCCAAAAAGCATTATTTGAGCTTTGTGCGTATCAAAGAATGGCAAAAAACGCACGAACAACTGAGCCGCATGATGGCAGAATTGGGCTTTGTGATTGCCAAGCAAAGCGATGAAAAACTTGCCGAACAAACTACGCAAAACAAAGATGCACAAACCAAAAACACACGCCTAAGCCTAAAAAACAAAGACAAATCACGCAAAATCAGCCCAAGCGTGAAAATTGCCGACCCAAAAGCGGTGCATTATGCCAACATTCACCGTGCGCTTTTGACGGCGCTTTTGTCTTTTGTGGCGCATAAAACCGACACAGTGGGCGAATATTTGATGGCAAGAAGTCAAAAAGCACGCATTTTCCCTGCGTCCATTTTACACAAAAAAGGCGTGGAGTGGCTTTTGGCGTTTGAAGTGGTGGAAACATCGCAAGTGTATATGCGCTGCCTTGCCAAGATTGAGCCTGAATGGGTGCTGGCAAGCGCAGGCGAGCTGCTAAAATATCATTATTACGAGCCGCATTGGTCAAAGAAAACAGGGCGAGTGCGTGCTTTTGCGCAAATCAGCTTGTTTGGGCTTGTCATCACGCATAAGCAGCCTGTGAACTTTGAGCAGATTGACATTGCGGCAAGTCGTGAGATTTTTATCCGTGATGGTTTGGTGGCGGATAATTATCCTAAGCCGTTGCCGTTTTTGACGCACAACCACGCTAAAATTGCCGAAGCGATTAAGATTGAAGATAAGCTGCGGCGGCGAGATTTGTTGGTTGATGAAGAAAATCTGTACCAATTTTACGAAGCGAAAATCCCAAGTCATATTGCGTCCGCCAAGGCGTTTGAAGATTGGCTGGGCGAGCTTGGCGATGATGGCTTGCTGTATTTTAGCGATGAAGACGTGCTGAACGAAAACGCCAAAGCAGGCAAGGAATTTCCTGAATTTTGGCAGCTTGGTGCGCTAAAATTGCCGCTGTCTTATGTGTTTGACCCAAGCTCTGACGATGACGGCGTGAGCGTGCGTGTGCCGATTAAGGCGCTTTCGCAGCTTGACAGCGTGGATTTGCTGTGGGGGATTGCAGGCTGGCGTGATGAGCTGGTTTTGCAGCTACTTAAATCCTTGCCAAAAGACATTCGCCGCCACATTGTGCCGATTCCTGATACGGCGGATAAGATTTTTGATAAGCTGGATAAAAGCGGTACATTTGGGCTGTTAGACCAGCTGTGTGCGGCATTGGCGCAGCTTGGTGTGCAGGCAAATCCGAGCGATTTTAATGTGGCGAGCATTGATAAATACTTGCAGCCTTTGGTGTGCGTGCTGGACGAAAAAAACCGCGTGATTGATAAGGGGCGTGATTTGGCAAAATTACAAGCACGCCATAAAAGCGAAACGGGCGTGGTCGTGGCGGCGGCTGAAGGCGTGCATGACACTTTTCCAGAGTATTTTAGTTTTGTGCGCAGTCGCCACACGGCAGGCGTGGTGATGCAGGAATTTTCAGCGTTGGCGAGTGATGACACGCAAGGCAAATCCGCTGGCAATCAGGCAAAAAACAGCCATAAAGTTGCCATTCATCAATTCACCGACCTAAAAACTGCCATCAACACCCACAAAAAAGGCGTGCTGACCTTGATTAAAGGCAAACTTGGCGCAAAACAAAAGCAGCTTGCCAGTCAGATTGACAAGGCGTTCAAACTTGCCTTTGCACCGCTTGGCGATTTAGAACAGCTAAAAACGTTGGTGATTGACGCAACTTTGCAAGCGACTTTGGATTTACACGGCGTGAATTTTGTCAAAGCGGACTTTGATAGGGCAAATGCCGATGGCACAAACTTTGAAAAAGGCAATCACGACCGCAGTGCCATCGCAGCGATTTGCGATGACAAAATGAGCAAAACGCTGGAAATTTTGCCTTTGACGAGTGATGAATTTGAGCATACGCAAAAGGTGGTGGTGGCGCAGTTTTTAAGCGTGGGGCAAACCGTGCTAAAAACGCTCAAAGACATCTACACCACATGGCAGACGGTGCGTGGACAGCTTTTGATGCTGGATCGAGAAGTGTTTGGTGAGAGTATTGATGACGCAGAAGATCAGCTTGATGATTTGGCGTTGGCGGACTTTATTTATCGGCTGGATTTTAGTCAGTGGCAGCAGTATCCACGTTATTTGCAAGCGTTAAAAATCCGCCTTGAGCGTTTGCCGAACAACCTTGATGGCGATCTTGATGGTGTGTATTTGCTTGATGAGCATATGGAGCGCCTTGCCAATCGTGCGCACGACCCACGCTTTGCCGAGTATCGCTGGCTGGTGGAAGAGTATCGTATCAATTTATTCGCCCAGCCGATGAAAACGCTGGCGGCAGTGTCGCCAAAACGCCTAGAAAAACTGTGGGCGCAGCTGATGACCAGATGACGGCAGAAAGTTTCACTCAGCAATCGCTGCGTGCAGGCGTTTTTGTGCGGTGCGTGATAAGCAACCACAAGCAACCCAAGCGATACAAAACTTTGCTTTCTTTTTGATAAAAATGTGCTAAACTAAGCACAAATGTAAACAAATTTTACAAAGTAACTTTGATTTGAAAAGAAACTTTGAAAAGAATTTGGCAAAAAGTTGTGCGATTTGGCTTTGGCTTAATCAAGCAAGAGACGAGTAAGCCGTGAACATTTGCACAAACTGACAACATAGGACGAATTATGGCTATTTATATCACCGCCACAGGGCTACACACCCCAAAAGACAAAATCACCAACGAAGAGCTGGTGGCTGCTTTTAATACTTATGTGGATAATTATAATGCCGAAAATGCCGCCGCCATTGAAAGCGGTGAGAAGGTTGCGCTGCAACATTCTAGTGCAGAATTTATTGAAAAAGCGTCAGGCATTAAATCACGCTATGTGATTGATAAAAAAGGTATTTTAGACCCAAAAATCATGGCGCCAATTTTCCCTGCGCGTAAATTGGGCGAAGAGCTGTCTATCATGGCAGAGATGGGCGTGGACGCATTACAAAAGACGCTGGATAATGCAGGGCTAAAAGCGGACGATTTGGACGGCATTATTTGTGCGTGTTCAAATTTTCAGCGTGTGTATCCTGCCATCGCCATTGAAATTCAGCACGCCATCGGCATGACGCACGGCTTTGCTTATGACACAAACGTGGCGTGCAGTGCGGCGACTTTCGGCATTGCAGGCGCGGTGGGCAGCATTAAGGCAGGACTTGGCAAGCGCATTGCTGTGGTGAACGTAGAAATCACCTCAGCGCACCTAAACTGGCGCAACCGAGACAGCCATTTCATCTTTGGTGATGTGGCAACAGCGACCATCATTGAAGAGCTGGACACGCCAAAAGGCTATGAAATCCTAGACAGCAAGCTGTGGACGCAATTTAGCACCAATATCAAAAATGAGTTTGGCTTTATGGATCGCAGTGAGTTTTTGGCGGCAAATTCTGGTATGTATCCAGACTTGCAAGAGCCAGTAACTGACAAGCTGTTCTTACAAGAAGGGCGCAAAGTATTCCGTGAAGTTTGCCCGAAAGTGTCTGAAATCATCAGCACGCATTTGGCAGAAAATAACATTGACACTAAAAACGTCAAAAAACTGTGGTTACACCAAGCCAACATTAACATGATTGATTTGATTTTGCGCACGGTGATGGGCAAAGACGCGGACAAATCCATCGCGCCGATTGTGATTGATGAGTTTGGCAACACCAGCTCAGCCAGCCCAATCATCGCTTTTCACTTAAAACAAGACGGCATTGAATCTGGCGATTTGGCGGTGATTTGCTCATTTGGCGCAGGTTATTCCATTGGCTCAGTGATTGTCAAAAAAGTATGATTTGACAAAACTGCTTTGACAAAACTGCTGACAAACTCAAAACCAAATCCTTATTGGGGTTTGGTTTTTGTTTTTTAATAAAAAGTCATTTTGCCAAAAACTGGTTTTAATAAAAGACGGTTTTAACAAAAATCGGTTTTACTAAAAAATCCTACGCAGGTTTCACATTTTAGTAAAAATTTTGCTATAATAGAGTGTTTTTAGATAATCAGACTACGCTAAGCCTTACTATGAAAGACAGCCTACGCACTCGCCTTGATCAAATGGTGGATCGCTTTGAAGAAGTAACCGCCTTGCTTTCTGACCCTGATACGATTGCCGATAATAAGGCGTTTCGTGCTTTGTCGGTGGAGCATCGTGATTTGTCGGAAGTGGTGAGCGCTTGGCAGGCATTTTTACAAGCCGAAGAAGATTTGGCAACTGCCGAAGAGCTGCTATCCGACCCTGACATGAAAGAGATGGCGGCAGAAGAGATTGAAGCGGCAAAGGCGAAAATTGATGAGCTTGGTGAGACGCTAAACGTACTCATGCTGCCAAAAGACCCGAACGATAAAGTACCAGCCTTTTTGGAAATTCGAGCTGGCACAGGTGGCGATGAAGCGGCGATTTTTAGCGGTGATTTGTTCCGTATGTACCAAAAATACGCCCAATCTCAAGGCTGGCAAGTGGAAGTGCTGTCTGCCAGCGAAGGCGAGCATGGCGGCTACAAAGAAATCATCAGCCGTGTGTCGGGTACAGATGTGTATGGCAGACTAAAATTTGAAAGCGGTGCGCACCGAGTGCAGCGTGTGCCAGCCACCGAGTCGCAAGGGCGTGTGCATACGTCTGCGTGTACGGTGGCGGTCATGCCAGAAGTGGAAATTGACGATACGGTGGAGATTAACCCTGCCGATTTGCGCATTGACACTTACCGCTCAAGCGGTGCAGGCGGGCAGCACGTCAATACCACAGATTCAGCGGTGCGCATCACTCACATTCCTACGGGCGTGGTTGCCGAATGTCAGCAAGAGCGCAGTCAGCACGCCAACCGCGAAAAAGCCATGAAAATGCTGGTTGCACGCATTCAGCAGGCAAAAGTAGAAGCGCAAATCAGCGCCACCAGCGATATGCGCCGTAATTTGGTGGGTAGTGGCGATCGCAGTGAGCGCATTCGCACTTATAATTTCCCACAAGGGCGCATGACCGACCATCGTATCAACTTGACTTTGTACAAGCTAGATGCGATTATGGAAGGCGATTTGACCGAGCTATTAGACAGTCTTTTGCGTGAACATCAAGCGGATTTGATGGCAAGCAGCGCAGAATGATTGATGGCGCAAGATTTAGCAGCAGATTTTGGCGTTAAATTTTAGTATTTAAATTAAATCGTATCAAAACAGTAAACAAAACAGCAAAACATTGAGAACTCTTATGACCGACCAAACCCAAGCACAAACTGCTCAAGACGAAAACCAGCTCATCACGCAGCGACTAGAAAAGCTGCAAGCCATCAAAGACAGCGGCAAAAACCCGTACCCAAATACGTTCCGCCCAAAAAATTATTGTGGCGATTTGCAAAAAACCTTTGAAAATCAAAGCAAAGCTGAGATTGAAGCGGGTGAAAAAGTGCAAGTGAGCGTGGCTGGTCGTGTCATGCTAAACCGTGGTTCGTTCATCGTCATTCAAGACATGACAGGGCGCATTCAGCTGTATGTGGATCGTAAAAACTTGCCGAGCGAGACGCTAGACACCATCAAATCGCTGGATCTTGGCGACATCGTGGCGGTAAATGGCTACATCGGACGCAGTGGCAAGGGTGATTTGTATGTGCACATTGAAGACTTTGAGCTTTTGACGAAGTCTTTGCGTCCATTGCCTGACAAATTCCATGGACTTGCCGACACTGAAGCGCGCTATCGTAATCGCCATGTGGATTTGATCATGAACGAAGAGTCGCGCCGCACGTTCACCATTCGCAGCCAAGTGATTGCAGGCATTCGCAAGTTCATGCTGAATGAGCGTTTTATGGAAGTGGAAACGCCGATGATGCACCCAATTCCGGGCGGTGCGGTGGCACGTCCGTTCATCACGCACCACAACGCGCTGGATATGGAGCTGTATTTGCGTATTGCGCCTGAATTGTATCTAAAACGCTTGGTGGTGGGCGGTTTTGAGCGTGTGTTTGAGATTAACCGCAGCTTCCGTAATGAAGGGGTGTCAGCACGCCACAACCCAGAATTTACCATGATTGAGTTTTATCAAGCGTATGCCGATTATAAAGACTTGATGGACTTGACCGAGCGTCTGTTTAATGAGCTTGCCACGGACATTCTTGGTACAACTGAGCTGAGCTATCAAGGCGAAAGCATCAGCCTAAAAGCGCCGTTTGCCCGCGTGCCGATGACCAAAGCCATTGAAATGTACGCTGAAAACTTTGATATGGCGAAGATTGCCGACCGTGATTATTTGGCGGATTATGTCAAAAATGTGCTGCATCAGGAAGTTAAAGATATTTTTGGTGTGGGCAAATTGCAAACCATCATTTTTGAAGAAACTGCCGAGCATAAATTGCGCCAGCCAACTTTCATCACCGAATACCCAGCAGAAACTTCACCGCTGGCACGCCGCAATGATGAAAATCCAGAAATCACTGACCGCTTTGAGCTGTTCATTGGCGGACGTGAGATGGCAAACGGCTTTAGTGAGCTGAATGATCCGATTGACCAAGCCGAGCGTTTTCGCCAGCAAGTTGCCGAAAAAGACGCAGGCGATGACGAGGCCATGCACTTTGACGCAGACTTCATTGAAGCGTTGGAATATGGCTTGCCGCCAACCGCTGGCACAGGCATTGGCATTGACCGCCTAGTCATGCTGCTGTCGGACAGCGCATCCATTCGTGATGTGATTTTGTTCCCGCATATGCGCCGTAAGGACTGATTTATTTGCGCCATCAGACCGTAGTGGCGATGGCTTGAATGGATTTAGCAAAAGGGCTGGCGTGTGGTTCAGCCTTTTTGTTCTTTTGTGTTGGCAAGTGAAATTAAAATTCCCAGTGCTATCACAAAAGCCAATGACGACACCGCTTTAAAGATTGAAATTATGTCTCAATATCAAGTACTTGCTCGCAAATACCGCCCAAAAAACTTTGCCCAGCTGCTTGGGCAGACGCACGTTTCGGCGGCACTTGCCAATGCGATTGACACCAACCGCTTGCACCACGCTTATTTGTTTACAGGCACGCGCGGCGTGGGCAAGACGACAATCGCGCGGATTTTGGCAAAATGTCTAAATTGCGACACAGGTATCACCAGCAAGCCTTGTGGTGTGTGCGATTCGTGCGTGAGCATTGATGAAGGGCGTTTTATTGATTTGATTGAGATTGATGCGGCAAGTCGCACCAAGGTGGAAGACACCAGAGATTTGCTGGAAAACGTGCCGTACGCACCCACGCAAGGACGCTACAAGGTGTATTTGATTGACGAAGTGCATATGCTGTCTACGCACTCGTTTAATGCGCTGTTAAAAACCTTGGAAGAGCCGCCAGCGCACGTTAAGTTTATCCTAGCAACCACCGACCCACAAAAACTGCCCATCACCATCATTTCGCGCTGTTTGCAGTTTGTACTGCGTCCTTTGTCGCAAAGTCTGTTGCATGAGCATTTGCAAAAGATTTTGACCGCTGAAAACATCGCATTTAGCGATGGCGCGCTTTGGCAGCTGGCGCAGTCCGCTAAAGGTTCGGTGCGTGATGCGCTGTCTTTGACCGACCAAGCCATCGCCTTTGGTGGCGGCGCGCTCCAAGATGACACTGTGGCAAATATGCTGGGCTTGGTGGATAGTCTTGATGTGCTGGCGTTGATTGGTGATATTTTTGCCGACAGACGCACGCAAGTGGCGGCGCACATTGCACGGCTGCGTACACAGATGGTGGACGCCAGCGCGATTTTTGATCGTTTGGTGGACAGTCTACACCAGATGGCGTTGGTGCAAGTTTTGCCTGATGTGCCGCTTGATATGAACGATGCGCAAAAGCAGGCGTTTTATGAGCTGGCGGCGAGCATTCCTGCTGACGTGCTGCAGCTGTATTATGACATCGCCATCAGAGCGCGTGATGGTGTGCGCCTTGCGACCACGCCCATGCAGGCGCTGGAAATGGGGATTTTGCGTCTGCTGGCGTTTCGTCCTTTGGCGGTGGGTGTTGCGCCTGCTGATAAGATTGCCAATGCAGCGCCCAATCCGTCAAATCCGCCTAATGATACGCCTGCAGACAATTTAGCGGCTGACACTTCACTGCAGATTGCACCAGCGGAAAATTCTATCAATTCTGATGGTGTGGATTTGGCAAATGCTGATGAGTTGCTGTCCGATGAGCTGCATTTAAATGATTTGCCAGCCAATCATTTGCCAACTGACGATTTGCAAGCTGATGATTTGCCAACTGATTATGCGCAAACTGATAATCCGCCAGCTAATCAACCGCTAGCTGACAACTCCCAACTTGACAATTTACCGCCCAGCGATGAGAGCGATGAACTTGAAAATACGGATAATCTGACGCACGCCAACTTAACGCACACGCCAGCCGATAACAACGCCAATCTTGCCGATGATACGGCAGGGCAAACCTTGCAAACTGAGCATAACGAGTTGAAGCATTCGCCAAGTGATGACGCTTTGTATTCACACACGGCGCACGCAGTTGATAAGCTGTCGGTGAATGATGAAAATTTGCCAGTGGTGAGTGATGATTTATCGAAAGTGAACGCTGATGATGAAGCTTTGCTAGGCGAAACGCAGTCAGATAAAGCTTTGCCAAACGGTGATTTTAATACGGCAAATTTATCAAGCAGTGAGCCAACGATTGATGGCGAGTTTAATCACGCATCAACGAGCGCACCAAGCAACGAGCTAAATAGCGAACCAGCCAACGAACGAATCAACGAACCAACTTATACACAAACCCAAGACGAGCAGACGCACAACTTGCCTACCGTTTATTCCAAGGCACAAATGCGCGAACGACTAAAAGCGCCGCCCGCTGAGCTGTCAGGCGATTGGACGCAGGATAAGTGGGATTATTGGCTGTCTGGCGCGCGCCAAGCAGGGGTTTTGAGCAATGATGAACTGGCGCTACTGTCGGCAAGTCAGATGGTGGGCGAGATTGAAGGCGACAGTACGCTGTATGTGGGCGAGCATAATGCGCAGGTTCACGCAAGTTTTGCGACTTTTAAGCAAAAAATCACCGAACAATTTACCAATATGCGCCTGAGTGATGACTTGCCGCTTTTGCAAAATGTGGACGATACGCCAAAGCAGCGCCAACTTGCGCGCCGTGCGCAGGTGATGATGGACGTGCAAAGCCAGCTGACTAACAGTCCTGTGGCGATGAGTTTATGGCAGCAAGGTTTTATTGTGGACGATGGTCAGCCGATTTTAGCAGGCGCAAAGCTGCTTTTGGATTAATAAAATCTAAACCAAAAATAAAAATGACCAATCAGTCATTTCTAAAAACCTTGACACATCTAGCTTTTAGCAGGTTAAAAATTACAAAAATAGAACACTTGTGCTAAAAATATGGCTTTGGCACTTGATTGGTATAAAATTTGTACAATTCTAATCCTTTTGTAATAATTGATTATTAGATGGGTAGGGCGTGCTGTGTTTGACGAATGCGTCAAGACTGGACACTTGTCCAAAATAAAATCTTACCAAATGATACAATTTCATTTACGTTTGTGCTTGTATTATTGATAGAGATTGGTTATTATAAAGTAAAAGAAAAATTATAAGACTGTTGGCTATTATTAAAAGATGGTTTGTTAAAAATAAAAGACAGTGATAAAACCAACAGTGCCACAGTTGTGGGTAACGCAAGGTTTTTACCGAATTTTGAGCCATGTTTGCGTTTTAGTTGTTTTGCGTGCACCGTTCACACCTTGCACGTTGTCAAAATTCGCAACGCCTGCCGTCAGCCGATGGCGGGGTTCAAAACTTGAGGTGGAATATGTTAGAAAATTTACGGGGCATGGCGGTATTTGCCAGCGTGGTCAAACAAGGTTCGTTCAGTGGTGCAGCAAAGGAACTTGGTATTACGACCAGCGCAGTCAGTCAGCAAATCCGCTCACTTGAAAGCGATTTGGGCGTGGCACTACTGCACCGCTCAACGCGAAAATTAAGCCTAAGCGAAGCAGGTGAAAGCCTGTATAATGAAGCATTAGAAATTGTGAAGGCTGCTGAGAGAGGACGCGACAGCGTAAGCCAATTAAAAGATGAAGTGTCTGGCAGCTTGCGTGTGGCAACATCGCCAAACCTTGCCAAAACGTATTTACTGCCTGCGCTTGCAAGCTGGATTGCTGAGCATGAGAATCTGTCTTTGAACGTGATTTCTCGTGGCGACAGTCTGGATTTGATTGAAGATCGCATTGATGTGGCACTGATTTTGGACGAAGAGCCACAGCCAAACGGCATTGAGTTGACCAAAGTGAAGCAAGTTTGGCTTGCTGCGCCAAGTTATCTGAAGGTGCATGGCGCAATCACTTCGCCAAAAGATTTGGCAGATCAAACCATCATCATTTGCGGCGATAAGCACAACGAAAGCCTTGAATTTAAAAAAGGCGATGAAAAGCAGCACTCTATGCGTGTGCAATCTCGCTTGATGAGTAACGACCCTGACATTGCGCTGGCGCTTGCGGTGGCAGGTCATGGCGTGGTAAAAGCCAATGAATTGGACGCAAAAGAGCTTGTGCAAGCAGGTAAATTGGTGCCTGTGCTGACTGATTATGAGCTAAATCCTTTGGTGTTGTCTGTGGTTACTGCCACCAAAGAGCAGCTGCCAGTCAAGGCGCAAAAGTGCATTGAAGTATTGCGTGAGTATTTTAAAGTTTGATGAATTGCCAGTACATAAAAAGCCTTGCCCAGTGCAGGGCTTTTTTATTTATCTGTTTTACTTATATGGCAGGGCAAGCAGTCAAGCGGGGTAATAGCTGAGCAGATAATAGCCAGACAAAATAAATGCGCTGCAGAGTAAATTCACGCACCAAGATTTGTGTATTGCCATAAAAAGTGTGTATAATTGGATTTGTTATAAGAAGGGTTTTAAGATGGGCAAGGCGCAGTAGATTGGCGACAGTAGGGCAAATGGGCAGCAGCGCAAATCGACAGTGGTGTAATTTCACCGACCGAGATTGGTTAAGGCTTGGTTAGGGCTGATTGAAAGGCTGGATTGGGAGATAAAATGATACGCAAAAGAACACGCACAAGGCTAAATAAGCGCAATCATCGCTATAATTTTCACCGTAAAACCAGACGCATCAGAGCGCGCTTGGCAAGGCGCAGACGTGCTTGGCATTCTTTGGAGTATTGGCGCACGCACGTCCAATCGGTGTGCGACACGGCAAGTCTTTAACTGTGTATTTTAGTGCATAAAATCAGCGCAAAACAAAGTTTTAAACGCAAAAATAAGACGCCACTTGAGCGTCTTATTTTTACCGCAATTAAATCACAAAATCAGTGTTTTTTACCATTGCCAGAAAGTAAATGTTCTTCAAGATAATGAATGTTTTGTGCTTCATTGACAAAGGCTTCATCTTGTAAAATCACATCACGGTGCAGCGGAATGTTGGTCTTAATGCCTTCAATCACCAGCTCGTCCAATGCGTTCAGCGTCTTAGCGACCGCTTGGCGGCGTGTTTGCGCATGACAAATCAGCTTGCCAATCAGCGAATCATAATAGCTTGGAATGGTGTAGCCTTGATACAAATGCGAATCAAAACGCACGCCACAGCCGCTCGGTGTGAATAGATTATCAATGCGACCCGGACAAGGCATGAAAGTCTTAGGATCTTCAGCATTGATACGGCATTCGATGGCGTGTCCACGAATGGTGATTTCGTCTTGATGGTAGCTTAGCCCATAGCCAGCGGCGATTTTTAGCTGCTCCACCACGATGTCAATGCCAGTAATCATCTCGGTAACAGGGTGTTCCACCTGCACACGCGTGTTCATCTCAATAAAGAAAAACTGACCGTCTTCGTATAAAAACTCAAACGTCCCTGCGCCACGATATTTGATTTGTTCACACGCACGCACGCACGCATCCAAAATCGGCTGGCGAATGTCGTCTGGAATGCCGGGAGCAGGTGCTTCTTCCAGCACTTTTTGATGGCGGCGTTGTAATGAGCAATCACGATCAAACAAATGCAGTGCATTGCCGTTGCCATCGCCTAGGACTTGCACTTCCACATGGCGTGGATTTTTCAAAAAACGCTCCATGTACACAGTGTCATCACCAAAGGCGCTTTCGGCTTCGGCTTTGGCGGCTTGCACTTGGTTGATCAGCTCTTCAAAGCGTTCTACCACACGCATACCACGACCGCCACCGCCAGCTGCCGCCTTGACAATCAGCGGAAAGCCGATTTGTTTGGCTTGTTCTTCGGCATTGTGCAGGGTGATTGCGCCTACAGAACCCGGAACGGTTGGTACGCCTGCTTTTTTCATGGCGTTAATTGCCGAAACTTTATTGCCCATCAGGCGAATGTGGTCAGCGTGCGGCCCAACAAAAGTCAAGCCCGCTTCTTCTACTTTTTCAGCAAAATCGGCATTTTCGGACAAAAACCCATAACCGGGGTGGATGGCGTCTGCGCCCGTTACTTCGGCAGCGGCAAGGATTTTATTCACGTCCAAATAGCTTTGGCTGGATGGCGCATTGCCAATGCACACCGCTTCATCTACAAAACGCAAATGCATTAGGTCTTTGTCAGCGGTAGAGTACACACCCACCGTGGAAATGCCCAGCTGCTTACACGCACGCACGATGCGCAAGGCAATCTCGCCACGGTTGGCGATCAGTAGCTTTTTAATCATGGCAAATCCTATCAGGCTTTATAACGAATCACAGGCTGTCCAAATTGTACCACGTCAGCATTATTAACTAGGATTTCTTCAATGATGCCGCTTTGAGTGGCTTCTAGTGGATTCATGATTTTCATCGCTTCAATGATGCCCAGCTGATCGCCTGCTTGCACTTTTTGACCAACTTTAACAAATGGCGGATCATTTGGACTTGGCGCAGAATAAAACACGCCCACCATTGGCGATGTCTCCACCTTGCCGCTTGGCTTAGCAGCGGCAGGCGCACTGGCAGCAGCAACTGGCGCGGCAGCAACGGCAGCAGGCGCAGCGATGGTCTGTACAGCGACATTGCGTGTCAGATTGACGTAATTGTCGTCATGCCCGTATTCTAAATTTACGAGGTCTTTTTCTTCCATTAGGTCAATAAGTTCACGAATTTTTTTGATGTCCATGCCATCACCTTTTGTTGATTAAGTTTAGTTTGATGAATTGCCCAGCTTGGCTTGTGCAAATATGCCAACACCATCAGTGATACGATGGGCGTACATCTTTTGCATATTGTAACAAATTTTTGCAACAAACCAAATCTTTAAATTGTATCCGTGCTAAATTTCAGGATAAATTTTGACACGGCTGGCAATTTTAGGTCGTTTACTGAATAATTGTTGGGCAAAATTTTAATGCTTATAGTGTACATTCGTTTTATTTTATTGCAAGTAATTTTTTGACAAATTTTACAAATTTTCACGAAAATTGCTCAATTTTACGCAAATTCATGCCAAAATTGCGGAAATTTTGTGCAAAAGCTGCCAAAAACTACTCAAAATCTGCCTAAAATTCATGTAAAAAATCAGCAAAACCGCGCTAAAAAACCGCCCAACCGAACATTGAGCGGTGCGGATTTGTTGGGTGGGTGGAAAATAGAGCGAACAAAAGTTTGGCGCTTAATTAAAGCTGCGATTTTGGCGTGTGGTGCAAGGCTTTTTCTGGCGATGTATCAAGCCACGTTGGGCGTGTCCATTTGGGTGCGTCAATGAAGCGATAATTCGCCATCATCTCAAGCAGCTCATCAGGGTCGTCAGACACGCACAAAAGCGATAAATTGGCGTGCGGCATAAAGCCTTCGTCCGCCGCCTTTTGCAGCGTGGCGATGACAGGGTCAAAAAATCCGTGGGTGTTCAGCACACCGATGGGCTTGGCGTGCAGGCGCAGCTGGGCAAGCGACAGCACTTCGTACAGCTCTTCAAAAGTGCCAAGACCGCCTGCCAAAGCGATAAAACCGTCCGCAAGCTCAATCATTTTGTATTTGCGTGTTGCCATGTCTGTAGTTTCAATCAGCTCGCTAAGTCCTTGATGTGCCACTTCTTTTTCTACCAAAAACGTAGGAATCACGCCCACCACTTCACCGCCTTGCTCAAGCACGGTGTCAGCAACTGTACCCATCAGCCCGATATTGCCGCCACCATAAACCAAGCGCATATCACGCTGTGCTAGGGCTTGTCCCATTTGTTGGGCGGCTTTGTGATATTCTGGGCGCGCGCCTAAGTTTGAACCGCAATAGACGGCGATGCTTTTTAGGGTGTTTGGGTTTTGTGCGTTCATGTGTTTTCCTTATTTGTGAGTGTTTGTGGTGTGTTTTTAGGGTGATTTTTGATGAATTTGTTACTTTTAAAGATGGTATCTACAAAGAAAAGAAATTGTCTGTGCTTTATGCTTGCAATGAATTTGGGTTTGTTGGTAGATTAAGCCGATAAAGCCAAATCGAATCAGTGCGTTATTTGCCAAATTTTGCGCCCACGCCTTTAAGCCAGCGCCAAGGCTGCACCGTACCAAGTCCCATGCCAATCAGCCCAAGCAGCATGACGCCACTAAGCGGCTCGCCCAAGAGCGGCACAGCTAAAATGGCGGCAATAAAAGGCGCAAGTGAAGCCAGTCCGCCAGCGAAAAATGCGCCAAGTCTTGCCACTGCCAAGGCGTAAGTGATGGTGGCAATAATCATCACCACGATGCTGTGAAAAAATCCTTGAAAAGCAAGGTGGGCAAGGCTGGCATTGGGCGATGAAAAGCCAATCACGCCAAAATACACCGGCAAATACAGCGCCGCCGACCAAATCGCCGTGCAGCACATTGTTTGCCATGCGCTAAATTGCCAAGCACGCAGCAACAAGCCAAATGCCGCCCAACAAAACGCACTGAACGCAAAAATCGCATCACCCAAACCAAAACTGCCGCCAGCACCAAAAGCAATCATCATCAGCATGGCAATGAGTGTGGCGATGATGATGTATAGGGCGATTTTGGTGTTGGTGTCTGGTTTTTGCCGAAAAAATAGCGCCGATAAAAGGGCGGTTGCTACAGGAATCATGCCATTTAAAAACACCGCGCCATGCACCACAGGCGCAAGCAAAAACGCACTGTATACAAGACAGCTGTAACCCACGCCACCGACCAACGCCAGCACCACCGCCTTATAACTGAACAAAAATCGCCACTGTTTTTGGTAGCATAGCACAGGCAGCAGCACCAAGGCAGCGATGGCAAAACGCATGGCAATCACGTCCCACGCAGCGATTTGCCAGCGCACATTTAGGCGAGACAGTAAGCTAAAACTGCCCCAAACGCACATGGTAAAAACGATGAGCGGATAGCCTTGAGTGGTGGCGGGCAGGCGGTGAAAAAATTTCATGGCAAGCGCAATCGGTGGCTAATTTCAAAATGAATTGAGATAAAGACGTAAGCATAACAGATTTACAAGTATTGGGCTAGGGAATACGCCACAAAAATGTAAATTTTGCCAAGATGGTTTTCTTTTATTCATAAAAAAACAAGCCCAAAAATGATTTTGAGCTTGTTTGTGTTTGCGTTGAATTGAAAAATCAGTCTTTGGCGTTTTGTAACTCTGGGTCGGCAAAAACCACGACTTCTTCTTCAAATTCTGGCTTGATTTTCACCACGAAATCATCGCGCGATAATCCCAGCCACAGCGGCACGACACTGGCGATGTACACAGACGAGTACGTCCCTGCAATCAAACCAATAAACAGCGCTACCGAGAACCAGTACAGACCATCACCGCCTAGGAACATCATGGCGACCACCACCACAAACACCGTACCCACCGTCATAAAAGTACGGCGCAGCGTTTCGGTTTGTGAAAGGTTGATGACTTGCACAGGCGATAAACCACGCACACGGCGAAAGTTTTCACGGATACGGTCATAAACAACGATGGTGTCGTTGATAGAATAACCAATCAACGCCAGCACGGCTGCTAGCACCGTCAAGTCAAACGGCCAGCCAAAAATGGCAAACATACCCACCACGACAACCACGTCATGAAACAGCGCCAATACGCCGCCTAGAGCCAGTTTGAACTGAAAACGCAGACCGATGTACAGCATCATCATACCAAGTGCCACCGACAACGCCAGCAAAGAATTTAGGTAAATTTCGTTACCCACTTGCGAGCCGATGATGTTGATGTTGTCCACGTTGGCAGGGTTGTTTGGCAAATCCAAAGATTCACTTAGGCTTTGCGCCAGCGTCTCAGCGTCTCGGTCTTGTGGCGGCAAGCGCACCAAAAGCTCTTGGCGTGTGCCAAGATACTGCACCACAGCGTCCGTAAAGCCATCTTCTGCCAGCGCAGACACCACTTGGGTTTGCTCCACAGGCGATTCATAGCGCACGTCCGCTGACACACCGCCAGTAAAATCAAGCCCCAAGTTTAGCCCATTTACCACAAAAGCGATGATGCCCGCTAAGATAAGTGCAATAGAAATGCCCATCATCGGCTTGGCAAAGCTCATGAATGGAATGATGCGCTGATTGGCAATCAGCTTCACGCCACCTTCTTTTTCGGTAGCTTCATCACTTTGGGCGATGATGTCGCTGTCTGCCAAAGCCGCTTCGTTGGCTTGGGCATTACTGCCTTTACCATCACGGCGCGGGCCTTTGCGGCGGCGCAGCTCACGCTCACTTAACGGCGTGCCATCGGCATGAGTGCGAGCGTCATTTGAATTATGTTCTGTCATAGCAACTCCTAACCGATACTAAGTTTGGTGAGATTTTTGCGATTTCCGTACCAAAGCTGAATCAGCGCACGAGTAACAACAATCGCGGTGAATAGCGATGTAACAATACCGATTGCCAAGGTAACTGCAAAGCCTTTGATTGGGCCTGTGCCGATGGCAAATAGGATAAACGCCACCAGTAAGGTAGTGATGTTTGCGTCAAAAATCGAGCTAAAGGCACGGTCAAAACCTGCCACAATCGCCGATTTGGCACGCGCGCCATTGGCAAGCTCTTCACGGATACGCTCAAAAATCAGCACGTTTGCGTCCACTGCCATACCGATGGTCAGTACGATACCTGCAATGCCCGGCAAGGTCAAAGACGAGCCGATGATTGACATGATGGCGGTCATGATGATGACGTTTAGTGCTAGGGCGATGTTGGCAATCAAGCCAAACACACGATAAAACACAATCATCCACAAGAACACCAAAAGATAGCCCACTTGCGTTGAGAATAGGCCTTTGTCAATGTTTTCTTGACCAAGCGATGGGCCGATGGTGCGCTCTTCTACAAAGTACATCGGAGCGGCAAGTGCGCCAGAACGCAAAAGCAACGCAAGTTCGCTGGCTTCAGCTTCACTGTCAAGCCCCGTGATTTGAAATTGTGAGCCTAGCACCGCTTGAATGGTGGCGCGGTTAATCACGCGTGTTTCGGTATAAGGCGTACGCACTTCGGTCAGCTCGCCTGTGGCTGGGTCTTCTTCATAGCTCACACGCTGCTTATTTTCAATGAACAGCACCGCCATTTGTTTACCAACCGCAGTACGCGTGGCGTTTTGCATTAGGCGGCCGCCAGATGTATCAAGCGTGATGGATACTTGCGGGCGGCCATTTTCGTCCACGCCAGCTTGTGCGCCTTGCACTTTTTCGCCCGTTACGATGGCTTGGCGATTTAGTAGAATTTGTGGGCCGTCAAGCGTGCCAAAAGGAAAGGCTTCGCTGCCAGCAGGTGCGATGCCGCCTGTGAAGGTGTCGGCATTGTCGCTCACCATACGAAATTCTAGGTTTGCGGTGCGCCCAAGAACACGCTTGGCTTCGGCGGTGTCTTGTACGCCCGGCAATTCCACAACAATGCGGTTTGCGCCTTGTGATTGCACCAAGGCTTCTGCCACGCCAAGTTCGCTGATACGGTTACGCAAGGTGGTCAAGTTTTGTCCAACGGCGTATTCGTTGATTTCGGCAAGTTTGGCTTCGGTATACGTCAGCTCAAGCGCTGCGCCTTCTTGTGCTGCCAGTGGACGCAAACTAAAATCCATGCCCATGGCGTTTTGTAGTACGTTTTGGGCGCGATTGCGAGCGTCTTGGTTGTTAAAAATCAGCATCATGCCGCTTTCGGTGGTGCGCAGGCTTTTTACGGCAATCTGCTCAGCACGCAGCGCACGGCGAGCGTCTTGGCTTGCGGTGCCAAGGCGTTGCTCTAGGGCTTTTGCCATGTCCACTTCAAGCACAAAGCGCACACCGCCACGCAAGTCCAGACCAAGTTTCATCGGTTTTGCGCCAATGTCTCTTAGCCATTGCGGGGTGGTTTGGGCTAGGTTTAGTGCCACGACGTATTGTTCGCCAAGCTCGCGGCGCAATACTTCTTGGGCTTTTAGCTGATCTTCGGCATTGCTTAGGCGCACTAGGGCGCTGTTATCGGCAAAGCTGCCGCCATGATACGAAAGCCCTGCTTTTTCTAGCAGAGTTTCAGACCGAGTAAGTACGTCTTCGGTAAGCTCAGTGCCTGCGCTTGCGCCTGTGATTTGTACCGCAGGTTCGTCTGGGTACAGATTTGGCAGGGCGTATAAGCCAGACACGACAAGCACCACGACGATAAGTATGTATTTCCAAGCAGGGTAGTGCATAGGGGTATCTTATGGTAACGAATGCTTAGCAAACGCCAAGCATAAAAACACAAAACCAAGCGTTACCCAGTTGGATACGCTTGGGGGAATGGTGTGTGTCCATCATGATGAGTGGACGCAAAAGGGTTAGATGTTGTCAATCGTACCAGCTGGCAATACGCTGATTACGCTGGCACGCTGAACTTTGATTTTATTGGTGCTGTTTAGCGCGATGACAGCGTAGTCGCCATCAATCTTTTCAATCTTACCCATCAAACCGCCAGCAAACACCACTTCATTGCCAGCAGCTAAGCTGTCTACCATGGCTTTGTGCTGTTTGTTGCGTTTTGATTGTGGGCGAATGATAAGAAAATAAAAAATCGCAAAAAACGCCACAGGAATCAAAAGCTGACCCAGCAAAGATGGCTGTGATGCGCCGCTGGCTGCGTGAGCGGCAGGAATGATAAGCTCCAACATGATAAAACTCCGTAATAAATGACCAAAATAGCCAATGAAAAATGTGAAAATTAAAAAAGTATGTAAGTGTTTTGCAGTGCGTGCGCTTTATATGAAAATGAAAATTGCCATGCCACCAGCAAAACATCTTGGCAAAATAACGCATATCATACCACATTTTCAGCAATTTGCGCAGATTTTACCGTCAATCCGCCAATTTTACGCCAATTTGTCAATTTTTCACGCAACACAACATTTCTTTACTTGCAGTTGGGCGCATTTTGTCTTAATATGGCAGCTAATTTTGGTTATTTTTCTATTTATATGTCCCGTCCCCGACCGCGTTTGTCATCATCTTTTCTTAATTCTACTCATCACACCGCCAAAAATCTTTTGATTGCAGGTATTTTGCTTGCTGTGCCGATGCTTGCCTTTGCCAATACTGGTACGGCAACAAGCACTAACGTCATTTTGCTGGTTTTTTATATTTCTTTGTCGCTGATTGCGTCTTTTGTGTGTTCGGTGTCTGAAGCTACGCTTTTGACCATGACGCCAAGCTACATTGACACCATCAAAGAAGACGACCCAAAAACCGCCGCCATGCTTGAAGATGTCAAGGTGAATAACATTGAAAAATCCATCTCGTCCATCTTGACGCTAAACACCGTGGCGCACACGCTGGGTTCTTTGGGTGCAGGTGCGCAGGCGGCAGTGGTGTTTGGCAGTGCGTGGTTTGGTGTGTTTAGTGCGGTGATGACGATTGCCATTTTGATTGGTACAGAAATCATTCCAAAAACGCTGGGTACGACTTATTGGCGTAAATTTGCCTTGCCTGTGGCGTATTTTGTCAAGGCGATTAACATTGTATTGCTGCCGATTGTGTGGTTTGCCGAGAAAATTTCACGCCTTTTGACGAAGGGTAATACCGAAAACAGCTTTAATCGCCATGAGTTCATCGCACTTGCCAATGCAGGCGAAAGCTCAGGGCAGATGAGCGAGCTTGAAACACGCATTATTAAAAATTCACTGGCGCTTAGCATGATTAACGTAGAAGACATCGTCTCTCCGCGTTCGGTGGTTGCAGCGTTTGATGAGAAAATGACGGTAGGTGAAGTGTTTGCCAATCACCCAAAATTGCCGTTTTCACGCTTTCCGATTTTTGATGAAGATTTGGACAATGCCACAGGTTTTGTGCTTAAATCAGACCTACTCATCGCCAAAGCCAACCAAGAAATCCACACGCCAATCCATAAATTTAAGCGGGATATTACCTTTGTTTTTGCTAAAATGAAGCTGTTTGATTTGCTGGATTTGATGCTCAAAGAGCGTGTGCATATTGCGCTGGCGGTGGGCGAATTTGGCGAAGTCAAGGGACTTGTCAGCCTAGAAGACGTGCTAGAGACGCTTTTGGGACTGGAAATCGTGGACGAATTTGACCGTGTGGACGATATGCAGACTTTGGCAAGACAGCTGATGGACAGACGCATGACGCGCTTGGGCGCAAAATTAGAACAAGACGATGACGTGGCAGATGCGCCAAATGCGCAGTCTTGATGTGGTATTTGTTATGAAATAAGGCGCAAACTTCGCCAAGTTATACGCAAACTCCACTTAATTTGCCAAAATTTAATATTTTGTTACATTTTGCCTACATTTAGCGATGGTTGCTTAGCATAAATCTGTTATTGTGCTACCAAGTCTTGTTGTGTGTCTTGTGATGTCTTGTTGTGTGTCTTGTGATGTGCTTTTTGCGACTGATAAATTTACACAGCGATAAGGCATGAAGTTTTGTTGTAAAGTCTTGGTTTATTCAAGTGATTTGCCAAACGCCATGCCAAATTTTTGCTTATTTTATGTCAAGTTTTCAAGTGCTTAAATTTGCAATCGTTTAAATTTTAGCCGCTTAAAAATTGGCAACCACTCAAATATTATGATGAAACTGATTAAAAAACCAAATACCGCTTCAAGTGCTGCGCCAAACGCTAAGCTGACAGCGGTCAAATCCACCTTAAAAAACCACGCCTTAAAATTGGGTGCGGCAGGGCTTGTACTGAGCAGCTTGCGTAAGCCGCGCTGGCTGGGCGTGGGCTTAATGACGCTGGCTTCGGCAAGTCTTTTGGTAAGTGTGCCTGCGTATGCGATGAGTGAAGCGTCCGTGCAGGGCTTTGCTGCCGCCATGAAAAACGCCGCCAACAGCCAAAACATCGGCAAAGTGGCTGAGCTGATTTCGGATGAAGCCATCATCTCGCTGTCTCGTGGCAATAAAAGCACAAGCCTTGATAAAAACGGCTATTTGCAGCTGCTACAAAAGGGCTGGGCAAAGGCGAAAAATTACCGCTACGACATTCAGGTGAGCAATGCCGTCATCACAGGCGATCAAGCCCGTGTGCAAATCACCACCACAGAGACGTGGACAGAAAACGGCAGACCTGTGCGTATCACCACATCATCACGCGCCACTTTGTCGGAAATGAGCGGCAGTGCGGTGATTTTGCGCTCGGTTACGCAAGTTTCGGTGAATTAACCACAAACAAAGCGCACGCTTTGACGGCAAAATGACAGTGAGCGCATAGATAATTTTGCGCAAAGTTTGCCAGATTGTGCGCTTTAGTATCAAAACATCACAAAGATTCGCCTAAAGTGGGCGTTTCTTTTTATTGTACGTTTTGTAACATTTTTCTTGGATTTTTCTAGGGCTGAATAGGGCATTAGGCTTTTGTTCTTACAAGCTCTGTGTTAGCATTGCCTTAATTTGCCGTGCTGATTTGGCTTAAAAGGTTTTTGGTAGTTTTTAAAAGGCAATAAAATTTAAAAGACGATAAAACGATTGCAAAGTTGTTATCGGCAAAAACATTGTCATAAATTAAAAACCGTCATCGCAGCTCGGCTGGCAAACGCATTTTATTTATAAGCAAGTTTTGCCACTTACGAATCTTGCCAATCTTGGCATTTAATCTTTACAATTAAAACTTAAATTTAGGACGTTGTTGCTCATGTTTGACTCATCGCACACCACCCAACCCAACCCAACTGCACCAAAAAACCGCCTTCTAAAGCCGCTGTCCATCGCTGTGTCAGCGTGTCTTTTGGCGGCGTGTAGCAGCACTGGCACAAACACCGCAGCAACCAGCACCACGCAAACACCGCAGCGCACCGTTGCTCAAAGCACTTCGGTGAGTTATTCTGGCGTTTTAGATCAAGAAACGCTGGACGCGATGGAAGATCTTTTGACCGCAACAGATATGTCGATGGTGGAAGGCGATGCGCTCACCGTGCAGCGTTATGGTGATTTGTGGGATCGTATCCGCCGTGGTTATCGCATGGGCGACACCTATAACGCACGCATTGAAGCGCAAAAATCATGGTTTTATAGCCGCCAAAGCTATCTAGATCGCTTGACGGCGCGTGCATCTCGTTATTTGCACCACACCGTTACCGAAGCGGAGCGCCGTGGTATTCCTACTGAGCTTGCGCTTTTGCCAATCATTGAAAGCTCGTACGACCCATCGGCAACAAGTAACGCTGCGGCAGCTGGTCTTTGGCAGTTTATCCCAAGCACAGGGCGCATTTATGGATTAAACCAAAGCTCAAGCTATGATGGTCGCCGTGATGTGATTGAATCCACGCGCGCCGCTTATGATTTCTTGACCAGCTTGTACAATCAATTTGGCAGCTGGGAGCATGCTTTGGCGGCATACAATGCAGGCCCGGGGCGTGTGTCTCGCGCCATCAGAGCCAATGAAGCGGCAGGCTTGCCAACCGATTATTGGTCGCTAAAACTGCCAACCGAAACCATGAACTATGTGCCACGTTTTCTAGCGGTGGCGCAAATCGTGCAGCAGCCTTCCAGCTATGGCGTGCATTTGCCTGCCATCGCCAACCACACGCACTTTAGAACCGTGCCTGTCAATTATGGCGTGAGTCTTTATGATGTGGCAAGCGTAACTGGCGTAAACGTGGACGAGCTGCGCCTGCTAAACCCTGCGCTGATTAACTTTACGGTGGACGCAGCAGGCCCAAATCGTATCGTCATTCCAGACAGTCTAGACGCTAGCGTGGACGCGCGCTTGTCGGCATTGTCGGGTTATGGCTATGGTGGCGGCTATGCAGCAACTGCGCCAGCACAAACCACGCAATATGTCTTGCCAAATACAGGCGCACAGACAAACAGCAATTCACAGCAAGAATTGATTGCGGCAAACACCTTGCCAACGACCATTGCGCAAGTTACCCCAAATAATACCATCGTCCAAGAGCCGCCGCTTTCTACCGAAGAGCGTGATTTTATCGCTGCACAAATTCAAGCCAACACGCCAGAAGTGGTGCAGGCGGTCAGTCCGATTGATGGCAATATTGAACTAGACGCTGTACAAACCGCCCAGTCGGTTTTAGATGCGCGTGGACAAACCAAATCGCTGAGCTACTCTGCGCCAAGTACGGCTAACATTGCAAGTTCGCCTACGCCAGTGCAAACCATGCCAACGCCTGCGCCAGTACAGCCAGCATCAACTAATACAAACACCAGCCGCCCACAGCCAGCACCGCGTGCTGAGAGCTACACGGTCAAATCTGGCGATACGCTGACAGGCATTGCGGCGGCGCACGGCTTGAGTATCAGTCAGCTTGCCAGCTATAATAATCTCACCACCACATCGCACGTTCAGCGTGGGCAAAAATTATGGCTTGTGGCAGGTAAAGTAAAACCAGCCAGCACGCCAAGCACCACGACTGCAAGCACGACTAACACTAGCTCGTCAAGCGCAAGCAATCGTCAGCCTGCCAAACCAACCACGCACCGTGTGCAATCTGGTGAGAGCTTGACTTCTATTTCTAAAAAATACGACATGACGGTGGCACAGCTTGCGGCATTGAATGGCTTGTCGGTAACTGATGGCGTGCTGATTGGGCAAACGCTAAAACTGAGCGGTACGCCTGCGCCTGCACGCACGTCTAGCACCACGCCTGCACGCACAAGCACGGCAACCACAAGCACCAAAACCGCTGCCAACACGTCAAATTACACCGTAAAAGCTGGCGATACCTTGACAGGGCTTGCCAATCGCTTGGGCGTGAGCAATGCCGACATCGCAGCGTTAAACGATTTTAATGCCAACTCGCCACTCATCGCAGGGCAAACCATCAAAGTGCCAGCCAGCCAAGCTGCGGTAACAAGAAAGCTGAACAACCAGCCGACCAAATACGCCGTACAAGCAGGCGACAGTCTGACTGGTGTGGCAGCCAAACACGGCATTAGCATTGATGAGCTGGCGGCGGCGAATAATCTGACGCGTACGTCAAACTTGCTGCTTGGCACAACGCTGACCATTCCTGCAGCAGGCACGACAACAAACCGCACCAGCAGCAGTTCGGCAAGTGCGACTACTTCACGCACCACAAGTAGTGCAAATAATACAACCGCCCAGCCAGCTCGTGGTACGACCTTTAAAGACACTGAAAATTACACCGTGCAAGCAGGTGATAATTTGACGGCGCTTGCCAATAAATTTGGTGTGTCGGTGGCAGATTTGGCAGCGATAAATAACTTGGCGGCAAATGCAGGCTTGCTGCGTGGGCAAACCATCAAAGTGCCAAAATTGACCACGGCTTACACGGTGAAATCTGGCGATGGCTTGATTTCTTTGGCACGCCGCTATGGCATCAGCGCGGCTGAACTTGCCAAAATGAACAATTTGGACGCCAATGCCAATTTGGTGATTGGGCAAAAATTGACCGTGCCAAACAAATAACCAAGCGCACGAATTTAAAAAAGCACCCTAAGTTGGGTGCTTTTTGTTTGGCAGGTATAAGCAGCTGGAAACTGGAGCGACTGAAAACAGGACTTGAAGTCGGCTTTAAAAATTTGATGGATTTAATTACCAGCCGTTCACACTTTAAAAGTTAAAATTTAAGATGACAAATTGGCTGTCTTGCCAATCATCATGCTTGAAATGGAGAGCTATCGTTTCAAATCATGGGCGGTGCGCGGCATATAATAAATATAAAAACTCACAAATACACACAACAGCCCAACGCATGCCAAATACAGTGCAGGGGTGAATGAAAAATGAAACGTGGCAAATCCAAGCGCAAAGGGCAGTACACCGCCAACGATGGCATAAGCGCTGTTATATGCAATGCCTAAGCCTGTCATGCGAAACCGAGTGGGAAATAGGCGCACCATCACGGACGGCAGCGCGCCCACCATGCCACCAGCACAGCCAAGTAGGGCGAAAAATATGAGCATCAATTCGCTGTCGGCACGCAGCTGATAGAAAAACAGCACGGATTGTAAAATCAAAAACAAACCGCCAAACACCAAAATGCGTCCTGCATTAAATCTGTCTACCAAATACCCAAAGATTACCGCGCTGATGACCATAAACAGCATGCTAATCAAGCTGCCAAAGCGCACAATCGTGCCTGACAAGATGAAATTGGCATCAATCAAAGGCGCAAGCAAAATCGGAATAAACATAAAAAGACTTGCCATCACCCAAGACAGCAAAAATGCAAAAGTTATGCCCAAACCCAAACGCTGCGAGAACATGGCGTAGCGTTTTTCGTGTGTGGAGCGTCTGCTGTCGTTTAGATTGATGACGCCCATTTGTGCTGAGTTGTTTTGAAAATCTGCGTCATTTTGGGTGCGAAAAATGGGGGTTTCTTTGGTTTGGCGCGCCAAAAAATATGCCACCAAGCTAATAATGCCACCAATCAAAAATAGCACACGCCAGCCCCAGCTGGTCATTTGCACAAAGCTGAGCGAGTCATTCAGACTGCTTGCCACGCCTGCCAAAATCAGCAACGAAAGCACGCACATTGCACTGACAACGCTGCAACCAAAACCGATGTTTTTGATGGGTAAATGTTCGCAAATAAAAACCCACGCCGCTGGCATGACACCGCCCAACGCTACGCCTTGACCAAGGCGTGCCACCACAAGCAAAATGGGCGCAAGAATGCCGATTTGGGTGTGGTTTGGCAAAATGGCGATGATGAAAGTACAAATCGTGGCGATGAGCAGGCTTTGGGTGAGTGCGGTGCGTCTGCCCTTGGAATCGCCTAAGCGCCCAAACAGCACGCCACCCACAGGACGTGCGATGTATCCTGCGGCAAATAAACCGAATAATTGGGCGTTATAAGTGGCGGCGGTGTCGGCAGTTTTGAAAAAAGCGGCTGAAAGCGCGTCTGTCAAATAGATAAACACTGCAAAATCAAAAAACACCACGCCAGCACACAGCCCAATCAATAAGATGAGCTGTAAATGTTGTGGGCTTAAAAGGCGTTCTACATTTGGCATGATGTATTAGCAAGGCAAAATTTATACACGTTAAGCATAAATTGTATAACAGTTTTTACAAAAATACTAATATTTTTTACACAGCAGAGAGTATGTCTGCGATGATTGGAATGAAAGGTTATTTGTGGTGGTGTGGGAATGGATTTTTAAAGGTGGAAATTTGACTGATGAAATCATCAAAGATGAAATAAAGACAAAATCAATTAAGTAATAAATGCTACCATCACAACAACCAATCCAGCGGCAGCACACCCAAAATGCTGACACCTGCACGGTCTTTTAAAGTAGTGTCAGGCTCTTTATTAAAGACGATGGGTTTGCCTTCGTGGTTGGTGTGCCATTCTAGGCGGTTTTTGTCGTTTAGGCGCACTTCATAGGCGACATTGAGTAGATTATCGCTTGCCAGCGCCTGATGCAGCTGCTGGGCTAGGCGATGATCGTCAATCACCACGCCAAGCTCGGTGTTGATGTTGGCTGAGCGTGGGTCGATGTTATAAGAGCCAATGAACACATGGTGTTCGTCCACCGCAAAGGCTTTGGCGTGCAG
Organism: Moraxella caviae; assembly: GCF_002014985.1. Classification (GTDB taxonomy): domain Bacteria; phylum Pseudomonadota; class Gammaproteobacteria; order Pseudomonadales; family Moraxellaceae; genus Moraxella; species Moraxella caviae. Next base: position 71,719 of record NZ_MUXU01000034.1, on the reverse strand, counting down.
GCTTGTGGTGCTTTGCGGTGAGCGCCAGAATTTTTTGTCTTGCGCGGCTTCGTTTTGGGCGGTGGGTTTTAGCTCGTAGAGCTTTACGCCTGCTTTGAGTAAAGGCTTTCGCCAGTGTGCATAGCCTGAATGCACCACGCCCACGTCAGTTGCACCAAATGAATTGGTCAAAATGCGCACGTCCACGCCTTGTTTGGCAAGATTTACCAAAGTGCGCACGCCGTCTTTGGTCGGCACAAAGTATGATGAAATGACGCTAAGATTTTTGGTGGGCGTGCCAAAGGCATGGCGCAGCTGCTCCACCAAATGTGCGTCCGCATTGCTGTGTTTTTGCAATTTATCGGCAGGGTCTGCTACAAAGGTGATGTTCGCCCAGCGAAACGGCACGCGGTTTTGGAGCAAATCATTACCAATGGTGGAATTTTGCACGGCAGTACGATAAGTGCGCAGAGCTTTGGCGCTGGCGTCAGCTTGTTTGCCCTGCTGGATTTCAGCAAGTGTGGCTTCGTTTAGCAATGCCAAAACGTCCGTTTGTGTAGGCTGTGTCAGCGTTTCAATGTCGTAACTGTTGGGCGAATTCCAATAATGCTCAAAACTTGCATTGATGTCATGCACCACCGCACCAATCAGCAGCACGTCCAAATCAGCAAAGGCGTTATCGTTTGTGTTGTTCAGATATTCGTTGCCGATGTTGCGTCCGCCCACAATGCTTAGACGATTGTCAAAAGTCATGCTTTTGTTGTGCATTCGGCGGTTGATGCGTGCAGGATTGGTGAAAAAATTGATGGCGCGCGCCGTGCGATACAAAAACGGATTGGTCAGACGCACGGCAATGTTTGGATGCTTGGCAAATTGCACCAGTGCTTCGTCCAGTGCAGGTGAGCCGTTCATGTCGTCCAAAAGCAGGCGCACTTTCACGCCACGCTCGGCAGCTTCCCACAAATCCTTCATCAAAAGCTGACCTGCTTCATCATTGTGCCAAATATAGTATTGTGCATCAATGGTGTGCGCCGCCATATCAGACAAAATGCTGCGCGCAGCAAAGGCGTTTGCCCCTGTAGAAATCGGATAATAGCCCGATTGTCTGGCGTGATGGGTGGCAAGCTGCTCGTCCACCGCAGCGTTTAATTGCTCAGAAACGCTCAGCGTTTTTTGCGGATTTGTCGCCTGCTTTGGCGGTAAATTTGAAATTGAGTTTTGAGCGTATTGTGTATTTTTTGTACTTTCGTTGTAATTACTAAGACTTTGCGCATTAAGCTGCTGCGCCGTTTGTGTCAGCGCAACGCTTTTTGGCAAGTGCGGATTGCTTGGCAAACTTTGACAGCCTGCCAAAATAAAGGCACTTAATGCGATTGAAAACACCTTAACACTAAAACACATTGGTAAAACGGCAGGGCGTACCACCAAAGCATTTGCCTTGGTGGAATTGTTCAAAAAATCACAAATTTGCCGTGCCATCTTATTTAATCCGCTCGGTTGCCAAGTTTTGTCTATTTTAAGCGCCAACTTCACCTGCAAACACATCGTCCAGTAGTGCGCTTAGACGAGTGATGAGCTCGTCAGTGTCGGCATCGCTGAGATTCAGTGCTGGCAAAAGACGAATGACATTACCGCCAGTAACGTTTAAAATCAAGCGGTACTGATTCAGTGCGTGTGCCACAATGCCGCTGCAATCCATATTTTCTGGCAAGACAATGCCAATCATCATGCCAACACCACGCAAGGTTACGCCTTTGTCAGCATAGCGATTTTGCACCGCTTGGCGAATGGCAGCGCCCTTATCGTGGGCGTTTTGTAACACTTGCGGTGTCAGCGTTTCATAGACAGCGCACACCACACGGCTGCCAAAAGGCGTGCCGCCGTAGGTTGAGCCGTGCGAACCTACGCCAAAAAGCTTAGTCGCCTTGCCTGCCACCATGCACGCACCCACAGGAAAGCCGTTACCCAAGCCCTTGGCGGTAGTCAGCACGTCAGGGCGCACGTCTGTGTGCTGGTAGGCGAAATATTTGCCTGTGCGACCGTTGCCCGTTTGCACTTCGTCCAGCATGAATAGCCAGTCGTTGTCATGGCAAAGCTGCTCAAGTGCCTTTAAATAGCCAGCGTCAGGGGAGTGCAGACCGCCTTCGCCTTGAATCGGCTCAACCAAAATGGCGCATACGTCTTTATCACTGGCAAGTGCTTCTACCGCCACCACATCATTAAACGGCACACGGATAAAATCATCGTCTAGCGTGTAAAAGCCTTCGCGCGCTTTTGGGTTGGCGGTGGCGCTCACTGTGGCAAGCGTACGACCATGAAAAGCGTGCTGCATGACGATGATTTTTGGGTGTGTCAAGCCTTTTTTATGGGCAAAAAGGCGTGCTAATTTGATGGCGCATTCATTGGCTTCTGCGCCAGAATTGCCGAAAAACACTTTTTCCATGCCTGCCGCTTGACACAAAAGCTCGCCTGCTTTTTCTTGCCATGGAATGCCGAACAAATTACTGGTATGCACCAACGTTTCGGCTTGCTCTTGCATTGCTTTGGTGATGGCAGGGTGGCAATGCCCAAGCCCGCACACCGCAATGCCTGTCAAAGCGTCCAGATAGGCGCGATTTTGCTCGTCATACAAATAAGAGCTTTCGCCACGCACAAAATTCACAGGCTGGCGGGCGTAAGTTGGCATTAAATAAGACATGGATTTTCCTTGATTAAAATGTTTTTATGAAGGTTGTTTCTTGTCGCTGTTTTTACAAATTTAAGTCAGTGCTGATTTTCGCTCAATTCATCGCTAAAAGGCGTGTCTTGAGTGGCGATTTTGTAATCTTCGCTTGCCCATGCGCCAAGATCAATGAGTTTGCAGCGTTCTGAACAAAACGGACGGCTGGGATTGTCTGTCCAAGTGGCTGGTTTTTGGCAGGTTGGGCAAGGGTAAGTGGTGATGGCGGTCATGGTTTGCTTGTTTTTAAAATTGTTATGAAAAGTGATTGTTAAAAGCGGTTTTGTAATTAAGCATTTGCTTTAAAATGGCGGTGCAAATTTAATCTTACACTATACCAAATCAGCACCCAAAAATACATCATTTTACAAAATATAAAGCATAAAATTTAATGATAGTTTCACCGTGCAAAACCACATCAAATTGTCTAAACAAGCAGTGTTTATCAAGTGTGGCGTGCTTTTTGTGGGGTTGATATAAAGTAGGGCGATGCGTGCGCGTCAAGGCGTGCGCGTAAAAATCCGCCATGAATTTTTAAAATCATCAAAATAATACATGACAGAAACAAAAAAGCAAGCTATAATCACGCACGCTAAACCAAGTCTTTTGCTTGGTGGCGTTTTGATGTTTTGGCGGCTGTATTTGCGCTGTCAATACCGCTTTAAAAAATCAGCGAATTTTCCATTGCTTTTTTAAGCCAAATTCGTATATTTTTCAAAGCCTTAGTCAAAACGCTTCTTACCTTTTCGCACGTTTATAAGGCAATTTTGGCATCACAGATGATGAAAATGCCGAACGTGCGGCGACGTTCACAATGATTAAGGAGTAAAATTGTGAGTCAAGTTGAAGATTCAGTCGCAGGCAATGGGGTTTTGAGTGATTTAGGTGGCAAAAGCTACCAAGAATTGCACAAACCAAGCTCAGAATTTGCCAGCCGTGATGAATATCTGAGCCACGAGCTGCAAATCATGCAGCCAAAGCGTTGGCGACCAAACCTACCTTTTAAAGATTACCGTTTTGAATTTGAAGACACCATTCCTGCGATGGCAGGCACGATTGGTAAAATCGTGATGGTGGGCGCAATGGCGGCAGCATTTGCAGCACCGCTGGGCTTGGGCGAGGCGTTCGTCCTTGAAAACGTGCGCTATGAGATGATCATTGCCGGTATCATCGTGCTATTACTGTCTGGCTTTTTATTGCCAACGTCAAACTTGGCAGGTACGCATGGCCCTTTGATTCCGCTGATTCCTATCGTCGTGGCGGCAGGCGGACACCCGTTGGCATTCGGTGTGCTGATTGGTGTGTTTGGTATCATTCTGGCGCTGTTTAAGGGCGGCAGTTTGATGGCGAGGCTCACCAGTAATGGTGTGGCAGGCGGTCTGCTTTTATACCTTGGCTTTGTCGGTACGATTGGGCAGGTGAAAAATATGATTGCGTGGGCAGAAGGCATTGGCTTGCCGCACATCGCTTTTGTGATTATCATTGCCACCATCGTCATGTATGCACTGCTTGAGCATTGGCAAAAACGCTGGCTGGCGGTGCCGATTGGCTGTACTTTGGCGGGTCTGCTTGCCTTTGCTTTGGGTGCGCCTTTTGAATTTAAAACTGCGCCCGGCTTGCCACCAATGAACCCAATGTATTGGTGGGGCGAGAATACAGGCTGGACGCTGGGCTTACCTGATTTAAAAGCGTTTATCGTGGTGTTCCCATTTGCGGTGTTGGCAGTTGCCATGTGGTCGCCTGATTGCTTGGGTCATCAAGTGTTCCAAAAAATCAGCTATCCGCCACGTTCTGAGCGCACTTATATGAACATTGACGACACGATGGTCGGCTGTTCGGTGCGCCAAATCGCAGGCTCAGTGATGGGCGGTGCAAACTTCACTTCATCGTGGGGTACTTACATCGTGCCAGCGGCGATTGCCAAGCGTCCAATTCCAGCAGGTGCGGTATTGACAGCTGTCTTTTGTATCATTGCCGCCATTTGGGGCTATCCGATGGACTTGGCGATTTGGCAGCCTGTACTAAGCACAGCGCTGATTGTGGCGGTGTTTGTGCCACTGCTTGAAGCTGGCATGGAAATGACGCGTAAGGGCAAAACCACGCAGTCGGCAGCCATCGTGGTATTCGCTTCTGCGCTGGTAAACCCTGTGTTTGGCTGGTCTTTGACCATGCTGCTTGATAACCTTGGCTTGATTGGCGATAAACAGCGCAGCCGTGATTTGGGCTTGTCTGGGCGTGTCATCATTCCTTTGGTAGGCTTTATCATCTTGTGTCTGTCTATGGGCTTGGTGGGTATGTTCCCCGGCGTGCCTGCATTGCTGCCGCAGTTCCGTGTGTAGTAAGATTTGACACCAAAACGCTCGTAATTTTACGGGCGTTTTTTTTGGTTTGATTGTAGCCTGATTGCGGCTTAAGTTTGGCTAAATTGCGGTTTAAAAGACAGTCTTGGACTGATAATAGCGATGAATTTTTGGTAAGCAGGACGCATACCACAAATGCCAAATCAACGAAAAAGCACTTGCAAAATCTTTAAGGATTGCTATAATTAGCGCCTTAATTTTAGGCTCTGAGCCGCAAGCTAGAGTAAGAATAACAAACCAAAAGGCGATAATCATGGCAGCACATGACGAACAAACCACATTTAATATGCGTGTAGACAAAAACTTGGTGGAGCAATTCAAGCAGGCGGCACGAGACAATAACCGCACCGCAAGTCAGCTGCTGCGTGATTGCATGATTGAATACGTCAAAAAACACCGCCAAGCAGATATGTTTAAGCGCTGATTTTATGACAAGCTGATTTTATGTAAAAAAGCCCCAATCGTTTGATGGGGCTTTTTTGTGGGGTTTTTAAGTTTAGTGGTGTAATTTGTTTACCACGTTGGGTGCATTTATCGCCACGCCTGCTTAATCCATTCGCTTGGCAAAACATAGCGGTGCCATTTACCGCCGCCGCCTTTGATGGCGTCTGGCGGATTGATTTCCCCATGAAAAACGACGATTTTTGCGCCAGTAGGCTTTTTGGGCGGCATAAAATACGCCAAAGGGATTTTGCGCAGGCAGTGGTATTTAAAGCTGACGCACCATGAGCTGTCCCAATATTCCAAATGGTGATGTTCACGCAGATAATTGGATAAAAATGCTTGCTCGTGGCGTACTTCGGTGCGAATTTTGGCGAAATTTTGCTCAAAAAAGCTTAGCAAATTTGGGTAGGTGTTATAGCCCACTTTAAAGCGGTACACTGAGCTGTTGCCCACCATGCGCCAAGGTTTTTTCCAGTCGCGGATAATCATCACACTGTCGTCATGCTCAGCTTTGTGGGTGAAAAAGCAGTCAATATTATCCACAATCACCAAATCAATGTCCAAAAATAGTGCCGTGCCTTTTAAATCGTATAAATCAGGCTTAAAAGTGGTGAGTTTTTTCCAGCCACGCTCAGGCAGATTTGGCGGCAAATTCAGCTCTGGAATGGGATAACAGACCACTTCTGGGCGAATGCCAGTGCTGTCATCTGTCAAGCACACAAAGGTGAACGGCAGGGTCAGATGACGCTCAACCATGTTATACAAGCGATTGACGTACTCAGCGCCATATTTTGTACCCCATTTCATGCAGATGACGTAATTGGTGTCGGCATGAGTGCTAGTCGGTTCTGTCATGGCGTTTCTCTTTGGTTTTTGATGAGTTGGCTTGTGTGGCTTGTTTGGTAAGTTTAAGATTTGCTGTTGATTTTAAACAAAATTTTACCCATTGGCATGATGTTTGAGTGCTAATTTATGCAGTTCATCAAAGGGCAGTAAATACGGATTTTCACCAAAAGGGGTAAATTTAAAGCGGCGATAACCCCACATATAATGCGCAAGGTGCGGCTCAATCATGCGCTGCATGGCGGTATTGAGCGCAGATGTTGCGGTGTAAATGTCGGCATCACGAAGGTTTGGGTCTGCCAAATCATAGCAAAACACATCAAAACCTTGTCCATCAGTACGGCGAATGCACGCCAAGCCAACGAGCGCACAGCCTGTTTTATGGGCGAGTTTTGGCACGAGCGTACCTGTCAAAGTCGGCACGCCAAAAAAAGGCGCAATTTCACCGCTGTTACGGTCTGGCACGTGATCAGGCAGCACCACACTAAAGCTGCCTTGTTTTAAGGTTTTAAAAATCGCCTTAACACCGCTGCCATCCGTTGGGACGAGCGTTGCATTCAGCCTTTGTCTGCCTTGTAGCACAAATTCATCAAGTTTTACGTTATTTGATGGCTTGTACATGATGGTGGGTTTGCCAAATTGGTTAATCCACGCATTCATCATCTCCCATGTGCCAATGTGCGGCACCACAGCGAGCATACCTTTGGGGTTGGCAAGACCGCGCTGCAAGATGTCAAAACCATGCACGTCTTTAATTTGTGCGACAGACCAAGCAGGCGGCATTGCCCAGCTTTTGGCGCTATGCACTGTGCTGATGAGCTGATTGGTGAGTGCTTCTTTGGCAAGCGCATCACGCTGATCGTCTGGCATGGCAGGATATATCAAGGCAAGATTGGTGTGAATGCTGCGATAAATGCTGGCATTCGCATTTCTTGCCAAGATTGCTGCCATGCGTGCCACTGTCGTCAGCACGGACATTGGCACGAACTTTAGCCAAGCGAACATCATAAATGGCGTGTGTTATTGCGCTTTTTCTTTTTCACGCACACGAATGCCAAGTTCACGCAGCTGCTTGCTGTCCACTTCAGCAGGTGCTTCGGTCAGCGGACATTCTGCAGTTTTGGTTTTCGGGAAGGCGATTACATCACGGATTGAGCTTGCACCCACCATCAGCATGATTAAGCGATCCAAACCAAACGCCAAACCACCGTGCGGTGGCGCACCAAAGCGCAGGGCTTCTAGCAGGAACTTAAATTTCAGTTCGGCTTCTTCTTTAGTGATACCCAGTGCGTCAAATACTGCTTCTTGCATTTCTACGGTGTTGATACGCAGGCTACCGCCGCCGATTTCCGTGCCGTTTAGCACCATGTCATAAGCGATAGACAGCGCAGTTTCTGGATTGTTTTTCAAATCTTCTACCGAGCATTTTGGGCGTGTGAATGGGTGGTGTACCGAAGTCCACTTGCCATCGTCAGTTTCTTCAAACATTGGGAAGTCCACAACCCACAAAGGCGCCCATTCGCAAGTGAACATTTCAAGGTCTGTGCCAATCTTCACACGCAGTGCGCCCATGGCATCATTCACCACTTTGGCTTTGTCTGCACCAAAGAAAATGATGTCGCCTGACTGGGCTTCGGTGCGCTGAATCAGCTCAACCAGCACATCATCGGTCATGTTTTTGATGATTGGTGATTGTAGACCTGATTCTTTGTCCACGCCGTTGTTGATGTTGTTTGCGTCATTGACTTTGATGTAAGCCAAGCCTTTTGCGCCATAAATGCCGACAAATTTGGTGTATTCGTCAATTTGCTTACGGCTCATTTCACCGCCATTTGGAATGCGCAGGGCAACCACGCGGCCTTTTGGATCTTGGGCAGGGCCTGAGAATACTTTAAATTCTACGTTTTGCATGATGTCTGCCACGTCCACCAGTTTTAGTGGAATGCGCAAATCTGGCTTGTCAGACGCATAATACTTCATGGCGTCCGCATAAGTCATGCGTGGGAAAGTGTCAAATTCCACGTTCAGCATGGTTTTGAACAAAGTTTTGGTCAAGCCTTCAGCGATGTCCATGATTTCATCGTCAGATAGGAACGATGTCTCAATGTCCACCTGTGTAAATTCTGGCTGACGGTCAGCACGCAAGTCTTCATCACGGAAGCACTTGGCGATTTGATAGTAGCGGTCAAAGCCAGACACCATCAAAAGCTGCTTGAACAGCTGTGGTGATTGTGGTAGGGCGAAAAACTCGCCTTGGTGTGTGCGTGATGGCACAAGGTAATCACGCGCGCCTTCTGGGGTAGCACGAGTTAGAATTGGCGTTTCTACGTCCAAGAAATCGTGATCGTCTAGGTAGCGGCGAATGACAGAAGTCGCTTTGGCACGAAACTTCATGCGCTCTTGCATTTCTGGGCGGCGCATATCCAAGAAACGATATTTTAGGCGCAATTCTTCAGAAACGTTGATGTTTTCGTCATTTAATGGGAATGGCGGTGTGTCAGCCTTGGCAAGCAGTTCAATCTCTTTTGCCAAAAGCTCAACTTTGCCGCTGGTCATGTTGTCATTTTCTGTGCCTTCATAACGGCGACGCACACGACCTGTGATTTTTAGCAGGTATTCAGAACGGGCTGCGTCCGCAGTGGCAAAGGCTTCTGGGGTGTCAGGGTCAATCACCACTTGTAGCAAGCCTTCACGATCTCGCATGTCTAGGAAAATCACGCCACCATGGTCGCGGCGGCGATGAACCCAGCCTGCAATGGTGATGGTTTGATCGGTAAGTGCTTCGGTTACAAGACCGCAGTAATGACTACGCATCATAAAAAATTGCCTTATTTAATACGTTTTCTTTGGTTGTTTGATTGGTTGTGGGCAGTTTTGCCACAAAAACATTTTTAAACACTGTATTATGCCTTGTAATTGGATTTGGCGCAAGATGTCTTTAAAGGATTTTTGTACATTTTTGTAGCTTTTTGTGCGTGAAATGGATTTACGCAAGGAATTGATGGCGTCATTTTAAACCTAGCTTTTGGCTGAATGTTTAGCTGTTTTTTGGCCAATCTAAATCTTGTTTGCTTGTTTGTAGCATAAGTGTAAAATTTTGGCGTTGTGGGCGTGTGATGGTGGCGAAAAATTCGCTAGTGTGATAGGATAGCACGCTTGCTAAAATTTTTGTAAACGGACTGATTTTACTGATGTTTTGCACCGATGCTTGATAAGCGCTTAGTAAAATTTATTTTATGCGCTGTGTAATAAAACTTATCAGTAAGGATTTGGTAAAACGTTTGTAGTTAGTGGCAAATTTAGCATTTATTATTTTTACCATTTATTTAATCACTTTTCATAAATTTTCACCAACTAAAACCTAAATCGGGAGAGTATTTTACAACCAATGGACACGCTCAATATTTTATATTTGGTGGCTTCGGTGCTGATTTTTGCCAGCATCATGACCACAACGCTGTCGGCACGTTTGGGCGTGCCTTTGTTGCTGTTTTTTCTTGGCGTGGGTATGCTGGCTGGCGAAGAAGGTGTGCTGGGCATTCAATTTGCCGAGTACAATCTGGCAAACTTCATCGGTCAGGCGGCGTTGGCGTGTATTTTGCTTGATGGCGGTTTGCGCACGTCCTTGCAATCGTTTCGTGTGGGGCTAAAACCTGCGGTAACGCTTGCCAGCTGGGGCGTGCTTGCCACGGTGTTTGCGCTGGGACTGTTTGCCACTTGGCTTTTAAATATTGATTGGCGCTTGGGTCTTTTGATGGCGGCGATTGTCGGCTCAACGGACGCAGCGGCGGTATTTAGTCTGCTAAGAAATGGCGGCGTAAAACTAAACGACCGTGTGCAGTCCACGCTTGAGATTGAATCTGGCGCAAACGACCCGTTGGCGATTTTGCTGGTAACGGTGATGATCGCCTTTAATCTTGACCCTGCCAGCCAAACGGTGGGCGATATTTTGCTGACGTTGGTGGGGCAAATTGGCATTGGTCTGATTGTGGGTGTGCTGTCTGGTTGGGCGTTATCAAAACTTTTACCAAAAGTACACTTGGCAGAAGGTATGTACGCCATTTTAATCATGTCGGCAGGCTTTGTGGTGTTTAGCGCAACCAATCTTTTGGGTGGTAGCGGCTTTTTGGCGGTGTATTTGGCAGGTGTGGTGATTGGCAACACCAAAGTGCGCGCCACCGAGCACGTTTTGCGTGTGATGGACAGTTTTGCGTGGCTGTCGCAGGCGGTGCTGTTTGTGGTGCTGGGACTTTTGGTTGTGCCGTCTAGTATGCTGGAAGTGTGGCATTATTCGCTGATTATTTTCTTGTTTTTGCTGTTTGTGGCGCGTCCGTTTGCGGTGTTTTCATCGCTATTGCCTTTTGGTTTTGCCATGCGTGAAATCGGCTTTATTTCGTGGGTGGGTTTGCGCGGCGCTGTGCCGATTACCCTTGCGATTATCCCTGTGATGATGGCGGTGCCGGGTGCGGATTTGGCGTTTAACATCACCTTTGGTGTGGTGATTTTATCTTTGCTGGCTCAAGGGGCGACCATTCCGTTTATGGCGCGTCTGTTTAAGGTGTGGGTACCAACCAACGCTGAGCCAAAAGCCGAGCATGAGATTTGGGTGGGCGATCAAGCGAACATTACTTTGTATGAATTTGAAGTGAAAAATGGCGCATTTGCCATCGGTCGCCACCCAAAAAATCTGTCGTCTAAGTTCAGTTCGTCTGAAATTAAGCTGTTTGCCTTGGTGCGCAATGAGCGCCGTGTGGCGGTGAACGAAGACACCACGCTAAAAGTGGGCGACATCGTCTGGTATGCGCTGGCGGGCGATTATGCGGCAAGCATTGCCAAGATTTTTAATAATTCTGCCACACAATACCAAAAAAACAGCGAATTTTATGGCGATTGGCTGCTGTCGCCGCACGTTCGTATTGCCGATTTGCCATTTTATAATTTGGCGACATGCTCGCAGCAGCAAAGCAAACTTGCCAATAACCGCTTTGGCAAATCTGTCGCCAATGCGATTGACGTGCTGACTGTGCCGCCTGATGCGGTGGGGCTGTCTGGCATTGATGATGAGTTGATTGCCACTTTGACCGAAGCTAAGGATATGACGGTAGAAGAATTCATGCTGTCGCATTTTAAAACCGAGCCTGTCAAGGGCGATGAAGTGCGCCTAAACGATGCGTGGTCTTTGATTGTGCGTGATGTCAGCACCAAAGGGCAGCTGCGTGGTATCGGTCTTAAAAACTTGCAACGCAGCAGCACGCCAAAAACTGGTGCGGCTTAAGTTTTACGATAAAAACTGGCTTTGGCGTGATGATTGCGCCATGCAGCTAAGTTTTAAATCGCTTGAAACCATTTTTTAAAAGCTGTTTTTCAAAACCATTTCAGCCATTTTGTAAATTGGTTTTTGACGGTTATTTTTAAGTCATTTGTAAAAGTATTTTTAGGAAAATTCATGCTGTTTCATTCTGCTAAAAAGCCTGTTGAATTACAAATCATTCACCTAAACCGCGTCCAAAAAGAACGTAAAGAACACCTAGAAAAAGCCTTTAATGCCAAAGACGAAAAAGGTAAATCTTTACTCGCCAAGCTGTGCGCCAAACGCAAAGAATTAAAAGAAAAAGACCAAGACGACAGCACGCTGGACAAAGACGCACGCAGCGTGTTTGTACTGGATTTTGAAGGCGACATCAAAGCAAGCGCTGTTAATCATTTGCGTGATGAAATCAGCACCATTATAAGCACCGCCAAAGCAGGCGATGAAGTGGTGGTGCGCCTAGAAAGTGGTGGCGGTCAAGTCAATGCGTACGGCTTGGCGGCGGCGCAGCTTGCACGCTTAAAGACGGCAGGACTGACTTTGACGGTGTGCGTGGATAAAATCGCAGCCAGCGGTGGCTATATGATGGCGTGTACTGCCGATCGTATCATTGCCAGTGATTTTGGCGTGATTGGCTCCATTGGCGTGGTGTCGCAGCTGCCAAATTTCCACAAATTGCTACAAAAACACGACATTGATTATGAGCTTTTCACCGCAGGCGAATATAAGCGCACCGTAACCTTGTTTGGCGAAAACAGCGATGACGACCGCGCCAAATACCAAGCCGACCTTGAGCGCATTCATGTGCTATTCCAAGAATTTGTTGCCAAGCACCGCCCAAAACTGGACGTGGCAAAAGTGGCGACTGGCGAGTTTTGGTTTGGCACGGACGCTTTGGCGTTGGGCTTGATTGATGAAATTGGCACGTCTGATGCGTATTTGGTGTCTTTGCTTGATAAGTGCAATGTATTTTTATTGCAATCACGCAGCAAACCTACACTTGCCGAAAAACTTGGCTTGGCGGAGCAATTGCACACCAACATCAAGGGCGCATTTGAGCAAGCTGTCAGTGCGGTGCCTGATTTGCTGGCAAAATTAAGCCGTCCTTAAGCGTCCTTAAGATAGCGACATAAACCGCACGAAGTTGTAATTTTAAATAACAATCATCACAAACTGACAAAACTCTATGAAAAAACTAGAAGAAGCGTTTGCAAAAGTTGATAAATTTGGACGCAAAATCGCCAATCAATTTAATAAAATCAAAGACTTAAATAAAATTCGTGGTATTGGCGATGGTAAAACCGTACTCATCACAGGTGCAAGCTCTGGACTTGGGGCGGCAATGGCGCGCAAATTTGCGTTTTTGGGCTATGATTTGGCGATTTGCGCCAGACGCTTGGAGCGATTGGATGCTTTAAAAGCCGAGCTTGAGCGAGAATTTGGCGTGCGTGTACACACCAAAGCACTGGACGTAACCGTGCATGATGACGTGTTCACCGTGTTTGAAGCCTTTGCCGAAGAGTGCGGCGGCTTGGATAAGGTGATTGTCAATGCGGGCGTGGGCGACAGCCGTGTGATTGGGCATGGGCGTTTTAACATCAATCGTGCCACTGCCGAGACCAATTTTATCGCTGCTTTGGCGCAATGTGAAGCCGCCATGCAGATTTTCCGCCGCCAAAACAGCGGTCATTTGGTGGTGATTTCTAGTATGTCAGCGGTGCGCGGTTTACCACGCCACTTAACGACCTATGCCGCCGCCAAAGCAGGCATTGCCGCACTTGCCGAAGGGATTCGTGCCGATACCATCACCGAAAAACTGCCGATTCATGTGTCCACGATTTTTCCGGGCTATGTGCGCACCGATTTGAACATTGGCGCAAAATATCTGCCGTTTGAAGTGGAAGAAGATGAAGGTGCGGACGTGATTGTCAAGGCAATTGAAGCGAAAGTTGATGAAGCCTATGTGCCTGCGTGGCCGTGGCTGCCGATTGGTCTTGGCATGAAATATCTGCCGCTGCGTGTGATTACAAAATTTTTGTGATTCTTGCTTTGCAACTTTACTTTTGTAATCTTTACCAAAATAAAAGCCGCTGATGATGCGGCTTTTTGAATTTGTTTAAGCATTAAAATTTGGTTAGTAAAGTTGCGCTAGTGCTTATGCTTAATTTCAGGAATGACAAGCTGTCCGCGTGCGTTGAAAAAGCGTTTTACCACCAAAAGAGCTGCAAGCGTGGAAGCCAGCGTACTGCCAGCACAAATAAAAAACATGGTAACAATCTGATAGCGCACCGCCTGCGTGGGGTCAGCACCTGCCAAAATTTGACCGGTCATCATGCCCGGCAAGCTCACCAAGCCCACGACCATCATAGAATTGACGGTGGGCATCATGCCATTGACGATGGCGTTTTTGATGAAGGCGTGCGTGGCTTCAAAAGGCGTGGCGGACAGCGACAACTTAGCGATGACGAACGATTTTTTGTCGTGAATGTCGTTGATAAGGTTATTGGTGGTGAGTGAAATTGCCGTCAAAGAATTGCCTAAAATCAAGCCCAAAATAGGAATGATGTACTGCGGACGATACCAAGGCGTGATTTTTAAAATCAGCGTCATGGCAAGCAGCGTAATCACGCCTGTCGCCACCGACAAAGATGCGATGGTGTCAAATAACAAGCCATGATAAGGTCTTTTAACGCGGTGCTTGGCGGCAAAAGCGGCAATCAGCGTCATGATGGATAAAATTGTCAGCACTTGCCAAGCGCTTTCTCTGGCGAACACCCACGCCAAAATCAAGCCAATTAAACTTAACTGAACGATGGTGCGCACGCCTGCAATGATGAGCGTCTTGGCAAGCCCAAGTCTTAATTTTACCGAAATCACAATGGTGATGACAAGCAGCAAGCTCGCCAAAAGCACATCTAAAAACGATAACATCATGCGCCATCTCCCTTCGTCATTTGCCCATCTGCCATCACCCATTCTTGTTCGTTTAGGCGTCCAATTTGCTCAGGCGTATGCGTAATCCAAATGAACGCTGCGCCTTTGTCCGCATTTTGGGTGTGCCAGTCCAGCACCATTTGCGTTAAAACTTCTCGTGTTTGTGGGTCAAGTGCGGCTGTCGGTTCGTCCAGCAGTAAAACGCTGGGGTTAAGCTGTAATGTGCGTAAAAAATTGACGATTTGCTTTTCGCCGCCTGACAGCGTATCGGCAGACGTGTGCAAAAATTCTGGCGACTTGCCAAAACCTGCAAGTTTATCCTTATGCCAATCCATATTCAGTGTGCGTGCCTTATGATGGCGAAAGGTAAAAGGCAGCGCCAAATTATCCAAAACCGTGCCATCAATCATCGCAGGGCTTTGGGTGAGCAGTGCCACTTGCGCACGGTACTTCGCTGGCATAATTTGCTCGATTGGTGTGTCGTTATAAGAAATTTGCCCGCTATCAAGTGCCAACAAATCCGCCAAAGCTGACAGCAGCAGCGACTTGCCAGAACCAGAGCGTCCTGTGAGTGCGATTTTATCATTCGCCAAAAGTTTGCCAGACACGCCTTTTAACAGCAGTTTTTCGTCTGCGGTGAAGCGTAAGTTATTGAAAGTTAAGTGGTTAAATTGATGAAGGCGTGCTTTGTCTGCCTGCCGATCACGCATGATGATACCCTGATTGCTTAAAATTTGCGATAAATGTGATGTTTGAATTTAAAAATTTGGGTTGTTTTAAAAATTTGATTGTTTTAAAAAAAATATGGCGATGTGGTTTTTGTCGTGCGCCTGCCAAGCCGTCAGGTTTAACAAGCTCATCACGAACAATTTTGACAAACCCACCACAAAAACGTTACTCAACAGCCTTTAAAAACGCAGCAGGCAGTCGCTGTGGACGAATGCCAGTTGGTGTATTGCACACGCAAGCCAGCGTAATCACACCCACGCTTGCGACCTTGCCAGCGTGATAATCGGCTTCGTTTTGATAAATGTGCTGCGTTAAAATCAAACTTGCTGATTTTTTCACCATGTTTTCAATGCTCACCACGAGCAAATCGTCTACCAGCAGCGGCAATTTGTACGACAAATCGGCATGACTGACCACAAAATGCACACGTCCGCCATGCGCCGCCGTACCGTCATCGTCAAAAAAGTAGCCATCAAAACCTAAAGACGTCAGCCAATCACGGCGGCAATTTTCAAAAAAGGTGAGATGATTGGCGTGATAGACGATACCGCCTGCGTCCGTGTGGTTGATATAAACTTTATAACGTGTGCTAAAAATTGACATAAGATTTCCCCTAAATTGCTTAATTTGTGCGCTTGGGTTATTGTAGCAAAAAATCAGGTGCAATTTGGCAATAAATTTGTCAAAAAATTTGCCAAAAAAGACGGTAAAATTCCCTAAGCTGGCGTAAAATTTGCTACAATAGGCGGTTTTATCAATCTTTATTCCTATTTAATTTGCAAAATACCTTTGGAAAAATTATGACTACGTTTGTCAGCTTTAACATCAATGGGCTACGCGCTCGTCCACACCAACTCCAAGCCGTCAAAGACATCATCGCACCTAATGTGATGGGCTTACAAGAAACCAAAGTGCATGACGAAGCCTTTCCTTTGCAGATGGTAGAAGAGCTTGGCTATCATGTGGAATTTTTTGGGCAAAAGTCGCATTATGGTGTGGCGTTGCTGTCATTGACTGCGCCGATTTTTGTGCAAAAGGGTTTTCCTGATGATGACGAAGACGCACAAAGACGCTTTATCCATGCGCGCTATGAGTTGGACGGACAAGAAATTGACGTGCTAAACGGCTATTTTCCACAAGGCGAAAACCGCAGCCACGAGACCAAATTTCCCGCCAAGGCGAAGTATTATGCTGATTTGACGGCTTATATTTTAAAGCTCAAAGCTGAAAATCGCAGCCTTGTGCTGATGGGCGATATGAATATTGCGCCTAATGATTTGGACGTGGGGATTGGCGATGTCAATGCCAAGCGCTGGCTTGCCAAGGGGACTTGCTCGTTTTTGCCAGAAGAGCGTGAGTGGTATCAGACGCTGCTTGACACCGAACTTTTGGACACTTATCGTGCCTTGCACCCACAAGGCGATACGCTAAGCTGGTTTGATTATCGTTCGCGTGGTTTTGAAGATTCACCAAAGCGTGGGCTTAGAATTGACCACATTTTATGCACGCCAGATTTGGCAAAAAATGTGCGCTCAGCTGGCGTAAATTATGACATTCGTAGTATGGAAAAGCCGTCTGACCACGCACCGATTTGGGCAAGTTTTGATTTGAAGGCGTGATTTTGGTTTTGGGTTTACCAAGTGTTCACGGTTTGACAAACTCACCGCGAACGGTTTTAGAGTATTTGCCACGAACGGTTTCTGCGAACGGTTTTTAAACAGCGTACCGTTTGAATGCCATTTCTTAAGCCATTTATTTATAGCTTAGCTGATGATTGATAAAAAAGGAGTGAAAAATGCCTGTTGGAAACGTAAACTTAGTGCCGCTTTTGCCCATCGCTGGCGTGAAAATTGGCATTACCGAAGCCTGCGTGCGCTATCAAAACCGCAAAGATTTGACCGTCTTTGCCATTGACGAAGGGGCGAGTACTGCTGTGGTTACGACCCAAAACCAGTTTGCCGCCGCGCCTGTGCAGCTGGTGCGAGAGTTCATTGCCCAAAGTGCGCCACGCTATTTGCTGATTAACACAGGCAACGCCAACGCCGCCACAGGTCAAGACGGCAAAGACAGAGCGTATGCCACTTGTCAGGCGTTGGCACAAAAAACAGGTGCGAACGCCAGCGAAATTTTGCCGTATTCTACAGGTGTGATTGGCGAGACTTTGCCAAGCGAGCGTATCATCGCAGGGCTTGATGACGCACTTGCTAATTTGCAAGCAGATAACTGGCTGGCGGCAGCGCACAGCATCATGACCACCGACACCACGCCAAAAGGCCACAGCGTGCAAGTGGTGCAAGATGGCACGGCTTATACGGTAACAGGCATTTCTAAAGGCGCAGGCATGATTCGCCCAAATATGGCGACGATGCTTGGCTTTGTGGCGACAGATGCGAAAATTGAAAAAACGCTGCTGCAAGAAATCCTAGCTGACATCACCAACCAAACCTTCAACCGCATCACCGTAGATGGCGATACGTCCACCAACGACTGCTGCACGCTCATCGCTACTGGCAAAGTGGGTGATACGCTGACACGCGAGCATCCGCATTTTGCGGCGGTGTATGACGCCATCAAAGAAGTCATGCTAAAAATCGCCCAGCTGATTGTGCGTGATGGCGAAGGGGCGAGCAAATTCATCACCGTAAAAGTAACAGGCGGTAAAACCACAGACGACTGCGCTAAAGTTGCCTATGCCGTGGCGCACTCACCACTTGTCAAAACGGCATTTTTTGCGTCCGACCCAAACTGGGGGCGCATTTTGGCGGCGGTGGGCTATGCTGGCGTGGAAATGGCGCAATCCACCGTCAATGTGTCGCTTGATGAAGTGCAGATTTGCCAAGCGGGCGGACTTGCGGACGGTTATACCGAAGAGCGCGGCGCACAAGTGATGAAAAAAGACGAAATCACGGTGCATATTGATTTGGGGCAAGGGCAAGCCAGCGATACGGTTTATACTTGCGATTTGTCTTATGAGTACGTCAAGATCAACGCAGATTATCGGTCTTGATGAATAATGTTAATTAAATGGGAGTTATTATGAAACATCTTACGCTGATTTTGGCGCTTGTTTTTGGGGCGTCTGCGCTGTCTGGCTGCGTGCATAAAGTGGTAACTGTGCCTGCCAAAGTCGCTTATAAAACTACCAAAGGCGTGGTAAAAGGCACGGCAGCGGTTGCCAAGGCGGTCATTCCGGGCGACAGCAAAAAAGACGACGACTAAAAACCATAATTAAAAACAGCGATTAAAAAGACAGCGATTAAAAATAATGACCGCTGGCTTGGCTTGCAAGACAAATTTCCCAAAACGCTTGCAAGCTTTGCGTTTTTTTATTTTGCTCGATCTAATCTAAGTTTTGTTTAATCTGGATTTAATTTAAAATTCATGCAAAGACATGATTAAATTGTGAGAATTTGTGTCAATGTAGCCTTTTGGTAACGATATTGTTACAATCGGCATAATTGCGCAAACTTGCTTTATAATAGGCGCACTAAAGGACTTGGTTTTGGTTTGGTGAGTGTCATCATGGCAAGCACGAAACGAAAAGCAAGTCTTTTTGTTTTGCAAGTCATTCACGGCGCTGTCCGTTTGGCGTAAAACTTCACCGATTTTATTTTTATTATTTTATCAATGTAACTTTTATGAAAAAATTTCTCATCACGCTGGGCATTTTGCTTGCCATCATTTTGGCAGTGCTGATTGCCTATTTGTATCGTCCAGTTGCCACAAAACCTGTGCAAGCCGATGGTGAGCCTGTGGATATGGTGCTGATTGGCGGTGGTATCATGTCGGCAACGCTTGGCACTTATTTGGCGGAACTTGAGCCGACTTGGAAAATCCAAATGTACGAACGCTTGGATAAAGTTGCCCAAGAAAGCTCGTTCGCCTTTCATAATGCAGGCACGGGGCATTCAGGCTTTATGGAAATGAACTACACTGCTGAGCAGCCAGACGGCAGCATTGCCATTGAGCGTGCCGAACGCACAGCATCGCAATTTGAAGTTTCCAAGCAGTTTTGGTCGCATCAAGTGAAAGTTGGCGCGCTTGGCGATCCGAAAAGTTTTACCAATCCTGTGCCGCACATCGCTTTTGTGTGGGGTGATAGCGTAGATTTTCTAAAACGCCGCCACGCTGCGATGATTACTTCACCGCTGTTTAGCGACATGGTGTACACCGAAGATCAAAGCGAGATTGCCAAGTGGGCGCCTTTGACCATGCAAGGCCGTGATCCAAATCAAAAAGTTGCTGCCACACGCATGGATCTTGGCACGGACATGAACTATGGCGCAATCACCACGCAGCTGGTGGAGCATTTGACCAAGCAGCCGAATTTTGAGCTGGCTTTGCAATCAGAAGTAACGGGCATCAGCCGTAACAAAGATGGCACTTGGACAGTGAGCGTGAAAAATCTTGGTAATGGCATTGAAACACACACCAAAACCAAGCGTGTGTTCATCGGTGCTGGCGGTGCGGCGATTAAACTGCTGCAAATGACAGGCTTGCCAGAGAGTAAATATTACGCAGGCTTCCCTGTGGGCGGGCTGTTTTTGATTACCGATAAGCCAGAAATCGTAGAGCAGCACACCGCCAAAGTGTACGGCCGTGCTGAACTTGGTGCGCCGCCGATGAGCGTGCCGCACATTGACACTCGCTATGTAAACGGTAAAAAATATGTGCTGTTTGGGCCATTTGCCACTTATTCTAATAAGTTTTTGAAAAATGGCTCACAAACCGATTTGTTGGCTTCTGCCACCAAAGACAACGCCTTGCCAATGGCGGCAGTGGGCTTGGAAAACTTGGATTTGGTGAAATATTTGGTGAGCCAAGTGGTGCTGTCTGATGAAGACAAGCTGGCTGAGCTGCGCAAATATTATCCAGATGCCAAGTGGGAAGATTGGACAGAAGACCAAGGCGGTCAGCGTGTGCAAATCATCAAAAAATTGCCAAACGAGCCTGCCAAGTTGCAATTTGGTACTGAAATTTTCGTTTCTGAAGACGCTTCAGTGAGTGCGCTTTTGGGTGCTTCTCCGGGGGCTTCTACATCGCCAAACATGATGCTGGAGCTTTTGAACAAAGCCTTCCCAGAAGAAGTGGCTGGCAAATGGAATGCGCAAATCTTGCAAATCATTCCATCATTTGGTCAGGATTTGAGCAAAGATGCGGCATTGCTTGACCGTGTGCGCACCGAAACCAGCCGTACGCTTGGTTTGGTGTACACACCAAAAAATGGCGCTGCCAATGCACAGCCTGCCAACAAGCAAGAAGCAGCACAAGAAACCGCTGAGCAAGAAGCTGCGCTAAAACCAGCAGCCTAGCGAGATAATGCGAAGGTTTAAAACCAAAAATAAAGGGTGAGTCATCGCCCTTTATTTTTATCTGTCGTTTGTGTAATATTCTGTTTTGAGCCTATAAAACCGTTATGGTTTGATAAGCTTGCCATGAACGGCTTTTGATGGGTTTATCAAGAATGGTTTTGATAAATTTGCCACAAATGGTTTTAATAAACCGAACTTAAATGGTTTTGGTAAACTCGCCAAGAATAGTTTTGATAAGTTTACCAAGAACAGTTTGCTTATTTATCATGTCTTCAAACGTCCGACAAATTTTAAAACTCTAAAAACAAATTGATTTATGAATAATGACAAACACAGCCACAACAAAAACCATCACAGCCAGCGCAGGGCAAGTTTTCATCGTTTGCTAAACTGGCTGCTGATGGCAGTTGCGATTTTATTGGGCGGGTATTTGTGGATTTTTGCGTGGGGCGTGGGCTATTTGCTGGCGGCAGCGATGATTGGCGTGTTGGCGTTGGCTTGGAAATGGCTTGAACGTACAAAACGCACGATAAAAACGAGTACAAACACACCGCACCGTCAAACATCATTCCACCAAACAGTGCGCCAAGCGGTGCTGAGCGTGTTGTTATTGGTTTTGCTGATTGTTGAAGTTATCGCCTTGCAGGATTTGCAAGCGCACAAAGACGCACACGACACAGGCGAAAGCTGGGCGCAATATGGGGCGTTGTAGACTTTATCAGCACTGACTAAAGCCAACCACCACGCCCACGCTGGCGGTCGGAATGCGGTTATCGGCATAAACTGCCAAGCCGCCACGCGCGGTTTCTTTGTATTTATCCATCATGTCTTTGCCAGTTTCTT
This sequence comes from Moraxella caviae, assembly GCF_002014985.1. Lineage (GTDB taxonomy): Bacteria > Pseudomonadota > Gammaproteobacteria > Pseudomonadales > Moraxellaceae > Moraxella > Moraxella caviae. The sequence continues at coordinate 50,248 of NZ_MUXU01000034.1, read as the reverse complement.
TCATGGTGAGAATCGCCTTATCCAGCGACACATGATGCGAGCCATCGCCACGCAAAGCAAGACGCGCGGCATTGATGGCTTTTACCGCTGCCATGGCGTTGCGCTCAATGCACGGCACTTGCACAAGTCCTGCAATCGGATCGCAGGTCAAGCCCAAATTATGCTCAAGCCCAATCTCAGCGGCATTTAGGCACTGCGCCACCGAACCGCCCAAAACGTGCGCAAGTCCAGCCGCTGCCATCGCACAAGCCGAGCCAACTTCACCTTGGCAGCCGACTTCCGCACCAGAAATGGACGCATTTTGCTTAATCAATGCGCCCACTGCGCCTGCCACCAGCAAAAATTCACGCACGCCTTGATAGCTAAAACTTGGGATAAAGCCACGATAATAATGCAGCACCGCAGGAATGATGCCTGCTGCGCCATTGGTCGGTGCAGTAACCACTTTACCGCCAGCGGCATTTTCTTCGTTCACTGCCAAGGCGTACAAATCCACCCAATCCATCGCCAAAAGTCCACCATCGGACGATTTGCCGTATTCTTTGGAGAGTGAGTCGTATAAGGCTTTGGCGCGGCGTTTGACGTTCAGCCCACCGGGGAGAATGCCGTCTTTTTTGCAGCCTTCGGCAACGCACGCTTGCATGACGTCCCAAATTTCATTGAGATAATCACGCACTTCATCTTCGCTGCGAATGGCGGTTTCATTGAGCTGCATGATTTCGGCAATGCTCATGGATTTGGCTTCGCACAATGCCGCAAGCTCAGAAGCCAGCGTAAAAGGATAAGGAAAGGGCGAGCTGTTTTCATCTTCGCTCAAAGGATTGCCTGCACGGATTTCTTGGCTGTCCACCACAAAGCCGCCGCCGATGGAATAGTAGGTTTCAGTGATTTTTTCGCCATCATTCATCAGCGCTTGCAGACTCATGCCGTTTGGGTGGTGTGGCAAGGTGATGTCGTCATACCACACGATGTCTCTGTCGTAAATGAACGCAATGCTGTGTGTGCTGCCAAGCGTCAGGCGTTGATTGTCCAGCACGTCCGCCAAATACTGCTCGGTTTTTGTGCTGTCAATGGTGCGCGGCTGATGTCCAAGCAAGCCTAAAATCACCGCGCTATCAGTGGCGTGGCCTTTGCCTGTGGACGATAGCGAGCCGTATAAATCCACGCGCACTTGGCGCACATCAGTCAGACGCTCGCCCAGCAGCGACAAAAAGCGTGCAGCCGCCACCATCGGGCCTACGGTGTGTGAGCTTGATGGGCCAATGCCAATTTTAAATAAATCAAAAACGCTAATCATAGGTATCCTTGTAGGTTTTATTTTTCCTGCCGATGGCTTGGGGTGTCAAATTTGTGCCGAGTAATCTGTCTATACAATTTAATTGTGCGCACACAAGAATTTGCTTGTACGGTTAATGCTTGCACAATTTGAGCGTATTTTAGCACAATTTCATGCTAAGTTTGCCATATTTAAAAGGTTAAAAAATTTTTATGGTGTTGGCGTTGTGCGTTTGGTAAGTTGGGTTTGGCTTGTTAATTTAAGTTGATAAAGTTGGCAAAATCAGTTGGAAAACTTAATAAGCCAACTTTTCTATAAGTTTACTTTTGCAAGTTTATCAGTCAATTTTTACAAAAATCATCTTACTGACATTGAATTTACTTTGTCATTGCATTGTACGGATAAATCAACCCAATCATTAACACGGCACATTTACGCCACGCAAATCCACACAAAGCCTGCCTTGATTAAAATTGCCAATCCATGCCTTGCCATCACGAAAAACCAGTGGCTGCCATGCGCCGCCTTCGCTTGTGTCATCATTGACGACAAAGCCGTCTTTATGAAAACGAAAATCAATCACCACATCGCCAGCTGCATCGATAAATCCCCAGTGATTGTCTAGGCGCACCGCCGCCACGCCTTGTGAATAGGGCTTGACTTCATCAAAAACATACTGAATCATCGGTACGCCCCTGCTATCCACAAAGCCCCATTTGCCGTTTTGCTGATTTGGTAGCAGTGTAAAATTGACGGACGCTTGGCTTGCTGTGTTATAGGCTTGCCAAGCCTGCTGCCAACTGGCGTCTGACGTGGGCGGTGTGTAAGTTGGTTGTGGCGTTGCGGTATTTTGCCAAGTGGGCGTACTTTGTGCGGTTTGTGGCGCAGCTTCAGGTGTCAGCCTGCCTTGTGCGTTGGCATAAAAGGTGCGGCCGTTTTTGATGACGCGCGCCTTGCCACCTTGATAATCGTCAATTTGGCTGATGGTAGGGTCAAACGCCACGATGGTTTTGCCTGCGGTGTCAATCACGCCCCACACGCCACGTCTACGCACGACGATGCGCTTTTCGCTCACGCCACGCGCCCAGCTGCCACCGCCCAAGGTATCATAACGAAAATCAATGACGGTTTTGCCTTTGGTGTTGATGTAGCCAAGTTTGCCGTTTTTGACGACTGGCAATAAACCGCCACGATACTGGCTGCCAAGCGCTTGCTCATAAGCGAATAGGTCGGTGAGTTTGTTGCCAGCACGGTTTAGTAATGCCACAGGCGCACCGCCATCTTTGACCGCCAAAAACGTGCCTGCGGTGGCTGTGCAGCTGACGTTTTTGTAGTGGCTTTTTGGCGGTGTGCAGGCGTGTGCAGGCGTGGCAAATAGGGCGCTTGCCAAAAAGATTGCCAACGACAGCAAGGTAAAATCACGATAAGAAGCAAATTTTTTGTGGGTCAATGCGTCAATCATTAGGCTTATCATAAAAGGTTGAAAACGTAAAAATCATCAGCGTGCATGACGGCAGGCTTTGGCGGATTTGGGCAAATTTTAAAAGTTTTTTGGTTATGATAGTGAATTTTTGTCGGTTTTTCAAATATTGGTTGGGTGTTTGCTGCGATGATGAATAAAGCGGTAGGGTGAAACTGATTTGATGATTGGTTTGCTGAATGATAAAGATTGAAAAAATTTACAAAAACTATTGCAAATAAGAATAATTATTGTTACTATATGCCCATAAATTAGCGAATGATTTGCATTTACGAGCATTTGAGCGAATTTTCAGCAAGTCTGACGCTGTATAAGCCTTTATCAATCTTTGGCAAGAAGCCAATCATAACCAAGCAGGTGAAATCATGTACGTTTGTATTTGCCACGATGTGAAAGACAGCCAAATCAAAACCGCCATGAATCAAGGCGTGGACACCATGGACGCATTGCAGGACGCGCTGCTTGTGGGGACGTGCTGCGGCTGCTGCGTGCCGATGGTGCAAGATTTGCTTGACGAGCATCACGATGGCGTAGGCGAATATCTGGCGGTAGATGCGATGGCAGGCTAGTTTGCTAATATTGCCAAAACTTTGCTGATATTGCTAATTTCTTACAAATTTGAAAGGCGATTGGTTAATCACGCGCCAAAAAGTTGTTATTTTTGACAATTTTTTGGCGTTTTGTTTTATCAATCAATAATCATTTTCAAATCAGTTTTGCCAAATAACAATCATTCGCACCAATGAGTGTAAAGCAGTTGTGCTTGCAGAGAAGTTTATAATAATTTTCTCTTTTAAAATCAATGAGTTGATAAATTGATTGGCGATGCAAGATAAAAGTGCGAAAATTGCCGCTTGGCAAATTCTCGTTTTGCTCAAATTGATAGCGGTTCTTAGTTTGCAAGTCGTTCGCAGTTCGTATTTTATACAATTTTATGGCTTGTGCGGCGAGAAGCTGTGATAAAATAGCCATCAATTAAATAGGGCGTGTCAGTTTCTACACTTGTTTTTTGCACTTGTGAGACTTGCGCAACGACTCTAATCACCACTTAACTTAAAAACGGAGCGTATGATGAAATCATCTCAAAAAGTCATTGATTATCTAAATTTCCTACTGGCAGGCGAGCTTGGTGCGCGCGATCAGTATTTTATCCATTCGCAAATGTACGCCGAGTGGGAGCTTGGCAAGCTGCACGACCGCATTTATCATGAAATGGAAGATGAGACCTTGCACGCGCGCCTAATCATCAATCGCATCATCATGCTGGGCGGCACACCAAATATGCAGGTGGGCGAGCTGAACATCGGTACAGACGTGCCAAGCATGCTAAAATCTGACCTTGATTTGGAATACAGCGTGCAAGAACACCTAAAAGAAGGCATTGCGCTGTGCGAAGCTGAGCGTGATTATGTAACGCGCGATATGCTGGTGCGTCAGCTTGAAGACACCGAGCAAGACCACGCGCATTGGCTAGAAAAACAGCTGCGTTTGATTGAGTTGATGGGTCTAAATAACTACCTACAAAGCCAAACTGCCGAGCCAAACATGGTGGCATCAGCGCACTAAAATTGACGTAAATTTAATTTAGTAACACAATTTGTAACGCAAAGGAGCAACAAATGAAAGGGGATAAAGAAGTCATTCGTGCGCTAAATTCAGTGCTGGCACAGTCTTTGATTGCCATCAATCAGTATTTTTTGCACGCGCGCATTGTCAAAAATTGGGGCGTGGAAGCGCTTAATGACGCATTATACAAGCAATCTATCTGTGAAATGAAATGGTCGGATGAGTTGATTGAGCGCATTTTGCTGCTTGAAGGTTTGCCGAACTTACAAGAGCTTGGCAAACTTCTGATTGGCGAGAGCGTAGAAGAGATTTTGGCGTGCGATTTGCGCTTAGAAAAACGCAAGCATGACGTGCTGGTGGAAGCCATCGCTTTGTGCGAAGCCAAGCGTGATTTTGTGTCGCGTGAGCTTTTGACACGCCTAAAAGATGGCAACGAAGAGCATGAAGATTGGCTTGAAACCCAGCAAGAGCAAATCGAGCGCATGGGCTTGCCAAATTATATTCAGCAGCTGTCGGTGGAAGAGTAGTTGCTGTATAAAGAGTAGCGCTGCATAAAAACAAAACCACTCATCAGTGTGCGCTTAGCGTGTGTTGATGGGTGGTTTTTGTTTGCTTTATGTTTAGGTGGGCTTTTGTGATTGCGCTGAATATTTAAAAACTTAAGATGTTTCAAGGTTTGGCAAAACCTAAAAAATCCTCCAACCTTTAACCCTTTTGGGGGATTGGTATTGGCGGGGATTGTGTTAAACTTGGTGTGCAAATTTGGCGGTTTGTGGGCGCTTGTGGTATGGGCGCACCCTAAAATCTGTGATAATTTATTCTTGATATTGATGATGATTTTTTAAAATATCTTTTTGATTTTAAAAGACTATTTATTAAAAAAATATTCATAATTTTATCATTTTCTAAATCACTAGGTATTTAGCGCCAAAGCGTTTATAATAAGCCCAAAAGTGTATCACAAGAGATTTGTTACATTTTCATCAGATTGCCACAATGTTGGCATATACTGAGCGCACCAGCGTGCATTATGCTGGCAGCGGCAGATTTTGTTCATTCTAACAACGCAAACGTAGGACAACTTATGACGACCTATTATCAAGATCCTGATCACGTCGAGACCCAAGAGTGGCTTGACGCATTTGCTTCGGTCATCAAAAATGCCGACAAAGAGCGCGCGCAATTTTTGCTAAAAGCGCTGTATAACATGGCGGTGCAAGAAGGCTTGCCGTTCAACCGCCTAGACACCGCTTATATCAACACCATTCCTGCTGAAGACGAGCCGACTTATCCGGGCGATTTGCACATGGAGCGCAAAATCCGTGCATTGGTGCGTTATAATGCCATGGCGATGGTTGCGCGTGCCAATGATAATGACGATGAGTTGGGCGGCCACTTGGCGACTTTCGCATCATCAGCAACGCTGTACGAAACGGGCTTTAACCACTTTTGGCGCGCACCAGACGAAAACTTTGGCGGCGACATGATTTATTATCAAGGTCATGGCGCTCCGGGTATGTACGCGCGTTCGTTCCTAGAAGGTCGTTTGTCTGAAGAGCAGCTGACCAATTTCCGCCGTGAGATTGGCGGTAAAGGCTTGTCAAGCTATCCGCACCCATATTTGATGCCAGATTATTGGCAATTCCCAACCGTTTCTATGGGCTTGGGGCCAATCACTTCTATTTACCAAGCGCATATCCAAAAATACCTAACCAACCGCAAACTTATCAAAGACGAAAATCGTAAGATTTGGGCATTCCTAGGCGATGGTGAGACGGACGAGCCAGAAAGCTTGGGTGCAATCAGCTTGGCTGGCCGTGAGAAGCTGGACAATCTGATTTGGGTGATTAACTGTAACTTGCAGCGCTTGGACGGCCCTGTGCGTGGTAACGGCAAAATCATTCAAGAAATGGAATCGGTATTCCGTGGTGCTGGCTGGCGTGTGATTAAGGTGATTTGGGGCGACCATTGGGACAGCCTCCTTGCCAAAGACCACACTGGCGCACTTAAAAAACGTATGGAAGAAGTGGTGGACGGTGAATACCAACTTTACACCGCGCGTGATGGCGCATTCGTGCGTAAAGAATTCTTTGGTAAATATCCTGAACTTGCCGAAATGGTGAAGGATATGTCTGATGAAGAATTGATGCACCTAAACCGTGGCGGCCACGATCCGAAGAAAGTTTATGCTGCTTATGCAGAAGCGATGAAAACCAAAGGTCAGCCAACGGTTATCCTAGTGAAAACCGTGAAAGGCTATGGCTTGTCTAGTCAAATCCAAGCGGTGAACAAAGCGCACCAATTGAAAAAAATGAACGCAGAAGGCTTGCAATACTTCCGTGATCGTTTTGATTTGCCATTGTCTGACGAAGACCTAAAAACTTTGCCATTCTACCGTCCATCAGAAGATTCGGCAGAATACAAGTACCTAATGGGTCGCCGCCAAGCGCTTGGTGGACACTTGCCAGCTCGCCGCAGTGGTCATATTCCACTAAATATTCCTGAGCTGTCAATCTTTGATCAAGTGCTACAAGGCTCAAAAGGCAAAGAGCAATCTACCACAATGGTATTTGTGCGCTTACTGTCAGCACTTTTGAAAAACAAAGACTTGCAAAAATACGTTGTGCCAATCGTTCCTGACGAAGCGCGTACCTTTGGTCTTGAAGGTATGTTCCGCCAGTTGGGCATTTACTCAGCCGCAGGTCAAAACTATGTGGCAGAAGACGCAGAAGCCTTGATGGGCTATAAAGAAGCCACTGACGGTCATATGCTAGAAGAAGGCATCAACGAAGCGGGCGCAATGAGTGCGTGGATTGCTTTGGCAACCAGCTACTCAACCAACGCCTTGCCAATGATTCCGATGTACATCTACTACTCAATGTTCGGCTTCCAGCGCATTGGCGACTTGGCATGGCTTGCTGGCGATATGCAAGCGCAAGGCTTCTTGTTTGGCGCAACCGCAGGCCGCACCACACTAAACGGCGAAGGCTTGCAGCACCAAGACGGCCACAGCCATATCCTATTTGGCACCGTACCAAACTGCGTAACTTATGACCCATGCTTCGGCTATGAATTGGCGGTCATCATGCATGACGGTATGCGCCGTATGTATGGCGAAGGCGAGCGTGTGTACTACTACATCACCTTGATGAACGAAAACTACGACCAACCTGCAATGCCAGCTGGTGTAGAAGAGGGCATCAAGCGCGGTATGTACCTGCTAGAAGACAACGGCTCAAGCCAAGTACAGCTGCTGGGTTCGGGCGTAATCTTGCGTGAAGTACAAAAAGCAGCACGCATTTTGGCAGACGACTACGGCATCAAGGCAAACGTATGGAGTGTAACCAGCTTCAACGAGCTGACTCGTGATGGCATGGCGTGCGACGACTACAACCGCCTACACCCAACAGACGAAGCTAAGACTCCGTGGGTAACCGAGCAGTTGGCAGGTCATGAAGGTATCGTGGTTGCAGCAACTGACTATATGCGCAACTATTCAGAGCAAATCCGTGGCTGGCTACCAGCTGGTCGTGCGTACACTACGCTAGGTACTGATGGCTTTGGTCGCTCAGACACGCGCCAAAACCTACGCAGCTTCTTCCATGTGGACGCAGCGCATATCGTGATTGCTACCTTGAAAAAACTTGCCGACCAAGGCGAAGTGGCACTAAGCGTGGTAGAAGAAGCGATTGGTAAATTGGGCGTGGACGCAAGCCAAGCACCAGCGTGGCAGCCACAACCACACTTTGACCACTTCCCAGATGCACCGCCTGCATCGGTAAGCACCGATCCAAAACCAGTGCCAGAATTGATTGACGAAGACTAACCCAAATTTAGGAGAAAATCATGGAAATTAAAGCCCCAGATTTGGGTGTAGACAGTGCCGAAGTTGCTGAAATTTTGGTGAAAGTTGGCGATACCGTCAGCGAAAACGACAACATCGTGCTGGTAGAGTCAGACAAAGCATCTGTAGAAATTCCTGCTGGCGCAAGTGGCGTGGTGAGCGCGATTTTGGTAAACGTGGGCGATCAAGTCAGTGAAGGCAGTGCGCTAATCAGCATTGACAGCGCCGCACCTGCCGCTGCACCAGCCCAAGAAGAAGTAAAACCTGCCGAAACTGCTGCGCCAGTTGCCCAAGAAGCAAGCCCTGCACCAGCGGTAGCAGCAGGCGCAAGCCAAACCCACGCCTTGCCTGATTTGGGCGTGGACAGCGCAACCGTTGCCGAAATCATGGTAAATGTGGGCGATACGGTAGAAAAAGATCAGCCGCTGCTTTTGGTGGAGTCTGATAAGGCTTCGGTGGAAGTGCCTGCGCCAGTGGCAGGTAAAGTTGAAAAGCTTCTTGTTAATGCTGGCGACAGCGTGGCAAACGGTCAGGACTTTATTGTGATTGCTGGCGATGAATCTGCCGCGCCAGCACCAGCTGCGCCACAATCAGCACCGCAAGCTCAAGCAGAAACTCAGCCACAAGCGCAAGCTGCTGCACCGGCACAAGCAGGCGGTAGCCAAACTTATAACCTGCCTGATTTGGGTGTGGACAGCGCAGAAGTTGCCGAAGTGATGGTAAACGTGGGCGATGAGGTAACTGAAGGTCAGTCGCTACTTTTGGTGGAATCAGACAAAGCGTCTGTAGAAGTGCCAGCACCTGCCACAGGCAAGGTTGAAAAAGTCTTGCTAAAAGCTGGCGACAGCGTGGCAAACGGTCAAGCGTTCATTGTGATTGCTTCTGCATCTGCTGCACCAGCACCACAAGCTGCGCCAAAAGCAGAAACGCCAGCAAGCCCAGCGCCAGCCGCACAGCCAGCTGCCAAGCCTAGCGCACCAGCACCTGCCACTGCTAAACTGCCAGAAGCGGAAGTGAATAAGCGTGCCAAAGACGCTCATGCAGGTCCTGCAGTGCGCAAATTGGCGCGTGAGCTTGGCGTGGACATCAGCCGTGTAACAGGTACTGCAGCGCACGGACGTATCCTAAAAGAAGATTTGTTCGGCTATGTGAAGTCGGTGATGACAAATATTGACAAGCCTGCTGCTGCGCCAATTGCCGCTGCTGCACGCTCTGGTTTGCCGCCGCTGCCTGATATGTCAAACAAAGAAATTTGGGGTGAGATTGAAGTTCAAGACTTGACACGCCTACAAAAAGTGTCAATTCCACAGTTGAACTTGAATACTTATTTGCCACAAGTTACGCAGTTTGATTTGGCAGACATTACCGACACCGAAAATCTGCGTGGCGAGCTAAAAGGCGAGTTTAAGGCGCAGGGCATTGGTCTGACGATTTTAGCATTCATCGTAAAAGCGGTGGCGTATGCCTTGACGCAGCACCCGAAGTTCAACAGCCATCTGTCAGACGACAACACGCAAATCATCGTACGCAAGTCGGTGAATATGGGTATTGCCGTGGCGACTGAAGAAGGCTTGATTGTGCCAGTGATTCGCAATGCGCAAGACAAAGGCATTAAGCAGCTTGCCATTGAAATTGGCGAACTTGCCAAAAAAGCACGCGATAAGAAGCTGGCTGCTAAAGACTTGCAAGGTGCGTCTTTCACCATTTCAAGTCAAGGCAACATGGGCGGCACTTACTTTACGCCGCTGGTCAACCACCCACAAGTGGCGATTTTGGGCATTTCAGAATCTACCTTCCAGCCACGCTGGAACGGCAAAGAATTTGAGCCATGCTTGATGTTGCCATTGTCGTTGTCTTATGACCATCGTGTGATTAACGGTGCGGACGCTGCGGTGTTCACACGTTATATCGCCAAGTTGCTTGCTGACCCACGCAAAATCTTGCTATGATTTAATCGTGAGTTTTTACAACAAAAATAAACAAAAAAGGTGGTGCATGCCGCCTTTTTTGTTGCTATTATGGTTTGGATAACTGTGTGGTTTATTCTAAGGCTTTGTAAGTTTTAAAATCTTTTATATATCAAAAACGAAAGCTCAAGAAAACTCTTAAACATGCTTTTGGAGATAAAATATGCGCAAATTTTTACTGGCTGCCCCTATACTGCTTCTGGCAAATGCCGCTACCGCCAATTACGCTTTTAATAATACTGACGTGGTTGGTTCATGGGAATGCGACAGCACCAAGCGTTATTTGGACAACGGCATCGTCATTGAAGCAAAGGCATTTTACGATCTGACAGCAGATGGCGATACGGCATTTCAAAGCGTGGGCAAGTTCTTCCATAACGGCACTTTGGCGGCCACCCACCAAACTACTGGACATGCTAAATGGCAGCTTGATGATGGTTTTTTGTATTTTCCTATGCCGACCATCACCTCTTATGAAGTATTTAATCACACCATCAATCAAAGTATTAAAGACACCAATGCATTGCTGTCTTATCAGCATTCTTATGCCAACACAATGGCAAATGATAAGCGCGCCATCGTCTTTTTGGATAAAAACCATTTTCGCTACGCCAAGCGTTTGACCACCGACATTAACTCAGACGTTCATGAAAACGAACATCTTTGCACACGTCTTTAAATGAATAAGGTGAGCAAAGCAAAGCTTAACTGGTTAATTTCATTTACAAAAACTTGGGTGGTTTGGATTAAAAATAAAGATTTGTCTGCATAGGTTTTTGTCTTGCCGTCTTTAATGTTTGCCAGCACAGCCGTTTTAAATGCAATTTAATGCAGATAATTTGTTAATGACAAATTGCCATTGAAAATTTAAAAAACACCAAAAATCAAGGGGAATAAAATGAGTTACACGCCACCAGCCGTTTGGAATTATGCCGACATTCAAGCCAAAATGGGCGGCAAATTTGGCAGCACCAATCGCCCAACGGCAGGCGCACGCCACGAGCAAACCTTGCCAAAAGGCGATAAACCATACCAACTTTACAGCCTAAATACACCAAACGGTGTCAAGGTGAACATCATTCTTGAAGAGCTTAGAGCGCTTGGTTTACTTGACTTTGATGCGTTTAAAATTGACATCTTAGCAGGCGATCAGTTCGGCTCTGATTTTGTGGCAATCAATCCCAACTCAAAAATCCCTGCGCTTGTGGATTATAGTAATGATACGCCTGTATCAGTTTTTGAAAGTGGGGCGATTTTGCTGTATTTGGCGCAAAAATACGGCAAATTCATGCCAAGCGCGCCAGCCGAGCAAGCGAGCGTGTATTCGTGGCTGATGTGGCAGATGGGTTCTGTGCCGTTTTTGGGCGGTGGTTTTGGGCATTTTTATGCCTATGCGCCAGAGCCGATTGAATACGCCATCAACCGCTATGCCATGGAAACCAAACGCCAGCTGGACGTGCTAAATCAGCATTTGGCAACGCATGAATACATGGCGGGCGAGTATGGCGTGGCGGACATGGCGATTTACCCTTGGTATGGCTGGCTGGTGCTTGGCAAGCTGTATGTGAGCGAAAACTATAACGCCGCTCAATTTCTAAGCGTGCAAGATTACCCAAACGTGATTCGCTGGGCGCAGCAAATCGCCAAGCGTGAAGCGGTGCAAGCGGCTGAAAAATTGCAATTACAGGTAATTAACGGCTAAAATCCATCGTTTATCAGTGATTTATCGCAGCTTTTGTGCTATAATATACTCACTTGGTGAAGCAAAAGTCATCAAAACATCATTATAAATTTATCCATAAAACAGCCCGTGTATTTTAAGTTTCGCTTGCCAATCTGAGCGAGATGACAGGGTTGTCTTGGGTAAAGCAAATAAATCGATGCTTTTGCAAACTTATGACTGGTGGCACAGCCGCCTTCGGAGATTTTTATGAAACAAACCAAATTGACTCAGCGCGTATCTTTGTGCGCAGCGATGGCTGCAACTTTGATGAGCACGTCTGCGCACGCATTTATGGTGGATAAAAGCCAGCAAAGAACCATTACCGTGCGCCAAGCACCGCAGCCAGCACCACAAGTGCAGCCAGCTGTCGTGCATGTGCAGCAGACCACTCAGCAATTTGGTGCGTATGCGCCACAATCAGAGCCTTTTCAGCCTGTATCTTACGAAGCGCCAACGCCACCTGCCAGCACCACAATCACTCAAACTAAGAGCATTGTTCCCGCCAGCCAAGTAAACACAACCACAACCACCACTCCATCAAATTTCGCCACGCAAAGTGCGTATGTGCGCAATGCCAACGAGTTTGATCGCTTGGCGGTAACCACCAATTCATCAGCGGTGGCAGTGGTGGATTTGCAAACGGGCAATCTGATTTACGAAAAAAACATTGACGCACAGCGCTCCATCGCTTCGGTGAGTAAAGTGATGACGGCAATGGTCATCATGGATGCTGAGCTTGATATGCGTGAAGAAATCACCATCATTCCATCGGATTTGGTGGGCGCAAAACGTGCCAGCACCAATTTGCGCGCTGGCGACCGCTTGAGCCGCTCTGAATTTACGCTGATGATGCTGATGAAATCAGAAAACCCTGCGGCTAAGGCGTTGGCGCGTACTTATCCGGGTGGCTATGATGCTTTCATTGCTGCCATGAATGAAAAAGCACGCAGCCTAGGCATGTACCAAACGTCTTTTGCAGATTCATCAGGACTTGACCCGCGCAACGTCTCATCTGCCAGCGATTTGATTAAGATGATGCGTGCGGTAAACAGCAATCCACGCTATCAAACCGTGCGTAATTTCTCAACTGCGCCGAGCTACGATTTTTACGTTACCAATTACAACACAGGCGATCGCACCTTGAAAATGGCAAACACCAGCCGTTTGGTGCGTGCAGGCGGTCATCCGATTGGCGTGTCAAAAACAGGCTACATCCGAGAAGCAGGCTACTGCGTGGTGATGGAAACGCACGTCAATAACCGTCCTGCCATCGTGGTACTGCTGGGTGCAAGCGCATCAAACAACCGTTGGGCAGACGCTGAAAATATCCTAACTCAGCTGGCTTATCGCAACTGATAACCGATATGAAAGCTGTAAACGCAAAAACCGCCTATTTTATTGGGCGGTTTTGTTTTTGGCGGCGACTTTTACTTTTAATGACAGCTTTGGTGATGGCTGATGGTAGATTTGGGTAAAAATTTCAGTCGTGATTGAGTGGTTTATTTGGGCAAGGCGGCATGGGTTGGCATTTTGGCAGATTGGCGATATAATGCAAGCTGTGTTTGGCTTGGCTAAACTTGACTTGGTTGAGCTTGGAGCGATTAAACTTCGCTCAATCAATCATCAAGCCTAATCAAGCAATCAAACCGTCAATCAAGCAACACTTAAATCCCTAAGCCAAAACCAGCAAAACCGCCATGACAAACCCAACCACCAAAACCACCGCAGCAAAAATCAGCGCACCAAAATTATACCTGCTTACCAATGACGATGAAATCAGCACTTTGCTGGATAAATTGGAGCGTGCGCTGGATACGGGCGTGGTGTCAGTGCTGCAAATTCGCCGTAAAAGTACCTTGCAGCAGTACGATTTGGCGACAGTATACCAAGAAGCTGAACTGCTTGTCAGTCTTGCCAGTGAATACGGCGTGGACGTGGTGATGAACGATGATTTGGAGCTGGCGTCGCATTTTAGCACAGGGCTGCATTTGGGACAGCGTGATGGCAGCGTGCGTGTGGCGCGCGAGATTTTGGGCGACGACGTCATCATTGGGCGTACTTGCCACTCTGATATGGCGCTGTTTAAAGAAGCCAAGCGTGAAGGCGCAACTTATGGCGCGATGGGGACGATGTTTGCGTCCATCACCAAACCCAAAGCCACCATCGTACCGACCGCCACCATCAAAAAGACGATTGATGTGAATTTTCCGCTGTGTTTGATTGGTGGTATCACGCTGGATAATGTCGGTTATATTCGTGATGAGCTGGCGGACGTGCCGATTGAATACATTGCCGTAACTGCCGACATCATGAGCCACAGCAGCGATACCATTGCCGCCAAATGCCGTGCGTGGCGCAGTAAATTGTCAGCGTGGTAACTATAACAATTTGCCAGCTTGCTGATTTGTCGGTTTATAGATTTTAACAAATACCACTTGATGATTTCTCACAATTTTTCGTACTTATTTTGTAAATACATTGTCATTTTAAAATACATACAAATAATAAATACCAAACATACCGCATGAACATTTCTATCACTGCACCAAAACAAAAACCCAACCACATCACCACCTTTGCACCTGTGCATGGACTTGGCAAATCCTTTTGGCTTGCCAATTATGCCAAGCAAAATCCTGATACGCTCTTGCTTGTCATCACCGCCGATCAAAATGAGCTGAATCAGCTGGACACTGAGCTTGATTTTTTTGGTGTGTCGGCGCGCGTGTTTGCCGATTATGAAACGCTGGTGTATGACAAGCTGTCGGTACATCAAGACATCATTTCTGAGCGCATTAGCTTGCTGAGCGATATGCCAAACAGCGGCGTGCTTTTGGTGAGTGTGCAGACGCTGATGCAGCGTGTGGTGCCGCCTGCGTTTTTGCTGGGGCGGCATTTTGATTTGGCGGTGGGCGCAACTTTTGACATTGAAGCCACACGCCAACGACTGACCAAAGCAGGCTATAAATCTGCCGAAAACGTCTTTGAGCCGGGTGAATTTGCCGTGCGTGGCAGCGTGGTGGATATTTTTGCGATGGGGCAGGCGTTGCCGTTTCGTATTGATTTGTTTGACGATGAGATTGAAAGCATTAAGTTTTTCAATCCAGAAACGCAGCGCACGCTTGCTGATGAAGACTTGGACACGCTAAAAAAAGACGCTTTGGCTGGCAAAAATACTTTGCTGCTAAGCCAACTGCCAAAGAAAGCAAAGGTGAGCAAATTTAGTATTTTGCCCGCCCAAGAATTTGCGCTGGACGAAGCTAAAGAGCTGTTTCGCCAAAATTTTGCAAGGCTGTTTCCCAATGCGTCTGCACGCAAATTTGAGCTGTACAACGATGTGATGTCAGGTATTGTGCCAGCAGGGATAGAGTATTATACGCCGCTGTTTTTTGAGTTTGATGAATGGCTTGCGACTGGTTCTTTGTTCGCATATTTGCCGACAAATACGCTGGTGGTTTGTGATGATAAGTTGGCAGAATTTCACCAAGAATTTTGGTCGCAAGTGGTGGCACGCTTTGACAATCGTAATCACGACAAAGATTCGCCCATCGTACCGCCTGATTATTTGTACTTGCCAAGCAACGAATTTTTTCAGCAGCTAAAACCGTATCCGCGCGCAAGTTTTATCAAGCAAGATGGTGCGGCTTGCGATGAGCTAGCCAAAACAGAGCAAGCCAAAACATTGCCTGCACTCAATGCCAAAAGCCACACACCGCCTGCGCTACCCATCAATCATAACAAGCCAGAGCCGCTGGAAGCATTGCTTAATTTTATCCAAAAAAGTGGCGCACCTGTGCTTTTGGTGGCGGAGACGGCAGGGCGGCGCGAGATTATACTTGAGCTGCTCAAGGGTAAAATTGACGTGGCGCTGGTGGCAAATTTTGCTGAATTTTATGAACAATCATCAGAATTCACACAAGATAAAATCGCCCTAACCATCGCACCAATTGAGCGTGGTTTGCACTTGACGAGCGATGATGGGCAAAATCTGTGCGTGATTAGCGAAACGCAAATTTTTGGCAGACAAGTCTTACAAACACGTCGCCGCCGACAATCCAGCGTGTCGCAGACGTTTTTGGTCAAATCTGTAACCGAGCTGACCGAAGGCAGTCTAGTGGTGCATATTGAGCATGGCATTGGGCGTTATTGCGGGCTGGTGGTGCTGGACGTGGGCGATGGCGAGCAGGAATTTATCCATCTGACTTATGCCGATGACGCCAGCATTTATGTACCGATTACCAATCTTGCGCTGATTGGGCGCTACAGCGGTACGGACAGCGAAGCGGTGCAGCTGTCTAAAATCGGCAGCGGCAAGTGGGATAAAGCCAAGCAAAAAACGCTGACGCAGATTTATGATGTGGCGGCAGAATTGCTCAACGTGCAAGCCAGACGTAACGCCAAGCAGGGCATCAGCTTTACGGTGGAGACGGCAAATTATGAACTGTTCGCCAGTCAGTTTGCCTTTGAAGAAACCATCGACCAAGCGCTTGCCATTGAAAGCGTGCTGAATGATATGAAGCAAAATAAACCGATGGATCGGCTGATTTGTGGCGATGTGGGCTTTGGCAAGACCGAAGTCGCCATGCGTGCGGCTTTTGTGGCGGTGCAAGCAGGCTATCAAGTGGCGGTGCTGGTGCCGACCACGCTGCTGGCTGGGCAGCACGAAGATAGCTTTAGAAGCCGTTTTGCTGATTGGCCGGTGCGCATTGAGAGCTTGTCAAGATTTGCCAGTAAAAAGGCGCAAGATGGCGTGCTGGCGGATTTGGCGGACGGCAAGGTGGACATCGTCATCGGTACGCATAAATTACTACAAAATGACGTGAAATTTAAGCAGCTGGGGCTGATGATTATTGACGAAGAGCACCGCTTTGGCGTGCGCCACAAAGAAAAAATCAAAGCCATGCAATCAGATGTGGACAGCTTATCCATGACCGCCACGCCTATTCCACGCACGCTGAATATGGCGCTGTCTGGTATGCAGGACATTTCTATCATTGCCACGCCGCCAGCACGCCGCCTTGCGATTAAAACCTTTGTTGCGCCAAAGTCGGACGAAATCATCAAAGAAGCGATTTTGCGTGAGATTTTGCGTGGTGGACAGGTGTACTTTTTGCACAATGACGTGGCAAGCATTGAAGCGATGGCGCAAACCTTGCAAGAGCTGGTGGTAGAAGCGCGCGTGGGCGTGGCGCATGGGCAAATGCACGAGCGTGAGCTGTCGGCGGTGATGAGTGATTTTTACCACAAAAAAACCAACGTACTGATTGCCAGCACCATCATTGAGACAGGCATTGACGTGCCAAATGCCAACACCATCATCATCAATCGTGCGGATAAATTCGGCCTAGCGCAGCTGCATCAGTTGCGTGGGCGAGTGGGGCGCAGCCATCATCAGGCGTACTGTTATCTTTTGGTGCCGTCCATCAAGGGCTTGACGGCAGACGCCAAAAAACGCCTTGACGCCATCACCCGTGCCAACACTCTAGGCGCAGGATTTATGCTTGCCAGCGAAGATTTGGAAATTCGTGGTGCAGGCGAAATCTTGGGCAAGGAACAGTCAGGCAATATGCAGACCATCGGTTTTGGGCTGTATATGGATATGCTGACGCGTGCGACCAAAGCGATTAAGGCGGGTAAAACGCCAAGTCTTACCACGCCACTTGATTTGGTGAGCGACATCAATATCCATGCGTCTGCCTTGATTCCCAATGACTATCTGGGCGATGTGGCGGAGCGTTTGCTGTTTTATAAGCGCATCAGCACCGCAGAAGATGTGCCAGAATTAAACGACATTCGCACTGAGATGATTGACCGCTTTGGTGCGCTGCCAGCCGCCACGCAAAACCTATTTAGCGTGCATCGCCTGCGTATCAAGGCGCACACACTTGGCATTACCAAGATTGACGCAGCGGCGCACGGCATCAGCTTTGAATTTAAACCAGACACGCCTGTGGACGGCATGGCAATCATTCGCCTGATTCAAAGCGGCGATGACAAGCACGGCAGTTATCGCATGAATGGCGCAACAGGGCTAAAATTCATCAGCAAGGCAGAGATGGACGTGCAAGCGCGCCTT
Source organism: Moraxella caviae (assembly GCF_002014985.1). Classification (GTDB taxonomy): domain Bacteria; phylum Pseudomonadota; class Gammaproteobacteria; order Pseudomonadales; family Moraxellaceae; genus Moraxella; species Moraxella caviae. The sequence continues at coordinate 32,316 of NZ_MUXU01000034.1, read as the reverse complement.
GATAAGTGCAGTGAATTGCTGCATTATTTTGGTAATAGCGTTAATAACACAAAAGCGGAGTGATGGGTTATCACCGCTTTGTTAAGCAATAAAACATTTCAAAAAAACACCCCAAAAGCTAAGCCTTTGGGGTGTTTTATCAATCACAATCGTGAAATGCCAATCAGCGGATTTTCCACTCAGCGAATTTCTACGGTTGCGCCATTTTTGATGTTAGCGTGAACTTCCAGAACGTCCCAGTTGGTCAGGCGAATACAGCCAAGCGACTGCTGACGACTGATGCCTTCAGGCACAGGCGAGCCGTGAATGCCGTAGCTTGGCTTGTTTAGCCCAATCCACACCACGCCCACAGGGCTGTTTGGGCCGGGTGGTAAGAAATAATGTTTTTGATTTTCTTCGCCACGGTTCACCGTAGCTTTATAAGTCGGCATTTTTACGTTATTGATGACTTTAAATTTACCGCTTGGCGTGGCGGTGGCAATGCTGCCGATGGTGGTTGGGTAGGTTGCCACCAGCTTATCGCCATTATAAGCGTATAAGATTTTGTCGTTTTTATCGGCAATCACACGCGTGATTTGCTCTTTGAGCGGCTCGCCAGTGTTAATCACCGTGATGGTTTCGCCTGCGACAAAGCGTTTATTTGGATTAAGTTTTTTGATGTACGCCACACTCATATGAAAGCGCTCGCCCAGCATTTCTTCCACGCTTTCATAGCTGAGTGCTTTTAATTTGGAGCGTTCTGCCGCGCCACTTGGCAACGCCTTAAATGGGCCTTTGACATCGTCTTGGGTCAGCGTATAAGACACCAGCACAGGCTGATTGGCAGGGATATTTTTGATAAGCTCCGCCCAAGTGGCTTCGTTCATTTTACCTGTTTCTTCAAGCCCACGAATGCGCTGGAAATTGATGAGTGCTTTGGAAATTGATGAGTGCTTTTTTGCTGTTCATGCCCCAGCCGCCATCAATCGGGCCGGGCGATGCGTGATTCCAATCCAAAAGTGCTTGCAATTTCACCGTCATGGCGGTATTGACTTTCATATTTGGCGACCACTGCGCTTCATTGACGGCTTTGGCGTACTCCGATAAATTCAGCGTGGTGTGGCGTTTGCCGTCTTTTTCAATGCTGTTGATTGCGCTGGTGTCGGCGGCTGTCTCTGGCACAACCACTTCACCGCCCACAATATCGCCATCGGTTTGCAAAACGTCTTGCGCCGCGTCTGCGATGTCGTCTTGGGCGGCGGCTGGCACGGCAAAAATCGCCAGCAAGGCAGCAGCAAGTGCGGTTTTACGAGTTTTGGTGATTAGGTGAAAAGCGTTCATAAAACTACCGTTTATCATTGTCTAATTCTAAAATCTAATTTTAAAAATTATTGATTTTATCAAGTGAATCAATCTAAGCGCTCACTTTACCGCCAAAACACCGATTTGTCAAAACTTATTCACACGATGTACGTTTGACTTGCAGTGCGTTTGACTTGCAGTGCGTTTGACGGCAAATTGACGGTAATAAGCAGTCAGTAGGGCAATCAGCGCACCAATTCAATCGTGCCGTTGGCAGAATAGCTCAGCTTGCTGCTGCCTGCTTCCATGTTTTGCGCTTCAATGCCGCCACTTGCATCACGCAGCTTGGCAGAGTACATCATCGGCGCAACGCTGTAGCGGTTGCTGTTTAGCTGCACATTGACGATTTTGTAGTTTTGTGCGCCAAAAGAGTGGCTAATGGCAAGCGCATCGCTTTGAAAACGTTTGGCGGCTTCATGCGCCAGCTGTTTTTGGGCGGTGGCACGCGTGGCTTCAGACACGCCAAAGTTTAGGTTTTCTGTAACCATCAAGGCTTGCAAATCCGCCATCAGCTGACTGGCAGCGCTGAAATCTTGGCTTTTTAACTCAAGCGATGCACTGCCTGTAAAGCCAACAATTTTCGTGCTGCTGTTATCCGCATAGCGTAGATAAGTGCTTTGGCGGCCTGTGCTGACTTGCACATCTGGGTATTTTTTGGCGATTTTTAGCGCTTCGTTGATGGTGCGATTGAGAATTTTAGCGATGTCTTGGGCGTTGTCCGCTTGGGCGGTTTTCACCAAAGTGGCGCGCATTTCATCATTGGCAACTTCTTGGCTCACTTCGCTTTCAAAGCTGATACGGTCATATTCGGCAAAGGCAGGCGTGGCAAGGCTTAGGGCGGCAGCGGCTGCTAGGGCGTGTTTGATGTTCATAATTTTTCCTTTTTAATGATTTGTTATGTGTTGTCGTGGCGGTGCGCTGTATTTGCCGTGCTTGACAACATGGCGCATATTGCCATTCGCACTTATTATAAAACATTCATTTGTGAATGTGTGTATCGGCTTTGTAAGACGTTGCTTGCGCTTTGGTGTGGCAAGTTTTAAAGTGATACAGTCATAAAAACAGCCCAAAAAACAGCCCAATCAAGCGTCATGCCAGATTGGGCTGCATTTGAAAATGTGGATTACAGTTTGATTTTGTCTTTTAATAAAAACTCCATCAAAGCCTTTTGGGCGTGCAAGCGGTTTTCGGCTTCGTCCCACACCACCGAACGTGGGTCGTCCAGCAAATCTTCGCTGATTTCTTCGCCGCGGTGCGCAGGCAAGCAGTGCATGAACAGCACGTCTTCTTGCGCCAAATCCAAAAGCTCGGCATTCACTTGATAATCGGCAAAGTCTTTTTCACGCTTGGCTTGCTCGGCTTCTTGCCCCATGCTTGCCCACACGTCCGTTACCACCAAATGCGCGCCTTTTACCGCTTGTTTTGGGTCATCAACTAAGCGTGTGCAATGGGCGTATTTTGCCAAAAGCTCGGCATTTGGCTTATAGCCATCAGGCGCAGCAACCACCAAATTAAAGCCAAACTGGTGCGCAGCAATCATGTACGAATGGCACATATTATTGCCATCGCCCACCCATACCACAGTTTTGCCTTCGATGCTGCCACGATGCTCATAAAAGGTCTGCATATCCGCCAAAAGCTGGCAAGGGTGAAAGTCGTCCGTCAAAGCATTGATGACTGGCACGCTGGAATATTTGGCAAAAGTCTCCACTTTGGCGTGCGAAAAGGTGCGAATCATCACGATGTCGGTCATGCTGCTGATGACACGCGCGCTGTCTTCAATCGGCTCGCCACGTCCAAGCTGTGTATCGTTTGGCGACAAAAACAGCGCTTGACCGCCGAACTGTCCCATGCCCGTTTCAAAAGACACACGGGTGCGAGTGCTGGATTTTTCAAAAATCATGGCAAGCGTGCGCCCCACAAATGGACGGTAAATTTCGCCACGTCGCTGCATGGCTTTTAGTTCGCAAGCACGGCGAATCAAAGACTGCAATTCGTCTTTGCTTAAATCCATCAGAGTAAGAAAGTGGCGTACGCTCATAATTTAATCCAAAAAATAGGTTTTAATGCTGGTTGGGCTAAATTTATCTGGCGGTTTCGTCAGAAAAACCTTGATTATAGCACCGCTTTTGTCTCTTGCCTAGTGAATAAACGGGCTTTATTGCAAAAATGCTTGAAAGTTTGTTGAAATTGTCAATTAGCAACCGATGAAGCCGTCAATCGTGAGTACATGGCGAATTTAAAAAACCAAACCACAGCACGCCAGTTTGACGCACTGTGGATAGTATCAGCAATTCATACAGGGCAAAAATTATACAGGATAAAACTTCGCTGTTTTTAGCTTATTAGACTTAGCGTGGCTGCGTTTGTCGTTGCGTTCGTTTGTGCCTTTTCCAGCTCGGCTTTGGCGTGCGGCTTTTAGCGGCTTTTTATGAATGCGAGATTGCTTTTCTTTGGCGGCATTGGTAAGCCCTGTACCGACACGCTGACGCAAGCCCACGCTTTCAACGAGCTTGCCGATGTCTTTGGCATCCAGCTCAATAAAGCGGCCAGTGCGCAGCTCTTTTGGCAAAATCACCGTGCCATAGCGTGTGCGAATCAGACGTGAGACTTTGAGTTCTTGGGATTCAAACATACGGCGCACTTCACGCTTGCGGCCTTCTTTGATGGTAACGTGATACCATTTATTCACGCCTGCACCGCCACCTTCTTTGATGTCGTCAAACTTGGCAGTGCCGTCTTCTAACTCAACGCCTGTGGTCAGATTTTGGGCGATTTCTGGGGTAACTTCGCCAAGCACACGCACGGCATATTCACGCACCACTTCGCTTGATGGGTGCATCAGACGGTGCGCAAGCTCGCCATCGTTGGTGAATAGCAGCAGCCCAGATGAGTTGATGTCTAAGCGGCCAACCATCACCCAGCGATCGCCCGTCAGCTTCGGCAAGCGGTCAAACACCGTAGGGCGACCTTCAGGGTCAGAAGCTGAGCAGATTTCGCCTTCTGGTTTATAATAGCACAGCACACGGCGGCGCGTATCACGCTCGGCTTTTAGGCGTACCAAGCGTCCGTCAATGCGGATTTCATCACGGTGATTGGCACGGTCGCCAAGGCTTGCGATGGCACCATTGATGGAGACACGTCCTGCTTTAATGACTTCTTCAAGCTGGCGGCGTGAGCCAAGTCCTGCTCTGGCAAGCAGTTTTTGTAGTTTATCGCCTTCTGGCTGGCTTGATGGGGCGGATTGTTCGGTCAAATCGGTGAGATGTTCGGTCATGATAAGTCCTGTCTGCTGGGAAATTGACATTTCACAATGTTAAAAACCGATAATTATAGCACACAATGCAGCACAAAGCGATAAAAAAGTGTGGGGTGTTTAAGGGGTTTTGGTTTGGTGGTTTATTGCTAATTAGAAAAAACGCAAAACTATTGAATATCGCTGGGCTTTTTTGTAGAATGATTGTTGTTTTATTGTAACTTTATTTAACCAAATAAGATTTAACTAAATAAACAGGTGACGAAAATGAAAAAATTATGTTTGGCGGCGATGGCATCGTCTTTATTGGTGGCAGGCTGTGCCAGTATGGAGCAAATGGGCAAGGAATTTTCGCAAGTTGTCAAACAAGAAATCGCCAAGGGTCTACAGACTTATACTTATTCAACCAATCAAAACACCAGCGATGCGGTGGATTTTACAGAATATGTTAATTGCTATGTGATAGACACCAAGGAGTGTGATTATGACTATAATCCTAATGATTCTTACAGAACAAACATGCTGAAGCTCATGACACCAGCGCAAAGGGCAAGTATTGTGAGAGTGGAAGAACGGCAAGAGGACGACCCTTCAGAGACTGACGGTGGCTTTCACATGTTGACTCTTCATCTAAAAAATGCCACCGCTTATGGCGTGCCAATTGAAATGATTGAATTTGTTGATCAGCAAGTGTCCTACGGTGAGATCATCTTCTCTCGCGAAGCGGATATGTACAAGGTAAGCCGTCAATTTCCTTCAGTGATTAAGGACTTTACTGAAGAAGATCCTTCTTATGACCGTGATATTAGGTTGGTTGTTGATGATGAGTGTGATGATGGGTATTACTACTCACTTGACGCTTACACAGCCCCTACAGACTGTCGCAAGGCTGTGGAAAGAGAACCGCTGCGTGACCGAGCAGGCAAAAAACTACCAGCCCTCAATTCTCTCAATTCGCTTTTTCACGTAATTATTTTTAACCTAGACAAGAAGTCTTTGACGAGAACAGCTACTATCTAATAGCTCGCACACTCCTCTGCGCTTCACATTTAAAACCCTTGCTTTGGCTTAATCGCTAAATTTCACCCCAACGGCTTAAGCTGCTCAAGGTCGGGCAGCTCAGGCAGTTCTTCTAAGCTGGATAAGCCAAACGCGTCCAAAAATGCAGGCGTGGTATGCAGCAGCGCAGGCTTGCCGATGGTGTCTTTATGACCTTTTTCCATAATCCAGCCCTTATCAAACAGCTGGCGCAAGATATTGCTAGACACCGTTACGCCGCGCACTTGCTCGATGTCTGCGCGCGTTACAGGCTGCTTATAAGCAATCACGCTGAGCGTCTCAAGCAGGGCTTGGCTTAGGCTTTCTAGGCGTTCAGGGAAAATTTGCTGAATCAGCCGTGAGTAGCTGTCTTTGATTTGCAGGCGGTAGCCGCTGGCGGTCTTGCCAAGGGTCAGCACGCTACTGCTTAGGCGTTCTTGCAGGATAATCAGCGCCATTTGCAGCTCATCACTGCTCATAGAAAGGTGCTTTTTTAGGTCTTGGTCGGTCAGTGGTGTTTCGCTGGCGTGCAGCAGCACTTCAATGTAGCGGCTCAAGGCTTCTGCCGTGGCGTGCGAATCCAGCAGGGCTTGACGCTCATCTTCGCTGATGGTGAGCGTGCTTTCGCTGATGTTTGCGCCAAGCGTTTCATTGTCAGCACTGCCGATGGTTTTGCTGGCGATGTGGCTTACGGTTTCGTTGATAGTTTCATTACTGGTTTGATTGCTAGAGTTGTTAGCAGCTTCGTGGGTTGTTGCCATGATGGTTTTTGTCGGTTGGGTTGTGCGGTTTGGTAAATTTAGTGCAGCCAGTGTAATTTTTGGCTTGCCATGTCATAGCCTGCGTGATTGGTGGTGGGCAGCTGGTTTTTGTTGTGCGTGCGATTTGGGTTTTGTAAGGCGTAATGCTCGCTGCTTTCATCGTCAAAATCCGCACTTGGATCGTCATCAAATCCCACCAAGCCACGCTTGATCAGCTCCAGCACTGCCACAAAACTCACCACCACGCCAAGTTTGCCTTGCGATTTATCCAAAAGCTCGGCAAAAGTCGCCACGCCTTTTTGGGAAAGCTCACGGCTGATTTTGGCAATGCGCTCAGGCAGCGGCACATGGTCAATGTTCACCGTGTGCATTTGATAATCTGGCTTGATTTGCATGGTAACTAGGCTGTTCACCAAAATTTCTGGCGAGTATTTGGGTAGCTCAGCACGCATGGCTTCCACGCTTGGCAAGCTGGTAAACGCCAAAAACACATCACGCTCAAGGCGAATCAGCTTGTCGAGTCTATGGGCAGCTTCTTTGATTTGGGCGTACTCTTCCAGCCTGCGAATCAGCTTGGCTTTTGGGCTGATTTCTTCATTATCCAGCGGTGAATGTGGCAACAGCAGCTCACTTTTAATGGCAATCAAAGTGCTTGCCATCAGCAAATAATCGCCCGCCAGCTCAAAGTACGCTTCGTCCAAATCGCCAATGTAGCGCAAATATTGCTCGGTGATGGGTAAAATTGCCGTCTCGGTCAAATCAAAATTATTCTTTTTTACCAAATACAGCAAAAAATCCAGCGGCCCTGCAAATTGCTCCAGCCAAATGGCAAAAGCCTGCGGCGGAATGTATAAGTCATCAGGCAGGCTTTCGACAGGCGTATCAAAAATGCGCACGCCTGTATCAGACGCAGGCGAAAAAGCGGCTGCGTCTGTGGTTGGTGCGTCTGATGGTTTAGTGGCGGTATTTGGCATACAGATTATTTTAGCTTGGCAAGCGGCTTAATACCCACAGCGCGGCGCACTTTATCCAACTGCTTGGCGGCAGTGCGGCGTGCTTTATTTGCGCCAAATTGCAAGATTTCTTCTAGCTCTTTTGAGTTATTCATCAGCTCAAAATAGCGTGCGCGCATTGGGGCGATTTCACGGTTGATTTGCTCAAATAAAATCTCTTTGGCTTCACCCCAGCCGATGCCTGCACGATAACGCTCGGCAAGGGCAGTGATTTCTTCAGGCGTAGCAAAGGCTTTATAAATCTCAAAAATCGTGCAATCGTCAGGGTTTTTCGGCTCTTCTGGCGCTTGGCTGTTGGTAACGATTTGCATGATGGCTTTGCGCAGAGCTTTTTCAGGGTCCACGCGCGGATTGCCATCGCCAAACAGCGGAATGGTGTTGCCGTAGCTTTTGCTCATTTTACGGCCGTCAAGCCCTGTCAAAAGCGGCATATTTTCATCAACCACCGCATTTGGCGTGGCAAATAGTGGCTTGTATTTAAAATTGAACGTGCCTGCGATGTCGCGTGCCATCTCAATGTGCTGCACTTGGTCTTTACCCACAGGGACGTGCGTGGCGTTAAACATCAAAATGTCTGCCGCCATTAGCACAGGATAGCTGAACAATCCCATGCTGATGCCGTGGTCTGGGTCGGTGTCTTCTTTGGCAGTGTTCAAATCCACCGCTGCTTTATAGGCGTGGGCGCGGTTCATCAGACCCTTGGCGCACGAGCAGCTGAGCACCCATGATAATTCTGGAATTTCGCTGATGTCTGATTGACGATAAAAAGTTACCGCTTGTGGGTCAAGTCCGCACGCCAGCCAAGTGGCGGCAATCGCACGCGTGGAGCGGTGTACTTCGTCAGGGTCAAAGCATTTAATCAACGCATGAAAATCCGCCAAAAAGAAAAACGCATCGCCAGTGCCTGCTTGAATAGCAGCATTGGCGGCGGCGATGGCAGGGCGAATTGAGCCAACATAATTGCCCAAATGCGGAATGCCTGTGGTGGTAATACCTGTCAAAATGCGTTGTTTTTCAGCGGCTTGCGCTTGTGTGGTTTGAGTGTCGGTCATGGCTGGGTTTTTTCCGTAAAAATGGTTTAAATTTGATGAGTAAACTAATTATTGATGAATGAAAGCTAAAAACTTGAGTAAACTTGCGCAATTAAGATTTTAGCAAATCCAAATCGTCCTTACATAAAGGCGGCAGTTCTTTTTTACAAAAATCTGGGTCAAGTTTGCAAATCGCCGCTTGCAAGGTGTCAATGCGCTCATCTTGTTTTTGAATGTGCGCAAGCAGGGCGGCAATGCTGGTCGCCACTGGGTCTTGGCTGTTTGGGTTTAGTCCGTAGGCGTTAAAACTTGTGTCATTGGGCGAATCTAGGCGAATGCTGCTGTCAGGCTCGCTGGCTTTGACGGGCGTTTCGCGCAAGTTTTCGCCAGCTTTGTCGTCTGTTTCGGTGTTTTTTGATTTTTTGTCAATCATGCGTGCAGCGCTGCCCACCATGGTGGCATGATCTGGCACAGGCTTGACCACCACAGCGTTTGAGCCGACTTTGGCATAATCGCCCACTGTAAAGCCGCCCAAGATTTTCGCGCCTGCGCCAATCACCACGCCATCGCCTAAGGTTGGGTGGCGTTTTGCACCTTTTTCCCAAGACACGCCGCCTAAGGTTACGCCGTGATACAAAGTAACATCATCGCCAATTTCCGCCGTCTCGCCAATCACCACGCCCATACCGTGATCAATGAACAGACGCTTGCCGATTTTGGCGGCAGGGTGAATTTCAATGCCTGTCGCCACACGGCTGACGTGCGATAAAGCGCGCGCTAAAAATTTTTGGTCGGCATTCCACAGACGGTGCGCCCCGCGGTGCAAAATGCGTGCATGAACGCCCGGGTAGGCAATCAGCACTTCAGCCTTGGAGCGGGCGGCAGGGTCGCGCTCTAGCACCGCATCAAGGTCGTCATTGATGGCGGCGGCAAGGTTTTTAAGCGTGGCGATGACAGACATAATGCTATCCTTAAAGGTCTTTGCTGTTGGGTTGTGGGTTTGCTGATTATTTTGGTTGATTAAGTTTATAAGTTTTTAATCATCAGTAAAGTAAGTTAGCTTGGCGCAGTACTGAGCCGCTCAAGCTGCAGATTGACAAAAATCAACCCATAAATCGCCTATTGTACCACACCGTGATGAATTTGGCTTGCTTTGCGTGTGTGATTTGGCGGTTTGTGCGTGCGTTGTAAGTTAAACGTAAATACATTGTAATGATTAGTCCAAACGCTGACTCACCTTGGCAAGCACCGAACGCAGCAGCGCAAATTCACGCTGATCAAGCTGCACACGGTCGGCAAGGCGTGCCAAACGCTCAGGCAAATAACGCAATTCACCATCGTGCGCCAAGCCCAATTTCACCATCGCATCAATCCACGCCTGCTCAAGGCTTCTTTGCTGGGCTTTGGTGATGGCAGGGCTGTCCCACTGGCTGCGTGTGATAAGCGCAATGCTATGCTCGTCCGCTGGCTCGGTATTTGGCAGGGCTTTGTGGGCGCACTCGTCAAATTTGGCATAGATGGCGGAGGCGATGACTTGCACGGCAGCAGCGACGTTTAGCACAGGATAGGTGGGATTGGCTGGGATTTGGATGTGATGGCTTGCCAATGCCAACTCTTCGTTGGTTAATCCACGGTCTTCTCGCCCAAATAAAATGGCAATGCGTGGCGGCTTGTTTGGCGTTTCATTGTTTAATGTTGCGCTCAATGTTGCGTCATCTGGCGTTTCGCTGCTTTCGCTGTTTTTACGACTGTCATGCGATTTTAAAAACTGCGCCATCATGGCGGCAGCAGCGTTTTGGCTGATGACAGGTTTTGGCAGATGGCGGCTGCGTGCGCTGGCGGCAAACACAAGCGCACAATCGCCAATCGCTTCATCAATGCTATCCACAATGCGCAAATTATTAAGCACGTTTGTACCGCCTGCAGCATTGGCGGTGGCGGTGTCGTCCACTGGCAAGCGTGGCGATACCACCACCAAATCACTAAGTCCCATGGTGTGCATGGCGCGTGCCGCTGAGCCGATGTTGGCAGGCAAGGTGGTATTGACCATCACAATGCGAATGCGTGATAGCCATGCGGTTAGGGTGTGATTTGATAAAGCGTGTGTCATTTTTTTGGGTTTGTTTTAAAAGTTACACTTAATTTAAAATGCGAATTATTTAAAATTCAAATTTTCTGCTGGCACAAGGCTTTTGAGTTTGCGCACCACGTCATTGCTGGGGTATGCACGAAAACGCTCATTGACACGCAGCCGCGCAATGCCGCATTCATCGTACACATACAGTGCCACAGGCAGGCAGCCGTCTTGGATTTTGGCAGGCGTGGGCGCAGCGATTTCACTGTCATAATCGGCATAAAATCCTTCGGCTTCCAACTCTGCGTCATCGTCAGCGCTTAGATTGACTTCATTGGGGTCAGGCGGCATTTGCTCTTTTAATAGCGCCATCAGCTCTGGCAAAATGGCGGTGTCGGCGGCGTGAATTTTTAGATTGATGGCGGATAAGTGCTTGAGGCGCGCTTGCACAAGGCTTGTCGCGTCTTGTAATCTGGCAAAAATTCGCCCATCGTTTTCACGCACCGACAGCTTGGCGACGATGATGGTGTCTTTGTTTTTGTCCATTTTTACCACGTTTTGTAGGCGTGCGAATTTATCGCCAAAGCAGCTGACTTCTAGGCGGCGCGTGCCATCGTCCAGAGTGATGGCGATGCGGTTGCCAAAGTTTGCGATGTCAATAATCAGCCCTGCAACTTTGGCGTATTTATTAAACCCTGTGTCTGATAAATCCGCAAGCGTGGCAACGTTTGTGTACTTTTTGAGCTCGTCTCGGTATTCGTCAATGGGGTGTCCAGTCAGATACAGTCCCAGCGTTTCTTTTTCGCCACGCAGCCGCTCTTCATCGCTCCAGATGATGTTTGGCAAAGGCGGCGCAACCGACAAGCCATCGTCCACTTCGCCAAATAAATCAAACGTACCAGCCAGCGCATTTTGGCGGTTTTGCTCGGCAGCTTGCATGGCGCTTGGGAATTGCTCCCACAAGCCGCCACGGATTTGATGGCTAAGATTGGCTTCTTCAGTGATGAGCGCAGGCTGCAGCTCTTCTGCCAAAATATCAAAGCAGCCAGCACGAATCAAGGCTTCCAGCGCACGCTTGCCGACTTTTTTGATGTCTACACGGTTGCAAAAATCGTACAAATCCTTAAAGCGGCCGTCTTTTCTGGCATTGACGATGCTTGCCACCGCTTCTTCGCCCACGCCTTTGACCGCGCCAAGTCCGTACACGACAGTGGTGCTGTCTTTGACGACAAAATGCCATTTGCTGTGGTTAATACTTGGCGGAATGACGGTCAAACCAAAGTTATTTTCGCAGTCAGCAATCAAACCTACGATGGTGTCGGTGTCGTCCATCTCCGAAGTCAGTACCGCTGCCATAAATTCAGCAGGGTAGTAATGCTTTAAATAAGCGGTCTGATAAGCCAGCACGCCATAAGCTGCCGAGTGCGATTTGTTAAAGCCATAGCCTGCAAACTTTTCCATCAAATCAAACACGCCTGTGGCAATGTCTGGGTCAATGTTCAAGCCCTTTGCGCCTTCAGCGAAAATGGAGCGCTGCTTTGCCATTTCTTCAGGTTTTTTCTTACCCATGGCACGGCGCAGCATATCGGCACCGCCAAGACTATAGCCTGCCATGGATTGACTGATTTGCATGACTTGCTCTTGGTAGACAATCACGCCATAAGTATTTTCCAAAATCGGCTCAAGATAAGGGTGGTCGTACACCACTTCTTGAATGCCGTGCTTACGGTCAATGTAGTCTGTTACCATGCCCGTCTCTAAAGGGCCGGGGCGATACAGCGCGCACATCGCAATCACGTCTTCAATGTTTGACGGCTTAAGCTGCTTTAGGTATTTTTTCATGCCTGAGCTTTCTAGCTGGAATACAGCAGTGGTATTTCCTGCTTGTAGCACGGCTTGATAGACGTTCATGTCATCAAGCGGCAAGGCTTCAAGGTCAATCGGCTCTTGCCCAAGGCGGCTGCGTGTTTCGTTGATGTTGTTAATCGCCGCTTGAATGACGGTTAGGTTTCGAAGACCCAAAAAGTCAAATTTCACCAAGCCAACCGCTTCCACGTCATCTTTATCAAACTGGCTGACAGGGTGTCCTTCGTCATCACAGTACACTGCACTAAAATCGCTGATGCGATTTGGCGCAATCAACACGCCACCTGCGTGCTTACCCACGTTACGCGTGATGCCTTCTAGCTTTTCTGCCATTTCCCAAATTTCCACCGCCGCATCGTGGTCAAAGGCGTTTTCATCGGTGAGTAGGGTTTTTAGTTGTGGCTCTTCTTCCACCGCTTCTGCCAGCGAAATGCCGGGGGTTTTTGGAATCAGCTTGGAAATTTTATCCGCCAAGCCGTAAGATTTGCCTTGTACACGCGCCACGTCTCGCACCACCGCACGCGCCGCCATCGTACCAAAGGTGATGATTTGCGATACCGCCTTGCGTCCGTAAGTTTGCGCCACATAATCAATGACACGGTCTCGCCCATCAATACAAAAGTCAATATCAAAGTCAGGCATGGACACACGCTCTGGATTCAAAAAGCGCTCAAACAGTAAATCATAATGCAAAGGGTCAAGGTCGGTGATGTTTAGCGCATACGCCACAAGCGAACCTGCGCCTGAGCCACGCCCCGGCCCCACAGGCACGCCATTGGCTTTTGCCCAGCGGATAAAGTCCATCACGATAAGAAAATAACCCGGAAAACCCATTTTTAGGATAATGCCCAGCTCGTATTCTAAGCGCTCATCATAAGGCTTACGAACCTTGGCCCAATCATCGCCACGCTCAGCAGCAGGGTAGAGTTTATCAAGGCGGCGGTTTAAGCCTTCAGCGGCGGTGCGGCGAAAGAAACTTTCAATGGTGTCGCCTTCTGGAATGGGAAAATCAGGCAAAACGTTAATGCCAAGCGTGAGCGTAACATTACAGCGTGAAGCCAAAAGATTTGTATTTTCAATGACTTGAGGAATGTCGGCAAACAGCTCGCTCATCTCATCTTGGGATTTGAAATATTGCGATTCGCTGTACAGACGTGGGCGATCTGGGTCGGCAAGCACATAACCGCCAGCAATGCACACGCGTGCTTCATGCGCATCAAAATCGCTGCTTGAATCGTCCACGTCCTTGCCGCCAGTGTCAGAAAGCTCTGGCACAGGATTCATAAAACGCACGTCATTATGCGCCACCACAGGCACGCCCGCTTTACTGCCTTGAATGACGGCTTGGGTGTTAAAATCGTTGTCCGCGTCTTTGGTGCGGCGAATGGCTAGGTATAGGCGGTCGCCAAAGACGGCTTTCCACGCTGCCAAAATCGGCTGCGCTTGCTCTGGGTGGTTGCCTTGTAGACTTTCTGCAACTTCTGAGCGGTGGGTTAAAATCGCAATCAAGCCGTCATTGCGCTCTTTTAAAGCAGCCTTCGTAATAATGGGCGTATGCACCAGCACCGAGCCGTTTTCACCCATCGGGCGGTCGGTATAAGCGTCCGACAGCAGGCGCAAAAGGTTTTTGTAGCCGTCATTATTCATGGCGTACAAAATCACCGTATGCCCATTATCTTCAGCATCACGGTCAATGGCTTCCCCAATGGTTACTTCCGAGCCCAAGATCGGCTTAATGCCTGCGCCCACGCACGCTTTATAAAACTTGACCGCGCCAAACATATTGTTCAAATCCGCCAGCCCAAGCGCCGTCTGCCCGTCAGCCGCTGCCGCCTTGACAAGCTCTTTAATGCGTACGATGGAATCAACGATGGCGTATTCACTGCGTACGCCAAGATGGGTAAATGCCATGATGTTGGTTTTCTTTGTTTAAAGGTTGCTTAAAATTAAAAAAGTTGCTGAAATTTAATGTTTTGGCGTTTTAAAAAAGCAAGTCAATGCTTGGCTAATGCTTGCTTAAACTTAATACTTAACTTAAAACAAGCCATTTATCAAGCGCAAACCGCCACACACCGCCAAATAAATGGGCAAATTATACCACAAATACACCTTAAAATAACCAGAAAAAACCACGCAAACGGTTGCAAAAACTTAGCCAAAATTGTACAGTACAGCAAAATCCAGCGCACTTTAAACGCACCGCCCAGCCGTTCGTCATTTGAGCGTTTTATTGACAAATCTTTACCCAAGCCAAGAAGTTTAACTTAAGAATTGCCGCCATGTTCCATATCATTCAATCTAATAATACCGATGTTTTGGTTGAGCGTCTGCTCGCTTTTTATCGCAAGGATTGGGCGCACGATGGCGAGCAAAATACAGGCTTTGCCAATATTTTTTCGCCTTTTGTGGTGATTGTGCCGTCTATGGTTTTGGGCGATTGGCTGACAAAAACGGTCGCCAGCAAAGAAAAAATCAGCACGCTGTTCACATCGCAATTTTGGGGGCAGTATCAGTGGCAAATGATTAAAAAAGTGCTGGATTTGGATGCACAATTTCACGCCAATTCGCCCAAATACGACCCCGCACACGCCCCTGATGGCACGCTGGAAGTGCCAGAAGTTGCCATGCTGTCTGCGTCTGTCATGCGCTGGCGAATTTTTGGGCATTTGGCGCAAGTGCTGTCATTGGGCGCAAACGCCAATTTTGAAGCAAGTAAGCAAGCGCTGGCGGAAATTTTGGCGGACGACACGCACAAGCTGCACTTGCTGATTAAGCCACTGTACGACAAAGCCAGCGACAGCGTACCAGAACATCGGCTGTGGCAGGCGTGCGATGAGCTGGCGCGCGTGTATGTGCGCTATCTCACCCAAAGACCCGAGTGGCTGCAAGCGTGGACGACTGGCGCGCCACTGCCTATGAGCGTGGAGGCGATGATTGCCCAAAAGGATAAATTCACCGATGATTTTGCGCCCAGCGATGAACACGCCACGCCTGAATGGCTGGTGGGGCATTATGTGGCGTTAGAAACGCTGCTGCGCCACCTTTGGCAGACGCTGTTTGCCGATGCTTATGAATACCGTGAAGCGCTTGAGCATAGATTTTGGCAAGTGCTGGAAGGTGGGCGTGGTAAAGACTTGCAACACGCTGCGCTGCAAGCCCTACCAAAGAGCATTCAT
Organism: Moraxella caviae; assembly: GCF_002014985.1. GTDB lineage: Bacteria > Pseudomonadota > Gammaproteobacteria > Pseudomonadales > Moraxellaceae > Moraxella > Moraxella caviae. Next base: position 16,760 of record NZ_MUXU01000034.1, on the reverse strand, counting down.
CTTTTTACCGTGCAGCAAATTCCCACGGTGGAGCTGATGTTTTTAAAGCGGCTGTCTTTACAGCTGGACGTGCATTTGTACCATTTTAATCCATCAAAGCTGTTTTGGGCGGATATCGTGGATAAACGCTGGCTGATGACGCAGCAAATCATTCGCCCTGAAAGCGTGTATTTAAAAGACGCTGGGCATACGCTGCTGTCTCGCTTGGGTAAAGAATCCAGAGAGACGTTCGCCATGCTGGCTGATATGTCTGGCGGTGCGTATTATTATGAAGAAGAGCTTAACAATTCTGAGCAGGAAGATTCTTTGCAAAATGGTTCTGCGCAGAGCAACTCTACGCAAAATACTGACGCCATTGCTGATTTAATCACCAAATGGCAGGTAGAGTGGCAAGACCATTTCATCAAGCACAATACGCACACCAATCATTCGCTCTTACAGCAAATCAAAGACGACATTTTAATGCTGCAAGAAGGCAGAGCAAGTGCTACCATCAATGCTCAGATTTTTGATGAGTTAAAGCACAAAACTCGCCCAAAAACGCCTTTGTCGTTGGACACCAATCGCACACGCTTGCCAAGTCTTGCCATTCATGCTTGCCACAGCCTAAAACGCCAGCTGGAATTGGCAAGGCGTATGATTGCACGCTACTTAAACGAAACGCCTGAGCGTCATTTATCAGACGTAGTGGTGCTACTGCCTGACGTGGCAGCCGCCCAAGAAGTGATTCGTGCGGTGTTTCCTGAAGGACGCGGCATGGACGGGCTGTATTTGCCCGCCAAAATCACAGGCACTAGCGATAAAAGCATTGATGAGCTGATGGCAGCAATCACAGGATTTTATCAGCTTTTAGGTGCGCCTTTGGCTCGCTTTGGTTGCGATGAGTTTTTTGAATGGCTGATGATTCCTGCGCTGCACGAAAGTTTTGGGCTGAGCTTTGATGACGTCATGCGTGCCAAAGATTTGCTGGACAAGGCAGGATTTAAGCGTGGCTTTGACGAAGCGCATTTGGCGAAATCTTTGCACGCAAAAGACACCGATTATCGCTACACTTTTAGCTATGCGCTGGATCGGCTGGTGCTGGGGCTGCTCACGCCATGCGATGGCGCGCCCAATGATTTGCTGTATCCTTTGACGTGGCAAGGCGGTGAATTTGCCGAAGCGAGTTTGCCGCTTGATGACGTAACGCCTGCCGACAGCGCCATCATCGCAGCTTTGAGTAAAATTCACGCAGGGCTGAGTGATTTGCAAAACGATTTTACCAAGACCGACAGGGCGCAGACGTGGCTTGACAAGATTGAACAAGACGTCATCAATCGCTATTTTTCACCGCTCAAAGACACCACCGCCATGCGTGCGATTTTTGAAGCCAAAAACGCCATGATGGCAAATTTGCGTGCCAACCAAAATTATCAACGCACAAAACACGAGCAAAATCAAGTACTTGATATAAATTCATCACATCGTACGGACGACATTTGGCTAAGTTTGCAATTTGTGCTAGAGAGTTTGGCGCAGGCGGTCAGTCAGCAAGCCATCAGTGCCGAGCCATCTGGTGTGATTACCTTTGCCAGATTTGGGGCGGTGCGCAGCATTCCGTTTGGGCTGGTTATCATGCTTGAGATGAATTTGGCGGCATTTCCACGCCAAGACAAAAGCGTGCGTCTAGATTTGATGCGCGCAGGACTTAAAAGACGTGGCGATCGCTACAACGAAGATGATGATAATGGTGCGTTTTTGGACGCTTTATTGTGTGCCAAAGAGCATTGTTTGATTTTTTATCAAGGCGTGGCAAATGATGGCATAACACGGCTTTTGCCTGCATCGCCTGTGGGAGAATTATTAGAATTTCTTAAAAATGATGGCGATTGGCACACGGCAGATACGGCTGTGCAAGCCGATGATTTGATTGAGCAGCACGCCATACACCGTGCAATCAGCGACATCATGCCCACGCTGATTGAGCGCTATTTGGTGAGCGAGCATACTGCCAGCGATTTTGAGCGAGCGGCTTTTTATGAAACGAATGCTTATCAGAATGATGGTGTGCAAGCAGCAGACGACTTGCCAGACAATAAATTGCAAACGGATAACTTGCAAAAATCGCTTGATTTGCAAGAGCTAAAAACAGCAGCACAGACACGAATGTTGCAAGCGGTGGCACAATACCAAGCACGCCAACGCCAAAACTTGCCGCCTGCACCGCTTTGGCAGCAGGTGCGCGCCTTATTAGATAGCCCAAGCGATACGCCTGTCAAGCCAGTCATTGCCTTGCCAGATGAGCAAACCATTCATCAAATCGCTCATACACTGCAAGCGGCAGCAAGCGCACAGCATTCAGTGCATGATTTACAAAAAATGCTGGACACACTTGAAATGACACTGCCTACACATTGCGAGATTGACGACATTGTGCGTGCGGTCAAGTCGCTTGCGGTGCAGTTTTTGCGTGGCAAATTACGCCTGCCTAAGCAAGCAGATACGGCAGAAAATGAACAAAACGAGCCGTTGTCGCTTGACGGGCTGGCACATTGGCAGCTCAATGACGCTTTATTGCAAGCAGTGGCGATGGGTGCGCTTGATGATTTGCCGCTTGCAAATACGCAAATTGCAAGCCAAGAAAATGCAAGCGATACTGCTAGCGAAACCACAGGTAAAATTGCAAGTACTAAAAATAGCATTGCAAGCGATAACGCAAAAAATTCTGCAAGCAAAAATGCAAGTTTGCAAGCATTTGCTTTTGGCAACTTGCTGCCAGCTGGCGTGATGCGCCATAAAGCACTGGCAATGGCGGTAGACGAACTGACGAGCGACTTGCAAAATTTCGCCACACGACTAAATGCGCTTGACGGCACTGCCAAAATTGCAAGTGTAGCGCACGACAAATTTTCATCACTCATCAGTCCAACCCAAGAAACACGCCTGCGCCTACTGGTGGGTGATACGCCTGTGTCTGTAATGGGGCGTGTGCCTGCAAGCATGGACAGCACCAAACACAGCGCAAAACTTTGGCTGTCGCTGTCGCCCAGCAGTACGCGCGCCGAGCATTTGCTGCGCTTTTGGCTGATGCATTTGTACTGGCAGGCGGTGCGCCAAACGAGCCAAACTGACGTGGAAACAGGCGCAGGCACGAGCATTTGGCAGTTTAAAAAAGATGGCGGCAGCGTGGCGGAGCTTACAAATACCGTACGATTTGCGCCTGTGGAATATGAGCGAGCGAATGCCGAGCTTGCCATGTGGCTGATTTTTGCGCAGATTTGCAAGCAGGTGCCGATTGCGCTCACGCCACAAACCGCCTTGCAAATTGCTCAGCATGATGGCGGTGAAAATTTTGATTATCAAAGCGATGCCCAGATTAAAAAATGGGCGAACGTAAGTTTTGGTATGCCTGTGTTTGATAACTGCGCCCATCACCCCACATGGCAGACGCTGCTTGGCGACACCGACCCGATTGTCGCCTTGCAAGCGGTATCGCCATTGGCGAAAATCTTATATCAATCGCTGCTTGATTGCATTTCATCGCTGGACGATGACTTGGCAGAATAACAGAAACTTAGATTGTAAAACTTAAATAAAATCAATAAACTACGCAAAATTTAACCACCATTTATACAGTCAATCAATAACATGACAACATCACCAAACACACAAATTGCTCAAAACTTGCCGCCAGCTTTGGCGTGTTCGCTTAAGGGCGGCTATTTGATAGAAGCGTCCGCTGGCACAGGTAAGACATGGACGCTGACAGGGATTTTGCTGCGCTTATTGATAGAAGAAAAGTATGCGCCAGAGCAAATCATCGCCACCACGTTTACCAAGGCGGCGGCGGCAGAAATGCAAGAACGCATTCACGCACGCCTTGCCAATTTTTACCGCTATGTGTCGTGGCTGGTGCTGATGCGTGGCGAAAATCCTGAGTGGTTTTTATTAGAAAAACTTAACAATGATGACGACAAGCAAGCCAAACTTGACGCCATTTTGGACGAAATTTGCCAAGCTGCCAAAACCGCAGGCATTGCTGACAGCGATGACCCCATCAATCGGCATTTGCTGGGCGTGCTGCTCACCAGTGCTGAGCCGCGTGCGCCAGAGCTTGCCAAATCACGCGCGCAGCTTTTACTTGCCACGCTGGACAAGCTGTTCATTGGTACGCTTGATAGCCTAGCGCAAAAGTGGCTGCGAGAATTTGCCGCTGAAATCGGGCATAAAAGCGAAACCGAAATCACCAATCAAACGCGCGATGTAGTGCGTGCCATTTTACATGATGAGCTGCGTGCCGAGCATTCACGCCTGCTCAGCCAGCCGAATTTATATGCGCTGTTAAAGGACGATTTAAAAGTCTTGCAAGACGTAGACGCTGCCGAAAGCGCCATCAGCTTGCCGCTGCAGTTTTTTGGCGTGCCGATTGACGACATCAGCGTGCCAAACGATGAAGACGTACTGCAGGCGCAGGCGGCTTTTGGCGATGTGGCGAAGGCGGATTTATCCAGCGTGGCGGATTTTTTTGATATTGAAAGCCTAAAAACTTTGGGTGTTGCCCAGCGTGCCACATGGCAAAAATCCTTGCACGAGCTGCCTGCGGTGTTGTCGCTCATGGGCGAGCATGGCGCGGCATTCACCAATCACACCAACGAAGCGCAGAACAAATGGCTTGCCAATCTTATCAAGACCTATAATGAAGGAAAACTTAACAGTGAAACCGCCTTTAAAAAGGGTGCAAAAGACGCTGATAAGGCACGGTTTGAAACGGTGATGGATGTGCTTGTGCGCTTGGTGAACGCTTGCCAATCATTGACGCACATTCGCACAGCTTATCAGCAGTCTTTATATCAAAAACTTGCTGTGCTGGTACAACAAAAACTTGGCGCAGTGCTAGAAACGCTTGGCAAAACCACATTCAGCCTGCAAATAGATAGGCTAAATCAAGCACTAAAAACCAACCCAAACATCGCACGCCACATACGCCATCAATATCCTGTCGCCTTGATTGATGAAGCGCAGGACGTCAATGGTGCGCAGGTTACGCTCATTCAAGAAGTGTATTTGAACGCCTTAAAAATGGACGCCAAAAACGGCAAAACGCGTGGATTTTTATTGTTGGTTGGCGACCCAAAACAAGCAATTTACCGCTTTCGTGGTGGCGATGTAACCAATTATAACGCCATGAAAGCGCTCGGCAGCACCAAGCAAACAGTGCGTGATGATGGCGATTTTGGCAATGATAGGGATGGCGGTTTTGGTGAAAATCTGACCGAAAATTCTGGGAATATTATTAAGAAAAACTTAATCAATCAAGACTTAACTTTGACGGTCAATCGCCGCTCAAATGCTGCGCTGATTCATGCGCTGAATGAATGGTTTGCCAACAGTGGTGCGTCAGAGCATCATAATCACGCCTATCTTGGCACGAACATTTTTTATCAGCCAATCACCGCGCACAACACCGACAAAAGGCTGTCTTGGCAAACAGGCGAGACCACAGGCGCAGCGCTTGGCACATCACCTTTGGCAGTGCTAAACATCAAGTACGACAAGCAGGCAGAGTACAGCGAACACGAGCTGATTGCCATGCACATGAACAGCTTGCTGCAAGACGGACACCGCATTCAAGATGGCGCAAACGCGCGGCAAATTTTACCGCAGGATTTGGCGTTTTTGGCACGCTCACGCACGGATTTGGCGCAGATGAAAGACGCGCTGGATTGGCTGAACATTCCGTCTGCCGCCGCCAAAGAAAGCAGCGTTTTTCATACGCCAGCTGCCGATGACGTGCGCACGCTTTTATTGGCGTGCCTTGATGGTGCAGCTGATACGGTGAGCAGCCTTTTGACTTCTGGCTTGTTTGGTTTGACGCTTGATGATGTGGCGGCAATGCAGCTTGCCCAAGATGAAAAAACGCCAAAATCGCAGACGGACGAGCAAAATTCAAACGCACATTCAAGCGCAAATTTAAATTCAAGCATAAATCCAGACGCTTGGGTGCAAGTGCTAAGCTATTTGCAAAAAGTGCGTGAACGCTGGCAACGCTTTGGTGTGGCAAATGCGCTTAATTTCGCCTTGATGACAAATCCTTTGCGTCAAACGCCCACAAACGCTGCACCAGAAGAGCAAGAAAGCCTGTGGCTGACGACTGCTACGCATGGCGAGCGTTATGTGGCGGATTTATGGCAACTCACCGAAATCATCAGTGCGCAGTCCATGCCAAGCGAAGTGCGGCTTTTGGCTTGGTTTGACGAGCAAATCGCTCAAGCGGCGTCCGATACGCCAGAGCAATATTTGCGTCGCCCCCTGCCAAGCGAGCTGGGCGTGAATTTGATGACCATTCATGGCTCAAAAGGCTTAGAATTTCCCATCGTGTACGTTTTTGGTTTGGATAAAAAACCCATGCTTAATCGGGAAAATTTTTATCCTTATAGCGATGAAAATTTCACCAGACGCATTTCGCCAACGCCTGATAAAATCGACAATAACCAGCAGATTGTTAAGGATTTCTACAAAAATCTCAACGATGCCGAAAGCGTGGACGAAGAGCGCAGATTAGGCTATGTGGCACTCACCAGAGCCAGTGAGCAGACCTTTGTGGTGGGCTGTGATGCCGCCAAAAATGAGAGCCTTGATAAGCGTGCGCTGTTTTTATGGCTGGAAAGTGCGCAAAAAGAGCTGGCTTTGCCTGAGCGTTTGGCGGACGTAATGGACTGGATTGTGCTTGACGATGATACGCCACTGTGCAAGGCGGCTTATCAGCAAACCAGCTTAAACGCCTTGCCCATCGCCTATGCCGACTGGGCGCAGGTTTTGCCTGTACAGTCGTTTTATGGCGCACAAAAAACAAGTTTCACCGCACTCAATGCGCACCACGCACACGCCCAAAACACCAGCCAAAACAGCGCCGTGCATTTGGCGAGCACGCCTGATTATGATGACATCGCAGCACTTGGCGAGCAAGATTTGCCTGCGCCTGTGCCAACTGATGACATTCGTTATCGCTTGCCGCGCGGGGCAAACATCGGCACGTTTTTACACCAAGTGCTAGAATCGGCAGACTTTGGCGATGAAAAACACGTCAGCCAAACCATTGACAGAACGGTGCGCACGCTGAATTTGCCAGTAGAATTGCTCAGCCAAAAAGCCCAAGCGCAAACCTTGATGGGCAAGGGCAGTGCGCCTGATTTTGGCGTTGATGATTCTATGCACAAAGCACTGATTGCTTGGATTATGGCGACAGCTTGGGGTGAATTTGCCGCTTCTGGGGCGGTGCTTGCCAAGCTAAACGCCCAAAACAGTGCGCGTGAGATGAAATTTTTATTAGGACTTGGCAAAAATTTCAGCATTGCTGGGCTAAACGCCGCCTTTGAAGCGCATAGCGATCGCCCTGTGCGCCTTGATGATGTGGACGCTGGCACGCCTGCGTGGTATCGTCATTTAAGTGGGGAGATTGACTTGCTGTACGAGTGCGCAGGCAAGTTTTATGTGGTGGATTATAAGTCCAATTTTTTGGGCAGCACGCCGCAAGATTATCAGCAAGATGCGCTGACAGAAGCGATGGACAAGGCGGGCTATTGGCTGCAAGCGGCAATTTATCAAGTGGCGCTGCACCGCTTGTTGCGCCTGCGTATCAAGGATTATGTGGGCAATGAAGCACGCTATTTGGGCGCGGTGGAATATGTGTTTTTGCGTGGCTTAGATAGTGGTTTGGGTAGTGGTTTGGATAACGGCTTGAATAACGACAATCTGAATAACAACAGCGCAGAACTCAAAAAATCGCCTGAAACCAAAACGCAATCGCAGTTTGGGCGGCTGGTATGGCAAGTGCCACTGCCGCTGGTTTTGGCGTTGGACGAGTTATTTGATTAACTTTGGCAATCAAGCCTGTGCAAAATCACCAGCGCAAGCCATTAAATTATTAAGAAAAACTTAAAAAAGATACGTTTATGAACACTCACGCCATCAGTCAATATTTGATAAGACGCATGAACACTCATGCCGATTGGTATCAAGCGGTTGCCACTGCGCACAAACCCCAAAAAGCGCAAATTCAGCTGTTTTATGCCGTACAGTTCGCCTGCACGCAAGCCCTTGGTGAAGGGCATACGTTGTTTAGCTTATCGGCAAACGATAAGACTGTTTTGCAAGCAAAGCCTACTCACGATGACAAACCCGCGCCAAACACTGACACCAACTGGCAACTGACAGGCTGGCGCGCGGCTTTGCTGTTGCCGATTTTTACTTATTTTGGTGAGCGTTTTTTTGGCAGTGCGCTTGGCGAGCATGACTTTTATGCTCAGATTTTGGCAGGCATGGATAGTTGTGCGCCGCAGGATTTGGAGCGTTATACCAAGCAGGCGTGCGCACGATTTCGCTTATTCGCCCAAAATCTAGGTACGGCTGACAAGGCTGTTCAGCTTGATGATGACGAAGCACTGCTTTTGTTATTACTGCGTACTTACTATTTTTTGCGCCATAAAATCCCTACCGTTGGTGCGCACGATGGCTTTGATGAGTTTTGCGCTTTGCTTGTGGATAATCCGTTTTTTGGCACGGCAGATTTTGGTGGGGCGGATAGCCGTGAAATTGACGATACAGCAAATTTGGCAAATTTTGGCACGATAAAACGCACCGCACCGCTTAAATATCAGCGTTTGGGCGATGTGCTGCATTTTTGGGAAGCGCGCACTTGGCAAGCCGAAAGACAGCTTTTGGCGCACGTTTGGCGCATTAAGCAGGCGCAGGTTGGCGAGTTTGATGCGCAGAATTTACCGTCTGTACTTAATGCCGAGCAACGTGCTGCCGTGCGCATGGTGGCAAAGCAGGCGTTTAGTATCATCACAGGCGGTCCCGGTACGGGCAAGACTTTTACGGTGGCGCAAATTGTGCTGGCACTGCACCAAAGCAATCCTGATTTGTCGTTGGCACTTGCTGCACCCACAGGCAAGGCGGCTCAGCGCATGAGTGAATCTTTGCAAGCTGCCTTACCCACAGCAGAATTTGATTTGCCAGAGCCGAAAACCATTCATCGCCTTTTGGGCATTGGCAAGCACGGTAAGCCACGCTATGACGAGCGTGCGCCGCTTGGCTATGATGTGGTGATTATTGATGAAGTTTCCATGCTGGGTGTGGCGCTTGCCGAGCAGCTGTTTGCCGCCATCAAGACAGGCGCGCGGCTGATTTTGCTTGGCGATGCCAATCAGCTGGCAGCGGTGGAAGCAGGCGCGGTGCTGGCGGATTTATGCCAACTGGACGCACTGACTGACAACCGCACCAATCTTATCCAGTCAAGACGCTTTGATGATGGCTCTGGCGTGGGTAAGTTGGCACGTCTTATCAATGACAAAGGTGATGGCGAGCAAAAATTCGTCCAAGCGCTTGAGTTGTTGGCAAGTGAGCCTGAGCTGCATTTTACGTCCTTTGCGCACACGCCGCTGGATGCTGCCAGTAAAGATAAATTTTACAAGCAGCTGAGCGAGTCTTATACCGATTATTTTAAACAAACGGGCAAGCTGTTGGCGCAATTTCGCCATTTATCGCAAGATGAGCAATACGAAGCGGTGCGCGCGCTTACCGATACGCTCAATCAGCACCGCATTTTGACGGCGGCGCACGGCACAGATTTTGGTGATGAGCTGATTAACGCTTATTTGGCGCGCTGCCATCGTGAATTTTTAAACACTCGCCCAAGCACTTCGCCTTGGTATCATGGGCGCGTGGTGATGGTGCAAACCAACCGCTACGATTTAGGCTTATATAATGGCGATGTGGGGATTTGTCTGTACGATGGGCGTGGGCTGGGCGTGTATTTTGTGGGCGATGACGTGCTGTGCGTACGCAGTGCGCTCTTATCTGGCGACACCGTCAAGACCGCTTATGCCATCACCACGCACAAATCGCAAGGCTCAGAATTTGGTACGGTGGCGATTGTTTTTGATGATACCAATGCACGCCTGCTGTCGCAAGAACTGCTTTACACCGCCGTAACACGCGCCAAAACGGGCGTGCGCATTTACAGCACCGACAGCGCCTTACGCCAGTCTTTAAGCCAACCAACCGTACGCCTGACAGGACTTGCGCTGCCAAGGGTGGGGTGATGTTGCCAAGCCAATTAAAGCATGCAGGTATCCAAATAGAACAACTTGAAGAAGTTGCCAAATGCGAATTGCAACACAATAATGATTTGCAGCTTATTAGGTTTAAGAAATCCCAAACCATGAAATCGCCCATTAGTACATAGACTGAACCAAACTTACAAAACCCAGCATTTGCAATGGAAATTTGCATTTTGAAATATTGGGCTGTGCTGTCGCTGGTCTAACTTACAAACCCACAAACCACCCAAAAACACACCAACTCTAACCGCCGTCCAACAAAAAAGAGCGAATTGCTCCGCTCTTTTCTTTTAGGCTGTGTGCTTATTTATTTGCTGTGGCTTCTACCGCCAATTTGTCATAAATACCGCCTTCGCTGAAGTAGGTTTTCATGATGGAAGCCCAGTCGCCAAAGACGTCATTAGGAAAGAAAGTCGCCATTTCAGGGAACTTCTCACGATTTGCCGCCAAAATTTCGGCATTGCTTGGGCGCAAATAATACTGCACCGCCAAGTTTTGTCCAGCATCACTGTACAGATAATTTAGGTATTCTTTGGCGATGTCGGTCGTGCCTTTTTTATCGCTCACCGCATTCACCACCGCCACAGGGTTTTCGGCATTGACGGTGTAGCTTGGGTAGATGATTTCTACGTTGCCAAATTTATTTTTGATGACGTTGGCTTCGTTTTCAAAGGTGATCAGCACATCGCCAATGCCACGCTGCGCAAAGGTTGTCGTGGCGGCGCGCCCACCGTTTTCAAAGACGACCACGTTTTTTAGCAAAGATTTGGTGAATTCTTGGGCTTTGGCTTCGTCATTATTAAAACTGTGCAGCGCATAGCCGTACGCACCCAAAAAGGCGTAGCGGCCGTTGCCTGTGGTTTTTGGGTTGGCGATGACGATTTCTTTGCCTTGCGTTGCCAAATCTGTCCAGTCTTTCACGCCTTTTGGATTGCCATCACGCACCAAAAACACCACCGTGCTGGTAAAAGGAATGGCGTTATTAGCAAAAGCGCTGCGCCAGTTGCTGTCCACCAGCTGAGCGTCCGCCAGCAGCTCCACGTCAGAGCCTTGATTCATAGTAACTACGTCTGCCGCCAAGCCATTTTTCACCGACAAAGCCTGCTTGCTTGAGCCGCCGTGCGACTGCTTAATGGTGATGTTTGCGTCAGGATTGACGGTCTTATAATGCTCGATGAACAAAGGATTGTAGTCTTTATAATAATCGCGCGCCACGTCATAAGACACGTTGAGCAGCTCCACGTTGCCGCTTGTTCCAGCATTTGCCCCAGTGTTTGCTTGGTTTTGTGCGTCATTGCCAGCGTTATTGCTGCACGCGCTTAGCGTCAATGCGCCTGCCAATACCACACCAAATAAGGCGGTAGGGCGACTGAATTTAGAGCCGAATTTAGCAAAAGTTGTCATGGCAACTCCCAATATTTTTACTATCAATTTTAAAATGCTGCTTTTGCAGGTCAATTTGTAAAGCGTAAAACCGCTGTCGCTTGATTGCTGCGGTTATCGTGGTTGCTACTTTAAAAGATACACGCGCAAAAAACCAACGCCAAAAACGTATTTAGATGTGCGATTTTGGAATATCGCAGGCGTTTGATGGGCAAGTTTCGTGATTTTTGGGATTTGCGCTGTACCGACAAATGGCGCAAGATGTGCTATAATGCCAAGAATTGCTTGTTTTGGCGCGCCTGTTTTGGGTGAAAGGTTGTCCATTTTGGTGAATTTCACTCATTACCGTCATGCCAAGCACGCCAATAAATTTACAAAATTAAAACACGCTTAAAAATTAAAATTTCCCAAATTTATGAAAAACGACATCGTACTTATTGACGCACCTGCGGGCAAATTGGAAGTGGAATTTATCTTACAAGATGGCGAGCGTACGCAGGCTGATTCACTTGCGCTGATTTGCCACCCAAACCCAGCAGGCGGCACGATGAATAATAAAGTCGTCAGCACCATGTTTCGCTACTGCCGAGACGCAGGCATGGACGTGGCACGCTTTAATTTTCGGGGCGTGGGCAATTCCACAGGCGTATCTGAATATGGTGATGGCGAATTTATTGACGCGCGCACGGTGCTGGCGTGGCTTACCACTCAGACGCAGGCAAGACAGCTTTGGTTGGGCGGTTTTTCTTTTGGTGGCTTTGTGGCGTGCCGAGTGGCGGATTGGCTTAACGCTGCCAAAAACGCCAGCAATGATGGCGGCATGCAAGGCTTGACACTGCAGCATTTGGCATTGGTTGCGCCGTCCGTTGAACGCAACGACACAAGCACGCTTGACATCACATCGCCAAACACCTTTATGATTTATGGCGATCAAGACGAGCTGGTTCGCCCAAGCGTGATGGCGGATTTTGCCAAAGCGCGCCAGATTGCCACGACCGTCATGCCAGATGTGGGGCATTTTTTTCATGGCAAATTGACCGAACTTAAGCAAGCCTTGATGGCGCACACCGAAAAGCCGCTTTGATGGTGCGATTGTGGTAAAATTTTGCGATATATTTTTACGAGAAATTCGTACGACAAATTTTACGATAAATAACAGCAACTTACGCAAACTTTAAAATTAACAACACTTAAAAGGACGACCCATGAGCATACAAACCCCACTTGAGCGTTATCGTGCCGCCTTGGCGACAGGTGATTTTAGCGAAGATTCTGTGCAGCTGGCTGCGGTAACTTATCTGGACAATTTGCACCACGAAATCATCAAGCAAGATGGCGGCAAAAAAGGCTGGCTGGCTGGATTGTTTGGTGCAAAAAGCAGCATGCCAAAGGGTTTGTACATGTGGGGCGGCGTGGGGCGCGGCAAGACGTGGCTGATGGATATGTTTTATGACAGCTTGCCTATCAAGCGCAAAATGCGTATGCACTTTCATCATTTTATGCAGCGTGTGCATAGCGAGCTTGTCAAGCTACAAGGGCAGACCGATCCGCTAGAAAAAGTGGCGGACATCATTCATGCCGAAGCCAATGTGATTTGCTTCGATGAATTTTTTGTGTCCAATGTGTCAGATGCGATGATTTTGGGCGATTTGTTTACCATGCTGTTTGCGCGCGACATTACGCTGGTTGCCACATCAAACATTGAGCCAGCGGGCTTGTACAAAAACGGCATTCATCGCAATCGCTTTTTGCCTGCCATCGCCCAAGTGGAAGCAAATACCACTGTGATGAATATTGACGCTGGTATTGATTATCGTTTGCGTTTATTAAAACAAGCCAAGCTGTATTCTTATCCATTAAGCAGCGAAACGGACAGCTGGCTGGCGGAGCGTTTTGCGACTTTGGCAGGCGCGCAGACGGTGAGCCATGAGCCGATTGACGTGGCAGGGCGTGCGATTGACATCATCAGCCGCACCGAAACCATGCTGTATGCCGATTTTCGTGCGCTGTGTATGCAGCCGCGTGCCGCCAGTGATTTTATCGCCATCGCCAATGATTTTAGCACGGTGATGGTGGATAATGTGCCAGCGCTCAACGACACTTTGATGGATCCAACGCGCCGTTTTATTTATCTGGTGGACGAATTTTATGACCGCCGTGTCAAGCTGCTGGTGCGTGCTGAGCAATCTATTTTGGAGTTGTATCAGGGCGAAAAATTGGCGTTTGAGATTGAGCGCACCCGTTCACGCCTGCTAGAAATGCAGTCGGAAGATTATTTGGCGCAAGAACATCGCTTGGATTGATGTGTTTTGAATAGTTGTTAAACAACCGCCAAACAACTGTTACCGAAAATTACAAACTTTTGTGCTTGCTTTGGTATAATAGCAAACCTAAATTTCAGATGACGTTTGGCGATGCGCTAGGGCGCGCCCAGTTTGGTGGTGGTTTACGCCATTGCCAATAAGCCAGTATCATCTGACAACAAATTAAACAGATTGACAAACCAGCAAAAATTCTGGTTTTTATTGCTAAGGAAAACGTATGAACGCCGTTTTAGAAACCATTCAAAACCGCCGCAGCTTTGGCAAATTGATTACGCCAGCACCAAAAGACGCAGAAGTCAAAGCCGCTCTACAAGCCGCGTTGGCAGCGCCAGACCACAAGCAGCTTAAGCCTTGGCAATTTTCAATCCTAAAAGGCAAAACACTAAAAGATTTTGGCAAGGTGCTGGAAAATGCCGCCAAAGCGCAAGCTGAGCAAAAGGGCGAAAAACTGGACGCCGCCACCAACAAAAAGAACCGTGAAATGCCACTGCGCGCACCGATGATTATCACCGTTGCCACCAAATTCACGCCACACGAAAAAGTGCCGCCATTTGAGCAACTGCTTAGCGCAGGCGCAGCAGCACAAAACTTGATTTTGGCGCTAGAATCTATGGGCTATCACACCATCTGGCGCACAGGCCCATTGGCAAACACGCCTGAAGTAAGAAAGTTTTTGAACGTGGGTAATGACGATGCGGTGTGCGGCTTTATTTATGTCGGCTCAAGCAAAGTTGAAATGCCAGAACGTGAAGCGGTAAAAGTGGACGACTTTATTTATAAAGTGTGATTGAGCCACTTTTGACAACTTTTTGTCATTTGCCACGGTTTGAGCGTTAAATTTATCAAGTGAATTTAACAGCACAAATTTAGCAGGGCAAATTTGCTGATTTTAAAGCGTATTCATGCTATTTTAAGCGTGGGTGCGCTTTTATTTTTTGGCGCACGATTTTTCAGGTGCGTTTTAGCTTGTCTTTCTGGCTTGTTTTTGTGCTATAATGGCATTTTATTTGTATTGTTTTTAACCATACAATCAAGCCCAGCAAAGCGCAACAACCGAGCAATGACGCATGAAATTTTCCAAGCCAACAAATCCCAAGATTCAAAAAATCGTAGAAGCCGCCACGCACAGCATTGATGATGCGGCACGCGCCATCAAAGATTCTGGGATTGAAAACACGTCGCTGATTGGCAGCTTGGCGCAGTTGGCAGGCTTTAAGCGCAAAAAAGCCAGTCTTGACGAACTCACCAAAACCACACAAAACGACAAACCTGCCGAAACGCCGCTACGTTTGGTGTTTTTGGGCGGTGGCAGCTTTGGCACTGCCATGGCAAATCTAGCCGCCAGAAACGGCTGCGATGCGACATTGTGGGTGCGCGACAAACGCACGGTCAAAGCCATGCAAAAAAGCCGCGTCAATAAAAAATACCTACCAAATTACAAACTGGACGAACGCCTAAAATTCAGCCACGACTTACAAAGCGCAGTCAGCGATAAAGACGTGATTTTTGTGGCGGTGCCAAGCTCGGCATTTCGTGAAATGCTGGCACAAATCAAGCCTTTCATCACTCATCAAGCGGTGGTATCGCTCACCAAAGGCATGGAAAAAGACACCTTTGCACTGATGAGCGACATCATCAAAGACGAACTGCCTGAAGTCAATTATGGCGTGATGAGCGGCCCAAATTTGGCGGTGGAAATCATGGACGGCATGCCATCGGCAAGTGTCATCGCTTCGCCATCGCCACTTTTGCGCACAGCGGTACAAGAAGCCTTGCACGGTGCGTTTTTCCGTGTTTTTGCATCCGATGACGTCAAGGGCGTGGAGCTGGGCGGTGCACTCAAAAACATCTACGCCATCGCCATGGGCATGGCAGCCGCTTATAATGTGGGCGATAATACCAAAGCCATGCTGCTCACGCGCGCCTTGGCGGAGATGAGCCGTTTTGGCGTGGCGGTGGGCGCAAATCCTTTGACTTTCTTAGGCTTGTCTGGCGTGGGCGATTTGTACGCCACCTGTAATTCGGTGCTAAGCCGCAATTACCGCATTGGCAATATGCTGGGCAAGGGCATGGCACTAGAAACCGCCATCAAAAAACTTGGACAAACCGCCGAAGGGGTGAACACCATCTTGCAAGTGCATGAAAAAGCCACCGCGCTTGGTATTTATATGCCCATCACGCACGCCTTGCACGCGGTGCTGTACGAAGATAAGGCGGCACTTGGCGTGGCGTTAAACTTGATGGAAACAGGGTTTCGCAGCGATGTAGAATTTGTCATGCCGCACGATAAAAGCAACGAAAAACTCAGCCAAGAATTTAGTGCTGTTTTAAAATCCAGTGCTGACGCCAAGCCAAAAGACGCTGACGATACCGATAAATCAAACGATGACGTTGCATCAAGCGATGGCATTAAATCAAAGAATGACGCTTAAACAGTAAACCAGTGGTATTTATCAAGTTAAATTTACCCTTTGGCGGACGGCAAATCACCCGTCAGCAATTTATTTTAGATAATTTATGGGGCTGTACTAGAATAACAACCATGTTATACTAGTTTTATGAAGATAACCCATTGTAAACTAAGTAAAAAAGTTCAAAAAAGACTGCTTGAATTTTTTGTACTCGAAGTTACTGCTAGAAGTGCAGCTGATTTACTGGGTATTCACCCTAATTCAGCAGCCCTTTTTTACCACAAAATCCGCCTTGTGATAGAATACCACTTAGCTCTTGAAGCCAACAATCTCTTTGATGGTGAAGTTGAACTTGATGAAAGTTATTTTGGTGGTATTCGTAAAGGTAAGCGTGGTCGTGGTGCAGCTGGTAAAACTGCTGTATTTGGTTTATTAAAACGCAATGATAAAGTTTACACTGTTGTTGTTAAAGATACTAAGACAAATACACTAATGCCAATTATCACAAGTAAAATCAAGCCTGATAGCATTGTCTACACAGA
>NZ_MUXU01000033.1 GCF_002014985.1 Moraxella caviae | reverse complement strand
CGGGTTTTGAAAATAGCCAAGATATTAAAGTTACCAAAACCATCAAGCATGACGAAACAGGCTTGGAATTGACGCTTGAGATGAAGCATGATGAGGCTTTTCAACGGGCTTTTGCCACTGTGGGCGAAGAGTTAAACACTCGCAACCCGCTCACCAAAAACACTTTGAGCCGTCAAGCGATGGAAGCCAAAAAAGACGAAATGCACAAAAATGTTGCTTTGATGTTTGTCATTGGTGAGTATTTGCTGGCTAAGTGGAATGTGCAAGATACCGATGGTAAGCCCTTGGCGACAAATGGCGATAATTTTTTAAAGCTGTTTGAGCATTTGGGGCAAACCGAACAAGGATTGGTGTGTGTCACAATGATTACCAATGCTTTTCAAGAGTTGATGGAGGAGTACTACGATAAAATCCAAAACATCAAAAAAAAGTAATCGCCCTATATCAACATGAGCCATTGACCGAGCGTAAAAAAGAGATTTACAGACGGCTAAATCAGCCAATCCCTGATGAAGTAGAGCCTGACTATATCAGCGAATGTATTTTAAACATTTACGCTTTGGCAAGCCGTGCAAGACGATATACCGAAAGTGGTGTATTGCCTTTATCGGTGGCTGATGTAAAAGCGGTATTTGGCTTTGCGCCTTGCCCTATTGATGAGTGGCTGGTGTTGGAGTGCGTTTTTGCGCTTGATGATATGGACTGCAAAAGGGCGAATGAAGCGATACGGGCAAAACTAAGACACAGATAAAAACCCAACCGTGGGGACGGCTGGGTTTTTTGATTTAACCCTTTAACCCATACTTAAAGAGATAATCTGTGAATAATGATAAACGATTTTTTATTAAATTGCTAGGTGTTTTTATGATTGAGATTGGCGATGTAACACCACAAAAAATCATTCGGTTGTTATGGCATATTGCTTTTATCGTGGTGTTTTTGCGTTTGTGTTGGGCGTTGATTGATTTAATCTAGGGTAGCAGAATGAGCGAAAAAGGCGCAGACCGTGCAGGATTATTACAAGCCATCGCATGGTTGATTTTATCAATATCGGTGTTAGTTGGCGTTATTGGCTTTTTCTATTAAGGGCTTGGCATGAAGCACAAACATGGGTTTATTCCAACGGTTTTAGCTATTATGAGCTTGCTAAAATATTACTATACTGCTATGATTTTGCTTTAATCAGCAAAGGAGCAAAGTATGAAAAAGTTAATTTTGGCAGGTCTTGTATCGCTAGCATTGGTGGGTTGTGGTGGTTCGGATAAAGCAGAACAGGCAGAAGCCACAAGCAATCAAACGGAAGCATCTAAAGATTTGGGTTTGACACCAAAGCAAATCAATGATGGTGTAGAAACTATTTTAAAAGACGCTTTTAGTCAAATATCATCAGACCAAGCAGTAAAAGACTGGAATACGCCTATTGTTGTTCAAGATGATATGTTTGTGGTTAATTTTAGCCCTGCTCTTAGCCTTGATGGTGGTATTGCCAAAAATGGCAATGTGTATGAAATGAAATATTCTGCCCTTGCTGCGCAGGCAACGCCTGAAGAGATGATGTTTTTTGCATTTCATGCTGGAGCGCTGGCTAGAACTCTAAGCCCAGAGCTTGATAAAGAGCAATCGGCAGGCGAGGTAGTAAAACTATTGAGCGATGTTGTGACAAAAGCGTCTGAAACCAAAGAGGTTGCAAACAATGAAGTTGCTATTGGTAAGATTGTGTATAAGGTTGGAGCAAACCCTGATAAAGGCATTTTGACTTTAACAGTTGTGCCAAGTGAATAATATTAGTTATTTCTTAAACCCTGTCATTGTACAGGGTTTTTTGTTGGGTGGGATAAAATGAGTGAAAGTCGTGTCAGTGTAACGCTCGATGTGAATAATCTGGGTGATTTACAAAAACTACAAAAATTCTTTGAACAGCTTGAGAAAGCCAGTGATGATGCCAGCGACAGCTTGGAGGATGTAAAGAAATCCACAGATGATTTGCAACAAGCCGCCATGAAATTAAGCGGCGCTTATCGTGATGCTTCTGGTAAGTTGCGTGAAGCTAACGGTAGTTTTACCACGATGGAAAAGCTAATGGCTAGGCTTAAGCAAACCAATGATGATGTCACACAGGCTGCCCAAAGAGCAGTCCAAGCCCACGAAAAAATCGCCAAAGGCGGTATTGCGAACGTATGGGAAAAAGCCAAGAAAGCGGCGAGTGAATACCATCAAAAGTTAGACGGTGCTATTAACAAGTTTGACACATTTGCCAACAAACACAAACAAGCGCTTGATGGTTTTAGAAATGCTGGTCTAATGGCTGGTGCGACTTTGGCTGGCATGGGTTACGCCTTACATGGTGCAACCGAAAAGGCGATGGAGTATGAGTCAGCTTTTGCGCAAGTTAAAAAGGTGGTTGATTTTGAAAGTCCAGCAGGTCTTGCAGATATGCGAGCTGAGCTTGAAAAGCTATCAACACAAATTCCGCTTACCGTAACAGAATTGGCAGAAATTGCAGCGGCTGGCGGTCAGCTTGGTGTTGCAGAAGGTAGCCTTGTAAGTTTTACAACAATGGTTGCTAATATGGCAACAGCATTTGATATGTCAGCCGATGCCGCAGGCGATGCTATGGCAAAACTTGCTAATGTATGGGGAAAACCCATTGAGGAAATGGGAGCGTTTGGCGATATGATTAACACCGTATCAAATAACACTCCTGCCAAAGCCTCTCAAATTGTTGAAGCATTGGGGCGTGTTGGCGGTTCGGCTAAAGCATTTGGACTAACAGAGCAATCAGCGATTGCTTTAACATCGGCAATGATTGGCTTGGGTAAAGCTCCCGAAGTTGCAGCAACGGGTATTAACTCAATGCTGACAACATTATCAACATTGGATACGAACAATAAAGGGGTTAAACAGAGCTTTAAAACGCTTGGTTTAGATGTACAAGAATTTGCAAATCTAGTTAAAAAAGACGGTACAGCAGCCATTGCCCAAATGCTTGAAAGCCTAAATAAATTGCCAAAAGATATGCAAATTGAAGTGGCAACCGATATTTTTGGCAAAAACTTTGGCGATGATATTTTGGCTTTGGCAACCGCGCCTGACTTAATGGCAAAGATTAACGAATTACTTGCCGATAGTGTAAATTATGCCGGTTCAATGACGGCAGAAGCGGAAAACGTATCATCAACCACCGAAGGTAGATTGAAAATGTTTCAATCTAGCATTGATAACCTAAAAGCATCCATTGGTGATGCTTTCTTACCTGTTATGGGTGGTTTGGCTGACGCATTACAACCAGTTATTGAAAGTGTGACAGCGTGGGCGAAAGAAAACCCAACGCTTGTAACAACCATTGCAGGAATTGTTGGTGCTGTTTTAGGTGTTGTTACTGTTTTAGGTGTGCTTGCAGCTGGTGCTGTGGCGGTAATTGGAGGCTTGGCAACACTAAGTGCGATGGCTGGTTTGGTTGGCGCTGGCATTGGTGCCATTAGTTTACCAGTGGTTGCGGTTGTTGCCGCTATTGCTGGTTTGGTAGCGGCAGGTGTCTGGCTATATAACAACTGGGACACCGTCAAAGAAAAAGCCGCTGAAGTCTGGAACAATATCCCACAATACGCCACTGCTGCATGGGAATGGATTAAGGGCGTATGGAA
The DNA here is from genome assembly GCF_002014985.1 of Moraxella caviae. Taxonomy (GTDB): domain Bacteria; phylum Pseudomonadota; class Gammaproteobacteria; order Pseudomonadales; family Moraxellaceae; genus Moraxella; species Moraxella caviae. Next base: position 64,581 of record NZ_MUXU01000033.1, on the reverse strand, counting down.
TGGCGTGGGTGAGTGGTTTAGCGGCATTTGGCAGTCCATCACTGCTAGCTCCGATGGCGTGTGGGAAAGTATCAAATCGGCGGTTAGTAATGCTTGGGAAAGTATCAAGCAAGCCATCAAAGATAAGATTGACGAAATCAAGCAGGCATTTACCGACTGGCTAACAACTGCACCTGCGCCAGTGCAAGAGATGGTGGATAACATCTTGTCCATCTTTTCAGGAATTGGCGTGGTGTGGGATGGCTTAAAAACAGGGGCAACCGCAGCATGGGACGGTATCAAATCAGGCGTCAGCACAGCCGCTGATTTTGCTGATAAACAATGGCAATCTGCCAAAGAAAGCTTAGGCAGTACATGGGATAGCGTCTCATCATCGGCAAGTACAGCATGGAATAACGTCAAAGACAGCGCAAGCACCGCCTTTGAAGATGTCAAAAAGTCTGCCAGTGATAAATTAACCAGTGCCAAAGACGATGTCACCAAAGCCATGCAGGGCGTGAAAGACAGCATTGCCAACAGTGGCATTGGTGAAGCCTTTGGCAAGGCGTGGGAAGTGGCTAAAAATGTTGTTAGTACCGCTTTTAATGCCATCAAATCTCTTGCCACAGCTGGCATGGGTGCAATTAAGGCGATTTTCACCGCCCAAATCACCATCTTTGCCAGCATATTCAACGCAGGCTTTAACCTAATTAAAAACGCCTTTAGCACCGCCTTTAATGTGATTAAAGCTTTGGTGCGTGGTGATATGCAAGGTGTCAAGCAAGCCATTCAAAGCGGCTTACAAAATGCTGTGCAAATCGCCAAAACGATGGTAACAAATATCGCAAATGCGTTTCGTGAGCTGGGCGGTAAGTTGCTACAGGCTGGGCGTGATGCTGTGTCTGGTTTTATTAAAGGCATCACAGGCAAGATGGGTGAAGCACTTGCTAAAGCTCGTGAGCTTGCTAGCAAAGTTTATAGCACGGTCAAATCCGCTTTAGACATTCGTTCGCCATCTCGTAAGATGAAAGAACTGGGTAAGCATACCGCTGATGGTTTTGCCAAGGGCATTAAAAAAGGCGTGCCTAAAGCTGTTAAAGAAGCACAAAAAATGGCAGAAGATGCCAAAAAGGCGGTGCTTGATGGTATTGCAAGCCTTGAGCGAGATATTGCCTTATTTGGCAACGATAACCCGCTCGCTGCCTTGCTGTATGATAAAAAAGCGGGCAAATATGGCAAGGAGGATACAAGCAAACTTGAGGCTTTAACTGCACAAAAATATGGCTTAGAACGCAACAAAACTGTGCTTGATGAGATTGATAGAGTATGGCAGTCAATTCAAACATCACAGCTAAGCACCCTTGAAATTTTGGATTGGGAAATTGCCAATACCAAAAAATACGCTGATGTCAGTCAAGAACATCTGGACAATTTGCGTGAAAAGCTAAAAATCCAAGGCGATTTAGCGGTGGAAATGGACATCAAAAAGCTTAAAGATGAGATTTTGCTTGTGGGCAAAAATGAAATTGAACAGCTTAAGTATAAACTTGCCAACGCCAAAGAATATCGTGATATTAACAACAGCTTAAAAGAACAGCTGATTGAAAGTACGCGATTAAAAGCCTTTGAGAATAAGCAGTCAGAAGCTCAGCTTGAGATTGAAAGAAAGCTGTTTATGCTTCGTAATTCCCATGACCCATTGGCTGAGAAACGCTGGGAGTTGTCACAAAGTGGATTAACTGATGAGCAACAGCAATCATTGCTTAATGCCGAACACAACAAGCAAATACTTGATAATTTTAACAAATTACAAGACAGCTTTAAGGCAAATAGCTTATTTGCCATGCTAAACTTTAATACTGCAAATGACCTATCTGGGTCAGGTCAAGCAGTGGCGACAGCAATCACAGGCTGGCAACAAATGCAAAAGCAGTATGATGAGCAGTTAAAAATCATCCAAGATGCCAGACAGTCAGGACTTGACATCAATGCTGATTTTAATGCCCAAGAGATTGCGCTGCAACAAGCCCATGAAAACGCTAAGCGTGATTTGGTATTTGCTGCATCGCAAAATGTTTTGGGTGGTATGGCAAGTTTTGCCAAAGACGCATTCGGCGAGCAATCTAAAGCCTATCGTGCGATGTTTGCCTTGCAACAAGGTTTTGCGATTGCTCAGGCGGGTATTGCCATCTCTCAGGCAATGAGCAAGGGGCTTGAAAAAGGTTTCCCTGCAGGATTGTCTGATTTTGCAATGGCGGCAAGCCATGGCGCAAAAATCATCAGTGCAATCAAAGCGGTAACCATGCCCATCGGACAAGCCCATGACGGCATTATGTCTGTACCAAAATCAGGCACTTGGAACCTAGAAAAAGGCGAGCGAGTATTGCCACGCCACACCGCCAAAAACCTTGATAATACGCTGGCTGGAATTAAAGGGGGTGGTACCAAAGTTATCATCAATAACTACAGCGGTGAAAAAGCTGATGTACAGCAACAGCCAAATGGTGATGTGATGGTGACTATTGGCAAGATGATTAACAATGCGGTTGAAACAAAAGTCAATCAACGCTTTATTCAAGCACGCCGCCAAGGCGGTGTATTATATGGTTTGGGGTAAATTATGCAACACTTCAATTATCCAATAAGCATACAAAGCAGCCAAACCACCAAGCTTAGCACCAACACCGTGCGATTTGGTGATGGCTATGAGCAGGTCACCAGCCACGGCATTAATAATATCAGCACCGCTTGGAGCTGCTCGATGACCGACAAAAAGGCAGTGATTGACGCTGCCTTTGCTTTTTTGGTGGCAACGGGCGGGGTAGCACCTTTTACCATTACCCCTGTGCCAAATGAGCCACGCATTAAGGTGCGGCTAGATGGTGATATTAAGCGAAATCAAGTTGGCGGCGATGTTTGGTCGCTGAATTTTAATTTAAAACAAACTTTTTAACTGCCCGACATTTGTGTCGGTCACATAACGCAAAAATCCCAAGTGCGACCAACACTTGGGATTTTCTATTTTTAACCTTGCATACAAAGGATAAAACATAAATGAATTTTACCATAGATTTGGCAAAATTGGGAGAAATGAGTGTGTTAAAAATTTTAATCATTGGCACATTTTTTCTGCTTGGCTTAATCATTTGGCGATTACCGCAGATTTTAGAGCAATGGCATAAATTCAAATCTTAACCGCCCACTAGGGGCTTTTTTATGGAGCAAACCATGAGTGACGAACTAACCACACTATCACGCACTGAGGCACAAACGCTACAGTCGTTCATTTCACAAATTGACTATTGGACAGGGCAGCACGGCGAAAAAGCCGATGTTGTAGAAATCGTGTATTATCCAGAGGACGACGGCTTTGAAGTCAGTAATAATGAGCCAAACAATGGCATCTTAAAACGCAACCGTGCCACCATTTTTCGCACCGAGATTTTGGCATGGGGCGTACAAATGCTAAAGGAACTAAAAGGTTGGGATAATACCATCAAAGTCACCAAATTTGCCTGCGTGTATAAAGATGGTAAATTTGGCGTATCAGCAGAAGTAAGAGATACCACAGCGATTGATGCAAACGACAGCTTGGCTATTGAAAGCCCAACAGGTTCAGGCAGTATCGGTGACTAAATAGCAAAAACCCCAAAAGTAGCGAGCTTTTGGGGTTTTTATGTCATACATGAGATTTACAAGGTATTAAATCAATAAAAGGACATAATACATGAGTGATTTTATCACAGTTTTAACCCTTTTTAAAGAAGGAAAATTTACCATGGGTGAGATTTTAATAATTGGGGCGGTTTTATGGGTTGCTGTTTTTATTTACAAATTACCTGAAATTATCCGTGCTATCAAAGGGCGATGATATGAACAACCAAGATTTACAAAGCCTGCAAATTCCAGAGATTATCACGCTGTATCACCTAGACGCAGATAATGTGGGCGCAGGTCAAATGTACTTTCACGGTCACGATGGGCAAATCGTTTGGCAGGGCAAAACCTATGAGCCTGTAGCGATTGAAGCTGACGGACTAGAAATGCGCGGCGATGGGCGAGCGTCCGCTCCCACTTTAAAGATTGCCAATTTTCATGATAATTTGGGCTTTGTCATCAGTGCATTATGCCACAGATTTCATGACCTTGTCGGCGCAAAACTTACCGTCATTCATACGCTTGCCAAGCATTTAAAAGACCCAAACGCCCAGCATAAAAAGCAGATTTGGTTTGTTGAGCAGATGACTGAGGACAACGGACAGACGGTGAGCTTTGAGTTGTCAAACCCTGTGGACTTTGAGGGCTTAAAAATCCCTGTACGGCAAATCACAGGCTTTTGTCATTGGGCGGTGACGGGTGGCTATCGGGGCGAGGAGTGTGGCTATATGGGGACGGCAATGTTTGACGAAAACGGCAATCCAACCAATGACCCTGCCCGTGATAAATGCGGTGGGCGTGGCTTTGAATGCAAATTACGCTATGGTGAAAACAGCGAGTTGTCCTTTGGTGGGTTTATTGCGTCGTCGATGTAGCACTTGTGTTCAATTTTTGCTAAGATATGACCAAATTCACAAGGAAACACACCATGATACCGCTAGATTTACCTGCTCAAGATGTGCAGATTATCTTACAAAATGCCCAAACGCAAGGGCTTAGCATTGAAAGTTATATTATGAACTTGGTACATAAAGATAATCCTGTATCGCTGCTTGATGTGGTTGCAGATTTACCAGAGCCTACAGAGCAACATGATGGGCTTGCAATCCAACAATCCTTACGCAGTGAGTGGAACTGATGCCAAAATACTTACTGGATACTTGTTTTATTATCGCCTTAAAAAACAAAGACCCTAATGCATTGCAAATGGCTAAGGCACTCAATATCCAAGCTCATGAGTGTGCCATCAGTGTGATAAACCGCATTGAAGTTTTGGGTTTTCCACAATCCGAACAAGACAGCGAGACCTTTGTGCGTTTGATGGCAAATTTTGTGCAATATCCATTGTCCACCGCCATCACAGCTCGCACCATTGGCATTCGCCAGCAGGATAAAATCAAATTGCCTGATTGTATTGTGCTTGCTACGGCTTTAGAGCATGATTTGGTACTGATTACATTTGATGAGAAGCTCAAACGCAAATACCAAACTTACACCGCCTAATGGGCGGTTTTTTATTGGCTGTGATTTATGAAATTGACCCAAACACTAAAAAACCAAATTCTAACACATTATCAAAAATGCCTCCCCAAAGAATGCTGCGGGGTGATTATCAAAACCGCCAAGCAAAAGCACTATGTACCATGTGCCAATCTTGCTTACGGCAACGACAGCTTTATCTTAGACCCCAGCGACTGGGTAGCAGCTGAAGGCATGGGTGAGATTATCGCCATTGTGCATAGCCACCCAAACGGCGATATTTTACCCAGCGATGGTGATAGGCTACAAATGAGCCTACACGGTGTGCCGTGGGTGATTACCAATGGCACAGATTTTGGCGTATATGAGCCTGACGATTACACAGCACCGCTACTGGGGCGTGAGTATCATCATGGCTTGCTTGATTGCTACAGTCTGGTGCGTGATTATTACAATCGTGAGCTAAATATTAAATTGCCTGATTTTACACGCACAGACAGTTGGTGGGAAGATGAACACCACGAGCCGCTTTATCAAAATAACTTTGAAAAAGCGGGCTTTATCCAAGTGCAAGATTTAAAGCCTTATGATGTGATTTTATGCCGTGTGGGGCGTACTCACCACATCAACCACGCTCTTGTCTATTTGGGCGACACACAGCTGACAAGCGAAGATAGCGAACCACACAGGGGCGATGTCATCATTCATCACCCACATGGGGCGCTATCACGCCGTGAGATTTATGGCGAAAGCTGGCAGCGCAGGACGGCGATGGTGGTTAGGCATAGGGATTTACACCAAAGCAACTTGTAAATGCTTGCCCAATTTCGTAAAAGCATTTGCCAAAGTATCAATCTTGGTAGTGTGTGATAAATCCACAAGGCGAGTTACCTTTTGAGGGATTATTCCCATGCGTTTGGCAAGCTCGGCTTGGCTGATATTTTGTGCAAGCATTTCATTAAGTAGTAGCACCTTTACCCACAAGGACGGTGGCAAACCTACCAAATGTTCGCCATCTTGTGGCTGGCTTGGCATTGGTACGGCTCGGTTGTCTTCGGTATAAAATTCCATCGCCACACACAGGGCATCTTGTGCCATTGTTAGAGCTTCATCAAGGGTTGCCCCTTCGGTGATGGCTTCTGGAATATCACGAAAGGTTACGGTAAAGCCTGCACCATTAGGGGTTAGGGTTGCTGGATAGTACATAAATAAAACTCCGTTGGTGATTTTAGCAATTTTGGGTAATGCTAGGGGTTACCCCCTAGTCTGATTGTAGCTGTTTAATGATGGCTTTGGCAGTGATTTCGTTTACCTCTTTGTGTCTTGGGATTACGGTTTGTTTGCCGTTTAGGTATGCTTTGGTGTGCTTACTACCTTCTTTAAACGTCGCTCCCTGCTCACGCAACAGTTTAATCAAATCGCTATATTTCATCTGTTACCCTTAATTGCTGTTAGTGAGTATATTATAAACAAAAATGTTTATAATGTCAAGCCCAAATCAACAAAAAAGTTTATTTTTTATAGGAAAAACATCATGAAAACCATCGTCCTACATGGCGCATTAAAAAAGTTTGGCAAATACTTTAAGCTCGATGTGGCAAGTGCCTATGAAGCCACTCACGCTTTGGCGTGTCAAATGCCTGCCTTTCGTGAGTTTATGCTACAAAGCAAGAAAAAGGGGCTGGGCTTTGCCGTCTTTGTCGGTAATAGCGATAAAACCGCCAAATCATTAAAACGCATGGGCAAAAATATTGGCGAAGATGAGCTAAAAGACATCACCAATGCGTCCACCATTCACATTGTGCCACAAATCATCGGTGCTGGCGGTAATGGTGGTTTTATGCAAATTTTGACCGGCGCAGCTTTAATCGGTGCAGCATTTTTTACAGGTGGTGCATCTATGGCGGCATGGGGAGCGATGTCAACCAGTCTATTTAGTATGGGCGTGGGCATGATGATTGGTGGCTTAACCTCTCTTTTAATGCCAACGCCTAAACTTGACAGCCAAGACCAAGACGGCAACAAAGCCAACTATGGCTTTGGCGGTGCGGTAACGACCGTGGCACAAGGGAATCCTGTGCCGATTCTTTACGGTGAGCGTGATGTGGGCGGTTTTATCTGCTCGGCTGGCATTTATACCGAGGATTTGCGAGAAAGTGTAACGACAGGCAATAAAGCCAGCCATGGCTTGCGCAAAATGTTTGGAGTTTAAAAAATGATTACAGGCTTTAAAAAAGGGCAATCCAACCAAAGACAGCCCAATATCCAAAAAGACAGCGTACAATCTTTGCAAACCGTTAAAATCCTATACGGCTTGGCAGAAGGTGAGATTTATGGGCTTGCCAATGGTGCATCAAGCATTCGTCTTGAGAACACGCCAATCGTTACCAATGGCGTGTCCAATTTTAACGCTTTGCGCTATGAATTTCGTGCAGGTACGAACGACCAAGCGCACATTACAGGCTTTGACAGCGTGGTCAATGAAATTGGCGTGGGTGTTGAGCTAAGACACGACAAGCCATTTATCCGTGCGTTTAATGACAAACAGCTATCAGCGGTGGCGGTGCGCCTAAAATGGGACAGACTAGCCAAGCAAGAAACCAACGGCGATGTGGGCGGCTATCGCATTGACTACGCCATCGATGTGCGCACCGATAATGGGGCGTTTATTGAAGTTTTACGCACCTTTATTCAGGATAAAACATCGGCAGGCTACACCCGAAGCCATCGCATCAACCTACCAAAGGCTCGCACAGGCTGGCAAATCCGTGTCCGCCGCCTGACCGCCAACAGCACGAGCGATTTAATCAGCGATACCATGTACATTGACGCAGTGCAAGAACTGTTTGACAGTAAAATGCGCTATCCTTGCACCGCATTGCTTGCACTTGAATATGATGCCAAAAGCTTTCAAAATATCGCCAAGCTATCCGTGCGTCTAAAAGGCAAGATTATCCGTGTGCCGTCCAATTATAACGCCCAAACTCGCACCTACACAGGGCTTTGGGACGGCACATTCATTGAAAGCTACAGTAACAATCCTGCGTGGGTGCTGTATGATTTGTTGCTTGCTAAGCGTTATGGCTTAGGCAGCCGATTGGACGCTTCTATGGTGGATAAATGGGCGCTGTATGAGATTGGCAAATATTGCGATGAGCTGGTGGACGATGGCAACGGCAATAAAGAACCACGCTTTGCCATCAATGTGTATCTACAAAAAGCCGAGGACGCTTTTAATGTGATTAGCCAATTAGCGGGTGTATTTCGTGGGCTATCTTATTGGAATGGTCAGGCAATCACGGTAAATTGTGATATGCCAAAAGACCCTGTTTATACATTCAGCCGTGCTAATGTGGTTGATGGGCTGTTTGTCTATACTGGCACACGCGCCCGTGACCGCCACAGTGTCGTTAAAGTCGCTTGGGATAACCCTGATAACGACTATCAGACCGAATATGAATGGGTCAAAGACGAAGCGGCAATCGCCCGCATTGGTATCAGACAATTAGATTTATCCGCTTTTGGTTGCACTAGCCTAGCGCAAGCCAGACGAGCAGGGCAGTGGGCGCTATTGACCGAGCAATTAGAAACCAAGCAAGTGAGCTTTAAAACGGGGCTTGAGGGCTTTATTCCACAGGTGGGTGATGTGATTAACATCTCTGACGAAGTTTTCGCTGGGCGTGCCAATGGTGGGCGTATCGCAGGGGTAAACCAAAATCGCCGCACCATTACCCTTGATAGAGCGGTTACGGCAAAGCGTGGTGATGTGTTGGTTGTCAATACAGCCAGCGGCATTGCCAAGCGAAGCCTTGTGCGTGATTATCAAAACGAGAGCGTTGTGGCAGTAGATGCGGCTTTTGAAACTGTCAGTACTGGCAATGTGTGGGCGATTGACAGTAGCCAACTGCGTTTAATGCAGTTTCGGGTGATGAGCATTACCAAAGATGGTGATACTTTTAACATCACAGGGGTGCAGTATGAGCCTGCCAAATTTGGTGCAACTGTCAAAGTCGCCCCAAAACCCCACACGGTAAACGAAAGCTATCACATTGCCAGCCCTGAATTTGTGACGCTTAGCCAAAGCATTGCCACCCATCAAGGGCAGTCTGTCACCACGCTAAACATCGCATGGGGGCAGGTGCAAATGGCAAGTCATTACATCGTCGAGTGGCGAAAAGATGGTGGCAACTGGATTGTATTGCCAAAACAAACAGGCGTATCAGCGGACATCAGCGGCGTGTATGGTGGCAATTATGAGGCTAAGGTAACGGCAATCAGTCCCTTTGGTGTGTCAAGCCAGCCTGTCTACAGTCAATTAACCACCATCACAGGCAAAGTTGGCAAACCAAACCGCCCAGCAAGGCTTACCGCTAAGGGTTTGTTATTTGGCATGCAGATTGATTGGGCGTTTGGCGCAAAATCAGACGACACCAATTATACAGAAATTCAGGTGTCGCCAGACGGCAGAAGTAACATCACAACCCTTGGCACGTTTGCCTACCCCACTAACAAGCACGAAATCACAGGGCTACAAGGTAACCTAACACAGTTTTATCGTGGGCGAATTGTGGATAAGCTGGGCAATACGTCAGACTGGACAGCATGGACAAGCGGCACAACCGAAGCCCAAGCCGAAAAAGTGCTTGAGCTATTAACAGGTCAAATCACCACAAGTCAGCTACACCAAGACTTGACAGCACCGATTAATAAGATTGGTGGGCTTGAGACAGGTTTGGCATCGGCTAGATTTGACATCAATAAAGCCATCAGTGACATCGGCACTGAGCGTAACCGCATCAGTCAAGCCATCGCTGATATTGGTGTGCTAAGACTGTCTGACAATGCAAAAACTGCTGAAATCGCTAATCTTAAGCAGACTGTGGGCGGTCATACAGGCTCAATCCGTGATTTGGCGGTAACGACAGGTGAGTTGTCACAACGCTACACACAGCTAAAAACTGCGTCGGACAATGCTAATAGTGAGATTACTGCGATTAAGCAGACGCAGAGCGGACAAGCGACACAGCTTGATACGCTGAGCAGTCGGTTTGATAGTTTGGCGGTGGGCGGGCGTAATTTATTAAAGCATACCGAGCACCTAGACCAACTATGGCGATTTGCCAGTGGTAGGCGAGGCAGCAGCATGGTTATCGCTGATGGCGTAGCACGCCTGACAAGTAATGACACATCTTGGAAGCATTTTGGATATGACATCAGCAAAGCCACTGCTGAAGCGTGGCTAAAAGATGGTACAACTTTTACGCTATCTGTCTATGCTAAAAAAATATCTGGAAATCCTAGATTGTCTGTTGCAATGCGAAAAGGCATCACGGGTGGATTTAAAGATGATTTAGTTGGTAAATCGTTTGACCTGTCAAACGATTGGCAGAAGCTTGTGGTAACAGGCACGATTACAGCGGAGGATTTGCAGTATTTATTTGTACGCTTTGAGTTTTGGGTTGGGGGTATTATTGAGCTTAAAAAACCAAAGTTAGAATACGGCAACATCGCAACAGACTGGACGCCAGCGCCTGAAGATACCGACAGCGCAATCAGTGCGGTGCAAAGTAATTTAACCACCAATTACTACACCAAAGCAGAGGCTGACAAAGCAATATCCCAAAAGGCAACCCAAGCAACAACAACCATCGGTGGCAAGACCATGACTGTTGAGCAGCGTTTGGCAAGTCTGAACGGCATCACAGGCGAATACACCGTCAAGATGAACGCTAATGGCGCAGCAACTGGCTTTGGCTTGGCAATGCAAGGGCAAAAAAGCGAGTTCATGGTGCAAGCTGACCGTTTTAGCCTGTGGGCAAACGGTGGCAAAACCAGCCCGTTTACTGTGCTGACACGGGCGCAGACAATCAACGGCGTGTCTGTGCCAGCTGGGACGTATATCAACAGTGCGTATATCCAAAATGGGTCTATCGATGTTGCCAAAATCAACAAAGCAAGCATTAAAGAGCTGTCGGCGTTGTCGGCAAATATCGGCACATTACGCACATCTGACAGCCGTGGTACATTCACCTACACGGGTTCTAAGATTGAGCTACGAGACCCACGGGGGCGACTACTGCTTGAAATGGGCTTATTATAAGGAGCAATGATTGAGTGCAAATGTAAGATGTTATGACCCCGCCACTGGTGGGGTTTTGTTTGATTTGTCAAAAAACACATCACGACTACTTGCCGTGATTGATTTGCCAACGGGTGCCAGTGGTAATTTTACCATTGACACCACAGGCAAACCGTTTTGGTTTTTTATGTTAAAAAGCGAAGGGAATGATAATGATTTGACCTTTGACCCACGCATTCGGGCAACTTTAGGCGGTAAGCGCTTATCTTATAGTAATCGCAGCAATAAAAACTATGCGCTATATGTAGGAGTATCCAGCATTGATTAAACTGCATAAACCCAACGGGCATATTTTAATTGACGGTCGGCATAAAAATTTGGCATTGATTGAGACCGTCACACGCACAGCCGACCAGATTAAAGACAGGGGCTGGTCACCTGTCGTACAATTCAACAAAATTGGGGTGGCGGTCGTACCGCTTAGCAATACCAAAGACAGTGCCATTGCATTGTGCAATCACTTTGTAACCAATAACAAAAGCGGGATAAAACTGTTTGTCATCAATCCAAGTGGTCGCACGTTTTATTTGTTTGGCAACCCATCAGAAGCTGCGGCAACGGGTAAGGCAGGACTAAAAATTTACAGCGACCAAAATGGCGAGCTGGTATTTGACAGTCGTTTAAAGTATCTTAATGTGCTGGGTGTATGCCAACAGGGTATGCGATTAGATGCTAACAGACAATACGGCTTGCTTTATACCAGCCCTGTGCCTATCCAATATGGCGAACAGCAGGCTTTGGGCTATGCCTATGAATATGATGTTTATAATGTCATGTTTTGGTATAACCATCAAGGGGTGCTAACGCAGTTTTGGCAGTCTGATACAAGACATGGGGCGCATAATGAAGCCTACACCAGCCCACCACTACTTGTGGATTTAACAGGGCTTTAACCACCAAAAACTAAGCGTATAAACCGCCCAGCTTTTCTTTGATGGCATCGGCAACAAAGGCGTTTAGGCTGCTGCCACGACTTGCCATCACAGCACGGCGGTGTAAATCACTGTCAATGCGTACATTGAACGAGCCTTTAAATGGCTTATCAGGTGTGATGTTATTTTCGGCACAAAATGCCAAATAATCATCCACGCTGTCATAAAAGGCTTGTTTTAAGTCGTGGGCAGTGGTCGCCTCAAAAGTAACCAGCTGATTGATACCAATCAATTTGCCATAAAAAATCTCATCATCAGTATCAAGCTCATAGGTGGCAACATAGCCTTTATAAGTCATCATGTTGTATTACCTTAGGTCAAATGACCTTTTTCAAGTAAATAGGTTTTAACCGCCTTTAAAGCACCGCCTTTGATGGTGTTTTCAGGGTGTGGCTTGTGCAGATGAATGCGGTCGCTATCGTCATCTTGGTGAATGAATACTACTCGGCTGCCTGCCCGTTCGTGCATTTGATAGCCGAGCTGGGATAATAAAGTTACCAAGTCATCAAAGACAAAGGTTTTAATATCGCCTTTTAATTTGGTTTTTAGCTTATCTGATTTGGTCATAATGATTATATGCAACTAAATATAGTTGCTATTATAGATGGCTTGTATTGATATGTCAATTTGCAATTTTTTATCAGCCGCTTAATAAGCGGTTTTTTCACGCCCCAAACGGGGCTTTTTTATTGGAGCAAACATGAACTACAACGAAAATGATTGGCTGCAATTTTTTGTGGCACTGCCTTGGGTGTTGTTTTTGGCAGTGCTGGGTGGATTTGTCGGCTTTATCAGACGGCTTAATGAAAGCAAAGAAAAACAGCCTTTGGGCTTTATCTTTGTTCGCCTATTAAGTGAAATTGTGATTTCGGTCTTTGCAGGTATTGTCACATTTTTAATCTGCAAGGCATGGAGTATTGAACCACTTTATACCGCCGTTGCTGTGGCAATCAGCGGTCATGCTGGCGGACGAGCCATTGACAGTGCAACAGACTTGGTTAAAAAACGTTTTAAAATCGGAGAGTAAATCATGCAAATTAAAGACATTCAACAAAAAATCGGTACAACACCCGACGGCAAATGGGGCGAGCAGTCCAAAAAAGCCCTGCGTAAAGCCTTGGCAGATGGCATGGTGATTCAAATCACGCCCAACATCACGCTAAACGAGCTACTAGCCAGCCAAACGGCATCACGCAACCGCATTGACAATATGCCAGACCATGCCACATTACAAAACTTGATTGATAGCGCAGAGAACTTGTGGCAACCCGCTCGTGACATTCTAGGGCAGCCAATTCGTATCACCAGTGGCTATCGTTCACCAGCTCTAAACAAACGCATTGGCGGGGCGAGTAATTCGGCGCATAAGCACGGCTTTGCCATTGATTTTAGCTGCCCTGCCTTTGGTGTGCCAGCCAAAATCGTGCCGTTTTTGGTGCGTGAATTTAAAAAGCGTGGCATTAAGTTTGACCAAGCCATCATCGAATACCCAAAGCGTCCGAACAGCTGGGTGCATTTGGCGTATAAGCACCCGAGTGGGCGGCAGCGGCAAAGTAGCTTTACGATTGGCTAACACAACAATCCCCCAAGTTCTCAGCTTGGGGGATTTGTTTTATTTTTCAAATCGTTCGTTGTCATATTGCAACAACAAATCAATCAACACTTGCTTTTTATTTGGCAAATCTTGCCAAATTTCATAAGCCGTGCGTTCATCGTCTTTTGACAAGTTAAAACTTGCGCTTATGCCTTTAACGTTGTTGCGTTCTTTATATTCTTGGTTGCGCTGTAGTTGTGTCTTGCTCATTTTTCCTGCTCGTATTCGTCCAAATCTACCGTGTAATGTTTGCTCACCAGCATAGCCTCTGCGATATTCGGCATGGCTTTGTAGTTTTTGATGGCGATGTCTTTGATTTTGTCCATGGCTTCGTGGATTTGTTGCAAGTCATCTACGCCAACAGCATATTCTAATTGTTCAAACGCGCTAAAAAAATCACTTTGGCGCTGGCTTACCCATTCTTGTACCAGTGCTAATTTGTCTTTTGGGTTGTTAATGCGGCGCACTCGCTGACTGATGGATTTTTTGTTCATATTCTCCTTATTTCACCCCTTAATAATTTTCGCCTGCCAGCCCTTCCAGCCAATGTTTAGTCTTGCCGCCTGCGCCAGCCCATTACTTGCGTTGCAATATTCGCCGCCCGTGCCACGCTTACCACCTTGACGTTTCCACACCGTATCGGCTTTGGCAAATAATTCTGGGTGATTTCGCACAAAGTGCTGTAGGTTGCTAAACTCAAACCTTTGACCGCTTGGTGATATAATGAGCCAGCGTTTGGCATTCACATTGGTTTCATACCTGCCCGATTTTGGGCTAATTTTGGCGGCGGCTGTTGCCAGCTCTTGCGTGTGCGGTGGTGGCACTGCCTTGCGAGTTACCTTATATTTTCGCCTTGGTTTGCGTTTTGCCATGCCTTGTGCGCCAAATTTGGTGCGCATTTTTGCCACCGAATCAGGGTGGCGGCTCAGCAGCTGGGCAATCTCGTCATTATGCTTTGTCCAATCCACGCTTTCCCAATCGGCGCGGCGGTTTTTTTGATGGGCAATCATAGCCGCCAAAGCCGTTTCGTGGTTGCTTGGTTTTGCCATTTTTAAGCTCCAAAGCCCTGCACTTGGCAGGGCTGGTTATCTTAGTTAAATGCTTGGTTTAGTGCGTGGATAATGGCACTTGCTTGGTCTTCTAGGTCTGTTTGCCCTGCATCTGCTGCAATTTCATGCACCTTTTCGCCATGTTCATCTGCCATTTGTGCAATCAAATCAATGGCTTCTTGCTGATTGGCGACAACTGCATTCCACCAGTTATAGTTGTCTTGGCTTGTGATGTATTCTACATAATCATCGCCAATGTAGCCATGCACAGGCTTAAATTGACTGTCGGTGTTTTCGCCAAATCCGCCGTGGTTGCCGATGAAATCTTGTAGTAAGTCGCAACCGTTTTTTGGGTCAATTAGCTCGTTTAGAGTTGCGATTTCGTTGGTTTCAATGATAAGTACTTGCATGATTTTTCTCCTGCCCTAGTAGGCGTGTTAGTTCAGTTTTCCATCAACCATCTTTGGTTGATGTGTGTATTATAGTATGATAATGGTTACAAGTCAAGCATTATTTTTAAAATTTTTTAATTTTTTCAAAAAAAATTGTGCTTGACATGAATTTTGGGCTGCTGTACTATGTACGTACAAGCCAATGCTTGTGCGCTTGATAAGCGACCACGCCACAGGGTGTGTGAATTAGAATATTATTGTACGGCTAGTGATACAACAGCCCAAAAAAAGCCGAGGCGTTATGCTTTGGCTTTTTGCTTGGCAATAAGCTCATCTAAATAATCCGCCCATGCTTGCATCATTTCTGTTCGCCGTTTTATAAATTTTGTGCGGTTATATGCTGTACCGTTGGCGTCTTTGACGACGTGTCCTAATTGCATTTCAACGTATCTTGGGTCAAATTCCAGCACTTCTTCTAAGATGGTTTTTGCGCTGGCACGAAGCCCATGCAGTGTTTGTAGGTCTTGAAAGCCGTTTGCTCGCACCCACGCGGAAATCGTGCGGTTTTCAATGTAGCCTTCTTTGCGGCGCACCGAACAAAACACATAGTCTTGCCCATGATAACTGATGGTTTCTTTGATGATTTTTATTGCTTGGCGAGATAAAGGAACGATAAGCTGAACACCTGTGCTTTTCTTGGTTTTTGAGGGTGTGAATCGCCATTGGTTGAGTTGCCAGTCAATATCATCGCAGTGCATTTGCGCCAATTCACCGGGGCGCACGAATAGATAGGGGGCTAATTTTAAAAATTGCTGATTGATGAAAGATAAGCCCGGCAAGCTGTCTTGGTGTATGAAGCGTAAAAATTGTGAAAATTGCTGCGAGTCGGTCAGCGCAGGGCGATTGCCTTTTTGGTGTGCTTGGTGGGTGTTGGTAAGTTGCCGTGCCACATTGGTGTCAATCAGGCGGCGACCTAATGCAAAATCTAGCACTTGGGCGATTTTTGTTTTGACGCAACTTGCGATAAGTGAGCTGTGTTTTTCTGCAACGGTTTCGCAGATGGTCAAAATATCATGGCTGGTTATTTTAGCAACAGGGATTTGCGCCAAATAAGCGTTGGCATAGCGCAAGTAGCGTTCTGCGCTTTGCTGGGTTATTCTTGAGTAGTTTTGTTGTGATAGCCATTTTTCGCCGACACGCGCAAATGTATTTTGCAAAACATTAACTTCGTTTTGCGCCAGCATTCTTTTGTGTTCTTGCGGGTCAATGTTTTTGGCAAGTAGGGCGTTATATTCATCGCGCAAGGCTCGTGCGTCCACAAGGCTGATTTGCGGATAAGTGCCAAGCGACATCATGGTGCGTTTTTTGATGTAGGGCTTGGCGTAGCTAAAATGCCAAGTTTTTTTGCTGCTGACGCACAAAGACAAGCCTGCGCCATCGTATAGGCGATAAGGCTTATCTTTTGGTTTGGCGATTTCTATCTGTTTGTTGGTTAATGGTTTGATGGTTCGCATTGTTCTGCCTTAAATCTTACTACTAATCTTACTACTATTATTGCGCTATACCGAAAGATTGCCAGCGACAATAACAGACGATAAGAGAAAATAAAGCAAAATAAATCAATAATTTAGCAGACATCTACAGACAATGAACGACAGTCAAAGAACTATGTGGTCATTTTCCAGTCAAACGGCATTTCATGGTGTCCACGCAGCGCCATCATCAGCGTTTGCTGCATATGCTGCAGTACTTCAGCGGTGTAAGGAATCGCAGGCGTGCCCCACACAGGATTTGGCCAGCGTGAGTCGTTCTGGTAGCGGACGATGTGGTGAAAATGCAGCTGCGGCACTTGATTGCCAAGCGCGGCAACGTTCATTTTATCTGCGCCAAAAATCTTTGCCATCTGGCTAGAAACCCAGCTAGACTCACGCAAAAACTGCACTTGGTCGGCAGCTGACAATTCATAAATTTCCTTAACGCCAGATACGCGCGGCACCAAAATCAGCCACGGAAATTGGCAATCGTTCATCAAACGCACAGTAGACAGCGGAAAATCGCCCACCAAAAACGTGTCTTTGGCTAAGGTTGGGTGTAGTTGAAACATGGTAAACTCTTGATATTTTTATTAAATTTAACTTCTAAATCGCACACGGCGGCAATCATAAACCAAAATCGCTCGCCAACAAAAATCTTAACTTAAAATCATAAATGCAGCTGGGTTAAATTTTACCCAAATTAACGTGGTATTGTAGCACAAAATTTAGATAAAATCTTATGCTTAGCACGAAAATTTAAGCGTACAGGATTTTTCGTAAATTAAGCCGCCGAACTTAGTAAAATGTGCTACAATGAATGCGTTTATACAGTCTTAAAACAGCGAAACCTTGCAACGACAAGGCGAGCTTATTTTATGTTGCCAGCCAAATGGCGGCTTTTACTCAACCATCACAAAAAGGTGCAATATGACCATCGTTAATATGAAGGATTTGGATTTAACGGCAAAGCGCGTACTGATTCGTGAAGATTTGAACGTGCCGATTAAAAATGGCGTAATCACAAGCGATGTGCGCTTGCAGGCTGCCTTGCCAACGCTCAAGGACGCTTTGGCGCAAGGTGCGGCGGTGATGGTGGCATCGCATTTGGGTCGCCCAACCGAAGGTGAGCCTGCAGACGAATATTCGCTTGAACCAGTGGCGAACTATCTGGCGCAGCACCTAGATTTTCCTGTGTCTTTTTCAAAAGATTATCTGGACAATGGCGTGGACGCCAAAGCAGGCGAGCTTGTGGTGCTAGAAAACGTGCGTTTTAATCATGGCGAGAAGAAAAACAGTGCTGAATTATCCAAAAAATATGCCGATTTGTGCGATGTGTTTGTCATGGACGCATTTGGCACGGCGCACCGCGCGCAGGCTTCTACTGAAGGCGTGATTCGTGCGGCAGCAGCGGACGGCAAGGCGGTGTGCGCAGGGCATTTGCTTGCGGCTGAGCTTGATGCACTGGCTCGTGCGCTGGATAATCCAGAAGCGCCAGTGCTTGCGATTGTGGGCGGCTCAAAAGTCTCCACCAAACTTGACGTTTTGACAAGCCTTAGCGAAATGTGCGACAGCATCGTGGTGGGCGGCGGCATTGCCAATACTTTCCTTGCGGCAACTGGCGTGAACGTGGGCGCGTCTTTGTACGAGCCTGACCTTGTGGACACCGCCAAAGCCATCATGCAAAAAACCAACATCATCTTGCCAAGCGATGTGGTGGTGGCGGACAAATCACAAATTGATTTTGATGACTTTTTGGGCTTACTTGCCAAGGCGGACGCCATCAGCAAATCGGTGAGTGAAATTGGCGAAAATGAGATGATTTTGGACGTGGCGGCAGACAGCGCAGCACGCATCGCCGAAGCGGTGAAAAACGCCAAAACAATCCTGTGGAACGGCCCTGTTGGCGTGTTTGAAGTGGATCAATTTGGCGAAGGCACCAAAACGCTTTCTTGTGCCGTAAAAGACAGCGCGGGCTTTAGCATTGCAGGCGGCGGCGACACCTTGGCAGCCATTGATAAATATGACGTGGCGGCAGGGGTGAGCTACCTTTCTACAGGCGGCGGCGCGTTCCTAGAATTCGTGGAAGGTAAGACTTTGCCAGCCATCGCAGCATTGGCGGACGCTTCTTAATTGCAGCCTTTTAGCCAAAGGCGTAAGCGGACAAAATTGACGAATTGTAATTTTTTGTTACGTTTTTGGCTTTGTGCTTGTGAAAGCATTGAAAAACCGTTAAACTATTTGTGAAATGATTGTCAGTTATGGGCGTTTAATCGTACGACTGGCATGATTTAAGACAATAATTTGCAAGAGATTTCATCATGAAAAAAATTCTAGCTCTATCTGCAATCGCAGCCGCTGCTTTGGCATTGGCGGCGTGCAGCCAAGAAACCAAAGACAAAGCCGCAGAAGCGGTGGAAGCTGCAAAAACTGACGTAGCGGACAAAACCGCTGAAGTGGCAGCCAAAGCTGAAGAAGCTGCTAAAGACGCAGGCAACGCAACCGCTGACGCAGTGGGTGCGGCCGCTGATAAGACCGCTGAAGCCGACAAAGATGCTGGCGAAGCAGTGGCAGGTGCAGCAGCAGACGTGGCTCAAAAAGCTGAAGATATGGCACAAAATGCACAATCAGACGCTGAGCACGCTGAACACACCGCTGAAGAGCAAGTACCAGAAGAGCAAAAGTTCTAATTTTGGCGTGATTGCACATCTGCCAATGCAGATTTGATGATAAAACCCAGTCTGATGATTGGGTTTTATTTTTTGGTTTTTTGGAAGCTGCTTTGAAGTTGATCGCCAAACAACCATCTATTAAATGGCCGTTTATTGCAAGGCGTTATGGTTGAAATTTTGCCGTCTTAGCGATATAATGGCGATGGCTGTCTTTTATAGACCTTTATTCTCATTTTAAACCCAAGGGGAGAGCTTTATGGCATTGGTTTCTTTGCGTCAGCTACTTGACCACGCTGGCGAAAATGCTTATGGATTGCCTGCGTTTAACGTAAACAACCTAGAACAAATGCGTGCCATCATGATGGCGGCGGATAAGACCGATTCACCTGTGATTGTGCAAGCGTCAGCAGGCGCACGCAAGTACGCAGGCGCACCGTTTTTGCGTCATTTGATTTTGTCAGCCATTGAAGAGTGGCCGCACATTCCTGTGGTGATGCACCAAGACCACGGCACCAGTCCAGCCGTTTGCCAACGCTCTATCCAGCTTGGTTTTAGCTCGGTGATGATGGATGGTTCACTTAAGGAAGACGGCAAAACCCCAGCAGATTATGACTACAACGTAGGCGTAACTCGCGAAGTGGTAAAAATGGCGCATGCGTGCGGCGTGTCGGTAGAAGGTGAAATCGGCTGTCTTGGCAGCTTGGAAACCGGCATGGCAGGCGAAGAAGACGGCGTGGGTGCAGAAGGCGTGCTTGACCACAGCCAGCTTTTGACTTCAGTGGAAGAAGCGCGTCAATTCGTTGCTGACACTGGCGTGGACGCATTGGCGATTGCTGTTGGTACATCGCATGGCGCGTACAAATTCACTCGCCCGCCTACTGGCGATATTTTGGCGATTGACCGCATTAAAGAAATTCACGAAGCCTTGCCAAACACGCACCTTGTGATGCACGGCTCAAGCTCGGTACCGCAAGAATGGCTGCAAATCATCAACGAAAATGGCGGTAACATCGGCGAAACTTACGGTGTGCCAGTGGATCAGTTGGTTGATGCCATCAAGCACGGTGTGCGTAAAATCAATATTGATACCGATTTGCGCTTGGCAAGCACAGGGGCGATTCGCCGCTTCTTGAACGAAAATCCAGCTGAATTTGACCCACGCAAATATTTGGCTGCGTCAATCAAAGCGATGGAAGGAATCTGTGTGGCGCGCTACGAAGCCTTTGGCGCAGCGGGTAACGCCAGCAAAATTCGCCCAATCAGCCTTGAAAACATGGTAAGCTACTACAGCTAATCTTGGCAAAATAAGCAAACCCAGCAACAAACGCATTTGCGAAAGGTTGTTGGGTTTGTTGTTTATTTGGCGATTTGTTTTGTGCTGACTTGATAAACAATTGCAAAGTGTGTGGTGATGATATTGTCATTGCTTAATCATTGCTTTGTGTGTATAAAATTAACCATTGCCCTTGTGTACAAATCGCACAAAATTTCGTCAAATACAGTGATATGGTAGAAAATTTATGATTGGTATGATTAGCGGTAAGGTGGTGTATTTAAGCGCACCGCAAGCCTGCATAATGACTACAAGCGGTGTTGGCTACGAAGTGGAGCTGCCTGTACCGTCTTTTTGTACGCTGGCATTGGACGCTGAAGCGACGATTTACACGCATTTGCACGTCCGTGAAGATGCGCAGCTGCTATTCGGTTTTGCACAAAAACAAGAGCGCGATGTGTTCCGTAAGTTGATTAAAATCAATGGCGTGGGTGCAAAAATGGCGTTGGCGATTTTATCCACACTGTCAGCCGATGCACTAAAACGCGCGGTGGACATGGACGATGATTCGGCGCTGGTGAGCGTGCCGGGCATTGGCAAAAAAACCGCTCAGCGTTTATTGATTGAATTAAAAGGCAAGCTTAATGAATTTGGGCAAGCGAGCGACTTTGGTGGACAAGGCGAGTTTTTTGACAGCGCCATGTCTGGCACGAGCGTCATGCACGCCATTGCCGAAGCAGAAAGTGCGCTGATTAGCCTAGGCTACAAAGAAAAAGAAGCGCAAAACGCCATCAAGAAAGTTCAGCCAGAGCTTGATGTGATGGATACGCAAAGCCTACTAAAAGCCGCCTTGAAGCAGTTGTCAGGGTTTTAGCGCTGTTTTAAATGGCAGTTTCCAGAGTGAATTAAAAACCGTCTTGTTTGTGCAAGACGGTTTTTGGTGAAGTGTGTATCACTGTGAAATTAGGTCAGTTTGGCTATTTAATTGACATCGCCAATCATCAGCATATCTAAAAGCGCTTGCGTGTTTGCTGAGCGTGTCAGATTTGGGTTGGTAACCACGCCCAAATGCCGCTGCAGTTCAATGCTTTGCGCCATGTCAATTTTCACCAAATCTTGATTGATTAAGGTTTCAGGCAGCACCGACCAGCCAAGCCCAATGGACACCAGCATACGAATGGATTCTAGTGGATTGGTGCTCATGGTGGCATAAGGGCGCAGATTGTGCTTGGCAAATTCTGCAAGCGTGATTTGGCTGGTAAAAGTGTTGGCGGCTGGTAAAATCGCAGGGTGGTGCGCCAGTTGCAGCAGGCTTACTTCGCTTTTTTGTGCCAGCGGGCTGAGTGTGCCTGTTACAAAATACAGCGGATCAGACCACAGTGTGTGGTAGTTTAGGCGGCGATCAAAGATTGGTGGCAGGGTCAAAAACGCCAACGCCACTTCGCCATCAAGCACCGCTTTATGCGCTTCTTCGCTGTCCATAAAGCGTACTTCCAGCTGCACGGCAGGGTAAATTTGAATAAACTGCTTAAGCACAGGTGCAAGATGATGTAGTCCAATGTGGTGGCTTGTGCCAATTACCAAGCGACCCGTGGCGGTTTCCTTAGAATGCTGCAGGCTTGCGCGGCACTGCTCATAATCATCAAGCCAGCGTTTGGCGTAGGGCAAAAGCTCGTGCGCCGCCGCCGTGGCGATGATACCACGCCCCACCGTGTCAAAGAGTGTGGCACCAAATTCATCTTCTAAGTTTTTAATGCGCTTACTGACAGCAGGCTGCGTGATGAATAGCTTTTCAGCCGCGCCAGAAATACTTCCTGTCTGCATGACGGTAACAAACGTCGCAAGGTTGGTGGTGTTCACGTCATTTCCTTTAAGTTATTGATTGTTAAAGTAAATTTAATAAAAATGGGCTGATAAAATCAAGGCTGGCAAATTATCGATTTGGCTTTGATGACCGACATCTGGTGCGAGTTATCTTTAATGCGATTTCAAAAATTTTGGCATAAAAAACGTACAAACCAAATCTTTTATTTGTATTTTACAAAACATCAAGCAAAACTGCAACAATCTTTACGGTGTGTCTTATCCAAGTTGGGCTTGGCTTGACAGGGTTTTGTTGTGCTTACCAACATCACCAAATCATCGCAACCTTATCAAACAATCGATTTTATCACACAATCGGCTTTCTGCGATAAAATAAAATTCCCGGAATGGATAGACCCAGCACCAAAGCGCTGATGATAAAAATTGCCGTAAAAAAGTGGTGCATCATGGTAACAAACAGCTCCATGCTAAAGCCAAAATAACCGATTTGCACCATGCTGACCATCGCTTTATACGCCGCAATCCCCGGCATTAGGCAGATGGTGCTTGGTACGATGAGCGCCTTTGGTGGCAGGCGCAGGCGTTGGGCAAAATACACACCCAAAAAACTTGCCAGCATTGCCCCAAAAAACGTCGCCACTGCCAAATGCACGCCAAACAACGCCATCAAAGACTTTGCGCCAAAGCCCAGTGCCGTCATCAGCAGGCAATAGCCGATGTAACGGCTTGGCAAGGTGAACATCAAACACCAGCCAAACGTAATCAAGCAAGACAGTAAAATATCGCCAAATAGGGCGGTGATGGCTGTCAAATTCATCATTCAAGCCCCCAATGTGGAATTTGTAATAAAATCAGCGCAATCACAATGCCTACGCACGCTGACAGGGTGAGCATGGTGGCAAACATCCAGCGACCCACGCCCATGTTAATATAGCCTTTTAGAATGTCAGACAGCGCATTGATGATGGGAAATCCCGGCACGAGCAGCAGCACGCTTGCCGCCACCGCGATGTCTGCGTTATGCCCAAGCTCCAAAAAGTACGCCAGCGCACCCAAAAGCGTCGCCACAAAGGCGGTGATGATAACCACCACAAAAGGATTGAAATGATGGGCCGATAAAAATACGCGCGTACGCATGGCGCAAAAGCCCGCCACCAGCGTAATGCACGCCACTAAAAGCCCGCCATCGTTCAAATAGGCAAAACTTGCGCAGGATAATCCCACCGCCAAAGACATGGGTAGATTTGGATAGGCGCTGCGGTCAATGGCGTCCAGCCGATTTTCAATTTCCTGCACCAGATTTTCGGTTTTGCGTGTGGCTTCAGCGTGCAGGACGATTTGCTGAATTTGCACCAAAATGCTGACGTTAATGCCTTGATGGACGGTGTTGCGCGCGGTGGTGATGCAGCGTCCATTATACAGTGTGGTGAGCGTGATGGCATTAAACGACAAAGCGCACTCCACACCGCCCACGCCCAGCGCAAGACCCAGACGCTTGGTCAAATCCACGACCACCGCCGATTCGCCGCCGTATTGCATGAACAATAAGGCAGAGCGCACGCAAAGCCGAGTAATGCGCTGCTGCTCTTCGTGGCTGATGTAGGGCAGGCGTTTGGCGCAGGTGTTGGTTTGTGGATTGGCTGGATTTGGCGCAGTGGCGGCAGTTGTCATGATTGGGTTTGGCTTACAACAAATTTATGCGCCTATTGTAAAACCTTTGTCAAGAAAAATCATCAAAAATATGCCGATTTGCGCTAAATTTGGCTTAAAATTCGCTGTTGGATTTGTTCAGGAATTTTGCAAGTTTGATAATACAGTTTTGCGATTGGGTGTTGTTATAAACATTGGTTATAAAATCTGGTTATAAAATCTGGTTGTGAAATTGGTTATAAGGTTTTGCTGTATGGTTTTTTAGGTGAAAGAGTGGTGATGAATACTGGTTCGGTGCCGCTTGCCACACCCAAAGGTTGAAATTTTTGACAAACGTGCTACACTCATCAAGTTAAGCAGGGTTAAAATGCCGTGCAAATCCATTTTAAAAGTACGTTTATAAGTTAAAAAATTAAGGAAATTTTATGGCGACATTATCCATCATGCCTGCGGTGTGGGCAGCTTTTGCTTTGTGGACAAATCCGCCAGAGGGCAGCGCTGTCATCAGCACTTATGAAATGCCTGCGATTGCTGGCTTGTGGGAAGTTGCCGTGCCGACAGAAAATGGCGTGTGCTATGAGCGCTATAATTTTGCCCAAGATGGCAAACTGCGCACCACGAGCGCCCAAGAAATCACCACAGGCAGCTATGCTTTTATGTATCCAGAAGATTTGACCGAGCTGCCCATCATCGCCACCACCACTGAGCAAGACAACAACGCCGCCGATTGCGCTGGCGAGCAAATTGACCAAACGGGAGACGGCTTTGCCGCCTTCGTACGCTTGGATAATAAGCACAGCCCAACGGTGATGACGTGGTGCAGCGATGCCGAAGGTGAAAATTGCCCAACCGTATTTAAGCGTATTTTGCCTTGAGGTGATGACAGGCGTAAATTTTAGCGTTTGCAGCGTTCATCAACGAATAAACCAATAATCATAACCAACGATTTGGTAATTGCAATCATAACAAACTTTTTATATTAAAACCCATTGCAAAAGCACAAAAGGGTGCTATAATCGGCTAAATCGTTTTATTTTTAAGGATACCATCATGAGTTTAGCAACCCAACAAGGCAAAATGTGGCTAGATGGCGCGTTGATTGAGCAGCCAGAAGCCAAAGTTCATGTACTGACGCACAGCTTGCATTATGGCTTGGCGGTGTTTGAAGGTGTGCGTGCTTACCAAACGCCAGACGGACGCACGGCGATTTTTCGCTTGGCGGAGCATACCGAACGCCTACTAAACTCGGCAAAAATTTTCCAAATGAACGTTACTTACAGCTTTGATGAGCTGGTACAAGCCCAAAAAGACGTGGTGCGTGAAAATGGTTTGGCGTCTGCATATATCCGTCCTTTGATTTGGGTTGGTTCTGAGAAATTGGGCATTGCCGCCAAGGACAACACCATTCATGCGGCGGTGGCTGCGTGGCATTGGGGTGCGTATTTGGGCGAAGATGGCATCAAAAACGGCATTCGTGTTAAGACTTCAAGCTACACGCACCATCACCCAAACGTTACTATGTGTAAGGCGAAAGCTGCCAGCAACTACCCTGTGTCTATCCTTGCCAACCAAGAAGTTACACGCAACGGCTACGATGAAGCCATCTTGATGGACCCGCAAGGCTATGTATGCCAAGGCTCTGGCGAAAACTTGTTCTTGGTGAAAAATGGCGAGCTGCACACACCTGATTTGGCAGGCGGTGCGCTGGACGGCATCACACGCCGCACCATCATTGAGTTTGCTAATGATTTGGGCATCAAAGTGGTGGAACGCCGCATTACTCGTGATGAGTTTTATTTGGCGGACGAAATCTTTATGACGGGTACGGCAGCGGAAGTTACGCCAATCCGTGAATACGATGACCGTGTGATTGGCAAGGGCGGACGTGGCGAAATTACCGAACAACTACAAAGCCTATACTTTGATGTGGTACAAGGCCGCAACGACAAATACAAGCATTGGCTAAGTTTTGTTGATGAATAATCATTGGTTTGCCAAATGAATAAGAACGCACCAAATCGTTTGATGATGGTGCGTTTTTTGTAGACGGTTTTTGTGGGTGGTTTTTGACAAATTATCCATTTGGCTATTTATAAACGTTGCCAAAATTGCTATAATTTAGGGCGTTTTAGTTTCGGTTTAAAACTAAATCTAAATTGCGCTGGGCGTCAGTTTGCAAATATTCACATGATTGCCAAGCGTACACAAATTCATTTATCACCTAAGCTGATTTGGCGATTAACCTTTTGAGCAGTACCGTGCCACATAAATTTTTCACCCGCCTTAGTGCCATTTCTTTGATTATCACTGCCTGTACACTGGCTGCGTGCAGCGAACCACAGCCTGTAAACGAACCAAAACTTGCGTCTAGCCAACCATTAGTCAAGCAAAGCGATGGTGCTTTATCATCAGTCATCGCAGATTTTATCGGCTGCTACACGGTCAGCCATGATGAGCCAGCGCAAATCAAACTGTCTGAAAAAGACGGCAAATTGGTCATGCAAATGAAAGAAGCGGCGAATAAAGGGCGCGTGTGGGACAGCCCAGAACCGCTTGAAGCACTAAGCATGGCAAAGGGCTGGCAGTATTTTAACGTCAATGCGCTGGATTTGGACAGTCAAGATGTGTCGGCTGTCGTGGCACGCCCTGATGGCATGATGGCACTTGCCAAGGTGCGTGCAGAGGCGGCTAACGTCAATCCGCTTTTAGACAGTGAATACGTCGCTTACATCGTGCGCGGCACAAATACCATTTATAAAGTGGCGTGCGACGATACGCCAACGGATTTGCTGGGTGCGCAAGGACACTAAACAATTTAACAAACGTTTTCAATGATTTAATGGCGATTTCAGCGATTTAAAAATTGATGAATTGCAGATTGGCAAGTTGAGAAATTTGTCAGACAATTTTAAAAACGAATTGATAAAAGAGCATTTATGGGATTTTTGGGTTATCTTTTGATGGGTGGCGTGGTTTATACCGCAGGATTTTTCATCAACCTAAAACGACTTGCCAAAGGGCGTGCGGCAGGCGAAGAGTATTCACTGACGCACCCTGTGATTTTGGGCTATTTGGCGGCGTGTTTTGGCGTTATGCTCATCGTGAGTGCGCTGATTGGTCGCTTTATTTTGGCGCATGAAGGCATGGATTGGGCGTTTATCGTGGTGAATAGCTTGGTGGCGACTTTCGTGTTTTATTTTGGGCTAAATCCTGACACATCAAAGATGAATTTGCCAAATTGAGCGTTTGGCAAGTATTTTATGCACAAAAACGCATTTATCAAAAAAAGTGAATTTACAACATCGCCTTTTTGGCGTATCATTTGGTACTTGGGTGAGAACAATTTTATTAGGAGAAAGTTATGTCAAACAAATTGTTTGATTTGATTGAATCATCAGGCGCAAAGTGGGTGGATTTTCGCTTCACTGACACCAAAGGCAAAGAAATCCACTTGACTTTCCCAGCCGACACGGTGGACGAAGACACGCTTGAAGATGGCAAAATGTTTGACGGCTCGTCTGTGGCTGGCTGGAAAGGCATCGAATCATCTGACATGATCATGCTACCAGACCCAGAAACGGCATATCTTGACCCATTTTATGAAGCGCCAACGGTCGTGGTTACTTGCGATGTGATTGAGCCTGAAACTTTGCAAGGCTACGAAAAAGACCCACGCTCAATTGCACGCCGCGCTGAGCAATATTTGCAACAAACAGGCATTGGCGACACCGCATTTTTTGGCCCAGAACCTGAATTTTTCGTCTTTGATGAAGTAAAATGGGACGTGGATCAATCAGGCGCACGCAGCACCATCGTATCAGAAGCGGCAGCTTGGTCAACCAATAAAGACTACCCATGGGGCAACAACGCCCAGCGCCCAAGCGTGAAAGGCGGCTATGGCGTGGTTGCGCCGATTGACCATTTCCATGATATGCGTGCGGTGATGTGCGATCGCCTAGAAGACATCATGGGTGAAGGCCGTGTGGAAATGCACCTGCATGAAGTGGCGTCTGCCCAGCAAGAAATCGGCATTTCTTTTAACACTTTGGTGAAAAAAGCGGACGAAGTGCAGCAGTTTAAATATGTGGTGCAGCAAGTTGCCAACCAATTTGGCAAAACCGCCACTTTCATGCCAAAGCCAATCGTGGGCGATAATGGCTCGGGTATGCACGTTCATATCTCAATTTCAAAAGATGGCACGAACATTTTTTCTGGCGATGAGTACGCAGGTTTGTCAAAAGAAGCCTTGTATTTCATCGGTGGCATCATCAAGCACGCTCGTGCGCTAAACGCCATCACCAACCCAACGGTGAACAGCTACAAGCGTCTTGTGCCGCACTTTGAAGCACCGATTAAGCTGGCTTATTCAGCGTCAAACCGCTCGGCTTCTATCCGTATTCCGCACGTTTCAAGCCCGAAAGCTCGCCGCATTGAGGCACGCTTCCCTGACCCTGCAACCAACCCGTACCTATGCTTTGCCGCACTTTTGATGGCGGGTCTTGATGGTATTGAAAACAAAGCCGATCCGGGTGAGGCAGCGGATAAAAACCTATACGATTTGCCGCCAGAAGAAGAAGCGCTGATCCCAACCGTGGCGGAAAACCTAGAAGCTGCGCTAAACGCCCTAAAAGAAGACCATGCGTTCTTGCTAAAAGGCGATGTGTTCAGCAAAGAGATGATTGAGTCTTATATTGAGCTGAAAACCCAAGAAGTGCAACTGCTGAACGAAGCGGTACACCCACTTGAGTTTGATTTGTATTATCGTGTGTGATATGATTGCACGCACCAAACCAAAAACGCAGGGCGAGAGTCTTGCGTTTTTTATTTTAAGCCATCTTTTTAAGTCATAAAAACCATCGGTGTTAAAACGTATCGCCTTGCATCTTAAAAATTCTTAAAATATGTCGTTCAAGATGTGCTAAGATAGCACTTGGATTGATGTATTTTTTATAATCATTATTGATAAACTTTTAATTTAACCTTGATAACTATGACACACACTGCCCATACGCCAAATGTTACCGATGCCGTAAATTCCACCAAAGAAATACAAACAACTTGGCTGATTGTTGGCGGTGGTGCGGTGGGTTTGACGCTGGCACTGAGTTTGGCAAAGCGTGGGCAGTACGTTTGTGTGATTGATGCCAAGCCTGAATTTGATGAGCGTGCATGGCAAGAAAAGCTGGCAAAACGAGACGCTCGGGTGTTTGCGCTAAGCCGTACCAGTGTCGGCTTGCTTGATGAGATTGGTGTGTACGATGCGCTGATTCGTAAGGCGGATTATACGCAAATGCACGTCTGGCAAGGCGATGGGCGTGGCGAGCTGCGTTTTGCTGCGCCAAGTTTAATCCCTGAATCCATGGGCTGCATGGTTGAGCCTGCGGTGCTGGAATACGCACTGCTTGAAAAAGCCAAAGATGACAAATACGCACCATTTTTGAGCATACTTCACGGCACGACACTGCTCGCCGACACGCTGGACGTACAAAAAGATGGCATTACATTGAAATTACAAAGTAATGATAATACAATCACTATAAAAACCAAAATGCTCATCGGCGCGGACGGCAGAGCTTCGGTAGTGCGCAGTGCGATGGGTATAGCGTGCGACCGCTTGGACTATGGGCAGATCGCCATTTGCTGCGCCATTCGCACCGAAAAACCGCACCAAAACACCGCGCGCCAAGCCATGCTGCCGACTGGCACGTTGGCGCTGTTGCCGCTGGCGAATTTACACGCTGATGATAATGATTTGTGGCAATCGGTGGTGTGGACGCTACCAAGTGAGCTTGCCAAGACGTATTTGGCGCTTTCTTATGATGAGCTTGCGCAAAAGCTGGCGTTGACGAGCGGTTTTGAGCTTGGGCAAATTCACGAGATTCAGTCGGTGGCAAGTTTTCCCTTATCAGCACAAGCCGCCAAAAGCTACACGGCAGCGCACACACTGCTGATGGGTGATGCGGCGCATGGTGTACACCCTTTGGCAGGTCAGGGGCTGAATTTGGGATTTTTGGACATTAAGGCATTGCTTGAGATTTTGACGTGGGCGCAGGCACGCAATTTGCCTATCAATCACCCAGCGGTGTTAGCACGTTATGAGCGCGCCAGACGTGGGCATAATGCGCTGATGATGCATGGATTTTCCGCCATCAATGCCGCCTTTGCCAGCAGCGTCATGCAATATAAGCCGCTGCGTTTTATGCGCAGTGAAGCCGTGCGCTTGGTGGGAAAAAGCCCGTCTTTATTGGCGTTTTTTAATCGTCAGGCGGGCGGGGTGTAGTTTTTGGTGGGTGTTTAAAATTTGGGGGCTGTGCCAGATTTAAACAGGCAAGTTTTCATTAGGATTGAGCATTTGGTAATACTCGGAGATTTTTTCACATATTGGATATGATGCTTTAAAGTGGTAGCTGCTGCGCACATCAATGGTGGCTTTGTTTGCTGTGTTTAAAATGCGATTTACAAATTTATCCAGCGCAAACCGATTGGTATCATCAAATGACAGCATAAAATCAAGTGCTTGATCAAAGCCTTGCATGATTTCTTTGGCGATAGTCTCCGCTGGTTTTTGATAAAATCCACGCCCTGAAAAATTATAATAACGCGCTTTTTCAAAATTATCTGCCGACAAATACCCGCAGCCGCCAAAATGATCATACACATAGACAGGTTTTTGACTTAGTATGGCGTATTGCACCGTTTTGCCAATGGTAATAATCGCATCATATTTTGATATAACCTGCGGCGTTACTCTGTGGGAATTTCCAAAATCCATGCCAAGAAAATGAACCTGAATGTTCTTTTGTTGCAATAAGACTGCGGCTTGAAAAATTTCTGGCGGCACATGATTGGACACAACTAAAATTTTATTCAATGTCTTAGATGTGTTGGTCTGCATAAAATAATTTGGTGCTGCGTTATTAGACACCAAAATATCATGTTCATTGATGGTAAATTCCAGTAATTTATCCTTGGTTTCTTCGCTGTTGGCAACGTACAGCACGTTCAGGGGGGGCTTGTGCGCATGTGCGACAATGCACTCAATTCCAGCATTTCATAGGGAGATAAATGCACTGAAATGAGTTTGATGTTTAAATTGTCATATAATTTGTTTTTGAACAATAAAGGAAAAACGCAGTGTTGCGACCATACCAAATCAAATTGATGTAAATTAATCTTTTCAATGTCGTCAATGACATCGCACGGATTAAACAGTCCAATCACAGGCAAACCTGTGCAATTTGCATAGACTTTTACAGTGTGGTAATTTTGTTTGAAATACTCATACAGCTCGACAATTTGCATTTCAGAGCCGGCAAAGTTCTTTAAATGATTTGTCAAAAGCAGGGCGTTCATTAAATTTCCTATCAAAAATAAAAAAGTTGGGGCTGTAGTAGATAAAGTTTATATTCCGCACCATTTTCACAGCCTGCAGGTTAAGCAAAGCGAAAACCCAACAATAAGCCAAGAGCTGTTTTGTAGGTTAGGCTACGCTTGCGCTACCCCAGCCCACAAATCTGAAATTCAACACTGAAAAATATCCATTTTGAACATCGAGTATTTTTATTAACTCTCAAATCCTTCTTGAATTTGTGTTTTATAGTCATAAAGCAGGGGCAAGATGGTGTTTACCGCCCAATCGTGGCGATAACCTTGCAAGCCTGCAGGCAGTTTATCCAGCGGTAAATCCTGCGCCACCATCACCAGCAGTTCGCTAATCCAGCGGCCACGCAGCAGCAGATTTTCTGGCACATTGATGGCAAGGCTGTAGGCTTGTACGGCTTTATCTAGCGGTTTTTTGAAAGTTTTTTCTTTGCTGCGGTAGGTGGGCGGCGGTAAAGGCGGAAACTCGCTCGCTGGCAAATTCGCCGCCTCTTTAATCAGGCGCACGATTTCATCGCCATATTTACGCAAAGATGCGCGGTGAATGGTGGTGCGTGCCAGCATTTTAATGGTTTGTGGCATGGTGTCAATGATTTCACGCAGCGCCTGCCGACTGATGATGAAAGTGCGCGGCTCATTGATGGCGCGCGCCAGCACTTCACGCCACGCCACAATGCGTTGCAAGGCGGCGATTTGCACAGGCGTATAATGCGGCGCGCTAAATTCTAGGTACAGCGCATCATCGCTCATGTTGGCGGTGCTGTGTAATTCGTGGGCGTACAGCGTGCTGTCTTCACGGACAAAATCCAAGGTGTTCGCTTGCGTCAGCGCATCTTTGGTGGCTTCGTACAGCGCCAGCAAATAGCGCACATCGTCCGCCGCATAGCATTCTTGCTCATAAGTGAGCGGACGTGCCAGCCAGTCGGACTGACTTTCGCCCTTATCCAGTTCCACGCCCAGCACTTCAGACACCGCTTGCGAGTAGCCCGCTTGCAATTTGCCCGTCAAATACGCAATGCCAATTTGCACGTCAAACACGTTATCAAGCGGTGCGTTTTTTGCCAAGAGATAAAAAATCCCCAAATCTTCACCGCAGGCGTACCAAACCATCGTTGGCACTTCAATCAACGCCGCCCAAAAGTCTTGTAAATCAAGGCGTGGCGCGTCCACCAAATAAATCGCACGCCCAGTATTCACCTGCACTAACGCCAAAATCGGATAATAAGTCGTGCGCTTGATAAACTCAGTATCCAGCGCCACCACGTCCACCGAATCAATCTCGTCAATCAGCTGGTACAAGCCATCTTCATCACGCACCCACACCACAGGCAGCTCTTCAAGGGCGATGCGGTCAATGCTTGCCTTAGGAAAGGTAAAGCGGTCTTGTGAATTAACGTTATCGGTTGAATTTTGGGAGTTTGTGGTGGGATTGGTGGCAGGCATATTGGGATTTTGCGCTTGATTTGCTGAATTTTCTGGGTTTATGGATTGAACTTTTGACATAAAAGATGGACTTAAAATGGGCAGACGTTGTTTTAAGAAAATGGACTAATTGGCGATGACAACTTTGAAATGATGGAAACTGCTGGTTGGGCGGGTGGATAAAAAGTGAAAAAGGCGGTTTAGATATGCAAAAACTCACGCTTAACAAGCGAACCGCTGCAAACACAAAACACGCCAGTTGGTATTTAGGTGGCTTGGCTTGAAGCAAATAAAAGCTAATCAAATAAAAGCTAATCAAATAAAAGCTAATCAGATAAAAGCTAATCAGATAAAAGCACGATTTTGTAAGGCTTGGTGCAGTGTTAGGCTGTCCACAAATTCAAGCTCGCCGCCCATCGGAATGCCTTGCGCTAGGCGAGTGATTTTCCCCACGAAAGGGCGTGCGGCATCGCTGATGAAAAAGGCGGTGGTTTGCCCTTCAACGGTTGCGCCAGTTGCCAAAATCAGCTCATCAATCGCAGAATTTTTCAGTCTGATGATCAGCTCGTCAATGTGTAAATCGTCTGCGTTAATGCCGTCAATGGGTGATAAATGCCCACCCAGCACAAAATAGCGCCCACGAAATGCGCCGCTTTGCTCAATTGCCATCACGTCTGCTGCGCTTTCTACCACGCAAAGTTCGCTGTCGCTGCGGCGTACATCGGCACAAATCGGACAGATGTCATCATCGCTAAAAGAGTGGCAGCGGCTGCACTCTTTGATGTCGCACATGGCGGTTTCTAACGCTTGGGCAAGACTGACGCCTTGTGGGCGTTTTTTGGAAAGCAAATGCAAAGCCATGCGCTGAGCGGATTTTTGCCCAACGCCCGGTAAAACTTGCAGCTGCTTGACCAAATGCTCAAATTTTGGTGTGAGCATCAGCCGAACAAGCCTTGCATGCTCTTTGGCAAGCCCATGCCAGTGGTTGCACCAGCCATTACTGATTCGTGCAGCTCGTCCGCTTGGCGCACTGCGTCATTTATGGCAGCAGCCACCAAATCTTCAATCATGTCTGGCTCATCGTCCATCAAACTTGGGTCAATGCTGATGCGCTTCACCACATGACGACCTGTCATGGTAACTTTCACCAAGCCATTGCCTGCTTCGCTATGCACTTCTTTGGTGGCAAGGCTGGCTTTGGCAGCTTCTACGTTTTTTTCTACTTGTTTTTGCATGGCTTGCGCCTGCTGCATGAGTGCTTGAATGTTCATAAATACTCCTTGAAATTATGCGATGGCTTGCGATTGTGCGCTTGGTTTGCGGCATTAAAAGCTACGGCTGCTTGGCGGCAATCACCATCAAAAAACGGCTAATTATAACATAAGTAATGATGTAAATTGAAGACCGAAATATCTGCAAAATTACACCGTACCAAAGCATACCGCTTATAGAGACGAAGGCGTTAATGTGCCTGACGAAAGAATTGGCAAGCTTGAAAGGGGACGAGCGCATTCTTTTGATGAAGAAATGTATATTGCCAAACGAAATGCACTGGCTGATGAAATCGACCAAGAAGGCGAGCTTAATGTTGTACAAAATTCAGTCAATCGTTTGAATATGCCTAATTTTTGAGCATATTGACAAAAAAATACATAAAATCTCAAGAAAAATTGAAATTAAGGGTGTGTAGGGCTTGATTGTAGACCTAAAAACGGATAGAATGCCTTATAAGCATATCTTAATAATAAAGTAAGTACTGCTAAAGTAATCTAAGAGCCGTTCAAAGGCGGCTCTCTGCCGACGGTCAAAGGCTGTAAAACCTTTGGCGTTTTCCACAAAAACTGCGCAAAGCGCGATTAAGAGGTAATAATGCTCAAACCAAACATTCTTACTCTGGCAGCTTGTGCTGCCGCAACCGTAATGGTTGGCTGTGCGACCACAGCTTCCCACACCGCTCAAGAGCGCGCGGTCAATTTTCCAGACCCTGCCAAGGTGAAAATGAATGTGCAAAATCACAATGAAGGCACATTCCCAAACCTTGAAGATTTGTCAAAAATCAAAGAGGGTATGACCCGCGCACAAATCTATGATTTGATTGGCGAACCACATTTTAATGAAGGTTTGCGCGTGAAAAATTGGACTTATCTGTTCCATTTCCGTACAGCGCAAGGCGTAGAAACCTGTCAGTACAACATTGGCTTTGACAAAGACAAAAGAGCACAAGCATTCCATTGGAACCCTGTGACTGAAGGCACGATTTGTGAAAACGCATCAATGCCAAAGCAAGCAACGACTGTTGTTAAGTACATTGAGCAAGCTGCACCAGTAGTTGCAACGCCAGCACCAAAAACACCGCATCGTATTACATTGACAGATACGTTCCGTTTTGATGGTTACGCATTGTCAGATCTGACAGATGAGGGTAGAGCTAAGCTAAATGAAGTTGCTCGTGCACTTAAAGATTTTGACGACCTAAAAGGTGTGTTTGTAGTAGGTCATACTGATCATTTTGGTACTGATGCTTACAACATGGATTTGAGCCAAAAACGTGCTGATACTGTAGCGCGCTATTTAATCCATCACGCAGGCGTGGCAGCCAATCTTGTTAAGCATATGGGCGCAGGCGAGACTGAGCCTTTGGTGCACTGCCGTGCAGACATGCCTAAAACAGCACAAG
This sequence comes from Moraxella caviae, assembly GCF_002014985.1. Lineage (GTDB taxonomy): Bacteria > Pseudomonadota > Gammaproteobacteria > Pseudomonadales > Moraxellaceae > Moraxella > Moraxella caviae. The sequence goes on along the minus strand of NZ_MUXU01000033.1, from coordinate 28,930 downwards.
TCGATTGCTTGACACCGAACCGTCGTGTCACCGTTGATATTGATGGCTATTTAATAAGCCATTAAACCCCACCCGCGCAATTCTCCATCCATAATCTTTGATTTGGGTGGAGATGTAAGCGGTTAGCCTAATCCGATAACAACCATAGCTGATGCGCTAGGACCTAGCGCTGTATAAAGAGTTCCCCCACTAAAGGTGTAAGGTTTAGTGGTGGGAGGGGTCAAGAAGGTGAAATATGAACAAAATATACAAACTAGTCAGAAACTCTTTGGGCCAGTACGTTGCTGTATCTGAAATTGGTAAGTCTGCCATTAAAGTAGGTGCAAAAGCCGCCATCGTGGGTGCAGTTGCGTTGGGTTCGGTAGGGGCGAATGCCGGTCTCGTTTTTGACAATACAAGCTTTAGCTCAGGTTCAACATATGCAGGGCATGGGTCTATTTCTAATAGCAACATTGAATGGTCAGGTACCGGTACATATTGTGGAACTGGGCAATATCATGCAAACAATGATTTTGTAACGAGCCGGATGTGTCATCACGGGTTTTTTAGCGACCCCAAACGTGTTCGTTCAGTTGCGACTGGTGATGGAGCTGCAGCATTTGGTGGCGCAACTAGAGCAACTGGTACGTTTTCTTTTGCTGCTGGCAAAGAAACAAATGCGATTGGTCGATATGCTGTAGCGTTGGGTGAAGAAAATACCGCTGTAGGGAATGCTTCTTTTGTTGGTGGAAATGAATCGCAAGCAAACGCAAGTAGAAGTTTTGCATATGGGTTTAGAACAATCGCTTCAGGTTCAAATGCCTTTTCTTTAGGTGCTTCAAATATCGCTTCTGGCAGTAATTCATTAGCTGCGGGCGCTAGTAACATTACCTTTGGTCCCGCATCAGCTGCTTTGGGCATTCGATCTTTAGCGACTGGTAGAGCATCTGTGGCTATAGGTGAAGACGCACAAGCTCTCTCTCATTCGGCAATTGCACTTGGCGCAAACGCCATTGCTGGTGCTGGCTCTTGGACTGATATAAATGGGAAAGAAGTGACAGATCTTGAGGTTATCAAGAAAAGCCTCAGCATACCTAGACCTCAAACCAATTCGGAATTTCTTGCTTACAAACCTACAGTTAGACAAGTGATTGCAATTGGTGATAACGCGAAAGCTGTACACAATGGCTCAGTTGCTATAGGCTCTAATGCTGTTTCGGCAACAAATGCAGTCGTAACCACAAATACCATCGCAGGTACAACCTATAATGTGGTATCAGGAACTGAAAATGTAGGTGCGTTGTCAATCGGCTCGGAAACCATCAAGCGCCAAATTAAAAATGTAGGCGCAGGCGAGGTCTCTGCTACCAGTACCGACGCTATTAACGGCTCACAATTGCATGGAACAAACACTGCCATCAATACACTAAATATCAAAGTAGATGCTAACAAAGCTGCTCAAGATATTGTGAATGACGCCCAAGCGCAGTACAACAAAGAAAATGACGCTAAGAACGATGCGCAGGATAAAGCGATTACTGCTGCCAAGACTGAAGTAGCTAAAGGCAATGGTATCAATGTAACTGAAAGAACAGGTGCAAACGGTCAGTCTGTGTATACCGTGTCTTTGATTGATGACAACTTGGTTAAATATGATGACCCAAGCAAAACGTCAGTAACGTTTGGTGGTGTTGGCGCAACTGCTCCAGTGAAGCTAACCAACGTACAAGCTGGCGATATTTCAGCTGACAGTACAGATGCTATCAATGGTTCACAGCTACACGAAACTAACACAGCGGTCAACAATCTAAACGTTAAGGTAGACGCTAATAAAGCGGCACAAGATGCTTATAATGCAGCGAATGACGCTAAAAATGCAGAACAAGACAGAGCGATTGCTGCTGCCAAGACTGAAGTTAAGCAAGGTGATGGCATTGCTGTGTCTGAAGGCACTGGTGCAAACGGTCAGTCTATCTACACCGTAGCTTTGGATCAAAAAACCAAAGATACTTTGGCGCAGGTTGAGAAAAAAGCTGATAAAGACTACGTTGATAGTGAAAACAGCAGACAAGACAGCGACATTAAAGCCGCAAAAACTGAAGTTGCTGCAGGCACTAATATCGCAAGTGTAACTCAAACCACTGGCGCAGATGGCCAGTCTATCTACACCGTAAACGCCAAAGGTTCAACCAGTGACGCAGGTTCTGATTATGTTACTGTTGAAGGCGTAGATATGGGCGATAACACCACTAAGTACGTCCTAGATTTGTCAGACAAGAGCAAAGCTGTACTTGATGATGTGAAAAACAAAGCCTATACAGCTGACGTAGACGCTAAGAATGCCTTGCAAGATGCGGCAATCGACAAAAATGCCGATGACATTGCAGAGCTTGACGGCATTGCCGTTAAGTATGACAGCAAAGACAAGACTTCTGTAACACTTGGCGGTGATGGCGCGGCTGAACCTGTAGCATTGACGAATGTGAAAGATGGCGACATCTCAGCTGAATCAAAAGATGCTATCAATGGCTCACAACTGCACACTGTAGTTCAAGAACAAGCCGCAACCGACAAAGCACAAGATGACGCAATTAGAGCAGCCAAGACTGAAGTTAAGCAAGGTGATGGCATTGCTGTGTCTGAAGGCGCTGGTGCAAACGGTCAGTCTATCTATACCGTAGCTTTGGATCAAAAAACCAAAGATACTTTAGCTGAAGTAGACAAAAAAGCCTATACAGCTGACGTAGACGCTAAGAATGCCTTGCAAGATGCGGCAATCAAAGCTGCCAAATCACAAGTCAAAGCTGGCTCTAACATCGCTGGTATTGTTGAGACTAAAGGCGCAGATGGCCAGTCTATCTACACCGTAAACGCCAAAGGTTCAACCAGTGACGCAGGTTCTGATTATGTTACTGTTGAAGGCGTAGATATGGGCGATAACACCACTAAGTACGTCCTAGATTTGTCAGACAAGAGCAAAGCTGTACTTGATGATGTTGCCAATAAGGCAGACAAAACCTATGTAGACAGAGAAGTTAAAGCTGCTAAGACGGAAGTTAAGGCAGGTACCAATATCGCAAGCGTTGTAGAAACTAAAGGCGAGAACGGTCAGTCTATCTACACTGTGAATGCGCACAATAACACCACAGAAGTAGGTTCTGAATATCTGTCTTTGACGAACACTGCTGGTCCGAACAACACCACTGTTCAAACCGTAGATCTATCAGACATGACTAAAGCCGCCTTGGCAAAAATTGACGGCAAAGCAGACCAAACCTATGTGGACAGCCGTTTTGGTGATGTAAACAATCGCCTAGACGCACATGAGCGCAGATTTGGCGAGCTTGACGATAAACTAGAAGCTCAAGGCGCTTCTGCTATGGCAGTAGCTGGCTTGCTACAAAGTTATCGTGCAGGTCAATCAAACGCTTCTGTTGCTATCGGTCAAAACGGCAGCAAACAAGCCATTGCGTTTGGCGTGAATGCGCTATCTGATGGCGGTAAGTGGGGCGTGAAAGCCACTCTAGCTGCTAATACAGAGAAAAACGTATCAGGCAGCGTAGGTGTTGGCTGGTTCTGGTAATCAGCAAACCATGTTGCGCGCTATACCTCGGGCGCACAACAAACCCCCAGCCTTAACGGACTGGGGGTCTTTTTTGACCTTGAAAGCGCTGCTATCGCGCGCAGGGGTTTGGGTATAGTGTTTTCTTTTTGTTTTCTCCTTTAGGTTTATTCTTAATCTATAGACAAACCTAATCAAAAGGAGATTCAAGATGAAGTCCATTTTCCGAAACTTACAAGCATTTGTAATCATCGCGCTGTCATTCTTTGTCATCGCTCAAGCACACGCCACAAACAATAGTAAAGAATACAGTCGCAATTACATTTATAGCGACTTTCTGGAGACGCTTGACGACGACACTAAGTTCGTAGGCAAACGCATGGTACACTTTACGCAAGGCATTCATACCACACGCCCATTAAGTGCGGTAGAATTACAAACCGATTCCTTGTATGGCGTAGCAGTAGGGCGGTACAAAGGTCGTGTTCATATGACCGGCAATGTTGACAAAGATAAACCGTATTACTCTGATACCAAAACCCTTGTCAAAATCAACGCAACGCAGCGCGCACTTATCACCAAAACAACCACCACTGGCTTAAAGCCATCTGCAGGTGCAGAACTGTTTGCAGAGTTTCAAAGCGGCAATCATCGCGTTGAGGTGGCAGCTGACGCAGTGATTGGCTTAGCCTATAAAGGTGAGGATTTCACAGTTGGCGCGCAATACAACCACACCATAAAAAGAAATTTTTGGTATAAAGGAAAACATGCTGGTCGTTTAGAACAAAACGATGGTAAAGGAATCACTGTCTTTGGTGAAAAACACAGCAATAACAAAACCCATGGCGTAAGTCTTAGCTACCGCGAATCACCCAAAGGCGATATTTTTGAAGGAACGCGTGATGATGGTGTTAGATATACCAGTTACGAGCCAAAACATCGCGAATACAAGCTGGCTTACTATGTAAAATTCTAGCCAGCAAGCCAAACAATCGGTCAGACTTCCGCTTGCTACAGTCCAAATGTGGCAGGCGGAGTTTTTTCTGCACAAAATCTCCCAGCAAGCCATACCACTTATTGACATATCTTAATATAGTGTTTAGAATAGCTAATATCTGTCTTCATTTTCTTTTCGTCCTTATAGGAAACACTATGGCAATCCAACGCAAATCAGAAAAAACCATTCAAACCACACCACAAACAGTGCAAGCCGAACAAACGGTAAATACCATTGATAATATCACAACATCAAAAAAATCATTCATCAAGTCCAAATTGACTTCAGCGATTCTTGCGGCAGGTATTTTTGGTGTATCAGGTTATTTGGTAGGTGGTTATACTGGTCTTCCTTTTTTGATGCCAAACAGCCAACTTGATTCAGTACTAGAAGAACACGGTACGATTAAAGACAAAACTACCAAAAATGGCATGACAGAGTTCCTATTAGACAGCCCAGACGGTGAATTTATTGTTTATGCGCCAAACAACGGACGCTTCTTATTTAATGGTCCAGTGTATCACGCCAAAGAAAAACTTCCGCTTGTTTTTGATAAATACGCTGAACAAGGCAGTGATAACGCAAATGCGACAGGCGAACACTCGCCAGCTGCTGAAGTTGATATGGGCAATATCCTAGAGCAAGTAGACCAACTAGGCGGCTACAAAGAAGATTCATCTAAAAAGATGGAAGATACCGTATACGTCTTTTATGATCCGCGTTGCCCGTACTGCCACAGCCTATTTGACAAAACACGCGATATTAAAGCGTCTGGCCGCACTATTAAGTGGCTACCAACCGTGGCACTGGGCAATCGAGGTGGGGATAATTCCGACACCATGAAAGTTGCTGCTGCTGGCTTGTCATTAAAAAATAGTTCTGATTTAGACAGCATGTTCAACCACACACATCCGGGCGTGGACAGTGTAACACCAGAGCAAGCGGCACAAGTGCATACTAACTTGCAAGCACTTATTGAATTGGCACACAACTTTAATGGTCCAAACGCGGGTGTAGGCGTTCCTTCAGCAGTTTATGTGGATAATGACGGGCAAACCCGATTCGTAGTAGGCCCACACAGCGAGCCACTATACTCTCAAATTTTTGGTGATCGCGAATAAATAGCAGGTGGCACAAATGACTAATCAAATTGAAGAAAACAAAACGCTCAAATCATTCAATGGTACATTCACGACAAGCCCTAGTGTCAATGTATCGGTAACGCTTGAGCAAACAGATGATGGCAGTTCAGACATAGCACTACTCACTATTGCTACAGGCAGTCAGGAGCATGAATATACAACGCCCATTATACACGCTGTTCCAAAAACCGCCATCGCTGACTTAAAGGTGGAAATCTCAGGCTTTGATAAATTCATCGAGACAACACCAGACGACTATAAAGAACCGATTGCACTAGTAACAGGCACAGTAATGCTACGCCTAAATGGTGAGGCACATAAAATCACGCCAGTGTACGCATTCCCTATGGTGGATAATGAACCAGACGTGGATATTGATGATGTAACCTTTGAAGTTGCCCGGATTTGGCGACAAGTCCCTATTTTTGCTAAAGCATCATTAAGAGGTGTATCAGCACATAGCAAATCACAAATAACGCAAGAGCAGACAGATTTGCCAACAGCAGCCACTCATGGTGTCATGAATGGCGAAATGATGCAATCAGCGTCAAGTAAAAAACTGTCTGTCAAAGAGTTTTTTGAGATTTTACCGACAAAACTGCTTGTCGGTGGATCTGTCTTGCTCAGTGTTTTAACCACATTGATTGTCGTTATGGTTTTCCAAAGTTTATTTGGTAGCGCCCATGCGTCGCCAAAAGCCAAATCAAGCGCTACAGCAACGCAGACAAGCCATATAAGCACGCCAGAGCATCTTGTAAGCAATGGGCATGGCACGGTGAACAGCGACGCTATGGCGCGTGTAACGCACGATACAACCATGCAAATGCTACAAGAAATGGGTATTGATCCAAGTGCGCCAAGCCAAGACTTAGGTTGCTTGGTTCACTAACAAAGGAACGCGATAGAATGTCTGCCATCTCAAGAAATGACGCAGCGCAAATTGCTGAAATTAAGGCGATTGCAGAAAAAAGAACCAAGCTCGAGAGCACGCACTTGATAGCGGCTGCTAGGCTAGGCCATCATATCGGCTGCCATAACACATTACAGCCCGTACGGCATTCTGAAGTGGCAGGTACTGTCATGCCCGATAAGATCGTGCAGGGCAGTGCCATCGCTTTGGGCAAAGCGCCCAATGGTACGACATTCATCGCTTTTTTATTACAAGAAAACTTATGGGATATGATTAAGCCCTTAAAACCAAAAATCGCTATCTTAGAAGGTCGTAATCAGCATTTGGCAATCCAAATGTATGAAGTCATCGCTGGCGATTACAAGCTTAATCCATACATTCTAAGTTTTCCAATACGTTCAAATGAACTGTGGGAAAAGCTCACTTCGGGCAAAATCAGTTTTTTTACTTTAGGCTTGGGTGAAAAACGCATTGAAATTGCTCAAGATGGTACAGACCAAGAAGTGATGGTGTGCACTGCCATTCAAGAAGTGTGCGCACCCATTCTTAAGCAATCACAAATAGTTGGTAAAAAGGGTATGTCTGTTGGCGGTTTCTGATTTAGTACGTTCGCAAAACAGCGTTCATCACTTTGGCAATGACAATGTGTCAGAATTGGTTAAGCGCTTGCAAGCGCAAACCAAAGCAAATCTGCTCGGCAATAAAAAACTCATGCAAGCAGCCATACAAAACATTGGCTTTGATGCGTTTGCCTATCTTGATTGCATGTTTTACCTAGAAGAGTTCTTAAAGGATGGCAGCATTCATTTTCGCGACATTCAAAAGGGCGACATGGGTAAAACAGGTTTGTTTTACCAACAAAACCCGACAAGTTTTGATGAAAAGGCACAGCAACACATAGCGCACGACGGTGTTTTTGTTTTAGCAATGGCAATTTCTGGCGAAAACTACGCCACTTTTAGTCGTCTTTTTGGGTATCATAACACGCTAAGCAAAGACTACGAGCTATACAAAGAAGACACCTTGACACTGTTATTGCCTTTTGATTTTGCTGTCACCATAGATGCGCAGCACATGCCAGCTACGCCAGTTATTTGCGATGGCGAGACACCGCACATGCTTTATCAGTATTTTGGTGATATAAGCTTATTTAAATCCACTTTAACACCAGCGCCCGTTGCTGGATTGGTTGCCAACGATGAACTGCCTTATGCTTTAGGCTATGTTCCCCACCCAGACATTTTGGCGCACACACTTTTTAATCAGGGCTTGATTGATGCCCAAAAAATCACATTTGACAATGCCAGAGAAACGCTAAAAGTCAGCAATACATTGGCTTTGCAAATGTTAAAAAATCGTTATCACATCCCAATTTCTCAAGAATACATCGACAGATTACAAAAAACAGAAGATCAAATGTATGAACTTGAAAAGCAGGGCAAGCCAATAGTTGTAGAAATCTAATGTGAGGTCTGGCGCTCATGAAACTTCGACTCAATCCACTGTACATCAGCATATGCTTATTGTTTGGCGCATGCGCCACATCGGCTGCTGCTAATAGCACCACAACCAATACCAGTTCAGGACAAACCAGCAAGGTGGTGTCCACCGCTGACGCTCCAAAAGCGCCAAATACCACTGGCGGTCAGTACACAGACGCACAAGTGCAGGCGTATTTCATCAACACTGGCAGACCGCCCAATGTGAGTACTGCAATTATGCCTAATGAAGCGTTTAAACGTTCAGGTGGGCGTTTTGGCGAGGATAGGGAAGGTCGTCCCCATTACGGTATTGACCTTTCCAACAAACTAGGCACACCCTTGATGGCTATTGATGATGGTACAGTGGTAAGAACAGGTGTGTTTGCTGCCGGTGGTAATGGGGTTTCTGTGCGTCGTAAAGGGTTGCAAGATGGTTTTCGTTTCCTCCATATGAGAAACAGCACGACTGTTAAAAGCGGACAAGACATAACACGCGGCACTGTATTGGGATATGAAGGAAGTAGTGGCGGCAATTATGATGTACATCTTCATATGGATTATGGCGTTCCAAAAGAACGTCTTCGTAGTGCATGGATTACTGCCAACAATCCCGGAAAGGTATTAAGCCCTAGGCAAGTTTATTCCAATGTAAGCATCAAAGGGCTATACAATACAGACCCAACACCATACATGCCGCGAGACCAATTATACAATTCAACCAAAGTGAAAACTAGGGCTGCTTATGAAAAGTATTACGGCAACTCGTGGCGCACACAATTCAACACCCTTTACGGCGCAAACCTACCACTTGGTGCAGGCGCTAAAAAACCTACGGCTGAACTACCTAAAACGTATCTCAACCAGCTTAAAACCCAATATGAAAATGGTGATGGCTTGACCCCAGAAGAGCTGGCGGCAGCACGTCGTTCATTAGCTGAAGGTGCGATGGTGGCGGATTCAGCTGGTTATAATGTTGGCGGTCAGTGGCTTTCTCAAAGAACATTAGCGAGCTTTATGTTGGTTGATGATGGTAAAGACTTTGCTGATATGCCTAGCCTTATGGAAATGGGCGACATCACCGTAAAATCACCAAAAGAGCTGGTGATTGAGCTTGGCACGCGCAGATATGGTAATGCGCAGTGGGAAAGGGATTTGATGAAACTCAATACCAAAGGTCTTGAAACTGAAAAAATGATGATTGTTGCACAACGAAACTTCGTGCGTGAACAAACATCGCAAGTCAGAACGCGCATCGAAGGTCTGCTGGCAACACTAACAATGGCTACGCTTGAAGAAAACAAGAAAAAGATTGAAGCCATGCAAATTGCCGCACAAGCTGGGGCAGTGCCACGCATGATTGACCTTAAGCTTGAAGCGTCAGGCGATGAGTGGATTGGTGGGTATGGCGGTGGCGCGCAATGTGTTCCTACTGCTGGCTCTGGTGAAACTGTATCTTCTGATGGTGCTGTTTACATCGGGGATTCTATCGCTGTTGGTTATGGCGGTGCTATCGATCCTAAAGGTCGTCATAATGCAGGCAAACAATATGGTTCTTACGCTTATGGCGGACAATCTGGCGAATGGATTTTGGATACTGCGATTAAGAGCGCCGCTCCTCACCTAAAAGGTAAAACCGTTGTACTTTCAACAGGTCTGACCAACAGTTTGGCGAACTACCGCCTTGAAGCGAATAACGCAGTAGTTCCATTTGAGACCACAAAATATAGAAACAAGTCAATCAAACTGGTGAGAGATCAGCTACAAGCACTGAAGAATGCTGGTGTGGCAAATGTGGTTGTGCTAGGTATCGTGGACGATTTTAACGTCAAGCGTTTGGCAGGTTCACGCGCAATTCCTGAAGCGCAAGCACGCGCACAAGCAAAAGCTGTCAATGATGAACTAAGAAAACTGGCCGCAGAATTTGGATTCTCATATCAACCGATTGGTGCATCAAACGGTGATACTGCGCATCCGAAATACGGTGCTGGTCTTAAATCATTACCTGCGCCAGGGTCTACATCTGCGGTGCATTGTGAGCCGGGAATGGGTGCTTATAACGGCCCTCTGCCTACAGATCTTGAAGGTGTCAAACAAGCACTGTTACAAACAATTTTCTTGGCAGAATCAGCTAACAATGCAGGTGGCTGGAACGCCTCTAACAACGGGACTATCGGTAAAAAAATCGTATGTTCACGACCAAGTGGCGGTGTTTGGAATCTAACAAACATGACTTTGGGGGAGATGAAGAGGGTTTATCGTGGTAGCGGGCAATCTCGTCCAAGGAGCGTAAACGATTGCAGTCGATTATTTGCAGCCGGTAGATACCAGTTCATCAAAGACACCTTTGAGCATACACAAAAACTAACTGGCCTTCCTGATTCTGCGAAATTCACTCCTGAAGTGCAGAATAAATTTGCAGAAGCTCTAATGATGTACAAAATTGGTGATTTCATGTACAATAAGGGTATGTCAGCTCGCCAGGCCAAAGTGCAACTTGCTAGAACTTGGGCTTCACTTGGCGTGCCGGGGCAGGAGCATTCTTGCAAGAAGGACAGCGACAAAATGCGTGGTTACTACGGTGGCGCTAATGCCGCAAAATGTGGTGTTACCTTGAAGGTATGGGCGCTGATAGATCAAGCTGACAAAATCCACAAAGGTCAAAAATAAGGAATGTATATGAATTTGATTAAAACCACTTTAGCAACTGCCCTTCTATCTGTTGTGGCAAGTACAGCAAATGCTGAATTTAGTCAACTTCCTATGTGGATTGAACTAGAAGAATTTAACCCAGGTACGCGAACCTATCAAGGTTACAAGGTTGAAGAGTGTAAGCATTTTCATGGTGTGGTGGATTTTTGTACAAATGAAGCCATGAAAGGTATGGTTGCTATCGCGAACAACAAGAAACCTTTAATGGCTGGCAAATACAAGGTCGCTATTGTCGATGGTTTAAAACTGAATGATTTTGGCGAAAAAGTGTCAGGTTTTGCGCTTATTGACACCAAGGCAAAAAAGATTATTACAGCGCCATTTGAATTTTTGCAAGGTACCAGAGTAACTTATAACACCAAAGGTCAAAATACTGTATACGTTTATGGCGATGTAAGCAGTGTTTTGAACTCAAATGGTATAGGAAATGAAACCACCCCTGTTACTATTACTTACGACCCCGCAGAAAAAACGTTCTTTGCCAAAGGTATCCAGTATTGGTAAGCGACTGGCTCAATCTATATAACATAAAACCAGCCTACGGGCTGGTTTTATATTTTCAGAATTCATTCAATGCAATTCCTTGCAAATCCTAGTTAAATTCTCAATGAACGCTTTGGTGTCTAAAAAGTAGTTGGGGTAGGCTTTTTTAATATCCTTAAAGTTCACTGCACTCATTAACACCAACTCAATGTGTGGATTGTCCACGTTTTCTATCTCTTGTAAGCGGTAAATGCTTTCTGCAATGGACAGCTGTTTTTTGCTAAACGGAGTGATACTTACCTCGCCTTTGTTTGAATCTAACTGCATCAGGTAGTAAAAAGCGTCTTTGCTGCTGATAGCATTAACGTGCTGCGCTGTGATAATCAGCCCTTGAAGTTTGCTAAATGCTTGTAGTTCTTGTTCAAGAGCAGTGAATTGCTGTACCACATCTGTAATAGGTGTGTTTTTGAAATCATCAATAACGGCTTGGTTTTCTGCATAGGCGAACAGAACGCTGGCAAGACGAAAAAACAGCTTGTATTCGTCACTGCCTTGCCCTGTTTTAAAAGAAGATTTTTCAATCAACCCCAGCGTTTCAACTGCTGTTGCCCAATAGTGCTGTAGCTTGGTGCGAATTTGCAGTTCAATATTTAAACCATCTGATTCACTATGCGCAGTTGCTTTATACTTAAAGACTTGGTGCAGGCTACGATAGCCATCTGGCTTGGGCTGGCTGATATAGTCTTTAGGCGGCAACAGCGGTTCATGTTGATGCCTGCCTTTAATAAGGCTGTCATGCAAACGATAAACATCATCAACGCTTCTTACAATCACGCGAATACCGCCAATGTCTTGCATTCTAGCTAGGTTCATACCTTCAAAGCGTTGTATTTTACGAATGATTGATGGCGTGCGTTTCAGTCGCTGAGCAATCATGGAATCTTTTAGCTTTAGCTTGGTGATGTGTTTACGCAGTAAAGCCTGAAATGTGTTAATGGGATAGGCATGCAAAGACCGCCATTGCGATAATATCTGCATGGCGTTAGAGTCTTTGGGGTTTGCTACAAGTTGTTCACCTGCTTTTTTTACTTGTTTTTTGCTTAGGGTGCTCATTAAACCTCCATCGCCTACTTTCACCAGCTTTAAACAGGTGATTTTCGGTGATAGGTATTTTTTATGCTTGGTTGTTCACGGTCTATCGTAGCACAGTTTGAATCAAGAAAAATGTTATGCTGTGGTATGTCCAAGATTATTGAATTGGGCATAGGTGATTGCATTGTCCCAATCTTCTTGGGTTAGTTTGGGCATGTCTTCTGTGTATTCGATTTCATCATCTGTTAGAGCGTTCAAACGCTCATCAAGCACTTTGCGCTCTTTGTCGCTTAGGATATGTTCGCCAAGCTTCACTCTTACGATAGCCATCTTGTCAATTCTCCTGTACTAAGTTTTCTTGCTGATATGATGCGAATGTATTCTTCGCCATCATCACTATGGTAGGTGTGAACTACCAACAAATAACTGATGCCATTGTATGTGCCTATAGCTTTCCAACGTTGCTCACCATCTACAATTTCATCTTGCACAAAGATTGTGGTTTGAACACCAAAAATATCTTTAGCTTGGTCAAACGACACTTTATGCTTTTGGATATTGCTTCGGTTCTTGTTCTCGTCCCATTCAAAAATCATGAATAATTCCAGACAATCCATCAAATCATGTTATTCAACACTCAACAACGCATAACCATTCACACGCTTAAATTCAGCAGTAGAATCCACCTCACCGTACATTTCGTTGTAATAACGCTCAAATTTAGCCTTTCTTTTTAGCAGGTTAAATGACTTTTGGCTCATTTTCCCAAAATTAACGTAAAAACCCACATTGTCAGAATCTGGGAATTGCCATACGATAAAACCTTTAATCGGTTTTCCGTAGAGTGTGGCACCTTGAGTCGGCACCCAAGCAGTTTCGCTTCCTCCACCACCAATTGCCTCAGCCAGAGCATTATAACTGGTCTTATCAATGGTGATAGCTTGGCGCACATCCTTAGAATATGGCGCAGAAAGTTTATACTTTTTGACCAATGAAAACTGCCAGTAATCATCAGGCGTGGCATTGGGTTTTTCTTTGTATGATACAATGTTTGTAGCAAAAGCTCTCAAAGCCTTCCCACCATCACCTTTCTTGCCTTGTTCTAAATGACGAAACATGGGTGTCCAGTCAGCCGCTTGCGCCACAGAAGCGAAAGCGAGTGTGGCTGCTACAAGGGTGGTTTTGATGATGTTCATGATTAATCCTTTTAAATCATAAAAAAGTTGCATATTTGTGATTTATAGTATTGCATTTTTAGCAAAAAATCAATACAATGAATGTAACTGTTTTTTGGTTACAATAGTATGAGCGAATTATTAAAATATAAAGGTTATCACGGTTCTGTGGAATACGGCCTAGAGAGTAAAATGCTATTTGGCAAAGTGCAGTTCATTTCGCAAGACATTAAGTATACTGGCAAAACCGTCAACGAGCTTATAGGTGCGTTTGAGCAGGCGGTTGATGGCTATTTGCAAATGTGCGCGGATACAGGTGTAGAACCTTTGGTGCCGGCAAGTGGCATGTTTAACGTGCGCATTGATAAAGCCTTGCACCGACAAATTCAAATCTATGCGATGGAAAAGGGTGTTACCATGAACGCTGCTGTAGAGCGCTTACTTGCCCAAGCCATCAAAACAAATGCGTGATTTAAAACGACAAGGAGTTTTTTTATGAAAAAGTTATTGGCGGTACTTGCCGTGTCTTCAGCGCTTGGTTTATCAGGCTGTGCTGCCTATGAAGAGTTTATGGGCATTGACAGAGAAACCATTAACATGAGTGCCAAGCACTTGTATTCTAAATACACCAATGAACTGGAGGTTGACAACACCTCACAAACTTCAAAACGCATTCGTCAAGTGTATCAGCGCATCTTGCCTTATGCGGATAAAGCCAATAACACAGGACAAAAGTTTGACTGGGAGCTGCGCGTTTTTCGCAGTGATAAAGTAAATGCTTGGGCATTGCCGGGCGGTCGCATGGGGTTTTATACCGGCATTGTAGAAAAGCTGGATTTGACAGACGATGAGATTGCCGCAGTGATGGGGCATGAGATGGCGCACGCCCTAGAAGAGCATGGCAAAGAAAAAATGAGCACAGAAGCTGCAAAACAGATATTTTACACTGCTTTGGCGTACACAGGTGTTGGTGCACTAGGCTATATCGCTATGGCGACAGAAACAGGTGATTTGGTGATGAACTCTCAATCAAAGGAGCGTGAAGCTGACAGAGTGGGGCTGCTTTTAATGGCGCAAGCAGGCTATGATCCAGCTGCCGCCATTACGCTTTGGGAAAAAATGCGTGTGCACACCAAAGAATCAAGAATCGTCAATGGGCAAAGAGTGGTGAGCGTGGGTGATTTCATTTCAAGCCACCCATCGGATAAAAAGCGCATTGAAGCCATGAAAAAATACCAAGAAGCAGCCATGCCTTATTATCAAGCAGCGTTAGAAGGCAGAGCGCACGAATACGTCGTGCCTACCAACATCAAAAAGACAGCCAAACAAAAAGCAAGAGAGCTTTTGGGGAGAGAATAGATATAGTAGTGTCTGTTTTATGTGAGATTTGCTTAGATTGGATATTATTATATCCGTTCCAAAAAACACTTTAGAATAATTCACCATTAGAAAAAAACACCCAAAAGCGTATAACTTTTGGGTGTTTTTTATACAAAATTATTCGCACTAAGTATAATTATATCCAAGCTCACAACTTACAAGCCCCGCCAGCGCAGCCATCGTCCATGTCGCTTTGGGTGTCGTCTGCGCCATCACGGGTGTTGTGGTAATACAAGGTTTTCACGCCCAGTTTGTAGGCGGTGAGCAAATCTTGAATCATCACTTTCATCGGCACTTTATTGCCTTCAAACTTAGAAGGGTCGTAGTTGGTGTTGGCAGAAATGCTTTGGTCGATGAATTTTTGCATGATACCAACCAGACGCAAATAGCCGTTGTTGTCAGGCATTTGCCACAAAAGCTCATACTGATGGGCAAGTTTTTTAATGTCTGGCACGACTTGCTTTAAAATGCCGTCTTTGGACTGCTTGACCGACACCAAGCCGCGCGGTGGTTCAATGCCGTTAGTAGCGTTGGCGATTTGGCTTGATGTTTCAGATGGCATGAGCGCAGAGACGGTTGAGTTTCTAAGTCCATGCGCTTTGATTTCACTGCGCAAGCCTTCCCAATCTAGATGCAATGGCTCATGACAAATGCTGTCCAAATCTGCCTTATAAGTGTCAATCGGCAAAATGCCTTGGCTGTAAGTCGTTTGCTCAAACCACGGGCAAGCGCCTTTTTCTTTGGCAAGGGTGTTTGATGCTTGCAATAGATAATATTGCAAGGCTTCAAAGGTGCGGTGCGTCAAGCCAAGCGCTGCGCTGTCTGAGTAGCGTGTGCCGTTTTTGGCAAGGAAATAAGCGTAGTTAATCACACCCACGCCAAGGGTGCGGCGGTTTAGGCTGCCATTTTTGGCGGCAAGCACAGGATAGTCTTGATAATCCAGCAAAGCGTCAAGCGCACGCACAATCAGCTCGGCAGGCTCTTTGATGTCGCTTGGGCTGTTGATTTTGCCAAGGTTGATGGCAGACAGCGTACAAAGGGCGATTTCACCGTTTTCATCGTTGATGTTGTCAAGTGGCTTGGTTGGTAGGGCAATTTCCATGCACAAATTAGACTGACGCACAGGCGCAACGCTTGGGTCAAATGGGCTGTGCGTGTTGCAATGGTCCACGTTTTGAATATAAATGCGGCCTGTGCTGGCACGCTCTTGTAGCATTAGGCTAAACAGCTCACGCGCGCTGATACTGCGCTTACGAATGCTTGGGTCGGCTTCGTATTTGGTGTACAGACGCTCAAATTCTTCTTGATTGGCGAAAAATGCGTCATACAAGCCCGGTACGTCTGATGGTGAAAACAGCGTGATGTCTGCATTTTTAAGTAGGCGCGCGTACAGGGTTTTGTTGACTTGCACGCCATAATCCATGTGGCGCACGCGGTTGTCTTCCACGCCACGGTTGTTTTTTAGCACCAAAAGGCTTTCTACTTCCAAATGCCACATTGGGTAGAATAAGGTTGCCGCACCGCCACGCACACCGCCTTGTGAGCAGGATTTCACCGCTGCTTGGAACATCTTAAAAAACGGAATACAGCCAGTGTGCTGCGCTTCACCGCCACGAATTGGGCTGCCCAGCGCACGGATTGCGCCAGCGTTCACACCAATGCCAGCACGCTGAGAAACGTAGCGTACGATGGCTGACGTGGTGGCGTTGATGCTGTCTAGGTTGTCATCGCACTCAATCAGCACGCACGAGCTAAACTGGCGTGTTGGCGTGCGCACACCTGACATGATGGGTGTTGGTAAAGAAATGTAGAAATTGGACGTAGCGTCATAAAAACGCTTCACAAAATCAAGGCGCACACCTTTGTCATAGCCTGCGAACAAGCACATACCCACCAGCATATACAAAAACTGCGGACTTTCAAAGACTTGCTTGCTGACACGGTCTTGCACCAGATATTTGCCCATCATCTGCTCAACAGCAGCATAAGCAAGGTTTAAATCACGGTCATGCTCAATGTAAGCGTTTAACTCATCAAATTCTTCACGGCTGTAATCTTGCAAAATGTGCGCATCGTATTTGCCAGCTGCGGTCAGCTTTGAGACGTGGTCAAACAGATGTGGTGGCTCGTACTCGCCATAGGCAATTTTACGCAAATGAAAAATCGCCAGACGTGCTGCCAAATACTGATAATCTGGCGTTTGTACGGAGATTAGGTCGGCTGCCGCCTTAATGATGGTCTCGTGAATGTCTTTGGTGCGAATGCCATCATAAAACTGAATGTGTGATTTTAGCTCCACTTGTGATACAGACACATTGTTCAGCCCTTGCGCTGCCCAAGTGATGACTTTGTGAATTTTTTCTAAATCAATCGGTTCAAGTCTGCCGTCGCGTTTGGTTACTTTGATTTTGTCAATGTGTGTCATCTTTTGGTGTCCGCAAAAATAAATTGTGAGTTAAATATAAGAAAAATTCGTTTAAAATGAATATGTTCTGCGCCAAACCAAGTCATTTTTTGTCTTGGACTTGGGCGAAATTTAATCACTATATCTAGTGGATTGCTTTTTTACGAAGCACAATATATTCTAAAATCAAAAAAATTTCTACTTGTATTTTTTTGCGCTTTGTGATTTATTTTTGAGTATTTTGCCAAAAGCAAGACGAGACAAGGGCTAGGGGCGAAAAGGTGGCAAAAAACTTTTTTGTAACTAAAAAGAGCGGCTATCAATTAGGTGAATTGGTAAGTTTTTCTTAACAATATATAAAAACTCAAGCAGTAAAAAATTCTCTAAAAGCCTGATAAAAAATCCCCCAACCAAACGGTCGGGGGATTAAATTCACTCAAAGAGCGGATTAAGACGCTTGTACGTCTGCAGCCAATTTGGCATTATGTGCTTTTAGTGCTTGCGGCATACGCTCGCCCAGCTTGTCAAACAGCTCAGCATGGCTTTGTAGTTCTTTAAGCCACAATTCTTTGTCTTGGCTGGTTACTTTGGCGAATTGTGCTTCGGTGAAGTCTGATTGATCCCAGTTTAGATCCGCATAAGTCGGCACAAGACCAATCGGCGTGTGTACCGCATTGGCATTGCCCTCGCAGCGCTCAATAATCCATTGTAGTACACGCATGTTTTGACCAAAGCCCGGCCATACGAAGTCGCCATTTTCATCACGGCGGAACCAGTTTACTTGGAACATTTTTGGCAAGGCATTGCCAGCAGCAGCGGCTTTTTTGCCTACCGATTCGCCCATTTCTAGCCAGTGTGTGAAGTAATCTGCCATGTTATAGCCAGCAAATGGCAGCATGGCGAATGGGTCACGGCGTACCACGCCTTGTGCGCCCACAGCGGCAGCGGTGGTTTCAGAACCCATGGTCGCAGCCTTGTACACGCCATCTACCCAGTCAAAGGCTTCGGCAATCAAAGGTACGGTGTCGGCACGGCGACCACCAAAGATGAAGGCTGAAATCGGCACGCCTGCTGGATTTTCCCATTCAGGGTCAATCGATGGGCATTGTGCGGCTGATACGGTGAAGCGAGCATTTGGGTGAGATGCTTTTTCTTCGCCTGTGTGCGGCTGACCTTTCCAGTTGGTCAGGTTGGCAGGGGTTTCTTTGGTTTTGCCTTCCCACCAAACTTCGCCATCAGCGGTTACTGCCACGTTGGTGTAAATTACGTCTGATTTTAGCGTGCTCATGCAGTTTGAGTTGGTTTTGGTGTTGGTACCCGGAGCCACGCCAAAGAAGCCAGCTTCTGGGTTGATGGCGTACAGCTTGCCGTCTTCAGAAGGCTTAATCCAAGCGATGTCATCGCCCACGGTTTCAACTTTCCAGCCTTCATAGCCTGCTGGTGGGATTAGCATGGCGAAGTTGGTCTTACCGCACGCTGATGGGAATGCAGCGGCGATGTAGTGTTTTTTGCCTTGTGGGTTGGTTACGCCTAAAATTAGCATATGCTCAGCCAACCAGCCTTGCTCACGACCCATGGCTGAAGCAATGCGTAAAGCTAGGCATTTTTTGCCAAGCAGGGCGTTACCGCCGTAGCCAGAACCGAACGACCAAATTTCACGAGTTTCTGGATAATGCACGATGTATTTGTCATCGTTGCAAGGCCAAGTTACGTCTTTTTCGCCAGCTGCCAAAGGCTTGCCAACAGAGTGTACGCATGGCACAAATTCACCATCTGCGCCCAGCACGTCATACACTTCTTTGCCCATGCGTGCCATTTTTTTCATGCTGACAACCACATAAGGCGAGTCGGTGATTTCAATACCGATGTGCGCAATGTGGCTGCCCAATGGACCCATAGAAAACGGCACAACGTACATGGTACGACCTGCCATGCAGCCATCAAACAAACCGTTTAGCTTTTCGCGCATGGCGGCTGGCTCTTCCCAGTTGTTTGTCGCGCCTGCGTCTTCTTGCTTTTGTGAGCAGATGAAAGTGCGGTCTTCTACGCGCGCCACGTCTGATGGGTCAGAGCAAGCTAGGTAAGAATTTGGGTGTTTTTCATCATTTAGCTTGATCATGGTGCCATTTGCGATCATCAGATCAATCAGGCGTTGATATTCTTCTTCTGAGCCGTCGCACCATTCAACTTTCGCAGGTTTGGTGAGTTCGGCAATCTTGGCAACCCAATCAATCAGGGCTTGATGTTTGACAAATTCTGGTGCAGTAATCGTTGCAGTCATGATGAAATCTCAATCGTGAAAATGGGCGATGGCAAGCCATCAAAAATGCAGCAGTCAATTATAAAAATTCATTTTTCATGAATGTTTTGTTGATACACTACTGCGCAATTCGTGCGATATTAAACCATAATTTAACTAAAATGATAAGTACTATCACGCAAAAAAATGATGGTATTTTTTAAATTGTTATCAAATCGTCATCAAATTGCCATAAAATCGTCATATTTGGTACGGATTTTGACAAAGTTTTGGACGGTTTTCGGTACGGTTTTGGTGTGGTTTTAGCGCAGCTTGGCGCATTACTACGCTTGCACACGGATTAAAAACTGATTAAAAACCAATCAAAATACATCGCCCAAGGCTTTGGCTTCGTGCAAAGTTGGCGCAAGTTTGTCTTTGTCAGTCAAAAGCGGCTCGCCAGCAAATTGCCAATCAATCGCCAAATCTGCGTCATTCCACGCAATGCTGCGTTCGCTGTCTTTGTGATAAAAATTGGTGGTTTTGTACAAAAACTGCGTGCCGTCTTCTAGGGCGATAAAGCCATGCGCAAAGCCAGCAGGAATCCAAAATTGGCGGTGATTGTCGGCGCTCAGCTCCACACCCACCCATTGCCCAAAAGTAGGGCTGTCTTTACGAATATCCACCGCCACGTCCCACGCACGCCCTGACACCACACGCACCAGCTTACCTTGGGCGTGCGGATTAAGCTGATAATGCAGCCCACGCAGCACGCCTTTGGCGGAAAATGAGTGGTTATCTTGCACAAAGTGCGGCACGTCAAAACCACGCTCGCTTAGGGCGGCGGCAAAGGTTTTTTCGTTAAAACTTTCCATGAACCAACCACGTTCATCGCCAAACACGCGCGGCTCAAAGATGAGTAATTCTGGGATTTTGGTTTCAATGACGTTCATCATGCACCTTTTTTAAGTTTTTCTTGGTGGAGTTTGAACAGGTATTGTCCGTAGCCTGTTTTTTTGAACAATTCGGCACGTTCAAGCAGTTTGTCATCGTCAATCCAGCCGTGATGATAGGCGATTTCTTCTAGGCAGGCGACTTTTAAGCCTTGGCGGTGTTCAATCACTTGCACAAATTGGCTGGCTTCAATCAAGCTGTCGTGCGTGCCTGTATCAAGCCACGCAAAACCACGCCCCAAAAGTTCCACGCCCAATTTGCCACGCTGTAAATATTCGTTATTGACATCGGTGATTTCAAGCTCGCCGCGTGGTGATGGCTTGATGTTTTTGGCGATTTGCACCACGTCATTGTCGTAAAAATAAAGCCCTGTTACTGCATAATTTGACTTTGGTGCGTCAGGTTTTTCTTCAATGCTCACTGCCTTGCCAGTTTGGTCAAATTCCACCACGCCAAAGCGTTCTGGGTCATTGACATAGTAGCCAAACACGGTCGCGCCATCTTTGGCGTTGGCACGTTGTAGCTGCTGCCCAAAACTTTGCCCATAAAAGATGTTGTCGCCCAAAATCAAGCACACAGGGCTGTCGCCGATAAATTCTTCGCCGATGATGAACGCCTGCGCCAAGCCATCAGGACTGGGCTGCACTTTATAAGACAGGCTGATGCCAAATTGTGCGCCATCGCCCAAAAGTTTTTCAAAATTAGGCAAATCTTCTGGCGTTGAGATGATTAAAATCTCACGAATGCCAGCGAGCATCAGCACCGACAGCGGATAATAAATCATCGGCTTGTCATAAATGGGCAAAAGCTGCTTGGAGACGCCCATGGTGATCGGATATAGGCGAGTGCCAGAGCCGCCTGCTAGGATAATGCCTTTGCGTGTCATTGAATTTTCCTTGTAAAAGTGTTAAATAATGAAAATCGTCAGTGTAAATTAAAAACTGTGCGTAAATAAAACTGTGCGCAAAATTAGAAAACCGTTCGTGGTGAGCTTGTCAAACCATGGCGATTTTCGCACCCTTTGGCAAACTTGGGGCAAACGAAAATTTACAATCAGTGCAATTTAAGTTTACTAAAAAATCAAACCGCTTTTTGCACCAAGAGCGCCACCGTGCGCACCACTTCATCTTGCCAATTCGGCAGGGCGATACCAAAAGTGCGTTCAAGTTTTTGGGTATTTAGCCGTGAATTGTGCGGACGCTTGGCGGGCGTGGGGTAGTCGCTTGTGGCGATGGGATTGACGGTTTGAATTGCCAAATCCGCTCCCAACGAACGCGCAGTTTTAAAAATCAGCTTGGCGTAGTCATACCAAGACGTTTCGCCTTGTGGCGCAAGGTGATAATGCCCAACAAGCGCTTTTTTATCGTCATGATTGAGATAATGAGCGATGGCGTGGGCGGTGGTGTCGGCAATGAGATGTGCGGATGTTGGCGCACCGATTTGATCGTTAATAATGCTAAGCGTGTCTTTGGTTTTGGCAAGATTGAGCATGGTTTTGATAAAATTATTGCCATGCACGCCATACACCCAGCTGGTGCGAAAATTCATAAAATCCGCGCCGCTCTCGGCAAGAGCAAGTTCGCCATCTCGTTTGGTTGCACCGTAAATATTGATGGGATTG
Source organism: Moraxella caviae (assembly GCF_002014985.1). Lineage (GTDB taxonomy): Bacteria > Pseudomonadota > Gammaproteobacteria > Pseudomonadales > Moraxellaceae > Moraxella > Moraxella caviae. The sequence continues at coordinate 6,802 of NZ_MUXU01000033.1, read as the reverse complement.
GTGCTGTCGGTTTCCACCCAAGCGGTGCTGCCCGTGCCATCAAACACATAATCGGTAGAATAATGAATGAGCAAGGCGTTTGCATTTTTGGCACAGTTTGCCAAATGAGCCACAGCTAAGTGATTGATAAGATTGGCATTTTCTTGCTCGCTTTCGGCTTTATCCACGGCAGTATAGGCGCTGGCATTGACGATGACGTCAGGCTGCACAACATCAAATGCGTGGCGTATGGCAGCAAAATCTGACACATCACCGCACAGTCCTTGTGTGTTTGTGCTGCGGTCAAGGGCGATAAGATTGCCGAGTGGCGATAAAGCACGCTGCAATTCATAGCCGACCTGCCCGTTTTTGCCGAGTAGCAAAATCGTTATCACACCTTATCTCCGTACTGTTTGTTTAGCCAATTTTGATACTCGCCACTTTGTACATTCTGCACCCAGTCTTGGTTGTTCAGATACCAAAGCACGGTTTTGCGAAGTCCTGTTTCAAAGGTCTCGGCAGGTCGCCAGCCCAATTCTCGCTCAATTTTGCCAGCGTCAATGGCGTAGCGCACATCATGCCCAGCACGGTCTTTGACGTGAGTGATTAAGTCTTTATACTGCGCCACGCCAGCAGGCTTGTTTGGCGCAAGCTCTTCTAAAAGTTCACAAATTTTATGCACCACGTCAATGTTTTTTTGCTCGTTGTGCCCGCCAATGTTATAAGTTTCACCAATCTTACCCTTGGTCAGCACCGTGTACAAGGCGCGTGCGTGGTCGTCCACATACAGCCAGTCGCGGATTTGCTTGCCATCGCCATAGACGGGCAAAGGCTTGCCGTTTAGGGCGTTTAAAATCATCAGCGGAATGAGCTTTTCAGGAAAATGGTGCGAGCCGTAATTGTTTGAGCAATTGGTAATCAGCACAGGCAAGCCGTAGGTTCTGTGCCATGCACGCACCAAATGATCGGAGCTTGCCTTAGATGCTGAGTAGGGCGAGCTTGGGGCGTAAGGCGTGCTTTCGGTGAATAAATCGTCCGTGCCGTGCAAATCGCCAAATACTTCATCAGTGGAGATGTGATGAAAGCGAAAGTGGCGTTTTTTGTCGTCATCTAGCTCATTAAAATACTGGCGCGCCGCTTCTAGCAGGGTGTAAGTGCCGATGATGTTGGTCTGGATAAAATCCTGCGAGCCTGTGATGGAGCGATCCACATGGCTTTCTGCCGCTAGGTGCATAACCGCATCAGGGGCGAAATCGGCAAATAGGGCGCGCATTTTGTCTTTATCGCAAATGTCGCTTTGGCTAAATTGATAGCGCGGATTATCTGCCACGCTGGCAAGCGACTGCAAATTGCCTGCATAAGTGAGCTTATCCACATTTAAAACCGTGTGGTCGGTATGATTGATAAGATGGCGAATCAGTGCCGAGCCGATAAAGCCAGCACCGCCTGTGATTAAAAGTTTCATGGGGTTTCCTATTTAAAATATCATATAATCTATTGTATAAGGTTTTGCAATATTGAGCAAGATTGCCTTCATCTAAAATAAAAGGTTTATTTAATCGACTTATTTATTAGCTAATTTTCTTCCCAAGTTTATTGCTGGTTTTTCCAACAAGATAAAGGTTGGAATGGCTAATGCGATGGATATTGCGATGCAGAATATTTGGTTGACAAATAAATGTAGGTTCGGCATAAGATGAAATACCGTCTGTTGCACCAAGAAGCCCCATAAATACACACCATATGAAATATCATGCTCAATCTTGATTTTTTGAAAAGTCTTAGTAGTGCCTAAATATAAAAATGCAGTAGAGCAAAAGAAAAAGAACATCATATGCTTCAAATAGAGGTCATGAGTCAAGTAAGAAACCGCCAGAAAAGCTAAGGGGTATTTTAACGAGACTTCAATCTCATCCTTATGTAGGGTGAATAGGGCGCCTAATGCGAAACATGGTGCTAACAGAGAAGTAGATAGGTTATCTTTATCAAAAAATAGACCATTTCCAATATTAAATACTGGCAGAATAATAATCGCTAATAAGCATAAGGTTAAAATGCGTGTTTGGTTCTTGCTAAACAAGGTAAATATATAGGACGCTAGCAATAACGTGTAGGCGGCTATTTCAAAAGGAATTGTCCATAGCGAGCCGTTCACTGAATTTTGATAAATATTATCTTCAAATACGCCGGGTAAAAAAAATGCTATTTTAAGACGAATGGTATGCCAAATATACGCCCAAGTGCCTTCGTGATTGAAATAATCGGTAGAAGACAATGTGGTAACCCATGGGCCAATCACCAAAGCACCAAAAAGGACGACAAAAATAAAGGCTGGATAGATGCGGAAAAATCGAGCGATAACAAACCGCTTGATATCGGGGTTGTTTAATAAACTATTGGTAACCAGCAAACCGCTTAAAAAGAAAAAGAATTTAACTGCTAGCGCCCCACCATCAGAAAGACCTTTTGATAAGGATAAAATAACATCTTTATATCCTTCGGAATAGGCTAAAGGAAAGCTATGAGCGTAAATAACCATGATTGCAGCCAATAATCTTAACAAATCAAAGTTATTATTGCCTTTTTTTAGGAAGTAAGACAGGACTTGCGTCTTTTTGTGATGAGCTTGGGACATGGTAGTGTATTAAAAGCTTTATTAATTAGTGCCAAAACGATTGATTTTTTTCTTTGAATAAAAGAAATTGTATTTAAAAATCATTTTTCAGCATAGTAGTCATCATACATGGAGTTGTAACTATTGCTGACAGTTATATTATTGAATTGGCAATGCTGAAAATCCAAAAGTAAATAGGGAATGATCTGTGCAGGATTGAGCATTTTTTCAATTGGAATCAGAGTACCGCCAACCTCTTTAAGTCTTCTGGCAATCGCGCCAAAGTCAAACGCTATAATCGGCATATTATGAATGCTAAGTGCCGCACTTAAAGTGTAAGAATAGGTTTCTGGCCAAACGGCAGGAAACCAGATTACATCTAGATTGGCTTGATTGATTTTTTCTTGCAATTCGTTATCTTGGTATTCTCCCAAAATTTCTACATTGCCTAATGATGTTAGCATATCATTGTCTGCGGTGTAGCCAATTACAACAAAGGTAATATCTAAATCAAGTTCCTTGCATTTTCTCGCAATATTTAACAGGAGGTAAAAACCTTTGTGAGGGCCAATGGCTCCAAGAATACCAATCCTTCTTGTATTGCGCATATCAGAACGCTGTTTTTGATGCGTGGCAGATGGCCAAGTATCAAAATGAGGGCGTACATAAATTGGCAAATCTTTAAAATATCGCTGCAATCTCCATTTAACATCTTCATCAGGCACGAAAACTTTTTTAGCGCCTTTCAAGATATTGTCATACCATTGTCGCCATTTTTGAATATCGCAACCAAAAGGCTGTGCATCTTCGTTGCTGGCGATGCAGGCGTTGCATTCTTGCTCTTTTGGTTCGCCGCAAAAGATAAATTCATTGGGTTTGATCAGTGTGATTTGCGGGCAGATTGGTAGGTAATCGTGTACGGTGTAATAGTAAGCGATATTCGTACGCCCAAGTGCATCAATTAAATTATTTATAAAATCAACAGAATAACCCTTGATGTGCTGGAAGTGTACGAACTGTAATAAATCAAAATTGGTTAAAAATGCAACAAGTTGCTCGGTGTCGGTAGGCACTTTAATATTGGGCAAAGCGTAGATACCATCTAGGTAAATGGCAGCTCGCTTTCGTTTATTTGGTTTGATTGAAATAACGGCAAATCCTTCCGCTTTAAGTTTTTCCACCATTTCCAAATGATGTTTTTCTGTTCCACCACCCAAGTTATGTGTCACAAATAGTATAACGGGTTTATCTTGGATAAAGTTTTCTAGGCGCTTCATATCTACTCGATTTCTAAATACAAACGGTGTATCAGATTCAATAAAGCTTGATACATCTTTTAAGTAATTTGGATGCAGTTTTTTAATAACTTGTATGGCGTGCTTAACACGCTCTTCTCTGACTTCTGAGCTGAATGAACTGCTGCCATGATGACGGACAAAAACACCTCCAGCGATTAAATTGCGCCATCCTGCTTTTTCCGCTCTTACGCATAAGTCATTTTCTTCACCGTATCCTTTGCCAAATGATTCATAGTCAAAGTAACCGATTTGATTTAGGCATGCCCGGCGGACATACATGCAAAATCCCACGCCTGTTGGCGCATCCACAACCTCTAGTTGATTGGCTTCTATGAATAATTTGCTGAGTTCGGCATCGGAAATGTCATATTGGTAGGGATAATCCTCTACAAAGGTGGGATAGCTGCAAATGGTTGCGCTATTTGACATTGCTGTAATTGTGCCTGCGGTAGGATTTTTGTCTGCGCAAGCCAACAGATTATCCAGCCAGTCGTCATATACTTCTGTGTCGGAGTTTAACAAAACCACATCGCGGTCAGGATGAAGATCAAAACCGTAGTTGCAGGTTAGTACAAAACCTTTATTTTCTTTGTGTTCGTGATACTCAAACTGAAATTTCTGACTAAGTTCACGAAGTTTAACCCTTAAATTATCATCTGGACCTCTATCTTCAATGACCAAAAGATTAAATGGCGTTTTAGTTCGAGCGGTTAATACGCTGTAAATGCAGCGAAGCGTATCATCAGGGGCGCCATAAACGGGAATTAAAACATCAACAACCGCATTGCGGTAATTGGCAGTATAGTTGCTTTTTAGTGAAGTCCATTCGGATTCACTGGGCTGAATAGGACGACTGCGCTGCAAGGTTTTCATAACGATAAGATTATTTATTTCGTTTAAACAATTTGTATAAAATGTGGATCGGAGATAGAATATTCCAAGCAAAAGAATTTAAGATGCGGAATGCTTCGTTAAAATTTTGTTGATCGTCTAAGGAATTAAAATGTGGTTTTTTGGGTCTTCCTCTTAATTTCCAATTCAACCGTCTAAAACCACGAATAATTTTATAGCTCGGTGTTTTGTAAATATAACTCAATTTATCACGGCCGCCTCCCATGCTTTGCAGCGCAGGTATTGAAATCTGATTCTGCTTATTCTTACTTAATTGATAAGCTAAGTTTTTATTGTTTTGTTCTAACGAGCCGATACGATCTTTTAACGAAGCAATGTCATCATTCAAATTTACAATATCTTGTTGTAGATTTTCTTTTTCATTTTGAAGCTCAGAATTTTGGGTAGTTAAATCCACATACCCTAGATTATTCTCAAGCAGCAGAGATTGGTGTTTGTTACAAACAGCTTGCCAATTTCGGCGGTTTTTATCAGGATTGGCAGATAATTGGTTAATTAATGATGAATTATCATTGCGTTTACGGTATTTAAATAAAATCTCGTCAAGGCGGATAACATCACCACCATTTTTTAATAAACGAATCCAATAATCCCAATCTTCATGCGTTAATAAACCTTCATCAAAACCACCAACCGCATCAAAATCCACCTTTTTATGCAAAGCGTGAGTGGCGGGTATTTTGTTAGAAATCAATAAATTTTTAAAATCAGTATAGGCTGGAAGTTTCCACTCTCCAGTTTGCGCTTCAAAAAATTCAACACGAGTGTAAGCCAGTTTGCAATTTGGGTTTTGCAACATTGCCGACAGTGTTTTTTCCAAAAAAGTAGGTTTAATGACATCGTCAGCATCTAAAAATAACAAAAACTCACCTTGAGCAATGTGTCCGCCAGCATTGCGCGCTGCAGACACCCCTTGGTTTTCTTGATAAATATATTTGATTTTAGATTCAGTCTTTAAAACATTTTCAATAAATTGAGTATCGGACGGATTGGAACCATCATTAACAATAATGATTTCATAATTGGTGTAGGTCTGAGATTTGATAGAGTCTAAGGTTTCTAAAATGTATTTGGCGCAGTTATAATACGGGATAACAATAGAAACCAAAGGTGTGTTATTTGCACTATTCATATCATATTCATCCTTACTAAGAGCTAGATTGGCGCGCAGATTCCTGTAATACCCACTTCTTGCCAATATTTTTTATGTTTGCCAATATCAAGCATCAATCATTTTGCCATTATGTATTTCGCCAATAACCGGTGCGTTTAATCGTGTTAGAATGACGCATGATTTGAAATATCTAAAACTTTGCAAATCCAATGTTCAAATGAATATTTATGGACAATTTTATCATCAATGCGCTGATAGGGCGTTTCTAAAAATGCTTTTACTTGTTTGCCATCTAATACTTTTCCATCCCACACAAAGATATTGTTCGGATGGTAGAAGTCATATTTCATGACTTCTTTATTGGTAGTAATGAGTTTTTTTTGATACGCCAAAGCCTCAAAAGTGCGAAATGACAGACCTTTATGAGCGTCGACAACAAAGTCGACCAATACGCCGCAGTTTTTTGATTTGGCTAGATTGTCATCATAGCTGACATCATCAGATAAAAATACAATATCATGACCTTGGTAAAGCTGCTGACGACTCTTTTTTTGGGGCTGTACTAGATTAGCAACAATGCTATACTAGTTTTATGAAGATAACCCGTTGTAAATTAAGTAAAAAAGTTCAAGTTAAACTGCTTGAATTTTTTGTGCTTGAAGTCACCGCAAGATCAGCTGCTGATTTGTTAGAGATACATCACAATTCAGCTGCTTTGTTTTATCATAAAATTCGCTTGGTGATTGAATATCGCTTAAACCTTGAAGCTTGTGAATTATTTGACGGTGAAGTAGAATTGGATGAAAGCTATTTCGGTGGCATTCGTAAAGGCAAGCGTGGGCGTGGTGCTGCTGGCAAAGTTGCCGTATTTGGTCTTTTAAAACG
>NZ_MUXU01000032.1 GCF_002014985.1 Moraxella caviae | reverse complement strand
TCTGTGTAGACAATGCTATCAGGCTTGATTTTACTTGTGATAATTGGCATTAGTGTATTTGTCTTAGTATCTTTAACAACAACAGTGTAAACTTTACCATTGCGTTTTAATAAACCAAATACAGCAGTTTTACCAGCTGCGCCACGACCACGTTTGCCTTTACGAATACCACCAAAATAGCTTTCATCAAGTTCAATTTCGCCATCAAAGAGCTGACTGGCTTCAAGAGCTAAGTGGTATTCTATCACAAGGCGGATTTTGTGGTAAAATAATATGGTTGTGTTATATTGAACACCTATCAAATTGGCGGCAGTTCTAGCAGTAACTTGGGCTACAAAAAATTCAAGTAGTCTTTTTTGAACTTTTTTACTTAGTTTACAATGGGTTATCTTCATAAAACTAGTATAACATGGTTGCTAATCTACGTCAGCCCCATACTTTAAATAGTGCTGCAAACGAACTTGCCACCGATTCTTTCATGCGCTTTTGTACTGGCAAAGATTCATAAAATCGTGTTGTCGTCAGTATCATCGCCACACCAATCAATGCCAAAAACACAAACATACCGCGCCAATCAGTGAATTTTAGCAACACACTACCCAAAATTGGCGATAAAATTGGCGCAAGTCCATTAACCGTCATCAGAGCACCAAAAAATCGCGTCATTTCCTGACCTTCGTACAAATCTGCCACCACTGCGCGTGAAATCACCACGCTGCCTGCCGAAGCCAAACCCTGCACCAATCGTAGTGCAATCAAAGCTTCAATGCTGGGCGCAAACACAATCAGCACCGTGCTGACCAAATACACCAAAAGCGATACCAATAAAGGCATTTTACGACCATATTTATCACTCAAAGGTCCAAAAATCAGCTGACCAAACGCCAAACCCAGCATGCCTGTAGTAAGCGTCATCTGCGCCATGGACGCACTGGTATCAAAAAACTGCGCCAATGCTGGCAACGCTGGCAAATACAAGTCGATCACAAAAGGCCCGAAAGCCGACAGCATGCCAAGCAGTAAAATCAAAAAGGCTTTTGAATTGCGATAAGTCATTGCTACACTCGTTGTTAATTCGTAAAAGGATTTTCTAACTTTATATGGATTTGGCAAATTACAATGAATATTTTGATAAACCAAAAACAAATTTATTCACCAAACCATCTTGTCAATGGCGAGCTATTATAATACACTTAAACTTACAAACAATAGCCAAAATATGCTTCTTTGATTAAGCTGAGCTTAATATAACCCAATCAGTTTAACCAGAGACAAAATCAAGTGCAGACAGCTGAATAACACTTGCTGATAAACTTGGCGATGTGTCAAACCAAATTAACAAGACCGAAACTACCACCAAATTTGCCATACGAAAAAAGGTAATACTTACACAAACTTTTTAAATCATTTAAAACGCCTATGATAGATGTCAAACCCTTACTTGCTTTTGCTTATGTGCTAGAAAAAGGTTCGATGAATGCCGCTGGCAAAGCGCTCGGCATCAGCCCGTCAGCAGTCAGCCAGCACGTCAGCCGCCTAGAAAGTCAGCACAATGTCAAGCTGCTGGATCGTAGCACACGCAAACTTAGCCCAACAGACGCAGGGCAGGCACTCGCCAAACATTGTCAACGTCTGCAGCACACGCTTGATGATGCCTTGCAAACCTTGGAAAATCTTAAAACCGAAGTGGTGGGCGACTTGCACATCTGCATACCGTCTGGTTTTGCGATGTCACACACTTTTTGTCAAGCACTCAAACAACTCCAGCAAAACTACCCACAATTATCGCCACAGCTACATTTTGATGATGCGCTGCCATCGCTGCATGACGGTAAAATTGACATCGCCATTCACACCAGCGACCAAATCAGCCATAATCCAAACGTTGTGGCGCGCTATCTGACGACATGGCAATGGCAAATCTGCGCCAGCCCAGAATATTTAGCACAGCATTCACCCATCAACAGTCCTGATGATTTATACCTGCATAACTGGCTGTATCTTGAGCCGATTGACATCACCTTGCGCCACGGCACCACCACCCACCAACTACACATCAATAACCGTTCACGCTGCAATCAGCTGTCAGCGCTGCACACCCTAACAAAAGCAGGGCTTGGCTTATCTTTGCAAATCAGCGGAGAGATTGACCAAGCGGTCCAAGACGGTAAATTACAAGTGGTATTGCCACAGTGGTCGCTGCCCAGCATGGATTTTTATTTGGCAACGCCTTATCGCATACAATCCGCCAAAACCGAAGCAGCAGTGCAAGTTTTGCTTGACTGCTTTGCCAAGGACAACCAAACCACAACTTAAATGACATTACAAACTTACAACGCACTTTCAAGAAAACCCTACTCTTTTTACACAAATGTGCTATGATGATGGCACAAATCACCAACACAGGATTACTCGCATGACTTCAAGCACCTTAAACATCGGCATCATGGGCGCATCAGGACGCATGGGACGAATGCTGCTACAAGCAGCGGATAATAACCCAAAAACCAAGCTCGCTGGCGCGTTTGTGCGCAGTGTGTCAAGCCTGATTGGTGTGGACGCAGGCGAATTTATCGGCACAGGTAAAAATGGCGTGGCGCTTAGCACGCTTGATGTGTCTGGCATTGATGTGCTGATTGATTTTAGCTTGCCAGAAGCCTTAGATGACGTGCTGGCGCAATGCGTGGCACAAAAAAAGCCGCTCATCATGGGTGTAACGGGACTAAATGCCGAGCAAGAAGCCAAACTCACCGCCGCAAGCCAAGAAATCGCCATCGTGTATGCGGGCAATTTCTCCACAGGGGTGAATTTGTCGCTGAATTTGCTTGCCACCACCGCCAAAGTGCTGGGACTAGAAGCGGACGTAGAAATCATTGAACATCACCACAAGCACAAAATCGATGCACCCAGCGGCACAGCGTTAATGATGGCAAAATCAGTGGCGGACGCTCGCAAACAAAGCCTAAAAACCGCCTTGGTGCATGGCCGTCATGGTGCAGCCAAACGCACAGCTGGCGACATCGGTATGCACGCGGTGCGTGGCGGCGAGATTGTGGGCGAGCATACGGTGGAGTTCATCATGGATGGTGAAATCATTGAAATCACCCACAAAGCCCAAAGCCGCACGACCTTTGCCGCTGGCGCAGTGCGTGCTGCGGTGTGGGCGGCGGATAAGCCAGCTGGGCTGTACGATATGCAAGACGTGCTAGGACTAAAAAACGCAAGCTAAGCCATCATAAAGCCTTGCAGTTAAAAGCAAGGCTGGCAAACCACTTGACAAGTTTTATCAAATTTTTCATCAAATCTTTCATCAAAAAAGCGCTGGTTTTTTACCAACGCTTTTTATTTTTGGGTTTGATTTTATCGCTAAATTACTCAGCCTTGCCCACCATTTCAATCACCCACACTTCCGACTGCGAACCTAGGCGAAACGGAATGCCCCAAAACCCATAGCCAGACGACACCACAACGTGCGTACCGTCAATCTTTTCATGCCCATAGCCCACACGATTGAGCATTTTTACGATAAAATTGGCAGGGAAAACTTGCCCATTGTGCGTATGTCCAGAAACCTGCAAATCAATCGGCAACGCAACGTTTTGCATGATTTCGCTGGGACGATGATCTAATAAAATGGTCGGATAAGTGCTATCAACGTGCGCCATCAGTGCGCTTGTTGGCGCTCTGCCTGCGTGATGGTCGTCAAATCTGCCGATGATATTTAGCGTGATGGGCGCGCCATTTTTGGTGAAGGACAGCTGCACCGCTTCATCATTGAGCAAAATTGCGCGGCTGTCAGTGATGGCACTGGTGATGGCGCGATAAGCGTGGGTTTGGTACAAATCATGATTGCCAAGGCTTGCGATACTGGCAACGTGCGGCGCAGCGATGACATCCGCAAAATTTTGCGCCATTTGCTTGCCGTCAAAATGCTCGGTGTCATCGTCCATAATATCACCCGGCAGCAGCAGCACGTCCACGTTTTCACGGCGTAGAATCTCGGCAAGATTGGCAAGTTCTCGATTGCCCACCATCGCCCCAAGGTGCGTATCGCTCGCCAGCGCAAGGCGCACAGGCTCAGCCAAAGGCTTATCCACCTGCACCGTCAGATGGCGCACCACAGGCGTGTACGCATTATACACGGCAAGCGACACCAAACCCACAAAACTGGCAAGCGCAAACACACGAAATCCCAGCGGCGACTCAAAACCAAATTTTTTGGCAAGCGCAATCAGTGCAGCCGACACCACAGCCGATAAAAACCACAGCCACAGCACCGCCAAATAGCCCAAAGACGCACGAAACGCCCCAAAAAATAACGCCACCAAAAACGCTGTGCCAATCACCAAAAACAGCGTCGCCACAGACGCAAGTTTCACCGCCACAAAAGGCTTCAGCCACCACACCACAGACCGCGCAAGCGAAAAACTTAGCAGCCAAATTAAAATCGCACTGACCGACAGCACCAATGCTCGCACACCCCACCCCACATTTATTGACAAATCATCTGACAAATTTTCGTTTTTCTGGCTTGGTTTTTGTTCAGCCAAGCAAACCAAATTTATGGTCAAATCAGAAAATTTATCATTATAACAAATTCATCTTACCGCTGTGTTGGCGGTGTGTATTAAGATTGCTCTCGTGCGCAGATTTAAGAATTTTCAAAAAAATCAATCACTTGCGCTGGGATATAATCCATATCAAAGCGGCGCGTGGCATAATTAAAATTCATAAAACCAATGTGTCCGCCATATTTGGTGCTGTTTAGCAGCACATCCGCCGACACGTCATTTGGCTCGGCAATCACGCCCAAAAACGGATCGTCCTTAGCAGTGATGAGCAAAGTCGGCTTGGCAACATCAATCAAATACGGCAAAGCAGACGCTTGGCGGTAGTAGTCGTTTTTTGAGCGAAAGCCGTGTCTTGGCGCGGTGAAAGCGTTGTCAAAATCGCCCATGCGTTTGGCGGATTTGAGCGTGGCAAGCTCATCATCGGTCAGCTGATTGGCAAGCGCTTTTTTGACGATGGGATTGAGCAAATACGGCGTGTAAATTTTCTTGCCCAAAAACCGCTCCATCGCCACCGAACTGCTCGCCAAATCCACAGGCGCAGACACCACCGCAGCCTTGGTAGGCAGTGCGTCCGAGCCGTATTCGCCCATGTATTTTGCCAGCGCATTACCGCCCAACGACACGCCTACCGCATAAATATTGGCGTAGTCCTTGGCAAGATGGTGCAGATTGTGCGAGATTTCCTTGGTGTCGCCCGCATTATAAAACACCCTGCCTGACACAGGCACACCACCGCACGAACGAAAATGCACCACCACAAAATGCCAGCCTTTTGCCGCCACCACGCGCGCCAAATTTTTGGCATAATGGCTTTGGCTTGAGCCTTCCATGCCGTGAAACAGCACCACCAGCGGTTTTTGGTATTTGCCGTCCACTTTTTCGTCCGCCACTGGCAAAAAATCATACGCCACATCGCTTTCATTCAAAGAATCCTTGATAAGCGTGCGCTGATATTCAGGCGAATATTTAACCACATAACGCGGTAAAATCGTCTGTAAATGCGGATTTTTTAGCCACGCAGGCGGTGCAAATTTTGGTACGCTAAAACACTTATTAGAAGGTGAAACTGTCATTATAAAATCGCTTTTATTGGTAAAATTTGGTTGAAAAATTCTGATGAATTGTCTTGTAAAATTTTTGGTAAAATCTATTTTGACAACTGATTGTCAATTTATTTATGTCAATAATTTAAAATGCAAACTGGTTGTCAATTATAATAAATTCAGCTTTTAAATATTGGTAATTAGTTGTCAATTTTGGTTGTTTTGCTCATTAAAGGCATTTTTAAGCACGGCAAAAGCGTGTTTTTGTGCGTCATTAAGCCCATCTACCACCAAGGGTTTGATGCTTAGCGTGATGTATAAATCACTCCAAGAACCGTCATTTAAAGGCTTGCCTGCGCCCAGCACCACAAAAGGCTCGTCCACCAAGGCAGGCAGCGCAATCGTGAGCGTGCGATATGGCGTAGTGATGGTGAGTTTTTCGCGCAGTGCCACCTGCCAAACGTCCACCATCAGTGTGATATGCACATTTTCATCGTCTGATTTGGCGTGGGCTTGTGCTTGATTTTGGGTTTGGGTTTGCGCACGTTCAAAGCTAAATTTATCAAAAACTTTGCGCTGCACCGTTTCACGAAACTGCGCCAAATTTTGCTTTACTTGCTTGCCCACCGTGCGCCCAAATTGCTCAAAATCCGCTTCAAAACGTGCGCCAAATTCGCCTTGCAGCACACCTTTAAAGCCTAAAGTCTTATCATATTCGGCACGCTTGACAGGGTTTTTAAGCATCTCATAAGCTGCGTTAATCTGCGCAATGTATTCATCGCTCGCACGCTCACCGTCAGAGCACACACCATCGTGGGTGCGCCTATCTGGGTGATGCGCCGCCATGATGGCACGGTGCGCCTTTTTAATCTCGGCAAGCGTGGCGTTTTTACGCACGCCCAAAAGCTGATAATAAGTCTGCGTCATCACAGCTGCGCCAATACTTTTTCCAGCTGCTCAAGCTCGTCCATCGCCATCAGCAGCGCTTCTTCAGCGTCATCATTTTGCGCCTTAAGTGCGGTCTGCTCATCAAGCAGTGCCAGCAGCTGCTCTTTGTTGGTTTCATCGTACAAGGCATTATCGGACAGCTTTTCTTCAATTTGAGCCAGCTTCTCACTTAAAGTTTCCAGCGTTTTTTCCAGCTGCTCAATCTGCTTTCTAAGCGGTGCGGTTTTTTGACGATTTTCTGCGTTTTTCTTGCGAATTTCTTCTTTGGAAAGCGCAGGTTTGTCATTTGTCGCTTCTTTAACAGCTTGATTTGACGAATTTGACAACTGATTGTCAAGTGCACCTGACGCATTGTGTGCTTGGCGATTGGCAAGCTGGCGCGCAAGTCTGGCTTGGCGCAAATGCTCGGCATAATCGCTCATATCGCCCACAAATTCTTGCGCCTTGCCGTCCGCCACCAAAAGCAAGCGATCGCAAACGCTCGTCAATAAATCACGGTCGTGCGACACCAAAATCATCGCACCAGCAAAATTTTGCAACGCCAACATCAGCGCATTACGCATTTGCAAATCTAAGTGGTTGGTCGGCTCGTCCAGCACCAACACATTGGGGCGCTGCCACACGATGAGTGCCAAGGTCAGGCGTGCCTTTTCACCGCCAGAAAAATCCGCCACAGACGAATCAATCGCATCGCCACGAAAATCAAAACTGCCCAAAAACGCTCGCAAATCGGCATCGCTCGTCTGTCCTGCCAAGCGCCGCAGTAAAATCATCGGTGTGGCGGCAGCGTCCAGCGCATCCATTTGGTGCTGATTAAAATAGCCCAATTTTAGCGTCTCAGACACCTGACGCACCCCATCAATGAGCGGCAACTCGCCCACCAACGCCTTAATCAGCGTGGATTTGCCCGCGCCATTTGCGCCCAGCACACCCAAGCACACATCAGGCGTGATTTGCAGGCGCACCTTGCTCAAAAGCGGCTTATCATAACCGATGGTCACATTGTCCAGCACAATCAGCGGACTTGCCATGTACGCAGGCTCATAAAAACGAAAACTGAACTGATTTTGCGCCATCACAGGGGCAAGCTCAGTCATACGCTCAAGCTGCTTAATGCGGCTTTGCGCCTGCTTGGCTTTGGTGGCTTTGGCACGAAAACGGCGAATATAATCTTCTAAATGCGCACGGGTCGCCTGCTGCTTTTCAAACGCCTGCTGCTCTTGGGCAAGTCGCTCGCTGCGAGTGCGCACAAATTGCGAATAATTGCCTGTATAAGACGTGATTTTCGCCATTTCAATGTGCAAAATTCTGTCGCACACTGTATCCAAAAACGCCTGATCATGGCTGATAAGCAGCACCAAGCCATCAAATTTCGCCAGCCACTCTTCCAGCCATAAAATCGCGTCCAAATCCAAGTGGTTGGTCGGCTCGTCCAAAAGCAGCACATCAGCTCGGTGTATGAGCGTGCGCGCCAAATTCAAGCGCATTCGCCAGCCACCAGAGAAACTTTTCACCGCCTGAGTATGCTCCGCTTCAGCAAAACCAAGCCCTGACAAAATTTGCGCCGCTTTTGATGGCGTGCGATAGCCGTCAATCTCATCAAAACGCTCGTGCATTTTGCCGATTTCCTGCGCCCCAAGCGCACTCACATCCTGCAAAGCGTCATTGAGCCGATACCATTCTTCATCGCCAGACAGCACATAATCCAGCGCACTGCGCTCGCTTGCTTCAATTTCCTGCGCCATATGCGCCACCTGCCAAGCGCTCGGCATAACAACACTGCCTGCGTCTGCGCCATGCTCACCTAAAATCGTGGCGAACAGTGTGGATTTGCCCGTGCCATTATTGCCCGTCAGTCCGACTTTTTGCGGCTTGTGCAGTTGTAAATTTACGTCTGAAAACAGCAGCCGCCCACCTTGACGCACCGCCACGTTTTGAAATTCAATCATTGTTTATCATCTGTTGTGTGATTGGTGTTATTATACCATCAAGTTGCCAAGAAATTCAGCGAACAAAACCTTGATTTTATCGCCAAAAGCCCGATTATGCTATAATAAGCAAACTGATAAATCAAATTACGAGAATTCCATGAACACCATGACCCTAACCGACAATGCCGCCAATAAACTCGCCCAACTCAAAGCCGCAGAAGGCAATGACGCACTCATGTTGCGCGTCTATGTAACAGGCGGTGGCTGCTCGGGTTTTTCTTATGGCTTTGACTTTGCCGAAGAAGCGGACGAAGACGACGCCACTTTTTTAAACGGCAATGCCATGATGGTGGTAGACAGCCTAAGCTATCAATATTTGCACGGCTCAACAATTGATTATGTAGAAGGCTTGGAAGGCTCGCGCTTCACCGTAGAAAATCCAAACGCCACCACCACTTGTGGCTGCGGCTCATCGTTTTCTATCTGATTTAAAAATTAAACTCTCAAACCCTTTGAATGTCTGTTCAAAGGGTTTTTTATGCACCAAATTTTATCTTAATCACACAAATTGCAATCGCAAAATTTCTCACTTTGCACAAGCAAAAACAAACCCCCACCATCACGGCA
>NZ_MUXU01000031.1 GCF_002014985.1 Moraxella caviae | reverse complement strand
TTTTTATTTGTCTTCTTGAAAGCGTTGGTTCATCTACTAGAATGTTAACGATGATTGGCTAACGCCTACGCAAGGGGTTTGGATAGTGTGTTTTCCTATTGATGCTTTCTTTTTGCTACTATAACCACATCAACCAACAACGGAGTACACCCCATGAGCACAACCATCACCCCTAAAACCATCGCAGAGCAAATCAACCAAATCGGCAAGCACGCCATCTTTGATGTACTAAAAGAATTGGGATTTTTTGCCAGCATTGTGCTTGAGCGTTCGGACATCATTATTGAGCTTAGCGAACATTTTGACATTGGCTATTTGGACGATGAACAAGAGCTTGGCGAGCTTTTGACTGGCTATGTAGGCACGCTTGATGACTTTTTAAATGAATGTGAGAGCTATCTAAGTAATAAGCACCTAAAATACGATGGCACAGGCATTGTAGACCCTGACACCTTCTCACTGGTAATCGCTGATTTTATCGCAGACTACGAAAGCGAACACAACACCACCATCAGCGTAAAAGCCCAATCAATCAAGGAATAAGCCATGAAGCCATTTGTAGTAGAAGTTAGCGAAGTGTTGTTGTTTAAAAGCAAATCATCGTTCACGCCAAAGACAACGTAGAAGCGATGGAAATTGCCGAAGCCATGTTCGAAAACGATGAAGCTGAAATGCTGTTAGAAGACTATGCGGATATGTTTGAGCGTTACAGCAACGTAGAACAACAGCTGACAGCGCAAGAACTACAAGAACTAACGGACGGTGTACGCATGGAAGTCTTTGATGTGCAAGAATGCAAAGCAGCCATCAATGATTAAGCAAAGTTTTTCACCACAGACCGCCTAAATGGGCGGTTTTCTTTCGTGATTACAAAGAATGCAAAGTGTTATTGCTAAGCATTTGCAACGAATAGACGCTAACGCGCTAAGGGGTTTGGATAAAGGTTTTGCCTTTCCTTTTGTCTGGGTTGTTATTATGTACTCATCAACCACTAAGGAGTAGAGCCATGACCATTCTATCTGTCAAACTAAAAAACCTTGTACAAAAGGCTAATTGCACAATCGCAACCCAAGGCAACACCGCCCCACTTGCGCTGGAATTTCATTTGAAAAACATCATTCGCAATGGCGTAAAATACGGTTGTAGTGGCTTTATCAAAGATGCCAACACTGGTAAAATCGTCTATGTGAATACTGAAGGCACAACTTTGCGTAACGGCCAAGGCGACAGCTACTTATACCGTTTAGCACGCCACCTAAAAGACTACTCTGGCGGTAGCAATCGCTGGGCGCAGGCGGATAATTTGCCATCATCAATCGTATCGCTGCTTCTAAATAAGCCATGCTTCTAACCAAACAAGGATTTTAATCATGAAAGAACTTAACCTTTTATTGTCAATCGGTGCTTGTACAATCAAGCACCCTGAATTTGATGAACGCACCTTTTTTGAGCAGGCATCTGTTACGTTTGCCTTAGAGTGCGGTTTTGAGCGTGAATACACGTTTGCCTATGTTTTTAAAACCAAAGACAACGGCTTTAAAGACGTATGCTGGGAAATCCCTGTTGAGCAAGCAGCACTGGATAAGTTTACCAGTGATTTGCTTAAAAAGGGCTTGGTTTTAACCAGAGCAGACCGTGAAGTCATTGAGAGTGCATTGCTGCCCTTTGTCTTGCAGTTTTGCCCGTTTTAGCAAGGAGCGCGCCATGCAATTAACAAGACCATCATTCCAAGAACTAAAGACGCTCAACGAAAAAGCCAAAAAAGCGGCTTTGTCTGCGGTCAAACGCAACATTGAGCACAAGTTTAGTGAAGCGGTGCTGGCTAGCGTGATGAAATGTGAAACCGATTGCCACATTAGTTCAAACTTTGCAATCGGCTTGAGCGAAGCTGACGTCATGCAGGTGGTGAAAGACTTCAAAAGGTCTTTGCCACATCACTACAAGTTTATTGGCCACGCCATCAAATTTACGCCTGTCAATGGTGAATTGCTGCTGAAGTTTGGTATCATTTTGGATAGAGAGCGCTTGAAGCAAAACGCACGGCTAAATCAGATGGCGAAAGTAACTGGGTGATGGTTGTTGGTTAAATAACCAAAAAGAAAAACCCACTGTTTAAGGTGAGCTTTTCGCTTATGTCTGGGTTGTATCTTGGAACGGCAGGCTTAACGACAAAGACGTAAAAAATATTTCCTTGTTTTGTATTTCAAAATGATGTATTATGTATTAACATTGTAATAACAAAAAATTGGATTTTTAT
>NZ_MUXU01000030.1 GCF_002014985.1 Moraxella caviae | reverse complement strand
TTCAAGAAGACAAATAAAAACCCCACCGTAAGGCAGGGCTTTGCGTGGCAATGTGGGGTCAAACTGGCATCAGTTTGGTTAAAAAGTACATGGCAACACCACCAGTCAAAAGACCAGTAACAAGCGTGGCTAGCAGTGTCAGAATTTGTACCCAAGGGAACCAAGAAGTCTCTTTTCTAGCTTTTTCAGTTTCGGCTTGCATTTTATTTACAGCTGCACGGGTTTCTTCTACGGTTTGGCGTGTAAGTTCAATATCCTGTTGAACCTTTTTCATGTCTAAAATCATTTTCATGCGATTAAGCTCGTCAATGGTCAGCTGTTCTAAGTTTATTTGGCTTATGTCTATCATAATACCACCATTTAGCTTTCACGTCCATCTGCAAACAAAATCTCATAAAGACCTTCGATGGTATCAAATTCTTCGCCTTGATACACGCCTTCGATGTATGGCACGTTGTCCAAATGAAAATCATATTCGAGCTTGTCAATCAGACCTGCAAGCATGTTAAGATAAGCCATGCGCACAGCAGCTTTGATATGCCATGCGATGTTGTTTTGTGGTCCAATGTTGGATAACTCTTCAATGATGGCCGTGCAAATGTTTTAAAGTATTCATGATGGTTGCTCCGTTGTTGGTTGATGTGTTTATAATAGGGCATAAAAGATAAAGAGGAGAAAACCACATACTCAAATCCCCTGCTATGCGTTAGCGTTAATCATTTTTTACACACAACCATCAATCCAATTTCTCCAATTTCGCAGACAAATAAAAATCCCGCC
>NZ_MUXU01000029.1 GCF_002014985.1 Moraxella caviae | reverse complement strand
TTTCCATTTTAAAACAATTAGTTAGGGAGTATTTGTTCTAGTTATCTAGGACAGCCCCTAAATTTATATCAGCAAGTGATATAAAAAATAGCCCGATACACATACTTCGGGCTATTTTTGTTTGTGATATGCTTTATAAAGATTTTTTATTCCAAAATTTGAGCAATGCTAAGTATTTAAAGAATGAAATGTTAGAAGTCTGTTGTGATAAGTTTGTCAATCAAAACACCATTATTTAAAAGCTTCTATTGATAATGTAAGGCTGTTGAGTATGCTGTGCGATGCAGTAGGTGTCTTGATTTGTGGTTTGTATTCTTGATTGCAGCCTTTGCAGTGTGCTTAAATGAGCCAATATAGGTAACTAGGACAAGTTTATGGATGGTAAACTGGCGTTAAACGAATACAATCACTCAGCAAGAATAGGGGTTGCAGACTGTTAAACTTGGGAAAATCTGCACAATTTTTTATAGGGCTGTGCTAGCATAGTATGGTTGTTATTCTAATACAGCCTTAGTTTTTAAATTCACTCACACCCGAAGGTGTGAGATGTGCGTCCAAATATTGGCGCTAGCATTATGATTGTTTCAATTCACTCACACCTAAAGGTGTGAGATTGGTGGAATGGTGCAAAGACGATGGCAGCTGGCGTTTCAATTCACTCACACTCGAAGGTGTGAGAATTGGCGCAGATAACGACCATCAAAAACCGCTAGGTTTCAATTCACTCACACCCGAAGGTGTGAGATGTGCGTCCAAATATTGGCGCTAGCATTATGATTGTTTCAATTCACTCACACCCAAAGGTGTGAGAATACAACAGCCAATCTGTACACTGATTAAGATTGGTTTCAATTCACTCACACCCGAAAGCATGAGAATGGTGGCAATACCATCGCTATAAGTATCACCGTGCTCGAAATCTTTCACTTGTAAGGGCGTGAGAGATTTAATGTGTATATTATACTGTAATCTCGGTTGCGTTTCAATTCACTCACACCCGAAGGTGTGAGCCATATTGTCCCGTTGCAGGGCTGTGAAAAAACGTTTCAATTCTCTCACACCTAAGAGAGATGAGCAGGTGCCGCCATACTGTATATAATCCGTTTCAATTCACTCACACCCGAAGGTGTGAGATAATCCAAAACTTCAATCATCTGTGGCGCAGGTGTTTCAATTCACTCACACCCAAAGGTGTGAGAACGTTTAACGGTGCAGGTTCAGACGGTACATCGTTTCAATTCACTCACACCCGAAGGTGTGAGATAGGTTCGGCGGTGGACGTGCTAAACCGTTTACGTTTCAATTCACTCACACCCGAAGGTGTGAGATTGTCATCTTTTGCGCCTGCTCGGTACAGATATTTGTTTCAATTCACTCACACCCGAAGGTGTGAGATCGTCAAAGCCTTGTATATCAAGGGATTGCGAGGTTTCAATTCACTCACACCCGAAGGTGTGAGACCTTTTATGACTGAAACTGCTGAAAGTTTGCATAGTTTCAATTCACTCACACCCGAAGGTGTGAGATGAATATCGCTAATAAAATGCCCATCAGCATAAGGTTTCAATTCACTCACACCCGAAGGTGTGAGAGAACACTAACAACAACTTGCACGGTGTAGGACGTGAGTTTCAATTCACTCACACCCGAAGGTGTGAGAATTCGAACACTTGGCGATTAAATGATATATCGTGTTTCAATTCACTCACACCCGAAGGTGTGAGAATTGTTACGTGCCCCAAAACTTTCCGAATAATTGTTTCAATTCACTCACACCCGAAGGTGTGAGAAACAAGTGCGCAAAAACTCATTGGGCGCACTGCGTGTTTCAATTCACTCACACCCGAAGGTGTGAGATGTACTGATTGGCGACATCAATGCGATTTGTAGGTTTCAATTCACTCACACCCGAAGGTGTGAGAAAAACGCACAAAACAAACCAATGCAGGCGCAGGTGTTTCAATTCACTCACACCCGAAGGTGTGAGAGTTAGATTGGCAGTAGGCGCAGTCGTGCCAGCGTGTTTCAATTCACTCACACCCGAAGGTGTGAGACCTTTGGCAAACGCCCATTCAATCATCATGCCGTTTCAATTCACTCACACCCGAAGGTGTGAGAGGTGCAAGTGGGCAATTATCAGATTGACAGCGGTTTCAATTCACTCACACCCGAAGGTGTGAGAAAATTGCTGGTCGTAGCTTTTCAGTCATGGGAGTGTTTCAATTCACTCACACCCGAAGGTGTGAGAGTTGGTGAAGAACCGTATGGTACTCCACTGCTGTTAGTTTCAATTCACTCACACCCGAAGGTGTGAGAGCTGTTTGGCATTTTAGCCGCCCTGTTACGGTTGTTTCAATTCACTCACACCCGAAGGTGTGAGAGCATCACGCAGACTTTGTGGGCGGATAATAATCCGTTTCAATTCACTCACACCCGAAGGTGTGAGAGTGGCATCGTCATTTTGGCTGATGCTCATCACACGGTTTCAATTCACTCACACCCGAAGGTGTGAGAGTTGTCGGCTTTGAGTGCTAAGATTGGGCATTTTGTTTCAATTCACTCACACCCGAAGGTGTGAGAGTGGCGGTCTCTTGCGCGTGTGCCAGAGTAGTTGTTTCAATTCACTCACACCCGAAGGTGTGAGAGCCTATGGTTTGTGGCAGACGGACTTTTTGAAGATGTTTCAATTCACTCACACCCGAAGGTGTGAGAGTTTTTTCAGGTTGTCGGCGCAACAGTCGCCAAGTTTCAATTCACTCACACCCGAAGGTGTGAGACTATGTTGCAGGTCGTCAAGGTTGGCGACTGTTTGTTTCAATTCACTCACACCCGAAGGTGTGAGATTTGTCAATGATGGCGATTTGACGATTGTGCAGTTTCTCTCACACCCGAAGGTGTGAGACTTGCCACCTATGAAAAATTTACCCAAGACACAGTGCAGTTTCTCTCACACCCGAAGGTGTGAGAAATTTTTGCAACCGCTTACACAAGAAAACTTAAAGGTGCAGTTTCTCTCACACCCGAAGGTGTGAGAGCCTTCAGGAAGCGTGTATTCGATTGGGTGAGAGTGCAGTTTCTCTCACACCCGAAGGTGTGAGAGTTGGCTTCTACCAGTTGATTGCCAATCAGCTCACGTGCAGTTTCTCTCACACCCGAAGGTGTGAGAATGAGAGGCATTATACGAAATAAAAATGAAAAAGCGTGCAGTTTCTCTCACACCCGAAGGTGTGAGAAGCCTGCTACTTAACCCATTCATTTTATTGATAAAAATTTACCAATTCTGCGAATGGGCGGTAGCAAAACTTTTTAATGCTGCATTGCACAGCATTAGGTTATGATTCTACAACCAAACCTGTTTAAAATCAAGTTGTTAAATAATTCTGCGAACCTGCCAGGGATTTTATGTGTGCTTAAGGTTCGCACTTATTTTTTTGCAAAGTAAGTATTGACTTTTTGTGAATTATACAGTATTTTTATCCAAAAAGCATAGGTTTGAAAATCTTGTTTTGCCGTCATTAGAATTGTTTTAGGGTAATAAGGATCGCCATGTCATTGCCAGCCAACACTATGACATTCCTGCTAACAGGGCGCAATGCACTGTTTACCGACCCTGTCACTAAAATTGGTGGCGAGAAAACCACTTACCATGTTCCCACCTATGAAGCCCTAAAAGGCGTGTGTCGTAGCATTTATTGGAAGCCGACATTTATCTGGCATATTGATAAGGTTCGTATTCTAAACCCAATTCGCACCGAGTGCAAAGGTGTAAAGCCTATCAAATACCACAAAAGCGGCAATGATCTTGCCTATTATACCTACCTAAACGATGTGGCGTATGAAGTCAGTGCGCATTTTGAATGGAATTTAAACCGACCAGACCTTAAAGCCGATCGCAATCTTGCCAAGCACAGCGCCATTATGCAGCGTGCTTTAGAGCGTGGTGGTCGTCAAGATATATTTTTAGGTACTAGAGAATGTCAAGGCTATGTTGAGCCGTGTGAGTTTGGCTCGCATTCAGGCTTTTATGATGACATTGACCGCGTGGATTTCGGGCTGATGTTTCATTCTTTTGCTTATCCTGATGAGCTGGGGCGAGACGAGCTGCACAGTCGTTTTAGTCGCATTACCATGCAGCATGGCGTGATTGAATTTATACAGCCGACAGGTGATTTGGACAAAGATCGTGCTAATGGTCTGCCAAGCCGATTTGTGCGTGAAATGACGGACGGACATTTTTCTTTGGGCGAGTCCTTGCAAAGCGCAGACGATTTGTATCGGCAGTTGGAGATTGGCGCATGAGCTGGCTAACCAACCTTTATCGTACTTATGATCAAATCGCCAATAATGCCGATGCTCAGCTTGCCGATTCAGCGCTCACGCCTTATTATCACATCAGTCAAAATGCGCATATTATTGTCAAAATCAGCGAGCAGGGCAAGTTTTTAGGCGCAGCGTTTTTTCGTGCGAACGACAAGGCGGTCGCCAAGCAAATCACCTTGCCTGCAACCAATGATTCTGCCAACCGCACAAGTGGCACTCAAGCGCATCCTTTGCAAGACAAATTGCAATATATTGCCAAAGATTTGGCGCAGTTTGACGATGAAAGAAGTTTGGCGGATAAATTTGCAGATTATCATGCCTTGTTGACATCATGGTGTCATAGTGAATTTGCGCACCCGAAAGCCAAAGCGGTGCTAAACTATGTCAATCGTGGCACACTTACCCAAGATTTGATTGCGGCAGGCGTATTAAAAACCGATGATAATGGCAAACTGCTACGCCCAGCGTCTGCCAGCGAAGTAGAACCACCTGCGGATATTTTTACAGTTTTACCAAAAGATAATTCTAAAGGCTATATCAATCAAACGTCTGCGCTTGTTGCGTGGCAGGTCGTCAGTGCAGATTTGTACGATGCAGACAGCGGCAACACTTGGGAAGATGATACGCTGATTGAGTCTTGGCAGCAGTTTTATGGCAATCAAGAAGCGGATTTTGGTCTGTGTTATGCCACAGGCGAAGAGCAGCCTTTGGCAAATAAGCACCCGAAAAATATTTTAAGAAGCAATAACAACGCCAAGCTGATTTCTGCCAACGATAATGATGGATTTACCTTTCGTGGGAAGTTTCTTGATGGTGCGCAGGGTGCTGGTGTAGGTTCGGTAGTTACCGAAAAAGCGCACGCTGCCTTATCATGGCTTATTAGACATCAAGGTCAAGAAAAAGCAGGGCAGGCGGTTGTGGCTTGGGCGGCGTCTGCTGGTGTGGTCATGCAGCCCATGCAAGAGCATTGCTTGGATATTAAGCAGACGGTAGATGAGATTGTTGCTGCGTCAGAAGATGCGGTGTTGGTGTTTGATCCGCAAATGAGTTTGGGAGATTTGTTTGGCGGTGAAGATGCAGACGATGATTTGCCTGATGACAATGACGATGGTTTGAGTAATGATTTAAACCAGCAAACCACACTTGCTGTGCTGCACCATAAAGACATTGGCGCTTCTTTTGCCGAAGCATTATCAAAAAAGATGGCGGGCTATCGCATTGCAGACAGTCGCTTGGCGGGCAATGAGCAAATTTCCATCATTGTGATAGAAGCGGCGACGTCGGGGCGTGCAGCGGTAACGTATTATCAGCAAATGCTGGCAGACGATTATTTGCACGCATTGAACGCTTGGCAGGAAGATTTTTTATGGTATCAAGGATATTACGATGCCAAAGACAATGTTCGTAAGTCGGGCATCGGTGCGCCAGTGCCGCATCGCATTGCAGAAGTTTGTTATGGCAGTCGCATTGCGGATAATTTGCGCAAACAAGTGGTTGCTCAAGTATTGCCGTGCATTGTAGAGCCTGCGCACGCAGGAAAAGTTCGTAATATCCCTTATGTGCTGGTTGCACAAGCAATCAAGCAGGCTTGCAATCCAGCTGCGCTAGAAAAATGGGAGCATGAGCAAGCGGTTGCTATGGCGTGTGCTTTATATAAAGGTTATTGCAAGCGGCATTCATCATCAAGGAATTATAGCATGGCGTTAGATGTTACTTATACTGGGCGAGATTATCTGTATGGGCGCTTGCTGGCGGTAGCAGAAGATATTGAGAGCTTGGCTTTATTTGTGGCGGGCGAAAATCGTTTGACGACTGCCGAGCGTTATATGCAACAGTTTGCCAACCGTCCTTTTGACACATGGCGCAACATTCGCTTGGCGCTAGATCCGTACATTAAGCGCCTAAATCACGCCAGACCACAAAGATTGCATAAGCGTGAAGCGTTGATGAATGAGATTTTTAGCTTATTTGCAATTGCTGATTTTAATGACAACAGCCCACTGTCAGGCGAATTTTTGCTTGGCTATCATAGCCAAAAATACGCATTTTATCTTGCTGACCTTGCCAATAAAAGCAAGCAAAATCAAGAAAATACCACACAAGTCGCCTAAGGAGTAACGAATGAGCCTAACCACCAAGATTGATTTTGCGCTGATTTTAACGGTGGATAACGCCAATCCAAATGGCGATCCGCTAAATGGCAATCGCCCACGCACTGATTTTGCAGGCAATGGCGAAATTACGGATGTGTGCTTGAAGCGCAAAATTCGTGATCGTTTGCAGGAAGTAGGTCAGTCAGTTTTTGTGCAATCTGATGAGAAAAAGTCGGATGATTTTAAAAGCTTAAAAGATCGCGCGGAAGGCGTACTTGGCAAAGACACTCTTAACCCAAAAAAGACCAGCAGAGAAGACGCCAGTGCAGCTGCGTGCCAAACTTGGTTTGATGTTAGGGCTTTTGGGCAGGTTTTTGCTTTTGGTAAAACCAAAGACTCAGACGGTGTATCCATCGCCGTTCGTGGGCCTGTTACCATTCAGCCTGCTTTTAGCCTTGAGCCAGTAGAAATCGTCAGTACGCAAATCACCAAAAGCGTTAGCGGCGAAGGTGATGGCAGCAAAAAAGCCAGCGACACCATGGGTATGAAGCACCGCATTTCGCATGGCGTGTATGTAACTTACGGTGCCATCACACCGCAGCTTGCTGAGCGCACAGGCTTTAGTGATGACGATGCGCAAGTGCTGAAGGAAATTTTGCCAAAGCTGTTTGAAGGTGATGCGTCGTCTGCACGTCCTGAAGGCAGTATGCAGGTTGTCAAGCTGATTTGGTGGCAGCATAATAGCAAAATGGGGCAGTATTCGTCTGCCAAAGTGCATGGTTCACTTAAGGCATTGCTTAAAGAAGACGGTAGTTTTGATGAAGCTGCGCTGAAGCAGGCTTTATCAGGACTTGAGCCGCAAATCGTTGACGGATTCTAAAAGACAAACACCGCATCATTTTATTGTTGCGGTGTTTTTGTTTACAAAAACTTAACTCGGTCATTCAAGGAAGTTGCGAACTTGATGGGCGGTTGTAAGTTTCAATTGATACAATTCTGTTGATAAATTTCTATTGATGCAATTCTGCAAAGGTGTAATATGACGCAGCCTAAGCCGCAAATAGGGCGCATGGATAATGTTTTGTATTTGTCGCAGTTGCAGCATTATATTTACTGTCCGCGCCAGTTTGCTTTGATTGAGCTTGAGCAAGTTTGGCAGGACAATCAATTCACTGCAGAAGGGCAGATTTTGCACGAAAAAGCAAATTCTGGCACAGACGAGAAGCGTGGCGATGTAAAAATTGTCAGAACTTTGCCGCTTGCTCAGCCTGAATTGAATATTTTTGGCGTGGCGGACGTGGTGGAATATCACACCAACAATGGCGAAACAATCCCATATCCCATAGAGTATAAGCGCGGCAGACCCAAGGCGCACCGAGCGGACGAAGTGCAGCTTTGCGGGCAGGCGTTATGTCTTGAGTATATGCACGCTTGTCATGTGCCTGAAGGTGCGATTTTTTATGGCGAAAAGAAAAGGCGGCATTCGGTGGTTTTTGATGAGACTTTGCGTGAACTGACTTTAAACACCATTCGTGCTTGCCAAGACATCATTGTCCAAAAAATCACACCAAAAGCGCATTATAGCACTAATAAATGCCGAAATTGCTCACTAAAAGACATTTGTCATCCGAAAGTTTTTAGTAAAGGTGCCAAAAAGTGGCTGCTTGCCAGATTGCAAGATGGATAAATTAACGAATTTGTCAAGTATTGGCTGAAAAATCACCCATGAGACTGCTAAAAAACACATTATATGTTCAGACCCAAGGTAGCTATTTGCATAAAGATGGCGAGAATTTGGTGCTGAAAATTGAACATGAAATCAAGGCGAGAATCCCAGTTCACAAACTTGAAGGACTGGTGTGCTTTGGCAATGTGATGGTAACGCCTGCGCTGATGGAACATTGCACTAATAACGGCATCACCATCACGCATTTGAATCGTTTTGGGAAATTTCAAGCCAGAATTGAAGGCGGAGTGTCTGGCAATGTTTTGCTCCGTAGACAGCAATACCGCATTTGTGATGATGATAAACGCAGTGTGCCAATTTGCCAAACGATTGTGCTGGGCAAGGTGTATAATCAGCGGCAGGTGATTGCCAGATATTTGCGAGATTATAAAGATAAACTTAACAAACAAGATCAAGAACAACTAGAGATTGCACAAACCAAACTCAAAAGATTGCAACAAAGCGTGCTAACAACCAATACTTTGCCGCAGCTTTTAGGTAAAGAAGGCGAAGCGGCAAGCTTATATTTTGGTGTGTTTGGTCTGTTGATTAGAAATGATGCGTTTGAATTTACCAGCAGAAGCAGAAGACCGCCAAGCGATGAGATGAATGCGCTGCTTTCGCTGGCTTATACCTTGCTTGCGCATGATTGTCGTAGTGCTTTAGAAACGGTGGGTTTAGACCCGCAGTGCGGATTTTTCCATCAGCTGCGTGCTGGGCGCGTGTCGCTTGCGCTGGATTTAATGGAAGAATTTCGCCCGATGATTGATCGGTTTGCGCTGTCTTTGGTGAATAAAAGGCAGCTTGGGCGTGATGATTTTGTGCGCAAGGAAAATGGCGCGGTTTTGCTTGATGAAGACGCAAGAAAGCGGTTTTTGAGTGCATGGCAGGACAGAAAACAGCAGAAAATTTACCACGCTTGGTTTGATGAGACGGTGCCATTTGGCCTGTTGCCGCATTTGCAAGCTGTCATCATGGCACGGCACATTCGTGGTGATATTGATAGTTATGTGCCGTTTTTATGGCAGTGATTTTGGAGTGATTCGGCTGTGTTGGTGCTGGTAACGTATGATGTGAGTTTGCAGGACGATGATGGCAAAAGACGCTTGCGGCAGATTGCCAAGCATTGTTTGAATTATGGGCAGCGTGTGCAGTATTCGGTTTTTGAAATTGAAGTCGATCCTGCGCAGTGGGCAATGCTCAAGCATAAATTGCAAAACATCATAGATGCTGACGTGGACAGCCTGCGCTTTTATTATTTGGGCAGTAATTGGCAAAGGCGTGTTGAGCATATTGGTGCAAAACCCGTGTTGGATCTAAATCAGGCGTTGGTGTTTTGACTTAGATAAAGGCTGCTTGGATTGACAGGTTGAAGTATTTTAAATTGTTGACGGCGGCGTAAATTTTGCTCAAAGCGCAATCAACCAAACCAAGCTTTCATTCAAGTTTGTCGTTTGTTTTTAAAATCATCAATTCATTAAAATTCATCACCCAAAACTACTAAAAAACACCATCAAAATTGGCGATAGCACATTGGTGATAAAGCCAAAACTAATCACCAGCGGAATGATTTGCGTGCCGCCAGCTTGGGTGAGCGTGGGTAGGGTGAAATCAAGACTGGTTACACCGCCAAGCCCAATCGCCGCCGATGACGAACGGCGCATGACATAAGGAATGAACAGCAAAGCCACCACTTCACGTCCCAAATCGTTAAGCAGTGCCACCGACCCCCACACCGCACCGTAGGCTTCGGTCATCACCGTGCCAGACAGCGAATACCAGCCCCAGCCACTCGCCAGCGCCAAGCCTTGCGCCAGCGACACTTCAGAAAAAATCAGCGCAAACACCACGCCGCTGACAAGCGTACTCACCATAAATACCGCGCTGATGGCAAGTCCGCGCTTGTTAAGCAAGGCTTGCTTTAGGCTGACCCCTGAGCCTTTTAGGCTGATACCCACCAAAAACAGCAGTGCCATCAGTAGGGCGGTGATTGTGCCGTCAGGCGGCAAGGCACTTTCTGGCAGCCATTTGGCGATGACAAAGCCCACTGCCAAGCACGCCACTTGCACCAAGCTGCCATGAATGCTGACGTGATTGGTGCTGTTTGTGCTTTTGGTGGTTTGGTTGGGCGGTGCAAATTTATCAAACGCTGCAAGTCCTAGCAAGCCAAAACCAATCGTCAGCACCATCAAGCTGCCCAAATATAAAGCAATGCTGCCAACTTTGCTGCTTAAATCCTCCACTAAGCCAAGCTCAATACCGATGACGATTAAAATCAAAAACACCAAATAATTAAGCAGGCGTTCGGCAAGTTCGGTGAAATTTTTGCGCTGTGGCAAAGCAAAGCCGATAAACATGGGTGTCAAAATCAGTATGAGTGTTTTAATGCCTTCCATGAAATTTCCTTAATTTTATTTTTAAATTTTATTATAATTTCTACATCAAATCATGAATGAAAATTGATTGAAAAATTGGTTTTAAGAACGAAATTTTGGCGAATTTTATAAAGTTTTTCTTAAAAATAAAAATCATTATGGTGATGATTTTTTGACACATTGAATGATGAAAATCGCTGAAAACTTGCGCTAAATCCACGCCAAACTCACACCAAATTCGCACCAAAAATCACCACTGCAAATTAAAACCCATCATATCAAAATTTTGCCAAACTGCAAAGAATTTCACAAGTTGTTCAAAATAAATTTGTCAAAGATTTTTAAAGGTTGACTTGAAACGCAAAATTGAAAATTGATGTGTTTTTGAGAAATTTTTTGTGATTTTTTATGAAATTTTTTGTGAAATTGGGGCGGAAATTTTACACGACAGGATTGGGATTTGCTACAATACGCTTATTTATTTTTTGGTTTGCTTGCCTGCTTGATGTTGCCATGAAAAGTTTTGATATTGCTGAGTTTTTTCAAAAAATTGTCCGTGATTTGTACGAAAGCGTGTATGTGTCGCTGGGCGGTTCGCTGGACGATCAGACGCTCAACTGGGCGGAGCGTGGCGTGGCGTTGGCGGCGACAGCATTAAAAATCGTGATTTTACTGTCCATAATTGGACTTGTGTACTGGCTTTTGGTGTACTGCGTGAAGCGTACGCGGGCGTTTTTGCATTTGTCCACGCGCCACGTCAAAATTGTGCGTGCCAATCTGCGCTATGCGTGGCTGGTGGTGAGTTTGCTGGCGGTGATGACGCAAATCGGCATGAAGGCGGACACCATCACCGCCACAGCAAAAGCGGCGGCTTGGGCGGGCTTTTATTATGTGCTGTGGAGTACGTCAGGGCAGATGATTAGCCGTGTGCTAAAGCATTATGAGCTGAATGCGTCCATTGAGCAGCTGCTTAAAAACTTGATTTTGGTGGTGATTTTTGTACTGGCGTTGGCGAGTATTTTGGCGCAATTTGGCTTTGATATTGTGTCGCTGGTGGCAGGTCTGGGTATTGTTGGTTTGGCGGTGGGTTTTGCTGCCCAAAGCACGCTGGCAAACTTCATCGCAGGCATCACCATCTTGGTGGAGCAGTCGTTTCAAGTGGGCGATTGGATTCGTTTGGGCGACACCGAAGGGAGAGTGGTGAAAATTTCGCTGCGTGCCACGCAAATTTTGGATCGTGATAACATCATTATCATCATTCCAAATTCTACCGTGTCATCGTCTGAAGTTACCAATCTAACGTCCAAAAAAATGATTCGTTTTGATGTAAGCGCGCGCATTGCTTTAGAAGCGGACATCACCAAAGCACGCACGGCGATTGTTAAGACACTCTTAAAAGATGAAGTGATTTTAAAGCACCCAGCACCGATGGCAACGGTGGATCACATTGGTGAATATGGCGTGCATTTTATTGTGCGTTTTTGGGTTGCGCCTTTGTCGGTGGCACGCATTCCAGTGATTAAAGAAAATATTAATGAAAAAATCAAGCGTGCGTTTGATGATGCGGGCATTGCCATTCCGTATCCGCACATGCGCTTGATTGCTGATGACGGTGTGCTGATTGCCGAGCGTGTTAAGAGCAAGCCGTCAAGTCAAACGACCGTTGATATGATTGAAGAAACGCCAGAGCAAGCAGCGAAGAAAAATTAGGGTTTGTTACGATAAATATTGCATTGGCGGTGAATTGCTGGTGAGTTGCTTGCAATCGCTCACAGGATAACTTGCAAAACACCTGCAAAAGGCGCAACCTGCCAGATTTATTTTAAACCCAAAAGATGTGTTTCTAGCAACTGCGCCAGCGGTTCGGCAAGACTTGCTCGCAGGTTTTGCTTGCCGTTTGCGCCATCTTGCAAGTTGCTATACTGCGGATTTAGGCGTGCTTTTTTAAGCATGGCGGGCAGTTTGTCGCTTTGCCAAGGCAGACTGATTTCACCGTGCAGGCGCACTGCGTCTAGGCTTGCGTGTCCACGATGGCGTAAGGCGTGATGTAGGTTTTGCGCACGCGCCGCCAGCAGTGTCAGCGTGGCGTCATCTATGGTCAGCGTTTGTACGCCCAGTGCCTTATCCTTGATGGCGCTCGTGTTTGGCAAAAGTCCGCCAATCACACCGCCAATTGCCGTTCCCAGCCCAAGACTTGCGCCCAAAGTCGCCACGTCAAAGCCAGCACCAATCAGCATACCCGTCACGCTGCCACCAGCGGTGCGAATGCCGTAATGGGCGAGCAGCTCGCCATCAAACAAGTCCTGCTTTTGCCCAAGCACGTCCGCCGCCGCCGTGTCAATGTGCGCATGATAAAAACGGTATTTGTCCAAAAGTTTGCTTTGCAAGTTTTCTTCAGCATGGCGGACGATGTCTTGCATTCTTAATAAAGTGGGCGTAGGGTCGTCATTTTGGCTGATTTTTTCTTGAAAACTTGCCACATTCACCAAAAAATCCGCAATCAACAAACTGCCTTCTTCTGCCAAATCCTGCCAGTGCGCTTGTCTTTGTGTGCTTAGCTTTTCAAGGGGTGCTGGCGTTTTGGCAAGCAGTGCCAAATGCTGCCAAAGCGACATCTCGCCAGCAAAATCAAACGCTACCGTGTCAAAGGCATTGGCAACGTGCAGCCCACGTCTTGCCAGCATTTCACGCCACGTTTGCATATTGTCCGCGCCATCTTTGACGAAATTAAACACTGGCAACACAGGCGTGCCAGCACTCGCCAAAATCGCCAGCTCGTCTTTATATTTGCCAAGCACAGGCTCTCTTGCATCAATGACGTACATGGCAATATCAGCGGCAATCAGACTTTTGATGACCTTGGCTTCTTGGCTAAAATCACCGTCCAGTACATCATTTTGGTTCTCCGCCGCCATCAAAAATGCTTGCAAACGCTCCACGCCATCGCTGCGCCCATCGGTGTGGTCTTGCAAAAAATCCATCACGCCTGTGGCATCTTCAAGCCCCGGTGTGTCATACAGGGCGACCAGCGGCTCGTGATGATCGGCTAGCGAATAAATCAGCACTTCGGCAACGTGGCGTGTCGTGGCGGCAGAATTTTTCACTTCACCAAAAGACACATCGCGCAAAAGCGTGCGTAACAGGGAAGTTTTGCCGACATTGGTGTGGCCAATCACGCAAATTTTACTCAATGTAGGATTGTTGGCTTGGATATTTGAATGTAGGTTCATGGTGCTAAATGATGGTAAATTGGCGGCTTGGATTGTCTAAAAACGGTTAAAATCGTGCGTGCAAGTTGTCAATAAAGTTGCTAATGCAGGCGGTAAATGCAAGCGACAGATATAAGTGATAAATGCAAGTTAAAAGAGCAAACGAAAAGGATGAGTTAAAAAGCAAATCACAAAAACACAAACCGCACAAACTTACGCTCGTGCGGCTTAAGGTTTATTTAAAACTTGCAAACAAGTCGTATTCGCTGGCTTCGTCAATCGTTACGGTCAAAAACTCGCCAGCTTTCACTGTCTCATCAATATTATCCACATAGACGTGTCCGTCAATCTCTGGTGCGTCTGCGTGGCTGCGGCAGATGGCGATGTTTTCTTCGTGGTCAATTTCGTCCACCAGTACCACCATGGTTTTGCCGACTTTTTCTTGCAATTTTTCTTCGCTGATTTGCTGAGCGACCGCCATAAAACGCTCGTAGCGTTCTTGCTTGATATGTTCTGGCACAGGATTTGGCAAGTCATTGGCAACCGCGCCTTCCACTTCAGAATAAGTAAAGCAGCCCACACGGTCTAGGCGCGCGATTTTTAGCCATTCCAGCAGATATTCAAAATCTTCTTCGGTTTCACCCGGAAAGCCCACCACAAACGTGGAGCGAATGGCGATGTCGGGGCAAATTTCTCGCCATTTGGCAATGCGCTCAAGCACATTTTCGCTGTGTGCAGGGCGTTTCATCGCTTTTAGTACGCTTGGGCTGGCGTGCTGAAACGGAATGTCCAAATACGGCAACAGACCGCCTTTGCCGCCAGATTTTGCCATGCTGTCTGCCATGATGGCGACCACATCATCAACGTGCGGATAAGGATACACATAATGCAAGCGCACCCAAATGCCAAGTTTTGCAAGGGCTTGACACATGTCAAAAAATTTCGTTTTCAGCGGCTCGCCTTGCCAAAAAGCCATCTTGTATTTTAAATCCACGCCATAAGCAGACGTGTCTTGGCTGATGATGAGCAGCTCTTTAACGCCAGCGTTTTTAAGCGCTACCGCTTCGTTCATCACGCTGTCAATGGTGCGGCTGACCAAATCGCCACGCAAAGAAGGAATGATGCAAAACGTGCAGCGGTGATTACAGCCTTCAGAAATCTTCAAATAAGCATAATGCGCTGGGGTGAGCTTTACGCCTGCGTCATTGATGAGGTCAATTTTTGGGTCGTAGTTTTTGGGCTTGGCAGGCTTTGGCACATGATGCGTAACCGCTTGCACCACTTCTTGATAAGCGTGCGCGCCCGTCACAGCAAGGACTTTTGGGTGCATGGTGCGGATTTTTTCTGCGTCTTTGCCAAGGCAGCCAGTAACGATGACCTTGCCGTTTTTGGTGATGGCTTCACCGATGGCGTCAAGGCTTTCTTGCACCGCGCTTTCAATGAATCCGCAGGTGTTCACCACCACCAAATCTGCGCCATCATAATCATTGGCAACACGGTAGCCTTCGCGCGTCAATTCGGTGATGATGCGTTCGCTGTCCACGAGCGCCTTTGGGCAGCCAAGCGACACAAAGCCGACTTTTGGTGCGCTTGTTTTTGTGTCAGGCGCAGTGCCTGCCAAATCCGCACTTTGGCTGATGTCGCGGTTTTGATTGTGATTGGCTTTGTGGTGATAGGTGGTGTTTTGGTTTTGCGGATTGAAAGTTTGTACGGTCATGGCTGTTTTGGTCTGATGACGGTGGGATTGTGTTAAATTGACGATTTGTGTTACATGAACAAAAACTGGCTCGGCAATACGCCAGCACAAAAGATTTATTATAGCACAGTTGCCGTGCTTTTACAGTCTTTTTGCTGCGGCTGGGTATGCCATTAAGTCTGTTTGGCGTGGATTTTTATGATTGAATGGGTGTAAAAGGGTGGTTGTGAAATGGTTTTAAAGGCGATGTCAACTTGGCTAAGAAATCATTTATCAATAAGCAAAAACCCCAAACCTAAAGGCTGGGGCTGATAAAATTGGCAATGCCAATCAAGATGGCGCAGCGGACGGGACTCGAACCCGCGACCCCCGGCGTGACAGGCCGGTATTCTAACCAACTGAACTACCGCTGCTAAAAATGGTGGGTGGTAACGGATTCGAACCGCTGACCCTCTGCTTGTAAGGCAGACGCTCTACCAACTGAGCTAACCACCCTAAGATTTTCAGACTTCTTAGGCGAACACAGTACAGCGACCGCGTTCGTTGTGGTGCGTATTATAGCGGTTTTTGTGCGCTTGTCAAACAAATTTTGCAAAATTTCTGCAAAAAATCGCCATAAAGTTTATAACTTATTGATTTTGTGATAAATTTTATTATAAGTTTATCACAAAATCTCTCGGTAAAAGTTAGGCGAAATAATGCTTAGTTGTTTCGCAGGTCTGTCGCTCACCGCTATTTTTGTCGCCATTAAAATTTAGTTGCCATTAAAGGTGATGGCGATGGAATTGATGCAATAACGCAGACCTGTGGTGTCGGCAGGGCCGTCAGGGAAAACGTGTCCCATGTGGCCGCCGCAGCGACTGCAAGTTACTTCAATGCGGCGCATTCCGTGCGATAAATCCAGAGTTTCGGTGAGTGCGCCATCGCTGATGGTGCGATCAAAGCTCGGCCAGCCACAGCCTGAGTGAAATTTGTCTTGGCTTGTAAATAAGGGCGCGCCACAGCCTTTGCAGTGGTAAGTACCAACCGCTTCGCTGTCGGTGTATGCGCCTGTGAATGGGCGTTCCGTGCCTTTTTGGCGCAAGACGTAATATTCGTCGCTGCTTAGGCGTGCTTGCCAATCGGCTTCGCTCATCTGTGCGATGTCATCTGCGCTAAGGTTTGGGATTGTTTTTGCGGTGTTTGTTGATTGTGTCATGATGGTTCTGCTTTTGTCTCTGCTGTTATCGGTTGTTTGTTTATAGATGATAAGCTGTCTTAATGTTAGAAAAATTTGGGCGCAAGCTGGGTTTTTCAAGGGGAGAGTGAGTAATAGCGAGCGATTTGGGTAGCTTTTTAAGACTTGCTTGCAATTTTGAAGGTTTGCTTGCAGCAATACTTGCAATAGCTACTTGCAAAAATATTCTTTGGCGACTATTTGCTTGCAAAAAACACTTGCAAAATAAAAAATGCAAGCGTAGAATGTGTGCTTAGGTTGTTTTAATTGGGCGATTTGCCAAATTTGGTGGTAAATTTTTAAAGTTTATCACCGCTAAACATAAATCACACCAACCAAGCATTAACACTTTGCAAGTACAACACCGTACAATCACCACAAAACCACGATACAACCATGAACACAGCAAATGACACTTTAACGAGCGATGAGCGTTTGGCATATGGCACACGCCTTCGGCAGCTGCGCAAACAGCACAAACTTTCTGCCGAGCAATTATCACAGCGGCTGAGCGAAACTGGCGTGGCGGTCAGTCGTGGGGCGATTGCTAATTGGGAATGTGGCAAAAACGGCATTGCGCAGGATAAAATTCCAGCGTTGGCGGCGGTTTTTTCGCTGACGGTGGGCGAATTTTTGCGTCATTTGTCGGCAGATTTGACAGCAGACTTGACAAAAGCATCGGCGGATTTGCCAAAAATGCAAGCGCATAACTTGCAAAATTCAGAGAACAAACCATCAGCTTTACCGCAAAATTCACCCCTTGATTTTACTTCATCAGCGAGCCAAACCATGTCTACTGAGCCAAAAACCGAACCAAAACAACTCAAAAAATCCAGCAAATTATCCAATGTCTGCTATGACATTCGTGGTGAGCTTTTACAGACCGCCAATCGCATGGAAGCAGAAGGACAGCGCATCATTAAGCTAAACATCGGCAATCCTGAACCGTTTGGCTTATTGCCGCCTGATGAAATCGTGCGTGATGTGGCGATGAACTTGGGCAGTGCGTCTGGCTATTCGGATTCTAAGGGGATTTTTGCGGCACGCAAGGCGATTTTGCAATATTACCAAAGCAAAGGGCTTTTGTCTGCGGTGGACGTGAACGATGTGTTCGTTGGCAATGGTGTGAGTGAGCTGATTGTGATGGTCATGCAAGCGCTCTTGGACGATGGCGATGAAGTGCTGATTCCGATGCCTGATTATCCGCTGTGGACGGCGGCGGCGAATTTGGCTGGCGGCAAGGCGGTGCATTATCGCTGCGTAGAAGAAGATAATTGGCAGCCTGATTTGGCGGACATTGAGCGTAAAATCACCGATAAAACCAAGGGCATTGTCGTCATCAATCCAAACAACCCAACGGGCGCAATTTATAGCGATGAACTGCTGCGTGGCATTGCTGAGCTTGCCAAAAAGTATGGGCTTGTCATCATGGCGGACGAGATTTACGACCGCATTTTGTACGATGACGCGGTGCATACGCCAATGAGTACCATCACCGATGAAAGTCTTGTGCTGACGTTTAATGGCTTGTCAAAATCGCACCGCATTGCAGGCTATCGTGCTGGCTGGGTGATGATTTCTGGCAAAAAAGACCATGCCAGCGATTTTATTGAAGGCTTGACCATGCTTGCAAGTATGCGCCTGTGCGCCAATGTGCCAGCGCAATACGCCATTCAAACAGCGATGGGCGGCTATCAGTCTATGCAAGCGCTGACCGCACC
The DNA here is from genome assembly GCF_002014985.1 of Moraxella caviae. Classification (GTDB taxonomy): domain Bacteria; phylum Pseudomonadota; class Gammaproteobacteria; order Pseudomonadales; family Moraxellaceae; genus Moraxella; species Moraxella caviae. The sequence continues at coordinate 12,370 of NZ_MUXU01000029.1, read as the reverse complement.
GACAGGCAGATTGTGCAAGCAGCGCAACCTTGCAGTGGAGCGACTAAACGCCATTAAAGGCATCAGCTGCACCATGCCGCAAGGGGCGTTTTATTGTTTTGCCAAGATTGACCGTGATGTGTATCCGATCGAAAACGATATGCAATTTATGATGGATTTGCTGATTGAAGAAAAGGTGCTGATGGTGCAAGGCACGGGCTTTAACTGGGATCAGCCTGACCATTTCCGTGTGGTGTTTTTGCCAAATTTGGTGGATTTGGAAGATGCGATGGACAGACTGGATCGCTTTTTTGCCAAAAAACGCCAAGAATTTGGTACGGATTAAGATTGTCAAAAATGCCATTAAAACGCCATTGACGCACTTGCAAAACCTGAATGTGATTTCGGGTTTTGTTGTTTTTGGGCGTTGTTGAGAAATTGCAAGTAAATAAGTTAAAGCTCTGCTTGCAATTCATCAATCATCTCAAGCAAATAACGCTCAATGCTTGGCAAGTCATCAGTAGCCGCACCACCAAGCCACAGTCCATCAATGGCACGGCGCACCACGAGCAGGCGTAAGTCATGATCGGTGGCGTGGTGTTGGCGCAGTTTGCTGTCAAGCCACGCTTGCCAATGTGCGCCCAGCGTGCTGTCGGCATTCATGGGGCGAATCAGCCCAGCCCAGTCGCTTGCAAGTCCGATGGCGGCATTGCCACAAAACACTTGCACATAGGCGCGCGTAAAGGCGGCGAAATGGCTTGGGTTGCCTTGAGCGTTTTGGGCAATTTGCTCTAAAATGGCAGTGTTAATTTGGGCGATGAACAGCGTTACCACGCCAGCCATCAGCTCGTCTTTGCTTTTAAAATGATGGAATAAGCCGCCTTTGCTCACGCCAGCACGGTCGGCAACTTTTTGCATGGAAAACTGCGCTGTGCCATGCTCAAGCAAACAGTCTTTGGCGGCGATAAGCAGGGTGTGGCGCAGTAATTCAGGGTTGTTTTTGCGCTTGGCTTGGCTGGGATTTTGCAAGTTTGTGGTTTTATCCGTGTCGTTTTCGCTTGCAATTTGTGGTAAATCGGCTGTCGGTGCGAATAAATCGTTTTGCATGATGAGCGTTAATGTGTGATTGAGTGATAATCGTGGCAAGTGCTGCGTTGGAATTTGCAAGCGGTCTTTCTAAATAAGTTGTTTTTTAAACGAATTGTTTTCAAAACCAAATCTTGCGCTAAAACAGCACAAATAATTTTTTAAAACCGACCAGACGGTTTGAAACAAAGTTATTATAAGACAGCCAAATCAACTTGGCAAGTATTTTGGTGTGTATGTGCGTATCAGCGTTTACAAAAGCAGCGTTTACAAAAAGCAATAAAAGTTCGCAAAAACATTACAAAAAGTTGCGCATCTTTTCGGATATTTGTGGCGTGATGTGCTAAGATAGCAGGGTTAATCGTGGCTGAGCGCAGTTTGCTTAAATTTGCCCAAAAGACGATTGACAAGTGGTATTAAATTTTCATTGATGTCGGCTTGACCGACCAAAAGTGGGTGTGTGATGGGTGCTTCTCGCCTTGTGATGGCGATTCGTTCGGTGTTTTCTTTGGTGGGTGTGCGTGCTGGCAAATCTGCCGAAACTCGCCGTACTGGTGATTTTCCTGTGGTACGGACGGCAGTGCTGACGGTGGCGACAGCCGCGCTTTTAAATGCGTGCTATAACGTGGGCGAAGTCGTCAATGCGGCTGGCGATGCGGCGCGCACCACTGAAAATACCGCCAAAGAAGCCAAAGACAACACCCAAAAACCGCTGACTGCGCTTGGGTTTGCCAACATCGCCAACGACACGCCCACGCTTGCCACCTTGCAAGCACCCACCTTTGATGAGTTGGTGGCTTATGATTGGACGCTGGTGCAAGCCAGTCATCAAGACGCAGCGATGATTGCTTTTGATCAAGTCATCGCCAATCAATCGGCGGTGCTAAATTTCACTGCACACACCAATGCGCACGACAATTTGGCAAATGCCCAACCTGAAAACACCCAGCCTAAACATTTTCAATCTGAAAATGCCCAATCTGAAAATGCTGAGCTTAGCACGCAGTCATCAGATGGTAGCTTATTAAACGATAAGTCATCAGACGAGCCTGCACAATCGTCCGATGATTCATCGCTTGATGATTTAAATAATGCCAACTCATCTGCCAACAACACAAACGCCAAGCAAAACGCCAAGCGTGGCACGCTGAGTGCAAGTGTGGGCTGTAATATTTTATCGGCAAATTTTGAGCTTGATGATGGCAAATTCACCACCGATGGCACAGCAAGCACGAAAATGGCGTGTGGTGATTTAAGCCAAGCCGAAAATCGCTTATTTGCCGCCTTAGAGCGTCCAAGTACGCTGACCTTTGGTTTTCGTGGTGATGTGCCGACCTTGACACAAAAGGCGCATGGCACAACTTACGTCTGGCAAGGCAAGGCAAAACCTGTGGGCGAAGCGACAACGCTGTTTTGGGAGATTGACCCTGAGCCAAACGAGTGCATTGACGACAGCACGCACTGCCTAAAGGTGCGTAACGTACAATATGACGAAAACGGCATTAAAGTGGGCGAAGGTGCGTGGCGCAATTTTTATGGTGAAATTCAAGGTTATCAGCATGACAAAAGCGTGCGCCAAATCATTCGCCTAAAAGCCTACACCAAGCAAAGCGATAAAGACAACCTTAAGCAAAACACCGCCACCACGCCAATTTACATCTATGATATGACGGTGATGAGCGAGCTGGTGAAGTGATTTTGCATGCTTGACAGATTTAAACGGTGCAATGTGCCGTTAAAACGCCTGATAACTTATTATAAACGCAGACAGTAGATAGATGGTCTGCGTTTTTTGTTTGGGCTGGGTTTGGATTTGTCTTGGATTTGGTTTTAAACTCACAAAAAGAAATTCGCTGCATATGCCTAAATATGCCCAAATTGCGTATCGATATGCGATTTTGGCATTTTTATTTTAAGGGTGTGGCGATTAACATAAGCCATCAGAAAACTTGGTCAGCTTTTGCCAAAATCTGCCAAAAAATCTGTCAAAAATTCGCCAAGTCATTGAATGACAAGCCATTAAATTTAAATAAAGCAAACCACTTAGGATAAGCCAATCATGTATCAGTATTCTTATGCCGACCAAAATCTTGTCGATGAGCGTGTGGCGCAGTTTCGTGATCAGACACGCCGCTATTTGGCGGGTGAGCTGCCAGAAGAGCAGTTTTTGCCGCTGCGCCTGCAAAACGGGCTGTACATTCAGCGTCATGCGCCCATGCTGCGTATCGCTGTGCCGTATGGTTTGCTTGCCAGTCATCAAATGCGTGTGCTGGCTGAGATTGCGCGCGATTTTGATAAGGGCTATGCGCATTTCACCACACGCACCAATGTGCAATTAAACTGGGTAAAGCTAGAAGAAGTGCCTGACATTCTTGCCAAACTTGCCAGCCATCAAATGCACGCCATTCAAACGTCTGGCAACTGCATTCGCAACACCACGACCGATCCGTACGCAGGCATTAACGCTGAAGAAGTGGTCGATCCACGTCCGTATTGCGAGATTATCCGCCAGTGGAGTACGTTCCACCCAGAATTTGCCTATTTGCCGCGTAAATTTAAAATCGCAGTCATCGGCACAAAAACCGACCGTGCCGCCACGCAAGTGCATGACATCGGCTTGCACGTTGTGAAAAAAGATGGCGAGATTGGCTTTGAAGTGATTGTCGGCGGTGGACTTGGGCGCACGCCAATCATCGGCAAGGTGATTCGTGAATTTTTGCCACGTCGTCATCTGCTGAGCTATTTGGACGCAATTTTGCGTGTGTATAACCTTGAAGGCAGACGTGATAATAAATACAAAGCACGCATTAAAATTTTGGTGGAAAGTCTTGGCAAAGAAGCGTTTGCACAAAAAGTGGAAGACGAATGGCAAGCACTGAAAGACGGTGCGCTGACGCTTGCGGACGAGCATTTTGCCAAGGCGGAGAGCTATTTTAGCACGCCAAATTATGAGACGCTTGACGCTTTGGCGGCGCAATCACAGCTGCAAGATGCGCTAAACGCTGACAAAGATTTTGCTAACTGGTATCGCCAAAACACCGTGGCGCATAAGGTGGCAGGCTATCGTGCGGTGATTATTTCGTTAAAAGCAGGCGTGGTAAATGGCAAGTATGTGCCAGCTGGCGATGTGACGGACGCACAGATGTTTGCGCTGGCGGATTTGGCGGATAAATACAGCTTAGGCGAGATTCGTGCCACGCATCAGCAAAATTTGGTGCTGGGCGATGTCAAATTAAGCGATTTGTACGCATTGTGGCAGGCGCTGACTGATTTGAATTTGGCGCGCGCAAACATCGGTACGCTGACGGATATGATTGTCTGCCCGGGTTTTGATTATTGCGCGCTTGCCAATGCCACCACGCATAACATCGCTGAGAGTATTGAAAAGCAGTTTAATGATTTGGATTATTTGTACGATTTGGGTGAAATTCGCCTGAATATGTCTGGCTGCATGAATGCCTGCGCGCATCACCATGTGGGCGATATTGGTATTCTTGGTGTGGATAAAAAGGGCGAGCATTGGTATCAAATCAGTCTGGGTGGTAATTCTGGCGAGAATGCCAAACTTGGGCAAATCCTTGGGCGTGCGGTGGCTGCCGATGAAGTGGCAAAGACCATTGACACCATCGCCAAGGTGTATCAAAATGAGCGTATCGCCACCGATGAACATGTGGAGAGTTTTGCGCAGGTGGTGGAGCGTGTGGGCATTGCACCGTTTAAAGCGGCGGTGTATGGCTGATTTGCTGGATAAACGTCTTGTAAAGACGATACGTTTTTAGTGAATTTAGCAAACTTTAACGCCCATGCGTTTGGCAAAACGAGCGACAAGGACAAGGAGATACAACCATGACTGTAAAAAGTATGAACATCATCACCGTGGACAGCGGTGCCAATCTACACCAAAGCCAAAGTGAGTTTTTCTTAATCAGCAGCAGCGATGAAGCGCCTGCGCTTGCTGGCTTTGAGCTGGGGCAAATTCGTGAGCGTGGCGAAGGTAACAGCACGCTACTTTCTACGCCTGATGATTTTCACGACACACGCGGCGTGCTTTTGACGGCAGACAGCACCATTGAAGATGTGGAAAACATCACCGATCAAGCGCTGGTGAATTTATTTGTCATTCATGTGGCAAATTTCGTAGATGGGCGAGTGTTCAGCCTTGTGCGCCAAATCCGCGCACTCAGAGCGCACGCTGAGATTTTAATCGCAGGCGAGTTTGGCTTGGATCAGGCGGCGTATTTTTATAAATCTGGCGCAAACGGCTTTATCGTACACGAGCCAAAAATTGACACGCTCAAGCACACGCTTGCCGACCTAAAAACCGCCCATCAAGGCACATCGGCAGCTGCTTTGCCAATGTTTCGCTAAATAAATGTACCATTGAGCAAGCCATAACTGGTTTAACACTTTCCCAAGCGTATCACTGTATGAGCGTTTGTCTGATGACAAGCGCTTGGGGAAGGTTCGTGTTTTTAAAAATAAAAATACTATAAAAATCAATAAGTTATAAAAATCAATATAAAAATAAGTTTCGTTTATTTATTGCTAAAAATTTAACCAACCCAATCGCCAACTGGAGCAATCTTATGGCAAAAACCATCGTAACCACTGATAATCTTGCGCAGTACAATGCCGAATTGACCGACAAAAGCCCAGAGCAAATCGTACAATGGGCGTTGTCTGTTGCCAAAAATCCCATCATTACCACCAATTTTCGTCCGTACGAAGCGGCGATTTTGCATTTGGTAACACGTTTGCGCCCTGATATTACCGTGCTTTTTGTGGACAGCGGCTATAATACGGACGCCACTTATCGTTATGCGCAAAGCCTGATTCGTGATTTGAATTTGAATGTCGTAACTTACATTCCAGCGCAAACCCGCGCGTTTCGTGATGTGGCGATGGGCGGTATTCCTGATGTAGACAGCCCATTGCACGCTGAATTTACCGAGCAGGTAAAACTTGAGCCGTTCCGCCGTGCGCTTGGCGAGCTTGATCCTGATGTGTGGTTTAATGCTATTCGCAAGGATCAAACCGAGTTTCGTGGTGCGCTTGACGTGCTAAGCCTGTCAAAAGATGGCGTGCTAAAAGTTGCGCCGCTGTTTCACTTGAGCGAAGCTGAGCTTGACGCTTATCAAGAGCAGCACGGCTTGCCAAATGAGTTTGATTATTTTGACCCAACCAAAGTGCTGGCACACCGTGAATGTGGCTTGCACACGCAGCTTTGATGAGAATGTAGCACCAACCCAAACCGCTTAGGAATTGCGATGAATACTTTACCGCTGTTTTTTGATTTGCAAGATAAAACCGTGCTGATTATTGGCGGCGGTGAAGTTGCCATGCGTAAAGCCAGCTTGCTTGAGCGAGCAGGGGCGCGTTTGGTGGTGTTGGCAGAGGCGTTCAATGATGATGTGGCAGCGCTTGGCGAGCGTCATACCTTGGTGCAAAAGTCGTACGAAGCGGCAGATTTATCACGTTTTGGCGCACTTGCCTTTATCATCGTGGCGACAGACAATCACGCGCTAAACGTGCGCATTCATCAAGACGCCAAAGCGCTTGGCGTGGCGGTGAACGTGGTGGATACGCCTGATTTATGCGATTTTATTTTCCCTGCGATTGTGGATCGTAGCCCTGTGGTGATTGGCGTGTCCAGCAATGGCAAGGCGCCTGTATTGGCAAGGCTGATTCGTGCCAAAATTGAAAGCAGCTTACCAAGCGGTATTGGCGCACTTGCCAAAAAAGCGGGCGAATTTCGTGCGGTGGTCAAGGATAAACTGCCCACCATCAATGAGCGTCGCCATTTTTGGGAGCGTGTGTTTGGTAAGGCGTTAAACGACACCAAAGTGGCTGCGTTGCCTGATGAGTTGAATGATTTTATCGCCAATGACAACACCAAAACAGGCGAAGTGTACATCGTGGGCGCAGGTGCAGGCGATCCTGATTTACTGACCTTTAAGGCGCTGCGCCTAATGCAGCAGGCGGACGTGGTGCTGTATGATGCGCTGGTGTCTGATGAGATTTTGGATTTGTGCCGCCGTGATAGCGATAAAATTTTTGTCGGCAAAAAACGCAGCAATCACAGCAAAAGCCAAGATGAAATCAATGCGCTGCTGGTAGAACTTGCCAAACAAGGCAAGCGTGTGCTGCGCCTAAAAGGTGGCGATCCTTTTGTCTTTGGGCGTGGCGGCGAAGAAATGCTGGCGTGCCAAAAGGCAGGCGTGCCATATCAAGTGGTGAGCGGCATCACGTCTGCGCTGGCAGCGTCAAGCTACGCTGGTATTCCACTCACTCAGCGTGGCGTGGCGACCAGCGTGCGCTTTTTGACGGGCTGCTATCAGACGAATGAAGCCTTTGATGGGCTAAAATCCGCTTATCAACCTGATGAGACGCTGGTGTTTTATATGGGTTTGCACGCTTTGGATAAAATTGTGGCGTCTTTGCTGTCGTCTGGTTTGCCAAGCGATACGCCAATCGCCATCGTTGCCAATGCCAGCTTGCCGACGCAGCAGGTACTAAAAGGAACGCTTGATGACATCGTTGCCAAACGCCACGCAAGCGACATCAGCGCACCTGCAATTATCATTGTGGGCAAGGTGGTGGACTTACACCAGACGTGATTTGACCGCGCTGTTTATTGTGTTATCGTTTCGTTATTTCATCATGCAAGCCGTCTGTATCCGCAGGCGGTTTTGTTTTTGGCTTGTCAATTTGGGCATTTGTGATGGCTTGATGTTTTTTAAATCGCTCAAATCGCTCAAATCGCTCAAATCGCTCAAATCGCTCAAATCGCTCAAATCGCTCAAATCGCTCAAATCATTCAAATTATTTAACCGCTCAATTCGCCATTGTCTGAATTTGATTTGCTGGTGCTAAACTCACATTTAGATACAAAGGGTGTTCGTCATTGGGTGGTATTTGTTTTATAATGGACGGCTAACACAAAGAACATCAACAAAGAGCATCTCATCAATAAGGAAAATTTATGACCGAGCAAACGCACACATCACAAACTACCGAAACCATCAAGGCAGCAAGCGAAAAAGTCAAAGACGCCAGTGAAAAGGCGGTAGAAGCCAGCCAAGAAGCGGCATTGGAAGCCAAGCAAGCCGCCAAACAAGCTGTAGAAGCCACCGCAGACACCGCCAAAGAAGTGGCGCACGAGACGGCTGTCGTTCTGGAGCAGGGGACGAATCGTACGTTGGAATTTTTTGGCTTTACGGTGGACGTTAATACGCTGATTGCCAACGGCATTGATTTATCCATCAAGGTGCTGCTGGCGCTCATCGTGTTTTTTGTGGGCAAATGGATTGGCAAGCGTCTGGTGAATATGGCAAAGCGTGTGATGATGCGCAGCCGCATGGACGACACCGTGGCGACTTTTGTGGGTAATTTGCTGTATGGCCTCATGTTTGTGGCGGTGATTTTGGCGGCGCTGAACAAACTTGGCATTAACACCAACTCATTCGTGGCGATTTTAGGCGGTGCTGCGGTGGCGATTGGCGTGTCGCTCAAAGACCAGCTGTCTAATTTGGCGGCAGGCGTGATGATTGTACTGTTTCGTCCTTTTGGGCGTGGCGACACGGTGGAAGTGGGCGGCTATGTGGGGACGGTGATTGACATTACGCTGGTCAATACACGCATTCGCACGGCGGACAATCACGAAGTCATCATTCCTAATGGCGACATCACCACGAGCGCCAGCACTAATTTTTCGTCTTTGCCAACTCGCCGTGTGCCGATTACGGTGGGCATTGGCTATGGCGCCGATATTAAGCACGCCAAAGAAATCATGCTGACAATTGCCACGCAGCACGAAGCGGCTTTACAAATTCCAGAGCCTGTGGTGCGAGTAACGGCGCTGGCTGAAAGTTCGGTGGATTTGACTTTGTATGTGTGGGCGCAAAATAATGACTGGTTTGGCTTGCAGTGCGATTTACTTGAGCAGATCAAATATGCCTTTGATGAAGCTGGCGTGGAAATTCCGTTTCCTAATCGCACTGTGCAGATTGAAGGGCTGGAGAAGGTTTCTGCACTGCTTGATGGTAAAGAGAAACTTGATGGTAAATGATGTAGGTTAATGGATTTGTTGGTTTTTACTTCTTTTAATCCATTGATTCACCCAACCCAACAAAAATTCAAAATAGTCCCAAAAACAAAACCCCAGTTCGTACGAATTGGGGTTTGTGTTATTTAGCCGCGCTTAAAAAATACGGTTCATGCCGTTTAGGGCGGCTACACGGTAGGCTTCAGCCATCGTTGGGTAGTTGAACGTGGTGTTGATGAAATATTCTAGCGTATGACCGCATTTCATCACCGCTTGTCCGATATGCACAATCTCTGAAGCGTGGTTGCCGTAGCAGTGAATGCCGAGAATTTCCAGCGTTTCACGGTGGAATAGGATTTTTAGAACGCCTGAACGCTCACCAATGATTTGCGAGCGTGCTAGGTGTTTAAAGAACGCTTGTCCGACTTCGTATGGCACTTGTTCGCGTGTCAAATCTTCTTCGGTCATGCCAATGCTTGAGATTTCAGGAATGGTATAAATGCCCGTTGGCACGCTGGTGATGAACTCTGCGTCTTTGTCGCCAGTGATGAAACCTGCGGCGTTGCGCCCTTGGTCGTAGGCGGCAGAAGCCAAAGACGGCCAGCCGATGACATCGCCCACTGCATAGATATTCGGCACGCTGGTGCGGTACATTTTGTCCACTTCCAGCTGTCCGCGGTTGTTGGCTTTGAGCCTGATGGCGTCTAGGTTTAGGCTGTCAGTGTTGCCCGAGCGTCCGTTACACCATAAAATAGCGTCTGATTTGATTTTCTTACCGCTTTTTAGGTGTAAAATCACGCAGTCGTCATGCGTTTCTAGGTGGTCAATTTCTTCGTTGTTACGAATGCGCACGCCAAATTGGCGGAAGTCATGGCTGAGTGCGTCTGAGATTTCGTTGTCCAGATAGCTTAGCAGCTGATCTTTATTGTTAATCAAATCAACCACATAGCCCAGACCTGTGAAAATAGAAGCGTATTCACAGCCAATCACGCCTGCACCATAAATGATGATTTTGCGTGCGACATAATCCATCTGCAGGATTTTGTCCGAATCAAACACGCGCGGATGATCAAAGTCCAAAATATCAGGGCGATAAGGGCGAGAACCCACGGCAATCACCGCTTTATCAAAGGTCAGCACTTTTGACGGTGCGCCTTCCGTGCTTTCAACGTGCAAGGTATGCGCATCAATAAAGCTGCCCCAGCCGTGAATGATTTCAATGCGGTTGCGCTCATAAAACAGCTTGTGCGTGCTGACTTGGTTTAAAATCACACGGCGTGCTTTGCTTAGCACTTTATTTAGCGGTACTTGAAAATTGTCCGTAACTTGGCTAAATAGCGGGTCGCGGCGCATGCTGATGATGTTAAACACTGATTGGCGCAGCGCCTTGCTTGGGATTGTACCAACGTGTGCGCAGTTGCCGCCGACTTGATCGCGCGGATCAATCACTGCCACTTTCATGCCAGATTTGGCAAGTTTCATTGCCGCCGCTTCGCCAGCAGGGCCTGCGCCTAGGACGATGGCGTCGTATTCAAAGTTGTGCGCTTTTTCGGTTTTGGTTTTTAGGGCAATGCGCTGACCGTCCAGCGGACTGATGAGATTTTGATGCACCAAGTCATGATCTGGCTCAAAATCTTCATGCTTTTGTTCGGCTGGCTCGGCGGTGTTGGCGATGGTTTTGTCGTCTTTATCGCTTGTCTTTTGGTTTGCGTTTTGTTGTTTTGACATGATAAATCCTTGATTTTATTTTTGGCTGATAACGAAAGCTGATGGCATTTTACAGTACGTCAGCGCACAGGCTGCTGCATTAAGATTTCGTCCAGCTGCCACTCGCCTGTGGCTTGGTTGGTGTTTTTGTCAATTTCTGGACGTGCGATGATTTGGTAGCGTACGCCTGTGCGTGGGCTAAAGCCTTTGATGTCGTTATAGCCAATGCCAAAAACTTCGCTTGAGCCAGCTTTTTGCACTTGCAGGCACTGCATTGGTGCGGCAGAATCGCAAGATGTGCGTGTTGGCAAGATTTCTAGAGCAACCGCTTCACCAAGTGCGATGTCTGGAATGTAGCGCGGCTGTGGCACGGGTGCGGTGGTTTGGCAGGCGCTCAAACCAAGCGTGGCAGCCGCCAAAATCGCCATCAAAGGCAAGCGAAAAGTTGTCAAATTGTACTTCATAATAAACCTATTTTTTGTGTCATGCTTTTATAAACTGTTTAGCCAATACGTCTTTTTAGTCCAGTGATTTGCAAAATACGCGTGGCAATTTCTTCTACCGACATTTCTGAGACGTTCAGATTGGGGATTTTTTGGGCGGTGTAAATCGCCTGAATGGCACGCTGCTCTTCTTGGCACTGCGCAAGGCTGGCGTAGCGGCTGCCTGCTTTGCGCTCTTGGCGAATGCGTACCAAGCGTTCGGTGTCAATGGTGAGACCAAAAAGTTTATGACGGTAGGGTTGTAGGGATTTTGGCAAGTTGCTGCTGTCTAAGTCTTCTTCGGTGAGCGGATAGTTTGCCGCACGAATGCCAAATTGTAATGCCAAATAGATGGAAGTCGGCGTTTTACCCGAGCGAGACAAACCAATAAGAATGATGTCTGCGCCATCATAATGCGTGGTGCGCGCGCCATCGTCATTGTCCAGCGCAAAATGCACCGCGTCAATGCGGCTTTTATAATCTTCAGAATCCACATCGCCGTGCGCCATGCCTGCGTGTGGGTTTGGCTCGTGTCCGATTTCATCGGCAATGCGTGAGATTAAGCCTTCGTAAATGTCTAGGTTGCAGGCGGTTGCACCATTGATGATGGTGCGAATTTCATCGCTGACGATGGTGTCAAAAACCAGCGGCTTTAGCCCTGAAAGCTGGTAGGCTTGCTCAATGCGTGCCACAGCGTCATGCGCAAGCTCTGGCGTGTCTACATAAGGAATGATTTTGATGTCAAAATCCACATCGCCAAACTGGCTCAGCAGCGAACGCCCAAGCGTCTCGGCGGTGATGGCAGTGCCATCGGACACAAAAAAAGCACTGCGCTTGATGGTTGGGGCGGTTTTGGGGGTTTGGCTGGGTGTGGGAGTATGGACGTACATGCCTGATACCTTAATAAAAATTACAAAAACACGAAAAGCATCAATACTGCCAATGATAACATATTTTTATTTTGTATGTGCTTTGAATCAAAATAGCACTTGGCGAAGTTTGTGCTAAGTATAGCATAAAAAGCAGGGCGTAAAACGAGAAAATCTTTGACAAATTTTGGCTATTTTCAAAA
>NZ_MUXU01000028.1 GCF_002014985.1 Moraxella caviae | reverse complement strand
TTGTTTCTGGTCGCTAGGTAATAATACTTGTCGTCCTGTTGTATGTTGAATTGGTTCAACACTTTGGGCGGTAGGGGCATTTGGTCTATGGTCGCCTGAATTTGAGCTTGTTCCGCTCGGCTGTCTTTCATACTGCTGTAAAAATACATTGCCATTCCCCCCAATACTAGGACTGTCGCCAATAACACCCCTATGGTTATCATTAGCCAATTCTTGAACGCTAGGGCGGTGTTCAATTTCGCTTGTAGGTTCTGTTGGTGGTCGCTGATAGAGTTCGCTATTAAATGCTCGCTTTCTCTCAATCTCTGCTGTAAGGATTTTTCTAGTTTCTGCAATTCGTTCTGTACGATTTGCTCGGTATTCTCGGCTCGCTCGCTCGTTTTCTGCTGAATAGTCTTGGCTAAATCTGAAATTGTCTGCATAAATTTCCCCTTTTAGGCGGATATTTCGCCCATTTTCGTTGGTTGGGTCTTTGATACTGATTGAATTAGGGGTAATTCTCGCCACAGATAGCCCTAAATCGTTCTGTATGGCGTTTAAAGCGCCTTGACGGTCTTTTATGTTGCCTTGCCCCATTTCGTTCATCAGATAGCCTGTAATCGCTTCCTGTAACGCTTTTTTGTCTTTGGGTAGGTTAAATTTTGGTGTAAGTGGTTGGCGGTTGGCTGGGTCGTTAGGGTCGGTTAGGTTGTATTTGGCATTGGTGTGGTCTTTGAATGCGTTTACTCGCTTTCTGTCCACGCTGTCAAAATAGGGGTTTAACGCCTTACCTGTGGTTAATTCAACCTTTGGAATGACAAAATTCAGCTCTAACCGCCCTTTGTCTCGATGCTCTACCCAACAAATATTATATTGGTCTTGCTCCAATCCGCACAAAAGGGATTTTTCAAAGTCCGCCATAATCTCACGCTTTTGGCGGTCATCAAGGTTGCTTTCCTCGAACGATAATACCCCAACGGTGTATTTGTGCTTAAATTCTAGGCTGTCGGCTAACTGCTGTGTTAATTTGGGGTCGCCCTGCAACACTTTAGCGTGTTCTCGGTCGCCTTTGCTGCCTAGCAAATAATTCATTGTTGCCAAACAAGTGCCTTTTCCCTTGTTGGGTAAAAATTTAATAATCATCTGTGGCGTTCCAAAAGTTCGTCTAGTTGCTCCCTAATGGTGGCTAATTCTGCGGTTACTCTCAAAAGATTGATAATATCGCCCCTTGCTTGCTCGGTGTTGGTAGTTTTGGCGATTTGGTTAAGATTGCCCCCAATCTTGGCAAGTTGTCGCAAAAGTTCAGGGTCTGCCGTTTTTACTTTTTTGGGTTCTGGTATGTCTTGCTCTAAACAAGTTGTTCTAATCCAAACAGCCAATTCCCCTTTTTTGCGGTCAAGTAGGGCTTGATATTCTTGCTCGGTCAATCTGATTTTTATTTCTTTGGTGCGTTTTGGCTTGGTCATTTTTCTTTTGTCTTTTTAATGGGGGTTTGGGGGCTTGCCCCCAATCATCGGAGCATAGCGGAGATGACAAGGGGTTAAGGGGAAGTTCCCCTTACGAGCTTTATAGTATCCCAAAGGGTACTATAAGTATGCTCGCCCTTTACTATTTTTTGTTAATTTTACTAGGTTAGAAAGACAAAAGAAAGGGGTTTTAGGTCAAAAAATTCAAAATTTTTGAAAAAGGAGGACGGTATTATTTAATTATATATATTATTATATTATAGGGGCTGATTTTCTTTTTAAAATCAATGGTTTACGCACTTATAAACGGAGAAACCCCTTACTTCAAACGGAGAAACCCCTTACTTCAAACGGAGAAACCCCTTACTTCAAACGGAGAAACCCCTTACTTCAAACGGAATTATGTTTTTTTTTCCGTTTTTACTCTAATAAGTGTACAAACCCCTGAATTCAAGCGGAAAATACATATATAAAATCCGTTTAAGGAATTGATTTATAATTTTCCGTTTGATATAATGGCTCTCAACTTCTTACTTGCAGGTTACTTATGTCTGAATTTGTTCAAAATGCCAGTTTTTATGTTGAAGGTAAAGAAATTGAAATTTTTAAATCAAATGCCTTAATTGAAGGTGCTTTTGACCTGTCGCCAGCCGAACACGATTTGATGACTTTGGCGGTTAATAAATTATTTAGTCAAGGTGTTGGCGGTAAGCAGGTTTTTATCTCTGCCAAAGAGTTTGCGGTTGCCAATAAAATTCACGAAAAATACGCCTACGAAGTTTTAAGGGAAACTGCTAAAAAATTACACAGTAGAAAGCTCAAAGTCCAAATTTATGAAGATGATTTAAAGAAATTGGCAGGGGAACAGGATTTTTATAGCATTGCACGCCCAAAAGGAAGTCATCGCAAGGCAATTATGGAAACTTACTGGGTTCAAGCCGTTGTGTATCAAGAAAATAGCGGTTTTATTTATCTGATGCTTTCTGATGTTGTTGCTTACCTTATTCAAAAGACTGGCGAAGCCTACACCAAATACCCCTACGAAAAAACAATAAAATTAAATAGTTTTCATACCAAAAAGGGTTATGAGTTATGCTGTAAATGGGCTAACTCAAAACCGCCGCACGGTAAAAAATATCCGCAAGTTACAATGGTGGTTGATGAATGGAAAGACTTTTTTGGTTGTACCAATAAATATAAAGCGGTTAATGATTTTAAAAGATATGTACTAATGCCAGTAATTAAAGAAATTAACCAACAAGGCGAATTTGAATTAACCCTTGAACAGGAAAAAATAGGCAAAATCATCACGCATTTTACGCTGATTATCAACGATAAACGCACCAAAGCAAGCAAGATTGATAAGATGATTAGTGATAGCCGAGACCCTAACACGCTAGACATTTTGCACGGCTTGACTGATAAGGAGCTTGTTATCGTTCGTCAGAAAGTCGCTGATTATATCGCCCATTTGGAAAGCAAGGGCGAGCCAGTAAACGATTTTCACAGAAAAAATATTGAGAATAAGGCGATAGCCGAGCGTTGGGGGCTTGATGAGTACTATGAGCAGTTACAGAAAGCCGAAAATGAACGCCTAGCACGCAAGGAGCAGGCGGAGCGTGAAAGACAGGAGGAACTGGCTAAGAAAGCCGAGAGAGAACGCCAAGAAAGCGAGAATAAGGCGTTTATTGCTTATTTTGAGAGCTTGCCACAAGGTGAACAAAATCGCATTATTGGCGAAGTAGGGGAAATGATTAGGCAAAGTTATCCAGTATATCAATCTATTTTTGAGAAAAATAAGACTGAAAGCAATGCCCATAAAAATCAGATGTTACGCAGTTTGTTTAAGCAGGTTATGGGGGTGTAGGCTTGATTTTTAATAGTTCATCAACCTTTTGCCAAGACTTTACCCAAGTTGCAGTATCTGTACAGCAGTAACCGATGATTTTGATAATCCGCTTGTAGTCGCCTTGTAGGTTGCGGTTAAAAATGGGTTCATGGTGGGCGATACGGTTTCTTAGTTTTCTAATTTTTTCAAGATTATCAAATACTTCTGCTCTCATTATTGGCAAATCTGCATGCTTAGCATTGGGTAGGGCGACTGCCCAATGCTTTTTCCAAATCTCATCATTAAAACGAGCGGTAAAAAATCCTTGCCAAAACACGAACGGTAATTCGCAAATGGTCTGTTCTGTGGTCTCTTGTCGTGCGTCCAAAAGCTCGTCTCTGCGGTTTTGTTGCATACTGCGGACAAATCGCACATTGAACGCCCAATCTGTGCCGTGTTCGGCTTGTATGGCGTTGGCAACTGCGTTTCTGATAACAACTTCACACACCGCCAAACATTCAAACAAGGCGGACGATATTTGCAAGTTCCATTGATACAAACTTAATGCCTGTTCGGTGTTTTGGGTAAATTTCTCATAGGTGGCAAGGCGTGAATGCGATAGGGTATTTTTGATATTCGGATAATTTTCACTTGATTTCATAGGGATAAAGCCTTAAAATATTACTGTTTGCTAGGGTCTATTGAGGGCTTACGCCTACCCCCTAGTATTAAGCGAAAAGCCCGCCTTATGGTGGGTTTTTCTTTTTGTGCTATGATAAACCAAAGTATTTGATAATTACAAAACTTTTGAGGGTTAGTCAAAATCAACGCCCAAACCCAAAGCCCTTGTCTTTGTCTAGGGATTTTTGTTGCTCTGCAATAAATTCATTAGCCTGTTGTTCTCGCTGTTTAATTTGGCGTTCTGTGTCGTTAATTTGTTTATTAGCCCCTGTAATTGCTCGTTCTGCACGGTCAAAGACTGATTGACTTTGGTTAATTGCGTTATCTGCTCGCCCTGTGTTGCTGTGGTCGCCTGTAACTCGTTTAATTGCTGTTCTAGCTCGTTCAACAATGCGTTGTAGTCGTTCAAAAAGCTGTTGTGCATAATTTTGCCCTACTTGCTGATTTTTATTGTGTGTCCGCCGTCTTTGTTGGCGAATACTTCCGCTTTC
>NZ_MUXU01000027.1 GCF_002014985.1 Moraxella caviae | reverse complement strand
TGATTTTGAAAATAGCCCTTTTTTATTGATAAATATTTATTTTTTAAGGAATTTTTATGTATAACGTCGTCGCCATTGGCA
This sequence comes from Moraxella caviae, assembly GCF_002014985.1. GTDB lineage: Bacteria > Pseudomonadota > Gammaproteobacteria > Pseudomonadales > Moraxellaceae > Moraxella > Moraxella caviae. Next base: position 74,455 of record NZ_MUXU01000027.1, on the reverse strand, counting down.
ATGCTTTGGTGGATACCGAATTTACCGTGTCAGACAGCGCACTTGCCGCCACTGGGCTGACTCGTGGCAACATGACGCTTGCCGACACCGACACCCAAGCCGCCCTTTTTGACACCTTACACACGCACGGCATTCACCCTGCCAAACAAGCAGGCGGTGGCTCGGCAGCAAACAGCATGGCGGCTTTTGCGGCACTTGGCGGCAGTGCGTTTTATAATTGCCGTGTGGGCGATGATAAGATGGGCGAATTTTATTTGCAGGATTTGGCGGAAATGGGCGTTGCCACCGATACAGCACTTGCCACGCACCAAGGCGGCGTAACGGGTTCTTGTGCGGTGCTGGTAACACCTGACGCTGAGCGCACCATGCAAACCCACCTTGGTGCAAGCAGTGAAATTGACGAGAAAAACGTGAATTTTGACGCACTCGTCGCCCAAAACAGCGCACAAAATGCTAAGCAAAAACAGTGGCTGTACCTAGAAGGCTATCTTGCCATGTCGCCCAGTGCCATGCAAGCGATCGCCAAGCTAAAAGCGCACGCCAAAGAATGCGGCACAAACATTATGGTGAGTTTTGCCGACCCTGCGGTGGTAAAATTTGCCAAAGCAGGGCTTGATGAAATGCTGGCAGGCGGCGTGGCGGCGGTGTTTTGCAACCAAGAAGAAGCCTTGCTTTACACCGAAACCACCGATAAACAAGCGGCCGCGCACGCTTTGCTGGCTCACAGCGAGCTTGCCGTCATCACCGATGGCGAAAATCCTACGCTCATCGCCACACGCACGGCTGGCACGCCAGAGTTGCAATACGTCGCCACACCAAAAGCTGTGAGCGTGGTGGACACCAATGGCGCAGGCGATAATTTCGCTGGGGCGTTTTTATATGCTTTATCGCAAGGTCATGCGCTTGATGAGTGCGGTAAATTGGCAGGCGCTGTGGCTAGCCGTGTGGTGGCGCAATTTGGCGCACGCTTGACAAAGGCGGAATATCAAGAGATTAAAGCTGGGGTTTTGTGATTGAAAGGCGGAATTAAAATTTTAATTCTCGTATAGCAAACACCAAACCACAAAAAGAAAAGCTCATCACATCATGATGAGCTTTTCGCATACGTCCAAAGGGGGTGGTAAAACCAGCGTTTCCCTTGGCTAACGGATTTATTATAAGACTTACCAATGGAAAATTCAAGCACTGTTCAAGAAATTATACAGACTTTATCCGCCGCTCGCTTTTCAACGTATGCAAAAGCCGCCACAGACGACAATCACGCTTTGTCTTTATATCAGTGGAACATAGAAATCTCAAAAGCAATTTTTGGCGTGCTTGGCTGCTGTGAAATCGCCCTGCGCAATACCATATCCGCCGCCTTGCAAGCGCAATACGGCTCACAATGGGCTTGGCATACTGGTTTTGAGCGTTCATTGCCCAGCCCAAAGCACGGATACAAACCACGAGAAGCCCTGATTGAAGCCAGAAAAAACACCAATGATATCAACAACGTCATCGCCAAGCTCAATTTCGCCTTTTGGCAGCATATGCTGACCGCACGACACGATGACCGCATTTGGTCAGCGCAATTTTATGCTGTGTTTTGTGGCATAAATACGCCAGCAAATTTGGCAAAAGACCGCTCTGACTTGTTCAAAAATACAGAACATCTGCGCAGATTGAGAAATCGCATCGCACACCACGAGCCGATTTTTAATCAAAATTTAGCCCACAGCCATCAAGTCGCCATCAATACGTTGCAAGCCTGTTCACCTGCTTTGGCTGATTGGGTGCAAAATTGGCAAAATATCACTTTTTTACTCAATGGCAAACCTTCACCAAATAGCAAACCCAAATAACCAAAAATTTACAAACAAAAAAGAACCCACCTTCGGGTTCTTTTTATCTGCTTTACGCCTTATTTATAATAAGCATTTGTAGACACAGAATGGTCGGTCTCGTCCACGACGTGCGTCAGCTCTGGGATTTGCTGTTTTAGCTGCACTTCCACGCCTTGGCGCAGCGTTACGTCCACCGCCGCACAGCCTTGGCAGCCGCCGCCAAATTTTAGCACGGCGGTCTTGCCTGCGTCATCTTCAATCACTTCCAAAAGCTCCACCATACCGCCGTGGCTGGCAAGCTGTGGGTTGATTTCTGATTGCAAAACGTAATTGATACGCTCTTCAATGCTGGCATTTGCGCCCACTTGCGGCACTTTAGAATTTGGCGCACGGAAGGTCAGCTGCCCGCCAAAACGATCCTTATTATAGTCAATCACCGCATCATGCAAATACGGAATGCTCGGCGCGTCAATGTGCGCGGTGAATTTGGCATAAGGAATTTGCAAATCGTCTTCGTCCACTTCGTCAGGCTGGCAGTAGCTCATGCAGCACTCAGCGCGCGGTGTGCCGGGGTGCTCCACAAAAATGCGCACGCCAATGCCTTCCACTTCTTGCTTGGCAAGCAGCTCCGCCAAGTATTCTTGGGCGGATTCGGTGATTTTGATGTTGCTTTCTTTTGGGATTTCTTGACCTTGCACATCGTCTTGGGTGTCTTGGGTGTTTTGTTCGCTCATGATGTTCTCGTTTTGGTGTATTGACCGCGCTAAAATGCGCTGATGTGTGAATAACTGGCTGATATTGGCAGCCCATAAAAAATCTGACTAAATCTATCGGATATTATGGTAACATAAGCCAATTTTATCAAGGGCAAATTGGTAGCAAAATATGAATTTTGATCATTTGATTTTTATTGGGCGTTTTCAACCCTTTCATTTGGGGCATGAATTTGTGGTAAAAGAAGCCCTAAAACGCGCCAAAACGGTGATTTTACTCATCGGTTCGGCAAATTCGCCACGCACGATTAAAAACCCTTTCACCTTTGATGAGCGTGAAGCGATGATTTTATCGGCATTTGACGAACAAACCGCTAGCCGCATCGTCTGCCTGCCCATTGACGACACGCTGTACAACGACCACAAATGGCTACAAAACATCGGCTCAGCGGTGCGTTTCATCACCCAAGACGCTGGCAAAACAGGCGTTATCGGCCACACCAAAGACGACAGCTCGTATTATTTGTCGCTGTTTCCTGCGTGGGATTATGTGGAATTGCCAAGTTTTGAAAACTTATCCGCCACGCCGCTGCGCCGCGCTTATTTTGGCGAAAGCACGCTAAAAGACGGCACAAGCCTGTACGACAAATTGCCCAAATCCAGCCAAGATTTTTTAGAAAAATTTAAAAATACTTCAGAGTTTACACAATTACAAACCGAATATCAGCACATTAAAGCCTGCCAAAACGCTTGGCAAGCTGCGCCTTATCCACCAACTTTCATCACGGCTGACGCGCTCATCGTACAAAGCGGACACATCTTACTCATTGAGCGTGGCGGTGATTATGGCAAAGGTTTGTGGGCGATGGCTGGCGGATTTTTGGACGCTGACGAGACCTTACTGCACTGCGCCATTCGTGAAACTTATGAAGAAACAGGTCTAAAAATTGATAAGAAAAACTTAAAAGCCGTACAGACTTTTGACGCGCCAGACCGCTCATTGCGTGGGCGCACCATCACCAGTGTGTTTTATTTTGAACTGGACGGCAAAACGCTACCGCAAGTACAAGGTGACGATGACGCCAAGCGTGCGTTTTGGCTGCCATTAGCTGAGCTGGACGGCACAAAAATGTTTGAAGATCATTACAGTATCATCACCAAAATGCTGGGTTTATAACGAATAACGAGCCATGTTTCACAAAAAATACGATTATCTGCTTGCGCCTTTGTATTATTATCAAGCAAAAAATGTCGCCAAAACCGCCCTACGCCTGCCAGAGCCTGAAGGCGTACGGCTTGGCAACACGCCACTTTTCAATACACCGCTTTTGGGCGCACCGCTTGACGCTGACACACAAAATACCAAAACACTGCGCCTAACCATCTTTGGCGATTCGGCAGCCGCTGGTGTGGGCGTGGACACTCAGGCGGACGCACCGCTTGGGCGCATCGTGGCAAATTTGGCGCAGATTTTCACGCAAAATTCAGCGGACAATACCGCACAAAACACCCCTTATCAGCAAATCTGCTGGCAACTGTGCGCCACCAGCGGACACACCAGTTTTCAGCTGCTGCACCGCCTGTACGCCATGCCTGCACCCACCAGCACGCCAGCGCTTAATGTTGCCATCATCAGCATTGGCGTAAATGACGTGGTCAAACGCACCAGCGACACCGCTTGGCAGCATAATTTGCGTGGTATTATCACTTTGCTCAAGCGTAAATTTGGCGTGGGGCAAATCCTGTTTTTAAGCCTGCCGCCCATGCAGCTTGCGCCCAGCTTGCCTACGCCTTTAAACGCACTGATTGGCAGACAAGCGCAACATTTAAGCACGCTCATGCAAGGCGTGTGCGCTGAATTTGAAGGCGTGCATTATGTGCGTGATGAATTTGCCAAAGCACGCCTAAGCCGTGATGTGATGTTTGCCAAAGACGGCTTTCACCCAAGCAAGCTCACCTATGAAGTGTGGTCAAAAACGCTGGCAAATCAGATTGCGGCGTTGGTTTGAAGATTAAATTATCCGCAAATTGAGCGTTTTTCGCCTAATAAACGCTGAGTTACGCATCACTAACCCAACTTACAAATTATCACCAATTCAAATTATCGGTTTAAATTAAAGGACGATAGGTAAGTTGGGTTGAGCTTGCAAAAACCCAACGAATTGATAAAACCGTCTTTAAAAGCACCATGCAATCACCCCAAGAAATTCGGTAAAATCTTGCGCCGAAGTCTTGCTTTTTTATGCCAAGTTCGGTACATTAGGGCTGATTTTTGATAAAATTTTGGTTCGTTAATACCGCCACAAACCAAACTTTTAGTTCGTATTTGTGGTTTTATTTTTGCGGTGATGGATTGCGCTGATTGCAATGAATTGATCCAATTCGCTCAATCCATGCCAACACGAACCAACTTCCCATTTCCCACCAGCCAAAGGAGTGCGCCATGCCTGCCCTACGTCATGACATTGATCCAGATGGATTGCTTGAATATTCCGTTGTTTATACCGACCGCTCGCTCAACCATATGTCCAAAGTCTTTGGGCAAGTCATGCGTGATTTATCCAGCGAACTAAAATCCCTATACCACGCCGATGCCGTGGCAATCGTTCCCGGCTCTGGCACGTCAGGCATGGAAGCGGTCGTGCGTGCCTTTGCCGATGACAAAAACTGTGTCGTGGTGCGAAACGGCTGGTTTAGCTACCGCTGGACACAAATCCTAGAAGCCAGCCGCGTGGCAAAATCCTGCGAAGTATTTTGTGCCGAGCAAGTTCAGCCTGCTGGCGAAAAAGCGCAATTTGCCCCTGCCGATTTGGCGAAAGTCAGCGACTTTATCCGTGAGCATAAGCCTGATGTGGTGTTTGCGCCGCACGTTGAGACAGCGTCTGGCATGATGCTAAGCGATGAGTACATCGCAGGGCTGGCGAAGGCTGCGCACGACGTGGGCGCGCTTTTGGTGATTGACAGCATTGCGTCTGGCTGCGTGTGGCTTGACATGAAGGCACTCGGCATTGACGTGCTGATCAGCGCACCGCAAAAGGGGCTGTCTAGCACGCCTTGCGCTGGACTTGTGATGATGAATGACAAGGCGGCAGGACTGCTGGCAAACGCTACGCCATCAAGTTTTGCGCTGGATTTAAAGGCGTGGCATGGCATCATGCAAGCCTACGAAAATGGCGGCCATGCTTATCACGCCACCATGCCAACCGACAGCCTGCGCCAGCTGCGTGATGCGCTCTTAGAAGCCAAAGCGGTGGGCTATGAGACGTTAAAATCTGCGCAAATTGAGCTTGGCAAGCGCATTGTGGCACTGCTGGCAGAAAAAGGCGTGGCAAGCGTCGCCCACCCAGACTGTCAAGCGCGCGGCGTGGTGGTATGCCATGCGCCAAGCGAAGCGGTGCATAAGGGCGCGGCTTTTGCCGAACAAGGCTTACAGATTGCGGCTGGTACACCACTAAAAGTGGGCGAGCCTGAAGACTATCAGAGCTTTCGCATTGGGCTGTTTGGGCTTGACAAGCTCACCGATGTGGACGGCGCAGTCGCACGCTTTCAAGCCGCTGCCGATAAGGTGTTTGGCTGATTGCACTGGCACGATTAACCGTATAAAAACCACCGATTTTGGTGGTCTTTTTATTTTATGAGCAAAATACCGCTTGATATTTCTTACTTATCCGTTTGTTTTTATTGACTTTTCCAATCCACCAAACGCTCAATAATCGCAATCAACTCCCTGCGTTCATGGGGTGCAAGCTGCATAAGTAAATTCATGACGTGGCGTGTCTCGTCATTGATGGTTGGGCTTGCACAAGTCAAAAAATCCGCCGTCTCGCAGTCAAACAAATCCGCAAGCTCAGCAAGGCGCTTGATGGTCGGCATGATGTTCCCCCTTTCCATACGCGAAATCGCATCATCACTCACCCCTATATGCTCTGCAACCTGCGCCTGAGTCAGTCCCGTGCGCTGTCGTTTCTGAGCGATGGCTCGCCCGATTGCATTGCTTAAATTCTTATCTGTTCTTTTAGTCATACCGCCCTCCGCATACTGCGTAGTGTAGGCGTTTAACACTTGAAGTACAGATAATTAAAGTTATATAATAAGAATTAAAGTTCTATTAAAATTGCCCTTAATTCGAATCCAAACACGGGAGACAATCATGTTTGTGAGAAATTTAACAGTCGCACAGCAATCTGCATTGATTTTTCTAGCTAAAGAAGTTGCCAAAGCGGACGGCAATCTTGATGAATTGCAATCTGGCATGGCTGAAATTTTAATCCAACAATCCGACAAAGGCGTTGTTGAAACAACGATTAGCATTGACGAGCTGCCATTATTATTTACCACCGAGCGCGCCAAATGCTCTCTCATACTTGAACTGCTTGGCGTGGCTCATGCCAACAACAACTATCACGTCAATGAAAAAGACCTAATTGGTCAGTATGCCGGCGCCTTAAATATCTCAGCCAATAAACTGCTGCAACTGGAAGCATGGGTTGAAAATCAAATCGCTCTATCAAAACAAGCCGAATACCTACTGGGAGAATAATCATGCCTTTACCATTACTTTTAGCGGGAGCTGCCATCGCCACTGTGGGTGCTGGAATTAAAAAAGGATATGACGGCTATCAAGACAAAAGTAAAGCCGATAACATTGTTAAAGCCTCAAAAGAGCGCTATGAGGCCGCTCAGGAAAAACTAAATCAGCGCAATAAGCTCACCTCTCAAACGCTAGAAAAATTGGGCGAATTGCAACTTTCTATCGGTCAAAGTTTTTATGAATTTCAAAAACTTGCCGATGAACTGATAGGCAAAATCAACGAATCATCCACACAAGAAATCAAAGTACACATTCCTTCTTACAAACTGCAAAAAATCGAAGGGCTGGCATTATCTGCAACAAGCTATGCGGGTAAATTGGTGGGTGCTGGCGCAGCAGGTGGCACAGCTGCATACGCAGTTTATGGCGGCGTCTTGGCTTTAGGCGCAGCTTCTACAGGCACGCCCATTGCCGCGTTGTCAGGCATTGCCGCCAAAAATGCCGCCTTGGCAGCCATTGGCGGTGGCTCGCTTGCCTCTGGCGGTCTGGGCATAGCAGGCGGAACAATGATTCTAGGGGCAACTGTTGCCGCCCCTGTGCTTGCTGTTGCAGGCATTGCCTTTGCTTCTTATGCAAAAGACGCTTTGAAAAATGCCAAAGAGCTGGAAGTCAAAACCAGAGAAGCCGTTGAAAAAATGGCCACCGCTCGTCACAAACTTGAGCAAGTAGACAAAGTGGCTACTAAAGTTCACACCCATACCAACAACTTATACGAAACCTTTAAAGGGTATTTTGATGATTTGAAAGCCATTGACACTATCGTGCGTAGAAACAGCATTGACCCAGCAAGCATTCAAGACAACATGATGCAAATCATTGAAAATGGCTATTCCTTGGCGGCAATTCTCACGGATGTCATCACCACACCATTATTTAAACCTGTCATGAATGATGGTGAAATAGCGGTTGATGGGTCAGGCGCGCCAAAAATCATGGTGGATCCAGACGGTTATCAGGTGCTAAATAGACACGCTTTAGATGAAGTTCTGGACACGGCTCAAGATGCGTATCAATTGCACAAATTACCCGCATAAACACAATCTTTAAGCACGCCAAGTCTAGATGTGGCAGACGTCATGTCTAGACTTGATAAGGAAAAAATTGCATGGCACAAGCATATAATAAGAACTTTGACTGGTCGGCAGAGCTGCACAAAACGGTCGTGCATAGCCTAACCACATCTTTTGGTTTGGATTTTTTACTGATAAAAGACAAAGTGGGCGGCGATGTGGATACAGTGCATAACGTCCGACAAGGCATTTGGGCAACCGAAAAAGAAAAAGCCGCCTTTGATAATCGCGGAGAGTACGACTCTCACGCCTATCACTCTAACAAAACCTACATCGAAAAAGGCAGAGCAGATAAAAAGCTGCAAGCACAAGGAAAATTGCACGACAAATATCGAGACACCAATTTTCAAGCAGGCGAATCAAGACAGCTGGATCACGTCGTTTCTGCGCATGAAGTGCATAACGATCCGGGTCGTGTATTGGCAGGCTTAGATGGGGCAAAGCTAGCAAATCAAGAAAGCAATCTTAGCTCAACCCACGGATATCTTAACAACCTCAAAAAAGATCATTCGATGGAAGAATTTGTCAATCGAATTGTTCCAAAGCAAATCGCCGCAAAAAAAGCCAGCATTCAGAAAAATCAAGAAAAACTGGAATCTTTACCCGCAGACACACCAAAACAGCGCCACGAAAAACAAAAACTCCAAGATAAAATCAATAAAGAAAAAGAGCATCTTAAGGCCCTAGAAGAGTTTGATGGAAAAGGTGCAATGGAGGCAGACAAAAAAGCCCGACAAGCCATGGACCAACAAATCAATAAGGAATATTACACCAGCTCCAAATTCTTTAAAGAAACAGCCGTAGCATCAGCGAAGAAAGGAGCTCTTATGGGAGCGCGCCAAGCACTGGGGCTTGTCTTGGCGGAAATTTGGTTTGAGCTAATAGAGCGAATCCCTGAAATTTTCCGCTACTGCACGCAAAAAGCAGCCTTTGAGTTTGAGGTTTTTCTTGAGAAAATCAAAACCACATTCACCAATATCGTTGAGCGTGTCAAGGTTAGATTTCGTGATTTATTAACCAGTTTTGCCGATGGTGTGATTGGCGGCATACTGGCAAGCATAACCACCACCATTTTAAATACCTTTTTTACTTCACAAAAACTCATTGTAAAATTGATTCGTGAATCGTGGAATAGCCTTGTTAAAGCTGCCAAAATCTTATTTTTTAATCCAGAAGATTTAAGGGCTGGCGATTTAACTCGAGAAGTGATACGCATCTTAGGCTCAGGCGCGGCAATTGCTGTTGGCACAATACTAAACGGCCATCTGGAGCAAATGCTTAAACTGCCTTTTGGCTCGTCTATTGCGGCATTTATCAGTGCCATGGCAACAGGCATTTTAACGTTGGGCTTGACATACTATCTAGACCATAGCGCCGTCATGCAAAAAGTCTGGGATTTTTTAAACGCTCTTAAAAGCAAGTACGAAAAACTTTTGGACAGTGTTCAAGCTGCCAATGCCAAACTTGACCGTTATTTAACCGAACTGAGTAAGCTAGAATTTCAGATGAATCCTGACGAGCTTGCCGCTTTTGCCAGCGCACTAGCAACAACCAACAGCGAAATTGAGCGCAGTCTTGTACTTCGTAAAGAAATTCAGCGCAGAAATATTAAGCTGCCTTTTGAATCTGGAAATCACAGCAGCGTCAGAAGCTGGCTTAAAAGCAAACAGCAATGATTGATTTTCCTTGCAATGCCTGCGGTCAATGCTGTCGCTTGGTTAGTAAAAGCGCACAAACAGCCCATCTTGACCGCGGCGATGGCGTTTGCCGACACTTTGATGATGATACTAACTTATGTCTAATTTATCACCAAAGACCGCTTGAATGTCGAGTGAAAGATTACTATATTACACACTTGAGAGATGAGATTGATTGGGAAACTTTTGTTCAAATCAACCTATCTGTCTGTCAAACATTGCAAGACGATATTTCTAATCATAAATAGATTATTTATCGTGCGGCATCTGACAATCTCCACACCACACCCCACAAGGATACCCCATGTTTGTATTTACCGCAGACGCGAACACGCCAGCATACATCAAAATCAAATTTCTTATCCGCACTCTAGACCGCCTGCGCAGCCTTGAAAAACAAATTGAGGCTCTGGAATGTCAAAAATTCAGCTTACAGCTTGCAATCGAGCACGTGGCAGTCCAAGAAAACGAGCAGACCTTTGATTTGGTGTCATTATATTCAGAGCTAAGCAGGGTTCTTGCAGAATTCAAAAAATGCTCTAGCGCCCTTGAGCAGCTGGCTAATCATGACGATGAACTGCTTATGCTGGCGGCAACTGAATTTTGTAAAAACAGACAAGCCAGCCATGGCGCAGTTTCAATTGCTGCTTTGCAGCGCGCCCTTGGACTCGGTTATAATCGCGCGCATTCTATCATCGAGACCCTAAAAGAGCGCCAAGAAATCTAATCGCAAACCATCAAGCCCTAAAAAGCGCCCATCAACGTGAGCGCTTTTTGTATTGGCAATTACTCCAAATTACACCAAAACTCCCACTTCAAACCCTTCACGAATGGCACGTTTGGCGTCCAGACGTTCGGCATTTTTTGCGCCGCCAATGACGTGGTATTGCGCCTTGGGTGCGCTGGCAAGCTCTGGCATGAGCGCATTGACTGACTCTTGTCCAGCGCAGATGACCACGCTGTCCACACGCAAAAGCTGCGCCTGACCATTCACCGTAATCCACACGCCTTCATCGGTGATTTTGTCATAGCGCGCACCGCCAATCTGCACCACGCCAGCTTGTTTGATGGCGGCTTTATGCACCCAGCCTGTGGTTTTATTCAAACTTTTGCCAAATTTCTCGCCACGCTGCAAAAGATAAATCTGCCTTGCAGCAGGCTGTGGCTGTGGCTTTGCCAGTGCGCCTTGGCTGTCATAATCCGCCCTGCTATCCACGCCCCATTGACGAAAAAACACGTCCGCACTTGGCATATCAGGCGCAAAATCAGGCGCATTGACATCACTTGGCACGCTCGCTCCATGCGCCAAAAACTCCGCCACATCATAGCCGATACCGCCTGCGCCCAGCACCGCCACACGCTCGCCTGCACGCTTTTGCCCAGACAAAAGCTCAGCATAACTCATCACCTGCGGTAAATCTGCGCCAGCCACGCTGATGGCACGTGGCACTACGCCAGTCGCCACAATCACATCATCAAACTGCGCTTCTTCTAGCATTTGGCGCGTTACTTCGGTATTTAGGCGCACGTCCACTTGCAGCTTGGCAAGCTGGTGGTGAAAATAGCGAATGGTCTCAAAAAACTCTTCTTTGCCGGGAATCACCTTGGCATAATTAAACTGCCCGCCAAGCCATGCGCTTTTTTCAAACAGCACCACACGATGCCCACGCCCTGCTGCCGTTATCGCTGCCATCATGCCAGCCACGCCTGCGCCCACCACGGCAATGCGCTTGGGTTTTTTGGCAGGCTTAATGCGGTATTCGCTTTCATGGCACGCCAAAGGATTGACCAAACAAGACGCACGTTTGTTCTCAAAAATGTGGTCAAGGCACGCTTGATTGCAGCCGATGCAAGTGTTAATCAGCTTATCTTGCCCTGTCTGCGCCTTTATCACCCAATCGCTGTCCGCCAAAAACGGACGTGCCATCTGCACCAAATCCGCTTGCCCAGCCGCCAAAATCGCTTCGGCAGTGTCTGGCATATTGATGCGATTGGCGGCAATCACAGGAATGTCCACCGCCGCTTTCACCGCTTCAGTAAAGCGCACAAAACTTGCTCTTGGCACGCTAGTTACGATGGTCGGCACGCGCGCTTCATGCCAGCCAATGCCAGTATTGATGAGCGTTACGCCAGCGTCTTGTAGCCATTTTGCCACGCTGATGACGTCCGCCATCACCGCTCCGTCCGCCACAAATTCCGCCATAGACAGCCGAAAACTGATGATAAAATCATCGCCTGCCGCCTGCCGCACCGCCTTGACAATCTCCAGCGCAAAGCGTGCGCGATTGGCAAGACTGCCGCCATATTCATCTGTGCGTTTATTGGTGCGCGCGGATAAAAATTGGTTCAGTAAATACCCTTCCGAACCCATGATTTCCACGCCATCATAGCCTGCCTTTTTGGCAAGCCGTGCGGTATTGGCAAAGTCTGCCACCGTGCGCTCAATGTTACGCACGCTCATTTGGCGTGGCTTAAAAGGCGAAATGGGCGATTTAATAGGACTTGGCGCAACCACAAACGGATGAAAACCATACCGCCCAGAATGCAGCACTTGCAGGATAATCTTTGCGCCATGCTTATGCACCGCGCGTGTTACTCGTGCGTGATGAGGCACGTCGCCTGCGGTGTTTAGCGTGCCGCCAAGCGGTGTCAGCCAGCCTTCTTTATTTGGTGAAATGCCGCCTGTGATAATCAGCCCCACACCGCCTGCCGCGCGCGCTTCAAAATATGCCGCAAGTTTGCCATAATGATAAAAACGGTCTTCAAGCCCTGTGTGCATTGAGCCCATCACCACGCGGTTTTTAAGCGTGGTAAAACCCAAATCCAAAGGCTCAAACAGCTTAGGATAAGGCGTGTTTTCAGGCTGGATGGTACTGTCTGGCGCAGCGTTTGACGCACTTAGATGCTGGCGCAGGCGGCGCAAACGGTCGGTGATGGCTTTCATGGCTGTCCTTAAAATGTCAAATGGCGTGGCGGCTGGTTTTGGCTTAACGGTTTTGGCGGTTTGCTTAAAATAAACCCAACCAATCCCAAGCTCGCTTGGCAAGCACCACGCTTTTTGGTTGATTTTATCATAAGCCCGTGTTAAATTTTACCCAAGTTATGATTTTATTATAAAATTCATCACACTCAAAACTTTACGATGACTTATAAGTCATCACAATCCATCCATCATAAGGAATCATCATGACCGAAGTCGCCCCTGAATTTCGTATCACCATTTCTGGGCAAATCACCCCAGCGGACGTTGCCACGCTTGCCGAACAAGGCGTAAAAACCATCATCAACAACCGCCCAGACAGCGAAGAAGCAAACCAGCCCACTTCTGATGAAATCGCCGCTGCCGCTGCCGCACATGGCATCGCTTATAAGCAAATCGCCTTTGCTGGCGGTATGCTGGATATGAATCACGTTGAAGAATTTGCCGATTTTTTCAACGCCACCGAACGCCCGCTGCACATCTTTTGCCGCACGGGCAACCGCTCAAGCACCATCTTAGCCGCCGCTCGTGAGCGCGATATGCTGGACAAAGAGTGATTTTTATCGTTTCATATCCACTTGACATCAACTTTGCGTGCCAGTGTGCGCATGATAGGCAAAATTTCAAATTTTACGAAAATTTATCGCCGATTTATCCCTACACCCACGCAAAACCTGCTAAAATAGGCGCATGATTGTGCCTATTTTTTATGGCAATTTTTCTAATGATTCTACGGCAATGCGCAAGCGGTGCGTGAAATAAACGCAAATTTTGCACGATAAACCTTGCCAAGCATTCGCCAAATTTTTCATGATTTCATCAAATTAAAACTCAACAAACCGACAGACATCTACGAGCAAAAACAGTATGAGCAAAAGCAGCAAAAACATTCCCATCTTAAACGATGAAGACATCGCCAAAATGAAAATCGCAGGTCAGCTTGCCGCTGAAGTCTTGCAAGTGCTGGACGAACACGTCAAAGCTGGCGTGAGTACAGGCGAGCTTGACGACATCGCCCATCGCCACATCACCGAAGTTCAAGGCGCAATCCCAGCCTGCCTAAATTATCACGGCTTCCCAAAATCCATCTGTACCAGCATCAACCACGTTGTATGCCACGGCATTCCAGACCATGAGCGCATTTTAAAAGATGGCGACATCATCAACATTGACGTAACCGTCATCAAAGATGGCTACTATGGCGACACATCAAAAATGTGGATTGTGGGCGAAGGCTCGGTGATGGCAAAGCGCATTTGCGATGTCGCCCAAAAGGCACTGTACGCTGGCATGAGCGTGGTGAAAAATGGCGCACACCTTGGCGATATTGGTGCGGCAATTCAAGCGGTGGTTGAGCCTGAGCGCTTTAGCATTGTGCGTGAATTTTGCGGGCATGGCTTGGGCAAAGAGTTTCACTGCGAGCCACAAGTGCTGCACTACGGCAAAAAAGGCGAAGGCGTGGAGCTAAAAACAGGCATGGCGCTGACCATCGAGCCGATGATTAACCAAGGCGTATGGCAAACCAAAGTCATGAAAGACGGCTGGACTGCCATCACCAAAGACCGCAAACTCTCAGCGCAATGGGAGCATACGCTGATTGTAACGGACAACGGCTGTATCGTAACCACCGCACGCCCTGACGAAGATTTAAGCTGGATTAAAGAATAACTCCGATGACACTTGCGTCCACATCATCTTTTGAGCTGGCAAACGAGCTTGCCGCCCAGCTTGGGCTTAGCGTACCTGCTTTGCCAAAATCCGCCGCACCATCAAGCGATGCCGAGTTTGAAAAGTTTTTAGCGGCTTTTGATGGCAGCGCTTACCAAGCGTGGCTTGGGCAAATCAATGCCGACATTGACGCACGCATGGTGGTACTTGGGCGCATGGCAACCCAAGAAATTGCCCAGCTGATTGCGCTGCGCACCGCTGCCATGGACGCACTGATGGTGGCGCTGTTTACTGCGTTTGGCTTGCCAGATGAGCTTGCGCTGTTTGCGGTGGGCGGCTATGGGCGTGGCGAGCTTTTGCCCAATTCAGACGTGGATTTGCTTTTGATTGGCAAGGACATTACACGCCATCAAGCACGCATTGAGCCTTTTGTGGCAAGGCTTTGGGACATCGGCATCACGCCTGCGATTTCGGTGCGCACGCTTGATGACACTGCCTTGGTCATCAGCGATCAGACCATCGCCACCGCCCTTTTAGAAGCGCGGTTTTTGACGGGCAATCACGCACTTGCCCACACACCAAAGCAAGCGGTGAAAAATCACTGGACGGCAAAGGCGTTTTTTGATGCTAAAACCCAAGAAGCCAAAGAACGCTACCGCACTCAAGGCGCAACCGAATATAACCTTGAGCCAAACATCAAATCCGCTCCCGGTGCGCTGCGTGATATTCATGTGGTGATGTGGCTTGGCAAGTTTGTTTTTGATGACGTGCGTGATTTGGCGGACTTGGCGGCGGCAGGATTTTTAAGCGATGACAAAGCAATCACACTGACCAATGCCCAGCTGTTTTTGTGGTGTATGCGCCATCATCTGCACGCTTTGACGGGGCGCGCCGAAGAACGCCTGCTGTTTGACCATCAAAAATCGCTTGCCGTGCGCATGGGCTATGCCGATGAAAACGTGGCGCACAG
This sequence comes from Moraxella caviae, assembly GCF_002014985.1. Classification (GTDB taxonomy): domain Bacteria; phylum Pseudomonadota; class Gammaproteobacteria; order Pseudomonadales; family Moraxellaceae; genus Moraxella; species Moraxella caviae. The sequence goes on along the minus strand of NZ_MUXU01000027.1, from coordinate 58,943 downwards.
CGAACTTACCAGCGCCCTAGAAGCCATGATGCGGCTGTATTATCGCCACGCCATGCACGTTGCGGCGCTAAGCGAGCTGTCTTGTGATTATTTTAACGAACGCTATTTAAATCCTGTGTTTGAGCGTGTGCCGCTGGACGATGATTTTTATCGTTTGCGTGAAATTGGCAGCACAAACCCGCAAACCGACCAAAACGATAAAATCGCCGCCATTGACGACACCTTGTTCATCAAAAAACCAGACGCATTGCTAAGAATCTTTTTGATGATGGGTAAGCACGGCATTAAAAAAATTGCCGCCAGCACCTTGCGTGCGCTGTTTTTGGCAAGCAATCACATCAATGATGAATACCGTGATAATCCTGCGCACCGTGCGCTGTTTTTGGCGAATTTACAAGAAGGCAATTACCTATTTCACCGCCTGCGCCTGATGAAACGCTATGGCGTGCTGGCAAATTATCTGCCTGCCTTTGGCGACATCATGGGGTTGATGCAGTATGATTTGTTCCATCGTTATACGGTGGATGCGCACACGCTGCTGTTGGTGCGGATTTTGCACCGCTTTGGCAAAAAAGATGAAAGCCACACCTTGCCAAGCACCGACAACTCTGGTGCGCCAAATCCTACCAGCGAAAACCGCTTTGGTCTTGTAAGCGAAGTGTACCAAAACATCAACCGCAAGGACATCTTAGTCATCGCTGCCTTATTTCACGACATCGCCAAAGGGCGTGGCGGCGATCACAGTGAACTTGGCGCACAGGACGCGTACGAATTTTGCCAAGCGCACAAACTTTCGCAGCAAGACACTGATTTGGTGTGCTGGCTCGTCAAAGAGCATCTCACCATGTCTCTCACCGCCCAAAAGCAAGACATCTACGACCCTGAAGTCATCGCACGTTTTGCTGAATTTACAGGCAGTATCACAAGGCTAAATCACCTGTATGCGCTCACGGTTGCCGATATGAACGCCACCAATTCGCAGCTGTGGAATGCGTGGCGTGCGTCTTTGTTGCGCCAGCTGTACATCAGCACGCACAGGGTGCTAAGCCTGGGACTTGCGGCGGCGGATAAAGACCAAGTCATCGCCAATCGTAAGCACAAAGCCAAACTTTTGCTTGATGAGTTTGACCAAGCCGCCCTTGATGCGCTGTGGGCAGGTTTTGGCGAAGATTTTTTCTTAAAACAAAAGCACGCCGACATCGCTTGGCAATCCGCCCAAATCCTGCGCCACACCCAAACGCACTCATCTGGCACGCCCATCATCGCCCTGCGTGAACATGGCGACGTGGCATTAGGCGCAGTGCAGCTTTTGGTGTGTAATCAAGACCAAGATGATTTGTTTGCCGCCACCGTCTGCACGCTTGATGGCATGGGGCTTTCAGTGCTGGACGCCACCATTTTGACAGGTAAAATTGATGGCGTGCCAGTGGCGATTGACTCGTATGTCTTGCTTGACAGACTTGCCATCAAAGGCAGTGAGCGTAATGATATTTTGACCGACAGCCACCGCCAAACACTGCTGATACAAAAGCTTGCCACCGCCCTGCGCACCAATGATTACCGCACGCCGCCACGCACGTTTGGACAAAGCGAACTCAAGCATTTTAGCGTGCCGACACAAATCTCTTTTCAAGCCGCCACGTCCATCGCCAATGACGGACACCACGCCATGATGCTCATCACCAAAGATCGCCCTGCGCTGCTTGCCAAGGTGGGCGGCGTGTTTCGTAAGCTGCGCATTGAAGTGCATGGCGCACGCATTACCACGCTGGGCGAGCGTGCCGAAGATATGTTTCACATCAGTGCCAAAGATGGGCGCACGCTTAGTGATGATGAGCTTGCCACGCTCAAAGCGCAGCTTTTAGAAGTGTTGGGGTGAATTTAGAAGTACTGAGGTGAATTGGAGCAGGTTTCATAAAATTAAAAAACTGGGCGAATAAAATCATCAATTCGCCCACCAGTTAATTGCGCAGAGCTTTTTATCTTTTTGGCAACATTTTTATCTTTTTAATGATTGCCACGCTCAGCGCATAAATCAACCACCAAGCACCAACCCAACCCCAAATCCACACAACGCAAATCAAAGATACCAAATCCTTGTCTTTTGGCTTATAATAGGCACAATCTTTACATCATTTTTAATTTAATGAGCTGTCAATAGGAAAATTCATGGCCCAATACATCTACACCATGAACAATGTGTCAAAACTTGTTCCGCCCAAGCGCGAAATTCTAAAAAACATCAACCTATCGTTTTTCCCGGGTGCAAAAATCGGCGTGCTGGGTCTAAACGGTGCAGGTAAATCTACTTTGCTGCGCATCATGGCAGGCGTAGACACCGATTATAGCGGTGAAGCGCGCGCGCAAACTGGCATTAAAGTTGGCTATTTGCCCCAAGAACCGCAGCTTGATCCTACCAAAGACGTGCGTGGCAACGTGGAAGACGGCGTGCGTGAAGCCCTTGACGCACTTGAGCGCCTAAACCAAATCTATGCCGAATACGCAGAGCCTGACGCAGATTTTGACAAACTTGCTGCCGAACAAGGCAAAATGGAAGACATCATTCAAGCGTGGGACGCACACAACCTAAACACCACACTTGAAAAAGCCGCAGACGCACTGCGCTTGCCACCTTGGGACGCAGACGTATCTAAGCTGTCTGGCGGTGAAAAACGCCGTGTTGCCCTGTGCCGTTTGCTGCTTTCTAAGCCTGATATGCTGCTGCTTGACGAACCGACCAACCACTTGGACGCAGAATCGGTGGCGTGGCTAGAGCGTTTCTTGAAAGATTACACTGGCACGATTGTGGCGATTACCCACGACCGCTATTTCCTTGACAATGTCGCTGAGTGGATTTTGGAGCTTGACCGTGGCTATGGCTACCCTTATAAGGGCAACTACACCGAATGGCTTGAGCAAAAAAATAAACGCCTAGAGCAAGAACAAAAACAAGAAGAAGCCTTTGCCAAGGCGTTGAAGCAAGAATTGGAATGGGTGCGCAAAAACCAAAAAGGTCAGCAAGCCAAATCCAAATCTCGCCTAGAGCGCTTTGAAGAAATGAACTCGCGTGAGTTCCAGCAACGCAACGAAACGGCAGAAATCTACATTCCACCGGGGCCACGCCTTGGTAATAAGGTGATTGAAGTCAATGGCATTTCTAAGTCCTTTGGCGACCGTCTGCTGTATGAAAACCTATCATTCACCGTGCCACCGATGGCGATTGTCGGCATTGTGGGGCCAAATGGCGCAGGTAAAACCACGCTGTTTAACATGATTACTGGCAAGGACAAGCCTGACACTGGCTCGGTGGAAGTGGGCGAAAGCGTGAAGGTTGCCTACGTTGGGCAGGTGCGTGATGAGCTTGACGACAACAAAACCGTGTGGGAAGAAGTCTCTGACGGTCTTGATATGATTACCGTGGGCGAATACACCACGCCAAGCCGCGCGTACATCGGACGCTTTAACTTTAAAGGTCAAGACCAACAAAAACGTGTGGGTCAGCTGTCAGGCGGTGAACGCAATCGCCTGCAACTTGCCAAAACCCTAAAACAAGGGGCGAACGTTATTTTGCTTGACGAACCATCAAACGACCTTGACGTAGAAACCTTGCGTGCGCTAGAAGACGCGGTGCAAGTGTTCCCCGGCACGGTGCTGGTGGTGAGCCATGACCGCTGGTTCTTGGATCGTATTTGTACGCACATTTTATCGTTTGAAAACGATGAGCCTGAATTTTTTGATGGCAACTACACCGAATACGAAAAATGGCGTAAAGAAAAATTGGGCGCAGATGCCACGCCTAAGCGTATGAAATATAAGAAGATTGGTGGTTAATCAACCAAACTTCTTAAAGCTAAAACACCGCCTGACTGATACGTTAGGCGGTGTTTTTTTGATGAAGTTTTGACAAGTTTTTGGTAAAGACTTGGGTAAGTTTTAGTTTTTGGTGAAATTTGGGGCAAGTTTTAAAGCAAGTTTAAAAGTAAATTTTCAATCAATTTTTAAGCCAAACCCACCATCAACCAGCAAATTTATCCGCCCCAAAGCGTCTTGGAATCAGCTGCGCCTTGGCATCGGTATGCGGACGGTCAGCATCGTCAAGAACCTTGGCAATCCACGCATCGGCACGCTCAATCGCACGCACCACATCATCGCCCATCGCCAGCCGCCCTGCGATATGACTGGCAAGCGAGCAGCCAGAGCCGTGAAATTCGCCATTTAGCCGCCGAATCACGCTTGTGTGCGCAATCTGCCCATTCACATACAAAAACTGCTCAATATCACCTGCGCTAAAATCGTGCGAAGTCTTTACCAGCACGGCTTTTACGCCTTTATCGTTCAGCGCTTTGGCGCAGTCGTGCAAGTTGTCTTTGCCCGCCAAAGCCCTAAGCTCATGCGTGTTTGGCGTAATCAGCGTGGCAAATGGCAAAAGCTGCTCAAACGCTGCCACGAGCGTTTTTGGGTCGCCCAAAGAGCCGCCAGAGTTTGCCACCAGCACAGGGTCAAGCACAAAAGGCGTGCCAGCGGCAATCTTGCGCGTGGCGAACAGCTGGGCAATGGCAGCGATGTTTTCCACCGTGCCAAGCATGCCTGTTTTGATGGCTTTGACGGGCAAATCGTCCAGCACCGCCTTTGCCTGCGCCATCAAAAGCGTGTCCGCCACAGGCTCAAAGCCCAACACCGCCTGCGAGCTTTGCACCGTGATGGCAGTACAAGCGATGGCAGCGTGCGCACCTGCCTGCCCGATGGCTTCAATATCCGCCTGCAAGCCCGCCCCGCCTGATGGGTCAAGCCCTGAAAAACACAGCACCGTTGGACGCATGATTGTCATAATGTATCCTTATTCTTGGCAAATTCACCCAATTATCATAGCAAGTTTTCGCACGTACCGCCATCGGCTTTTTATTTTATGGGAAAATTCATCAAAAAAGTGAAAAATTTGCCAATATTTGCAAAATTTTGCTTGCAATCTTGAGAATTTTTGTTATAATTACCGCCCACAACGTACTGATTGTACAGCAAAACGGTGACGTGGGTGAGTGGCTGAAACCACATCCCTGCTAAGGATGCATACGGGAAACTGTATCGAGGGTTCGAATCCCTCCGTCACCGCCATTTATTTTCTAAAAATTGAAAAATAAATGAAAAAAGTGCTTGACATTATAAAATTAACTGCTATAATGTCGCACCATCAACGCTGAACACTAAGTTAAGTTGATTAAGCGCCCGTAGCTCAGTTGGATAGAGCACTTGGCTACGAACTAAGGGGTCGGGAGTTCGAATCTCTCCGGGCGCGCCACATTATGAAAACCACCAGCTTTTAAGTTGGTGGTTTTTTGTTACGCAGCTTTTCTTGTGTAAGTTTCACTCATCACGCTAACTTTCCACACATTTTCACCACATATTTTCACCAGAACGAGCTGCGCACCAACTTACCCCAACTACCCCTTAAAAACCACACCCACAATGTGCTACAATAGCAGCTTTAATCAGCCAGCTTATTTTAGTAATCAGCCCACGAACCAAACGAACGCCATGACCCGCCAAACCAAAAAATCCAGCACCGCTCACACCCAGCCAGCCGCCCATCTTGATGATGAAGTAAAAATCGCCAAACCTTTGGTGCGCTTGGCGGCGCTTTTGTACGATGGCATGCTGATTTTATCCATGCTGTTTTTGACCAGCCTTGTGCTGACGGTGATTGGCACGCAGCTGCTGATGGACACAGGCACGGCGGCTGCGGACGCTCAAACCTTGCCCGCTTGGTATCAAAATGGCGTGATGACACCGATGGCGGTGCTGACGCTCGTGGGATTTTATGGCGTTTTTTGGCGCAAAACTGGGCAAACACTCGGCATGCAAACGTGGCGACTAAAAACCGTTACCACCGATGGGCAGCTTTTGGACTGGCGTGCCAGCTTTGTGCGCATCATTTACGCCTGCCTTTTGCCCATGCTGTGCGCCATCATCGGCACACTCGTTTATGGCGGACGCTTGGCGGCGGTGGGCAGCGCATTTTTGGGCTTGCTGTGTAATTACGCAGTGTGCTGGTTCAATGCGCGTGGATTTGCCGCGCACGACATCTTGTCAAACACCATGACCTTAAAAGTGCCAAAAATCGCCCACGAAGGCATTTTTGCCAGCCTAAAAAAACGTGGCAAATAAATTTGGCGGCTTAGCACTTTTGCCCAATCTTTACCATCTAAGCTTGCCTACAAATTTCACCAAACACCAACAAATGCCACGCTTAGTCCAGCTTGTCATTTTATTAAAAGTTGTTAAAAACGGCATTTTACCCAAAGGCATTTTGTTGAAAAATCAGTACAAAAAACGGTATAATGAAGCCGTTTGAATAAACATTCATAATAAATACATTTTTAAAACAACAACATTTAGCGCAGTTGCTTGACGGCTCAACACAAACTTACGCCAGCCGAGATTTTTATGCACAATCCTTATGCCAACCCAGAACCGCTGCATTTTAGCGGTGTCAGCTTTGATGAAACCTTAATCCAAAAATACAACCGCCAAGGCCCACGTTACACGTCCTACCCCACCGCGCTTGAATTTGCGCCCATCGCAGAAGGCGTGGAAGCAGACGTGCTTGCCAGTCGTGATGTGGACGTGCCGCTGTCGCTGTATTTTCACATTCCGTTTTGCCGCCATCTGTGCTACTACTGCGGCTGCAATAAAATCATCACCAAAAAGAACAGCGATTCTGGCGATTATCTGGAGCATTTATTTGCTGAAATTCGCCACAAGGCTTCGCTGCTTCAGGGCAATCCGCTGGTTAAGCAAGTGCATTTTGGCGGTGGCACGCCCACCTTTTTGACCGATGATGAGCTTGTGCGCCTGTGGGAATTTTTACAAACGCAGTTTCGCTTTGCGGACGATGGCGATTTTTCCATTGAGATTGACCCACGAGAATTGCGTGAAACCACGCTGGAAGTACTGCGTGGACTTGGTTTTAATCGCCTAAGTTTTGGCGTGCAAGACCTTGAAGAAAAGGTACAAATCGCGGTAAATCGTGTGCAGCCAGAATCTTTGGTGCGTGCGGTGATGGCAGAAGCCAGACGCTTAGGCTTTCGCTCCATCAATATTGATTTGATTTATGGCTTGCCACATCAGACGGTGGCGAGCATGGCAAATACGGTGACGCGCGTGATTGACATTGCGCCTGATCGCCTATCGGTGTTTAATTATGCGCATTTGCCTGAGCGTTTTTACGCCCAAAAACGCATCAACGAAGCCGATTTGCCATCACCTGCCGACAAGCTCACCATGTTTGGCGACACCATCAACGCCCTAACCCAAGCAGGCTATCAATACATCGGCATTGACCATTTTGCCAAGCCTGACGATGAAATGGCAATCGCCCAACGAAATGGCGAGCTGCACCGCAATTTTCAAGGCTATGCCACGCTTGGCGAGTGCGATTTGCTGGGCTTTGGCGTATCGGCAATCAGCCAAATCGGCCGCCATATCCTGCAAAACCACACCAAACTTAAAACCTACACGCAAATGGTACAAGACGGCAAACTCACCGCCGTCAAGCACATCGCCGCCGACCCAAAAGACGCACTGCGCCGCTATGTCATCATGAATTTATTGTGCCATGATTATTTAGATTTTGCCGATGTGAGCGCCAAATTTGGCATTGATACGCCTACTTATTTTGCCGATGAGTTGGCGCAGCTTGGCGATTTACAAGCGGACGGCTTGGTAGCAATCAGCGACACAGGCGTGCGCATTTTGCCAAAAGGACGCATTTTAGGGCGCAGCGTGGCGATGGTTTTTGATGAATATCTGGGCAAAAAACACGCCAACCGCTTTTCTAAAGTGATTTAAAAAACCAAACCAGCCGATAAGCTGATTGACTTTCATTTTAAAACAAGCACCAAAAGAAAAACCCAGCAATAACGCTGGGTTTTTTAGGCTGAAAGCTGTTTGCGTAAATACGCACTCAGACTTATTCTTCGCCTTTTTCTTCAGTAGCAGCTTCTTCAGCAGCAGGCTCAACGCTTGGCGCTTGCATGGTAGCGATTACGCGCTCTGCGTCAGATTCTTCGTGGATAACCAAAGTTACATCGCTTGGTAGTTTCACGTCTTTTAGGTGGATTGATTCACCGATTTCTAGTGCAGATACGTCCACTTCGATCGCTTCTGGCAAGTGGCGTGGCATGCACGATACTTCAATGTCGTTCACCAAAGTAGATAGGATACCGCCTGCTTTTTTGCCAGCAGATTTCTCAACGTTCACCAGGTGTACAGGCACATGGAAGTTCATCACTTGACCGCGTACGATGCGTTGGAAGTCAACGTGTAGCGGGAAGCCTTTTGATGGGTGGCGTTGTAGGGCTTTTACCACAACTTCGTGGTTCTCACCGTCCAAAGCAAGCGTGGTTACGCTTGAGAAAAACGCGTCATCTTCCAGTGCTTTTACCAGCTCGTTTTTCTTAACGCAAACAGATACTGGCTCAGCGTCGCCACCGTAAACGATAGCAGGCACTAGGTTTTCTTTACGCAGGCGGCGGCTCGCACCTTTGCCCTGCTGCTCGGTAGGACGTGCTACCGTAGTTAGAGTGTAGCTCATGACAATTCCTTAAATTGTGATGTCAAGGGGAGCAAACTTGCGACCAGCTTGCTCAAAAATGCCGTTCGTGCTTGGCGCACGATTTGGTTTCGCTCGGCAAATTAGCGCAATATTATAGCCAATTTTTGCTGATTTACCAAGTAAAATTTCATCAATTTGGATAATTTTTATAAAAATTTACAAGATTTTTCACCATAATTGAGAGTAATTCTTGATAATTTGTGAAAAAAGATAGTACAAATTTTGCTGATTTGTTATAATATCGTACGAAAGTGTGTATATTTTCTACATTTTATTTGTATGTTTCATGACAAATAGCACTTTTTAATGACAAATTTTTACCGAAATTTACCAAAAAGTTGGCGAAAATGGCTTGCGTAAAAGCCTTGTGGAATTGAGCATTGCAAGTTTTGCCAACGCATGAAAAAGGAGTGAGCCATGAATGGAGTGGCTTTTGGCGTGTGGATTTCGCTCGCCATTTATTTTATCGGCATGATTGCCATCGGCGTGTACGCCTATTATAAGCAAAAAAATGACGTAGAAGGCTATATGCTGGGCGGTCGTAACCTAAGCCCTGCGGTGGCTGCGCTGTCGGCAGGTGCGTCTGATATGTCTGGCTGGCTGCTTTTGGGCTTGCCGGGTTATATGTATGCGTCTGGCATTGTCAGCCTGTGGATTGCAGGCGGTCTGACGCTTGGCGCTTTCGCCAATTACCTGCTCGTTGCGCCACGTTTGCGTGTTTATACCGAAGTGGCGAATAACGCCATCACCCTGCCAGACTTTTTCGCCAACCGCTTTGACGACCGCTCGCATATGCTGCGCATCATGTCGGCTGTGGTGGTGATTGTATTCTTTACCGTGTACACCGCGGCAAGTTTGGTAGGCGGCGGCAAGCTGTTTGAAAGCTCGCTGAATATGTCTTATGACATTGGCTTGTGGGTAACGGCAGGCGTTGTCGTGGCGTATACGCTGTTTGGCGGCTTTTTGGCGGTGTCTTTGACCGACTTTGTGCAAGGCGTGATTATGCTGGTTGCCATGCTGCTGGTGCCGATTGTGGCGTTTAGCGATGTGGGCGGTTTGTCTGCTGGCGTGGCAGTGGCAAGCTCTGTGAATCCTGAGCTGTTTAACATCATGAGCGGCGTTACCGTCATGGGCGCAATATCTTTGGCGGCGTGGGGTCTTGGTTACTTTGGTCAGCCGCACATCATCGTGCGCTTTATGGCGATTCGCTCAGTCAAAGACGTGCCTGTGGCGTGCGGCATTGGCATGGGCTGGATGATTCTAAGTTTAATTGGTGCGCTGATGGTGGGTCTGTCTGGCGTCGCTTACATCAAAAATCACAACATGGAACTTGCCGACCCTGAGACCATTTTCCTAGTGTTCTCACAGCTTTTGTTCCACCCGCTGATTTCTGGCTTCCTATTGGCTGCGATTTTGGCGGCAATCATGAGTACCATCTCAAGCCAGCTTTTGGTGGTGTCAAGCTCGCTGACTCGTGATGTGTACAAGCTGTTTTTGGACAAAGAAGCATCAGAAGCACGCCAAGTTTTGGTGGGTCGTATCTCGGTGGTTGCCGTGGCTTTGGTGGCAATCATCATGGCTTCAGACTCAAACAGCTCGGTACTAAAAATGGTATCGCACGCTTGGGCAGGCTTTGGCGCGGCGTTCGGCCCGCTGGTGCTGTTTAGCCTAATGTGGAAACGCATGAACCGCCACGGCGCATTAGCTGGCATGATTGTCGGTGCTTTGACGGTGATTGTGTGGGTGTATGGCGGCATTGAGATTGGCGGACAGCCAGCCAACGACGCCATCTACTCAATCCTGCCGGGCTTTGCCTTTAGTGCAATCGCCACGGTGGTGGTAAGCCTAATGACCGCACCGCCAAGCCGTGAAATCACGGAGAAATTTGAGATGATGGAACGTGGCCTAAAAGGCTGATTTCATCGCACGCATAAAAATACCGCTGGCAATGCTGGCGGTATTTTTTTTGGGTTTGTACTGGGGTTAAATGTTGGGTTTTGTGGGTTTGGTTTGAGCTACCGTCCGATTTGATGAATGATTTGTAGGCGTGTTGTTTGTGCGGTTTGTAAGCGTTTTTCGCATGGTTTGTAAGTTGGGTTAGCGACAGCGTAACCCAACATTTTGGAACGGAATTTAAACCCATGTTGGGTTTTCACTGCGCTCAACCCAACTTACGCATCGTCATTGAACCCAAATCATAAATCGGTTTGATTGGTAGATTTGTAAGTTGAATTAGCAACGGCACAACCCAACATTCCAAGCAACAAACCCCATTTTAAACACTAAATTTCGCCTACTAAAAAATCACCAACCCAACAAAAAGCCCGTCCGCAGACGGGCTTTTATGACTAAACTTGCATTGCCAAACATTGCAAGCAGCAAGTTTAATCACACTTCATAATCAAACATGGCACTGATTGATTCTTCGTTGTTGATACGGCGCAGCGCTTCAGCAATCATCGGTGCGATGGTGATTTGGCGAATGTTTGGGCAAGCCTTCGCAGCTTCTGACAAAGGAATGGTGTCTGTAACCACAAGCTCATCAAGCGCAGAGCCGCTGATGGTCTCAATCGCCTTGCCAGACAGCACTGGGTGCGTGATGTAGCCCACCACACGTTTTGCGCCGTTGTCTTTTAGGGCTTGGGCGGCTTTACACAGCGTGCCTGCGGTGTCCACGATGTCGTCTACAATCACGCACTCACGCCCTGCGACATCGCCGATGATGTGCATGACTTGCGATTCGTTGGCACGAGCGCGGCGCTTGTCAATGATGGCAAGGTCAGCGTCGCCCAAAAGTTTTGCCATGGCGCGAGCGCGCACCACGCCGCCCACGTCAGGCGATACCACCATTAGGTTTTCGTAATTTTTTTGTTTCAAATCACGCAGCAAAACAGGCGTGCCGTACAGATTGTCTACTGGCACATCAAAGAAACCTTGGATTTGGTCAGCGTGCAAATCCACCACCATCACACGGTCAATGCCCGCGATTGACAGCATATCCGCCACCACTTTGGCAGAAATCGGCACACGCGCCGAACGTGGGCGGCGGTCTTGGCGTGCATAACCAAAATACGGAATCACTGCCGTGATACGCCCTGCGCTAGAGCGGCGCAATGCGTCTGCCATCAGTACGATTTCCATCAGGTTGTCGTTGGTTGGTACGCACGTTGGTTGTAGGATAAAAACGTCTTTGCCACGCACGTTTTCTTTGATTTCAATGGCGATTTCACCATCAGAAAAACGTGTGATGTCGGCTTTGCCAAGGGGAATGTGCAGATTGTCAGCGACGGTTTGCGCAAGCTGTGGGTTTGCTGTGCCTGAAAAGACAGCCATATATGATGACATAAAAGAATCCTATATAGTCAAGCGGGCGGTGCTACGGTGGTGGTAGCGTTCGCGAAAAGTTGCATTGCCTAACTATTTTAGCATTTTTGCGCAAATTTTGCAGTAATTTTATCAAAGAATTTCTGTGTTTTTGGCAAGTCAAGATAACAAAAAAGCCAACCTTGACGGCTGGCTTGATTGCTTTTAGTGAATGGAGCTTAACACTAATAATATGGCAGGGGTAGCTGGACTCGAACCAACGAATGTCAGGATCAAAACCTGATGCCTTACCAACTTGGCGATACCCCTTTATAGGCTCGCCATTATACCGATATTTTTAAAAGTTGCAAGTGTTTTTTCAAGTTTTTTTGTGATTTTCAATCAAGATGAGCAAAAACTTGCCGTAAATTTTCTTAAAATCACACAAATTCTCCCAAAGAGCTAAAAACTTACGCCACGCAACCACGAAAACAAAACAGCGACATAACCGCACACACAATCACGCAAACAAAAAAGCCAACCTTAACGGCTGGCTTGATTGCTTTTAGTGAATGGAGCTTAACACTAATAATATGGCAGGGGTAGCTGGACTCGAACCAACGAATGTCAGGATTAAAACCTGATGCCTTACCAACTTGGCGATACCCCTTTATAGGCTCGCCATTATACCGATATTTTTAAAAGTTGCAAGTGTTTTTTATCACTTTTTGCTAAATTTTAGTAATTTTTAGTCAATTTACTAATTTTTTAGCGGATTTTGGCGGATTTTGGCAAGTTTATTGGGTAAATCGCCCTCAAAATTTGCTTATTTATCCGCCACATCGGCTGCGTTTGGCTCGGCAGTTTTTAGATTTGAGACGATGAACGCACGGCTTGGCGCACGCTCAAGCCACGCTTGGCGAGTGTCTGCGTCCACGCTCGCCACAATCGGCAAATACACCGCACTGCCCGTCCCTGTCATGCGTGCCACACCGCCCGCTGCAGGCTCAAGCGTGCGCAGGTAATTGAGCGCTGCCGCCACATCTGGTGCATAAGCGGTGGCAATCGGCTCAAAGGCATTATGAAACGGTGGATTAAATTGTTCAGCAAAATCAGACACTTGCGCAGGCAAATCATCAATGATGGGCGCATCTTTGCGCAAATTTAAATCACAAAACAGCTCAGCGGTCGCCAAATGCACTTCTGGCAAAAGCAGCAAATAATCACAATCAGGCAGCGTGATTTCAGTAAGCTGCTCGCCAATGCCCGTGGCGATGGCGTCAGGGTGCTGGCACTGCGCAAACACAAAAAACGGTACGTCAGCCCCCAAAGCCGCCGCCAATAAAAGCAGCTCATCAAGCGGCAAATCCAGCTCCCACAGCACATTAAGCGCCACAAGCGTAGCAGCGCAGTTGCTAGAGCCGCCACCCAGCCCTGCACCAGTCGGAATGCGCTTATTTAGCGTGATGGTAACAGGCTTGGCAGCTTTTGGGTAGTTATCGGCAAGCAATGCCGCCGCCTTGACAATCAAATTGTCCGCCGCCGTCTCGGTCAAGCCATCAGCACCAATCAGCGTTACAAGCGGCACATCATCGCTGGCAGAGAGTAGCGTAAACTCTAGCTCATCGCCAAAATTAAGCGCACGAAACACGCTTTGTAAATTATGATAGCCGTCATCACGCTGCCCTGTGATGTGTAAAAACAGGTTAATCTTGGCAGGTGAAAAAAGCGAAAGAGTCTGCATGGCGCACCTTTATTTAGATAATAAGCGATGAAATGAGCGACAAAAGGCTTGCAGCTAAGGCGTATGATTGATGGTCATCACCACACGCGAGCCATCGTCATGCGTAATGCGCAAGCGATACGGCTGGGTTTCGTTGGTGCGGTAGTCAAATTGCGCCGTCCACGCACCATTTTTGGCAGTGGCAAGACGTGCCGACTCGTCCGTGCTGCGTGCGTCATCAGACGGTGCGCTGCGTCCCAGCACCCAATAAGGCAGCTGGCTGATGGGCGCTTGCCAGCCTGTCGCTGCCAAAAGTAAGCGTTCTGGGCTGTCTGCACTGATTTCGCCTGTGCGCTCGCTGCTTAGCACAGCCGTTTGCCCATCGTAGCGGATGCTCGTTGCGCCAAGTCCTAGCGCGCCTGTCAAATCAATGGCGAAACGCTCGCCCTGCTGTCCCCATGCATAAAAAGCACTGCCCGCCTGCTTGCCTGCTTCAGACACGCTGGTAATGCCGATTTTGCCTGTGATATTAAAGGCGATAGGCGCATTGGCGGTGGCAGCTGCACTCACGGCAGGCTTGACGCTTTGAGTGGTCTGACAGCCTGCCAACGCCACCATCGCCACAGCAAAAACGGACGAACGCACAAGCGTGCGCTGACTAGAAAACTTAAAAAAACGTGCCATAAGATAAACTTTGATGAATTTTTGGTTATAACAATTTAATGATAAAAAACTTGATGGTAAAAATTTATAGCAAAACTTGACAGCAACATAAAACGTACGCCAACTTTTGCCAAACTTGCCAAGACTTGCCGACAATTCACTGATGGCGTGCCGATAATTTACCGACAATTTGCTTGCCAATCGGTTATAAACCAGCCGATAAATCTGCTTGCCTGCCAATTTACCACGCCCCACCAAAAAAATAAAGCCAAAAAATGTAGCCAATACGAAAGAAAGTCGTTTCGCTCGTCAAATGCTTAGCCAAACGCTTATCTGACAAGCCTTGTCAATTTTGCTAAATTTTATATTCATTAAAAACAAAAAAAGCGCAAAATTCTTGCGCTTGTTGTGTGTGATATTTCTGATTTTTGTGCCAGTTTTTCGCCAGTTTTTTATCAAAATTGCACGTTTAAAATCCTTGCCCTTGCACTGGCGTGCTTTGCGCTGTACCAAAGCGTGCTTGCAAATCCGCCAACAGCTCAGCCACCATGCCATCATCGCCCAAGCCCTGATAAGCACGCAGCAGCAGCACGCCTGTTTGTACACTTGGTGCAACGTCATAAGGCATTTGCAGCATATCAATCACCGCTTGATAATCGCCTTGCTTGAGTGCGTGTTCGGACAATACCACAAGCGATTCTAGCTGCAATGCGCTGTCATACAAAGGGTCGTCCACGCCAATCAAGCTGATGTTTTGGGCGGTGGCAAGCGCAGGCGCATCGTTTGGATTGTCCGCCAAAATCAGGCGTGCGTTCATCAGCTGATAGCGTGGATTGTAGCCGTCCAGCTCCAAAAGTTTGGCAACCGCTTGGCGTTTTTCATCAGCGGTCAGCTCATTTTCTAAAAGCTGGAAGCTTGCGTACAGCAGGCGGTCATCGTCTGGATATTGGCGCGTGGCAACGGTGAGTAAATCCTTGGCGGCTTCTTTGTCATTTTGGCGCAAGTGAATTTCCGCTTGTAAAATATAACTGTCCGCCGCCAGCATTTCATAATCATCACGCAGGCGCACCAAGGTCGCCATCGCAGCGTCCACGCGGTTTTCCAGCAGATAAAAGCCCACCACTTTGGTGCGTGCGTCCAGCACATGCTCATAATCGTCCACTTTTTCATAATGCGTGCGTGCGTGCGCCAAATCGCCCAGCCGCTCATAGCCAATGCCCAAATAATAATGCGCCTGACTGCGAAATTCTGGCACTTGGGTGAGTGATTTCATCAAATCAATGGCGGCATGATAATCGCCCACGTCCAACGCCACTAGGCCGCCAAGCAGCATGACATCGGCATTTTGGGTGTGTGCCAGCGCTTCTTGGAGCAAGCGCCACGCCCCCATCAGATCGCCTTGATTGATGAGCGTGCGGATTTCATACAAATACAAAGAATGCTCGTGCGGCAGCTCGCTGCGCTTGGCGTGGATAAATTGCCACAGGGCATCAGTATCGCCAAGTGATTGTAAAATATCAATTTTTAGGTTAATCAGCGCAAGATTGGCAGGCTCAAGCGTCAAAGCGTGATTGATGTGCAAAAGTGCCGCCTGATACTCGCTTAGGCGCATTAAAAGACCTGCTCGCAGCACCGACACCGAAGCATTATCCGCACCATCAACGTCCTGCAACGCCACAAACAGCGCGCGCTGATCGGCTGGCGCATTGGGCAAAATGCCTGTGAAAATCTGCGACAAATCCGAATGCGGATCGTACTGTAAAATCATCGCCAGCATTTTGGCGGCTTGGTCGTAATCCCCTGCTTTAATCGCCAAATGCGTAACATAAAACCACGCAGGAATATGCTCTGGATTGCGCATTTGCCAAGCGGTCGCAAAGGCAAGCGACACTGCTGGCTCTTCGTATTCTATGGACAAACCAAGCGCACGCTCAAATACTGGCGTGGCGTTTTGTTTAAAAGATTCCGCCTTGTAGATGGTGAGCGCCTGCTCAGGATTGCCACGATCAGCGGCAAATTCAGCGTACAGCAGTGCTTCTAAATCTGGCGAATCAATCATCGGCGTGGTGTCAAACGCCACAATCAACTCATCAAACAGCTCATCTGGCAAATCTTCCACGCCAAATTCACCGCTCGCCACACGCTTTGCCTGCGCTTCGTTATGGCGAATCACGCCTTTTTTTGGTGTATCCGCTTCTATGCCATCGGCAGGCAAATACGCATCATCGCTGCCATCATCTGCGTGCTGAAACCATGCGTCATCGCCTTCGTCAGCGTGTATATCGTTCGTGTGCTGAGCGTTTGGCGTAGTTTGCTCGTTTTCGTGGGTGAAGCTGTCGTCTTGGGCAGAATCATCGCTTTGGGCGGAATTATCTTGAGTGGATTTGTCGCTCGGCTGATAAAACGGCAACAAAATTCGCAGCAGCGGATCAAATACCGATTCTGCTTTTGCATTCACAGGCAGCACAGCAAGCACACACGCCGCTGCCAGCGCACCCAGTTTTTGCCAGCGATTTGGCAAACTTTTGTGCGGCTGCGATGCCAAATGGCGATTGGCGTGGCGCGGTTTTAAAATCATGATAATGCGTTTAATGACTTGCTGGATTTAACGGCAAAATAGTAAGTTTATAAAGGTTAAGTTGGGCTGATTTATCAAAACACAAGCCCCAACTCTAAGACCCAAGCCCAAGACTTGCCCATCAAACAAACAGCAAACTTGGCGACTTAGGCAGGCTTGCAAATTTTTAAGCCAAATTTGTCTATTATAAAAGGAAAATCCCAAAGCGCAAGGCTCTTTGATAAGATTTACACAAACTTTGTGCCAAAATCTGCGCCTTATTCTTTGCGGTTTGCTGATGGATTTTTAAACATTTAAAAATACAAAAAGTAGATTTTAAAAGAATTTTCACAAGAATGTTGTGCCTTTTACTGTTATCACTTCAAGAAAAATGCTATAATGCACGATTTATTCTCAGCCATTTTTAGCTTAAGTCAATCCATGAAATTAGCAGTCATCGGTGTCAATCACAAAACTGCTCCCGTTGAATTGCGGGAGAAGTTGTCGTTTGGTGCGGATTTGCCTGTGGCGATTGGCGAACTTGGCGCACTCAGTGATGGCTGCACCATCGTTTCCACTTGTAATCGCAGCGAGCTGTACATCGGCATTGCTGATGACAAAAATTCAGCAGGCAATGACGAAGCGCACGCCTTGCTTGCCCTTGCCAATACAGATGCGCACACAGATGGCGATGAATTTGTCTACGCTGAACAAATCGCCAAGGTTTGTCAGTGGCTTGCTGATTTTAAGGGCGTAAATTTTGCGGAAATTGCGCCATATTTGTACATTTATGAGCGTGCGCGTGCGCTGAATCACTGGCTGCGTGTGGCGGCAGGTTTGGATTCGATGATTTTAGGCGAGCCACAGATTTTGGGGCAAATTCGCCAAGCGGTTGCGCTGTCTCGTGAGCATGGCGGTATCAGCAGTGATTTTGGCTGGCTGACGCAGCAAGTCTTTGCCGCAGCACGCATCGTGCGCCGTGATACCAGCGTGGGTCAGCAGGCGGTTACGCTTGGTTTTGCCACCGCCAAGCTGGTAACGCAAATCTTTGATGAACCCAGCGAGCAGACGTTTTTACTTGTGGCGGCTGGCGAAATGAACCGCTTGGTGGCGCATAACGTTGCCGCACTTGGCATGAAGCACATCATCATCGCCAATCGCAGCCGTGAGCGTGCCGAAAATCTGGCGCGTGAACTGCATGAGATGGCAGCGCAGGCAAATCGCCCATTGACGGTGGATTTGGTGGGGCTGAGCGCACTGGACGACGTGCTGCACCAAGCGGACGTGGTGAGCAGCTGCAGCGGCAGTATGCAGGCGCTGATTTCTTATGACATGACAAAAGCCGCCCTAAAACGCCGCCGCAACAAACCCATGCTGATGGTGGATCTGGCGGTGCCTAGAGACATTGAGCCGAGCGCAGGCACGCTTGATGATGTGTATTTGTACTCGGTGGACGACTTGCAGCACGTCATCGCAGGCAACTTACAAGAGCGCAAACAAGCCGCCGTGGAAGCTGAGATTCTCATCAGTCAGCTGGTGCTGGACATCGAGCATCAGGCACAAGTACAGACCGCGCGCAGTCAGATTGCCGCTTACCGCAGCACCGCTCAGTGGCACAAAACACGCCTACTGGAAGAAGCTATGCTTGCGCTTGACGATGGCGCAGACAGCAAAACCGTGCTGGCTGAATTTGCCCACAAGCTCACGCAGACGCTGGCGCACGCCCCTTCTAAGATGATTCGCCACGTTGCGCTGCATGGTGAGCCTGCCGCTCTTGAAATGGCGGCGCACGCCCTAAATCACGCTTATCGTGCTAAATCATCGCCAAAGCCTTCTGAATAATTCCCACAAATTTGGCGCAAAACTCCGCCAAGTGCTTGCACGCAGCACGCCCAGCCTGCGCCCAAACAGCCACTTCCAAAATCAACCACGCCTGAAAGCCAAGCCATACAAAAATCAACAAACAAAACACTTGTCGCACACGCTTTTATGCTAAACTAATGCGCCATCAAGCCAAAATTTGCTCACAGGTTTAGTTTTTATTGACCACAAAAAACGTGTTAAAATTAAACACTTAAACTTGTCTTGCTTGACACAATTTTTAGCACAGCTTTTGGTACAATTTTTTAGCACAACTGTTGGCATATTTGCCACTATTTTGATACACAAATCAAAATCACAAATCAAGACACCCAAATTCAAACACTTAAATCAAAATTAAGACACACAAGGATTTTATCATGACAACGATTCGTAAGCTGGCACTTGGCGCATTGACGATGGCGACTTTCGCCCTATCCGCCCACGCACAAAACACGCAGACCATCGTTTTGGGCGACATTGAAGACGTGGGGCAAGGCGATGCGTGCGAAGCGAACATCAAGCTGCCAAAAGGTTACGAATTTGACCGCCTGACCGCCGACTGCCAATACAACGAAGGGCTAAACGTGGTGCGCAAAGGCAAATTGTACGGCTTTGCCAACAAACATGGCGACGTGGTAATTCCTGCCAAATACGAAGAAGCGCACGGCTTTGATGACGGCATGGCGCTCATCAAACAAGGCGGCAAATACGGCTACTTGCGCCCAGACGGCAACATCGCCATCAAGCCACAATTTGCGGACGCTTGGGGATTTTGGGAAGGCCGCGCCAAAATCATGCAAAACTCACGCTACGGCTTCATTGACAAATCAGGAAAAATCGTCATCAAGCCCACGCACGCCGAGACGGGCAACTGGTTTGAAAATGGCTTGGTGTCGGTACGCCAAGGCAAACTTTGGGGATTTATGGACAAATCAGGCAAAATCGCCATCGCCCCGAAGTTTGATTATGTAGAAGATTTTGCCGAAGGACTTGCGCTCGTTGGTAAGGCGTACGGCACCGATGACGCTGGCGACACGCTGTATCGCTTTGGTTTTATTGATAAAAATGGCGACGTGGTGATTGATATCAAATACGATTTGGCATCAAGTTTTATCAACGGCTCAGCCTTTGTGGTTGATGGCGATGAAGTGTACTATATTGACAAAACAGGCGCACGCACCGAAGCACAGGCGTTGTAACAGGTGTTATAATTTACGCCAAGCGTGAGCAAATTGATGATTTGGCGCTCAATTTTGCCAATCGCTTGTCGTTTACTTGCCATTTACGCCAATTTTTGCTACAATCAGAGTTCGGATTTGTCATTTTGGCTTAGGCTGGCTTGATAAAATCCACATTGGGGATGTTCTGGCTTCGACGCTGGTAATGAAACCTAATGATGCACGTCAAGAGTGTATGCCTCTTGTAAATCAACATACATTTAAAATAGTCGCAAACGACGAAACTTACGCACTAGCTGCCTAAGGGCGCTTGGGTCGGCACAGATTACCTTTGGTCTGGTTGCTCACCCCGATGCGAACGCACAAAGGTTAGTTTGACTTAGCGTTGCGATGAGTCAGGCGAAATTTTAGCAAATCGTCCAAGCCTACCTGACTGTCGGTTCGGTGCGGATTAAAGCCATAGACAGATTCTAAGCGTGTAGAGTCATGGGCGTAGTGCTGGCGGACGCGGGTTCAACTCCCGCCATCTCCACCACTTTTACACTCCGAAAAACACTAAAGCCTTGATTTTCAAGGCTTTTTTATATTCATCAATTCATCAAAACCGCCACCCACGCCTTTTTGTTACACGCCAACGCACACCGTGGCACAATCACGCACCGCCTTGCACTCATGACCGTCTTTTTGCTCAATGCGCTCGCCAAATTCTTAATCGCTTTGATATTCATCACACCATTTTTGGCATATTTTTTGGCACGCAAATACCGCATTCATTTGGCGCTGGTGTTTTTGCTCGCTTGCGTGGTGGTTTATGGATTGGTAGTCGGCGGTGCGCTGGCAACGGACGCACACTTGCAAGCACTTTTAGCCAGCTATGATTTAAATAATGATGGCTTTTTTGATGGCGATGAAATCACCCCAGAGCAAGAAAAAGTCATGCAAGCGGTCGTCTCGGACACAGGCAGGCGCATGGCTGTCGTTACAGGGCTGATTGTCGCGCCGATTTTAGTGAGCGGTTGCTTTTTGGGCTGTGCGATTTTGATGCGTATTGTCAAGTGGATTATACCCCATCGCACATCTTAAATTTAGCTCAAAGCTAAACCACGCCAAGATTTATTCAGCATTTCGTGCCAATATTTCACACCAACATTTCACGCCAAATCAACGTTACTCAAACTCTATTCATGTTATTTAGACAACAAAAAAAGCCAAACACTCAGTCTGGCTTTTTGGGTAAGTTTTTCAGGTAAGTTTTGGATAATTTTTAGCTACTTTTCAGTAAATTTCAGCGAATTTCAGCCAGTTTTCAAACGAAACTTTCAGCTCGATTGACTAAAAATCAGCCAAATTACCATCACTGAATTTTAGCGCGGTATTTTACCACTGCCGTTGCGCCAATGCCCAGCTCTTCAATCGTCCAGCGCAAGCCCTTGTAATTTGCCAATGGCAGCTCTTGCGCTTGACCGTTCACGCTCACACGAATCGGCATATTCACAAAACGGCCGCCGTCCATCGTGGCTTGGGCGATGGCAGGCTCGATGTT
This sequence comes from Moraxella caviae, assembly GCF_002014985.1. Lineage (GTDB taxonomy): Bacteria > Pseudomonadota > Gammaproteobacteria > Pseudomonadales > Moraxellaceae > Moraxella > Moraxella caviae. The sequence continues at coordinate 37,502 of NZ_MUXU01000027.1, read as the reverse complement.
ACCCACCAGCTCCGCGCCTTTTGGAATGTCCATGGTCGCCACCATCTTGCGCACACGGTTTGTGCCGTGATTGGTGAACAGACCTTGATATTCCACGATTTGCCCTTTGCTGATTGGCGTGTTCATGCCCACAGGGGTCAGCGTTTCGTTGCCTGCTGCGTCTTTTGACACCACAAAAGCATTCACCACCATGTTTACATTGGCATCATTGGTGGTGTTCATGACAGGTGCGGCGGCTGTCTTGGCAGGGGCGGCGGCTGCGGTGGTTGTGGTTGTCGGTGCAGCTTCAGGCGTTGGCAAAACTGCGCAAGCCGTTACCAAAACGCCAGCCGCCAAAATCGCCAATACTGTGGTGTGCAATTTCATAATAAATCCTTGGTGTTCAATGACACGATGTTTTGATTGAATAATTGAATAAATTGATAAAACGCCAATGCGAGCGTTTAAAACTTGCCTTGATGGCAAGAAATTTAAGCAAAATAAGCGCAAAAGCTGGCTCATTTACCAGCCTAAGCTCAAAGTCGCTATCATACCACAAACCACGCCTAAAGTTTGCACTTGGCGTGTTTGTTTATGTAACTTTTGTTGATGGATTTTATTGATGAATTGGTTTTGCTGCGTGAAAAACAAGATTTTCGCACAGCAAACCGTCCAAATCCGCTGCGCCAGCTCATTTCACCAGCTGGCTGATGGTCTTAAACGCAGGGTCGCTGCTTGAGCGCAATAGCTCAAATAAAATCGCTTCGGTGGTCGTTACCACAGCGCCTGCCCTGCGCATACGGCGAATGGCGATTTTGCGGTCGTAGGCGTTGCGTGAACCAATCGCGTCCACCACCAAAATCGGCTGCATACCATTATCCAGCAAATCCAGCGCCGTTTGTTGTACGCAGACGTGCGCTTCAATGCCAAACAGCAGCACATGATGGCGGTTTTGCATGGCAAGATGTCGCCATGTGGGCGCATCGTCCACCGAGCTGAACGCCCGTTTTTCAAAGTGCGGTGCGTCTTGTAATAGCTTGGCAAGCTCAGGCACGGTATTGCCCAAGCCCTGCGGATACTGCTCATTCACCGTGATTGGCACGCCAAGCGCATTCAAGCCCTGCACCAAAATGCTGGCGCGCGACACCAGCGCATCCATGCCGTCAATGTGCGGCACAAATTTTTCTTGGGTGTCAATCAATAACGCCTGCGTGTCTTCTCGCAAAACACGATAAGTGCGCTGAACGGTGGTGGTTGGCATGGCTGCACTCCTTGCAATGGTGGGTTGATGGCTTTACTTTAGCGCAATTTTGCCCGCCTTTCAAGCAAAACCCCAAAACTTATTGGGAAAATTTTACAAAAAATGGGGAAGTTGGTTTAAAACCAATCTTGTGGGCTGGATTGGGAAGGTGGCTCATAAATCAGATTAGTGGCGGCTTGTAAATTAGATTGGCAGCAGCTCATAAGTTGAATTAGCGACTGCTTGTAAGTTGGGTTAGCGACAGCGTAACCCAGCGTTTTGCGGAAAAATCTCGCCCCATGTTGGGTTTTCGCAAGCGCAACCCAACTTACCCATCGTTCACAAACCTAAATTACACATCATTTCCAAACCCAACTTACAAATCTCGTGCAGTCCACCATTTATAAAAAACAAACCTTGACCAAAAGCCAAGGTTTGTCTTATTTTTAGTGTTCAGCCAAACGGCTAAACTTGCCGTCAATTATTAACGCAAAAACGCACGCGCATTACGGAACAGACGCATCCACGCACCGTCATTCGTCCACTCGTCAGGTTTCCAAGAGTGATTCACCGCGCGCAAAGTACGCTCTGGGTGCGGCATCATCAAAGTAACACGGCCGTCATTGCTGCACACGCCTGTGATACCTTCTGGCGAACCGTTCGGATTTAGCGGATAATGCTCGGTTGGGTTGCCTTGGCTGTCCACATAGCGCATGGCGATTTGACCTTGCAGCGTCAGCTCACGCAATGATTTTTCGTCTAGGTCGGCATAGCCTTCACCGTGTGCAATGGCGATTGGCAAAATGCTGTCTTGCATACCTTTTAGCAGCACAGATTTGGTGCGCTCAATGCGTACGTTCACCGTGCGTGCTTCAAAACGTGCCGATTTATTGAACGTAAAGCGTGGGAAATGCTCTGCGCCCACCATCAAATCTTTAAGCTGGCTCATCATCTGACAGCCGTTACACACGCCCAGCGCAAAGGTCTCTGGACGATGGAAAAAGCGTGCAAATTGCATACGCAGCTCATCGTGGAACAGCACCGAATTTGCCCAGCCAGAACCTGCGCCCAGCACGTCGCCATAACTAAAGCCACCGCACGCCACCAAGCCTTCAAAATCACGCAAATTGATACGGCCGCTCATCAAATCGCTCATGTGTACGTCCACCGCATCAAAGCCTGCACGCACAAAGCCTGCGCCCATCTCTAGGTGGCCGTTCACGCCTTGCTCACGCAAAATCGCCACTTTTGGCTGGCTGGTGCGGCTGTTCACATACGGCGCTTCTACCGCCAAATCCAGCTCAAAATTCGCCTGCGCAATCAAGCCATGATGATTTTCATCGCCAATCAAGGCAAATTCTTGGTCAGCACATTCTGGATTATCACGCAAACTTGCAATGCTGTGGCTGACTTTCGTCCATTCTTGCTGCAGCTCGGCACGGCTAAAGCGGTGCGTTTGCGTTGGCGTGCTGATAGTTAGCACGTCCAGACCTGCGCCGCCTGCTGGCGTTGCCGTTACTTGACCGACTAGGCTTGTAAACTCTGCCACGCCATGCTCATTAGCAAGGGCGATGAACGCTTCAACTTGCTCTGGCAAAACTTGCACCACCGCACCAAGCTCTTCGGCAAACAGCTGACCAAGCAAATCATCATCAGTCAATGCCAAAGACACCGCACTGCGGCTCGTGAACTGCATTTCTGCCACTGCCGCAAGCAAGCCGCCATCGCCAATGTCATGATACGCACGAATCACACCTGCTTCGTTTGCCGCTTGGATAAAGGCAAAAAACTTCGCCAAATCTTCGCTGTTGTCCAAATCTGGCGCTTCATCGCCAAGCTGGCTAAGCGTCTGGGCAAAAATCGAACCGCCAAGGCGCAATTTACCGCGCGACAAATCCAAACGATACAGCGCACTGTCTGCATTGACAAGCTCTGGCGTGATGGTCTTGGCGACGTTTTGTACTGGCGCAAAGGCTGTGATGATAAGGCTCATCGGTGAAGTTACGCTCTTATCACCGTCTGCGTCTGCCCAGCCTGCTTTCATGGACAAGCTGTCTTTACCCACAGGAATGGTGATGCCCAGCGCAGGGCAAAGCTCTTCGCCCACAGCGTGTACCGCGTCAAACAATGCTGCGTCTTCACGCTCATCGCCACACGCCGCCATCCAGTTGGCAGACAGCGTGATGTCAGAAATTTTGGCAATGCGTGCCGAAGCGATGTTGGTTACCGCTTCACCCACCGCCAGACGTGCTGACGCTTTTGGGTCAATCAAGGCAACTGGCGCGCGCTCGCCCATCGCCATCGCCTCGCCTGTGTCCGCCATCAAACCTGTCATGGTAACGGCGCAGTCCGCCACAGGCACTTGATAACGACCCACATACTGATCTTGAGTAACCATACCTGTGATTGAGCGGTCGCCAATGCTGATTAGGAACGATTTGCTGGCAACGGTTGGGTGGCGCAGCACGTCTTTGATGCTCTCTGCCAAGTCTACACCGCTCACGTCCAGCGCACGCAAAGCGTTTGGCTTACGCTCAAAGCTGCGTTTCATTTTCGGTGTACCGCCAAGCAACACTTGCATTGGCATATCCACAGGCTGCTCTGGCAATAGGCTGTCGTCCACTTTTAGTTCACGCACGTCCGTTGCCACGCCCAAGATGGCATAAGGGCAACGCTCACGCGCACAAATCTCATCAAACAGCGCTTCACTTTCTGGCGCAATGGCAAGCACATAACGCTCTTGGGCTTCGTTTGACCAAATCGCCATTGGCGACATACCTGCTTCTAGCGATGGCACTTTGCGCAAATTCAAATGCGCACCCAGCTCGTGATCGTCCACCAGCTCTGGCATGGCGTTTGACAAGCCGCCTGCACCCACGTCATGAATTGATACGATTGGGTTTTTATCGTCGCCATCAGCTGCCATCGCCCAGCAAGTGTCAATCACTTCTTGGCAACGACGCTCCATCTCGGCATTATCACGCTGCACAGACGCAAAATCCAAGCCTTCGTCCAGCTCGCCGCTGTCCACCGAACTTGCTGCGCCGCCGCCCAAGCCGATTTGCATGGCAGGCCCACCCAAAACGATGAGCAAATCACCTGCTTTGATGGTGTTTTTTTGTACCAAATTGCGCTTGATGTTGCCATAGCCGCCAGCAATCATAATCGGCTTATGATAGCCACGCATTTGGCTGCCGTCTTGGTTTTCTGACGTGTCCAGCTGGAACGTACGGAAATAGCCGTTCAGATTTGGGCGACCAAATTCATTGGCAAAGGCTGCACTGCCCAGCGGCCCTTCAATCATAATATCAAGCGCACTCGCCATGCGCTCAGGCTTGCCGTAATCTTTGGCAGAGACTTTGCCTGACGTTTCCCATTTTTCTGGCATATTTGGCAAGTGCAAATGCGACACGCTAAAGCCTGCCAAGCCTGCTTTTGGCTTACCGCCACGACCTGTCGCACCTTCGTCACGAATCTCACCGCCAGCACCTGTCGCCGCCCCTGCAAATGGCGCAATGGCGGTTGGGTGGTTGTGCGTTTCTACTTTCATTAAGATGTCAATTTGCTCATCATGAAAGTCATAAACGGCATTGCCTGCTGCGTCTTTGATCGGATAAAAACGTGGCGTTTTAAAGCCTTCCATCACCGCAGCGTTGTCTTTATATGCCGACAAAATGCCTTCTGAGTGCTTTTCGTGCGTGTTTTTAATCATCTTGAACAGCGATTTTGGCTGCACTTGCCCATCAATCGTCCATTCGGCATTGAAAATCTTATGGCGGCAATGCTCTGAGTTGGCTTGGGCAAACATCATCAGCTCAACGTCAGTCGGATTGCGCCCAAGTTTGGTGAAATTTTCCACCAAATAATCAATGTCTTCGCCAGACAAAGCAAAGCCAAATTCGGTATTAGCTTTTTCAAGTGCGACGCGCCCTTGTCCTAAAATGTCCACTTGCTCAAGGTGCGCAGGCTCGCCATCAACGAACAAAGCCGCCACGTCATCAAGCGCATACACCAAACTTTGGGTCATGCGGTCGTGCAGCACCGCTTCGGCAGCGGCTGGCAATTTGCTTGGCAAATCTTTGCCTTTTAGGATAAATACCAGCACACGCTCCATGCGGTTTACGTTCACGCCGCAGTTGCGAAAAATGTCGCTCGCCTTTGATGACCATGGGCTGATTGTCCCAAAACGTGGCGATACCACCACCAAAAGCTCGTCATCGGCAGCCGCCATCGGTGCAGGCGCTTCGCCTTGATTGAGCAGATTGAGCGCTTTGGTGCGCTCAGCGTCAGACAGCGCAGTGTCAAACACATACACCTGCTGGCTTGCGATGGAATCTACACTAAGTCCTGCTTTGGTCAGTTGGCTTAGCAGTTTTTGGGCTTGAAAATCGGTCAAATAACGATGTCCAGCGATGATAGTCATCATAATGTCTTACCCCAATTTGGTAACAATTTGGCAAATTGTCTGGCTGTGCAAATAAATTTTCATATTATAACAGACTTTAGCGCAAAAATTTCGCCTATTCATCACAAAAAACACACCCAAGTACGAACTTAAGGCGTGTTTGTGTGTTTTTAGGGATTTTGGGCTAATTTCAGGGCAATTTTAGGGAAACTTTTGGATAATTTTTTGGCAAATCACCGATAGGTTTTGCTAAGTTTGACCGATTGTTCATTTTTAAATTCCGCCCTTTTAAATTCACCCTTTAAACTCGCCAATTTAAAGCGCATTTTAAAAAGCATTTTTAAAACTTACCAATTTAAATGCGCCAGCGTCAAACACTCATCGCACCCATCTTAATGCCGAAAAGCGCAAAAGCAGCAGCAAAAATAATCACCAGCACAATAAAAATCAGCTGCGCTTTGGCAAAATTGGACTTACTTGGATTGGTGCTGCGGCTAAACGCCCAAATCAAAAGCGCAATGATATTCACCACAGGAATGGATAAAATCAGCAGTGTCAGCAGCCATTCGCCTAGGCTGATTGGCTTGGGATTGGCGGCTAAATTATGATTTTGAATTTCGTTCATGATGTTCTCCGTGATTATTTTGTCAATGACTGATTTTACGATTGGTTTTGCGATTGGCTTTCGCCGTACCAATCACTGTACAAGATTGTACAATAAATGACAATTCATCTTACAAATCAACAACAAACGCACACCGCCCACAAATACAAACCACAAACACCAACCACAAAGCATAATCCACCATTTACACACGGCAAATTTTGCATTATGATGGCAAGACAAACCGCTTTTAACACCAAATCACAAAACACCAAACTATAAAACAACAAGGATTTATCATGACCACCATCACCCACCACCCAGAACGCCGCCGTTTTGAGACGCAAATTGACGGACACACCGCCTATTTAAGCTACGAAATCGTCAGCGATGACGTGCTGGATTATGATCACACCATCGTCCCAAGTGAGTTGGGTGGTCGTGGACTTGGCAAGCAGCTTGTCAAGCACGCCCTAGATTATGCGCGCGCCAATGGCAAAAAGGTGATACCAACGTGCAGCTTTGTGGCGGCAATCATCGACAAAACGCCAGAATATCAAGATTTGCTGGTGTAACTGGTGCTTAGGCTGTTGCCAAGGATTGACCGCTAAATTCACACACTCTTTCTCATAAAAAGGACTTTTATGACCGCTCAAACGCTACTTCAGCTGACCCAGCCGCCCTTTGATGTGCTGACCGACACCGAACGCAGCGAGCTGACACGCCACGCCAAGATGATTTATTTGGCGCAAAACGAAACCTTGCCCACCGCTTGGCAAGACGACTTTTTTATCATCATCAAAGGCAAGCTCACCCAATCACAGCACGGCGAGCTGATTGCAGGTCTGCGTGCGGGCGATTGGTTTTTTGCCAAGGACAAATCAGGACTTGCCTACGACATCACCACCCAAGAACAAAGCCTGCTGTACCATTTGGCAGGCGATGCGGTGAATGCAGCCAGCCAGAAAAACAGCGCATTAAATGCCCTGCTGTTTGCTGATTTGGCGGCACGCAGCCACACCCAAAAAACTCGCCACGCCCACCACGAAAACCAAGCACTGCTGCACCGCCAAATCCGTGAACTTGGCGAATACATCAGCCCTGCGCACTTTGTGGATTCAGACGCCAGCTTGCAGATGGCTGCCATGGCGATGACAGCCGCTGACGCCAAGCACGTTTTAGTCGTTGATGATGCGGCAGATAATGACAAAAAAATGGGTATGTTCACCCAAACTGACCTGTGCCGCGCCATCGCCAACGCCGCCGATTTACAATCCTGCGTGCGTGATTTTAGCCATTTTCCTGTGCGCACCATTCACCAAGACCACGAAGTCGCCGAAGCGCTCACCACCATGCTTGAGCAGCGTATGCACCGCTTGCCCATCGTCAATGACGCAGGCGCAATCGTAGGCGTGATTGGGCAGACGCAGCTTTTAAATTTCCTTGCCAATCACTCCGAACTCATCAGCGCACGCCTTGATGGCGCACAAACGCTCGATGACGTGGCGGCAGCGGTAGAGCTCATCGGCAAATACATTCGTGGGCAAGCGCAAAATGGCGTGAAAGTCCACGTCATTGGGCGTGTGGTGCAAAGCCTGAATGCGCAAGTGTTCGCCAAAGTTTGGCAGCTCATCGCCACGCCAGCGGTACAAGCGGCAAGCTGCGTGATTGTGATGGGTTCTGAAGGGCGCGGCGAGCAAATCATGCGCACCGACCAAGATAACGCCCTTATCATCAAAGATGGCACAGACGAAGCCTTACTCCAAGAAATCCAAACCTGCGCCATCGCCTTTAATGACGCGCTTGCCCAGCTTGGCTATCCGCCTTGTGATGGCGGTATCATGATGGCGAATGCGCTATGGCGACAGCCGCTTGGCAAGTTTTTAAACGAAGTGCAATCGTGGTTTTTGGCAAGCCATGGCGATAAGCTGACGTGGCTGTCCACGCTGCTTGATGCGCATTTTGTCTGCGGTGATAAATCGCTGTTTGATGCTTTGATGGCGCACGTTTTTGAAGTGGCTTATCCTGCCGCCACCGCCAATTTCATCAACCGCTTTGCAGGCGCAACCTTACAAATGGGCAGCTCGGCACGTTTTTGGGCGAAATTCACAGGCGGACACGATCACGACATTGACCTAAAAAAGGCGGGCATTTTCCCCATCGTGCATGGCACGCGCGCCTTGGCGTTAGAGCACGGCATTCGCACCACAAACACACGCGCACGCCTAGATTTGCTCGTGCAAGCCAAAGCCATTGATGAAAAATTGGCAAAAAACCTACAAGAAGCGCTGGATTTTTTCCTTGCCAAACGCCTAGACGTGGCGCTTAGCACGTCTGACCGCCACGCACGCAAGGTCAATCCAAATACACTCTCCACGCTGGAGCGTGATTTGCTCAAAGAAAGTCTTGCGGTGGTCAAGGAATTTAAAGGCTTTATCACTCGCCATTATCGGCTTGATGTGTTTGTCGGCTGATGCGCTTGCCAACCGATATGCCAATCGGTTGAAAATTTAGCAAAAAGGATTGACAATCAAATAAGGAAATTTATGCTCGCTTCACTAAAAACTTGGCTGTACAGCTTTGGCAAAACTGGCACGCACAGCAAAACGCCCGCTCGGCTCACTCGCCCAGAATTTGGCTATCTTTTTGCGCCGCCGCCTGCCGATGAATGGGTGTGTCTTGACCTTGAAATGACAGGATTAAACCCAAAAACCGACCACATTTTAAGTCTTGGCGCAGTCAAAATCAGCCGCACGCATGGCACGTTTAGCATAGACACCGCAAACGCCCTATCCATCATCTGCAAGCCGCCCATCATGCCTGCGACAGACACCATCGTCATTCACGGGCTTAGACCGATGGACGTGGCGGACGGTGTCAGCTACGATGAAATGCTGGCGCAGCTGTTGCCGTTTTTGGGTGCGCGTCCCATCGTGGGCTTTTATACACAGATGGATTTGGCGTTTTTAAATGCGCTTGCCAAGCCGTTTTTGGGCGCAGCACTGCCAAATGCCGCCATTGATGTCAGCCTACTTGACCAAAAACTGCGCAAACAACAAAACCGCAATCCCGATGCGCCCATTGACCGCCGCCATTTGCACGAAATGCTCAAAACCGAGCGCATTCCTGCCTTGCCTGCGCACGATTCGCTCAATGACGCATTGATGACCGCCATGCTGTTTTGTCAGTTGCAGCATGAGTTGCAAGCGTCTTAAATTTTGTGTGGCTTAGTGTAGCTTGGTGCGACTTGATGATTTTTCGCCCAATTTTTCCCTAATTTTTTGCCAATCCTGTGTCAATCTTGCGCCAATTCACCCAAAACAAAACCGCACTTATTTGGCTATTTGGCGGTTTTGTCTTTCAAGCACGATTTTATGAAAAAATCACAATGTTATAAAAACCAAGATTTTGCGATTAACTGTCAAGCCCTGCCAGCAGCACATATTTGATTTCTATATAATCTTCAATGCCATATTTTGAGCCTTCACGCCCAAGTCCTGACTGCTTCACGCCACCAAAAGGCGCAGCTTCATTGGATAAAATGCCCGTATTCACCGCCACCATGCCATACTCCAGCCGCTCGCTAACACGCACAATGCGCCCAATGTCTCGGCTGTAAAAATACGCCGCCAAGCCAAATTCGGTATCGTTCGCCATGTGCAGCACGTCATTTTCACCATCAAAGCGAAAAACTGGCGCAAGCGGCCCAAAGGTTTCTTCTGTGGCAACTTTCATCTGCTGCGTGGCGTTTTTCACCACCGTTGGCGCAAAGAACAAATCACCGCACGCTTCGCCGCCCAGCACCACTTCACCGCCTTTATCCAGCATATCTTGTAAATGCGCCTGAACTTTTTTCACCGCATTTTCATCGATCAAAGGCCCAATGCTCACGCCTGCATCCATGCCGTTGCCGACTTTTAACGCGCGCACCGCTTCGGCAAATTTCGCCACAAATTCATCGTACACGCCGCTTTGTACATACAAACGATTGGCGCACACGCACGTCTGCCCTGCGTTGCGGTATTTGCTGATGATGGCGCCTTCCACCGCTGCGTCAATGTCGGCATCATCAAAGACGATGAAAGGCGCATTGCCACCAAGCTCCATAGACACTTTTTTAATCGTGGGTGCGCACTGCGCCATCAAGATTCTGCCGACTTCGGTTGAGCCTGTGAAGCTAAATTTTTTCACTCTGTCGTCTTCGGTCAGCACTTTGCCGATTTGGCTTGCTGCGCCTGTGATGACGTTGAACACGCCTTTTGGCACGCCTGCTCGGTGGGCAAGCTCGCCCAATGCCAATGCCGAAAGTGGCGTTTGCGAAGCTGGGCGAATCACAAACGCACAGCCAGCCGCCAGCGCAGGCGCAGCTTTGCGTGTAATCATGGCGCAAGGAAAATTCCAAGGCGTGATGGCAGCGCACACACCGATGGGCTGCTTGGCGACCAGCACTCTTTTGTCATTGGCAAAACTTGGAATGATGTCGCCATAAATGCGCTTGGCTTCTTCGGCATACCACTCAAAATAAGACGCGCCATAAGCAATCTCGCCTTTGGCTTCGGCAAACGGCTTGCCCTGCTCGGCAGTCAAAATCCGCGCCAAATCGTCTTGGTGCGCCATCATCAAGTCAAACCATTTACGCAAAATCTGACTGCGCGCCTTGGCACTCATCGCTGCCCACGCACTTTGCGCTTCGTGCGCCGCTTGCACCGCACGCTTCGCTTCATCTGCGCCCATGTCAGGCACATGAGCGATGATTTCGCCTGTGGCTGGGTTTTTGACCGCCAAACTTTTGCCGTCATTTGCCGCTTGCCATTCGCCATTGATGTAGGCGCAAGTTTTTAGTAGCGTTGGGTCTTGCAGTACCAAGCTGCCTTGTGCGTGTGGGCTGTTTTTGGGTGCATCTTGTGATTGCATGGCGTTTTTCCTTGTGGCAAAAGAAGTGTTGGGGTAAAATGACGCCAGCCGTTTTAGACAAATGACTTGAACGAACAACTTAAGCAAAAGACCGAACTCATCGCAGTGGCTGGCGGTTTTAAATAATTGATTTTAAATTAAATTTTATGCGAATTTTAAAGCTATGGTTTTAATCTTGGTTCGTCATGCCAAGCAGCCAAGCGGTCAAACTTGATATTTAAACTTGCGCCACAAAACACGGCAAACTCCCAACGAAAGTAACAAATTTATCCCAAGATGTAAAGCCCAAAACGCACGCACAAGGACTCTCATGCAGCATTTTATCGTCATCGGTAATCCCATCGCCCATTCCAAAAGCCCGCAAATTCACCACGCTTTTGCCGAAAGTTTGGGGCTTAATATTCGCTATTCACGCCAATTTTGCCCTGATGATGCGGCAAGTTTCACCGCTGTGGTGGAAGCGTTTTTTCATGGCGGCGGCGCAGGCGCAAACGTTACGCTGCCCTTTAAAGAAATCGCCTTTTCGCTGTGCCAAAACACAGGAGTACTCAGCGAATACGCCAAAAGCGCAGGGGCGGTGAACACGCTTGTCATCAAAGACGGCAAATTATTTGGCGATAACACCGATGGGCGTGGCTTGGTGGCGGATTTGGTGGCGCAAGGCGTGAATCTGCAAGGCGCGCACGTTGCCATCGTGGGTGCAGGCGGCGCAACTCGTGGGGCGATTTTGCCCTTGGTAGAACATGGCGCAGCGCTCACCATTTTTAATCGCACGCTCGCCAAGGCGCAGACGCTTGCCGATGAATTTGCCGCCCACACCGCCATCAGCATAAAAAGCCTTGAGTCGCTGGGCGCAGACACCGCACATTTTGACGTCATCATCAATGCCACCAGCGCCACCACGCACGGCACACCGCTTACGCTTGCGCCCACGCTGAGCGCTGATTTTGCCTACGACATGATGTACGGCAAGCCATCGCCATTTTTGGCGCATTTTGCCAATCAAGGCGCACGCACATCGGACGGCTACGGTATGCTGATCCATCAGGCGGCTTTGGCGTTCACGCTGTGGACGGGACGTGCGGTGGATTTACAAAAGGTGGATTTGTGATTTAACATTGATTTTATTTAAAAATACCTTTTAAATCAATGGCTTAAATTTTATCTTTTGTCGTCAATTTATCATCATTTTTAGCTTGAATACAGCTTGAAATTGGGCGCACAAGCCCAACTTACAACGCACGCCAGCCGCATTTGGCAAATTGGCGAGCAATTTTACCCTTTGACAATTTATCTTTGGAGAGTGTTATGAGCGAAACAGCCGACAGCCTTGATGGCTTGGATTTTGACAACTTGGACGATTTGCTGAATGATTTTGATGGCATAACCGTAGAAGGCGGCGTGGATAACAGCGATGATGACGGCTGTGAAGGCGGTGCGTGCAAGCTGTAATTCGCCATTTTTTCAAAACCGCACTTGGCTTAGGCTAAAGTGCGGTTTTTTGTGGGTTTTTATAAGTTTTGCACCAAATTATTGCGCCAAATTATTCCGCTAAATTTTGTGCAAAACTTTGACAATTTCTTACCAAATTTCCGCCAAATTTTTGCCACATTGCGCACCACACTGATAATCATGAGTTTGAATAACATAAATTTTCAATGAAAATAAGTTATCAATCATGCTTTGACCCTTTCGTAAATCTTAAAATCCCTGTATAGTGAAACACACTTGAAATTTTCACATCTGGCGTAATCGGCATACTTATCAAGCGATGATTACCGATTGCGCCAAACACACCACGCATTTAATAAGGAAATGACCATGCTGACGTACAAAGCACCGCTTCGTGATATGAAATTTTTGATGAACGAAGTGCTGGATTATCAAGGCCACTACAAAGCCCTAGACAATGGCGCAGGCGCTGATGCCGAGACGGTGGCGATGATTTTAGAAGGGTTTGCCGACTTTGCCGAAAACGTGCTGTCGCCTTTGTATCAGCCTGCGGACGCTGAAGGCTGTACATTTAAAGACGGTGAGGTCAGCACGCCAAAAGGCTTTAAAGAGGCGTATCAGCAGTTTGTTGAAGGCGGCTGGCAAGGCATTTCTTATCCTGAAAATTATGGCGGCATGAACTTGCCCATGTCCTTAAATCTCATCAAATCTGAAATGATGGGTACGGCAAACTGGCCGTGGGCGATGTATCCGGGACTCACCACAGGCTCAATCAACACCATCTTACAATATGGCGATGACGCACAAAAAGACGCCTATCTGCCAAAGCTCATCTCTGGCGAATGGTCTGGGACGATGTGCTTGACCGAAGCGCAGTGCGGCACGGATCTTAACCAAATGAAAACACGCGCTACGCCAAACGCAGACGGCAGCTACGCCATCACAGGCAGTAAGATTTTCATCTCGGCAGGTGAGCATGATTTGACCGAAAACATCATTCACATCGTGCTGGCACGCCTGCCAGACGCACCTGCTGGCACGAAAGGCATTTCGCTGTTCATCGTGCCAAAATTTATCGTCAATGCCGATGGTTCACTGGGCGAGCGTAATGCGGTAACGTGCGGCTCGATTGAGCATAAGATGGGCATCAACTCAAGCGCCACTTGCGTGCTAAACTTTGATGGCGCGACAGGATTTTTGATTGGCGAGCCGAATAAAGGGCTAAAAGCGATGTTCACCTACATGAACACCGCACGCATTGGCACAGGCATTCAAGGCTTATCACACATGGAACTGGCATTCCAAAACGCCCTGCCATACGCCAAAGAACGCCGCTCCATGCGTGCGCTTTCTGGCGCAAAAGAGCCTGAGCAGCCTGCGGATGCCATCATTCATCATGCCGATGTGCGCCGTATGCTTTTAACCCAAAAAGCGTTTGTGGAAGGTGCGCGCTCCATGATTTATCACGCCGCTCGCTACTCTGATCATCTAAGCAGTGCTGTGGTGCGTGGCGATGAAGCCGCGATTAAAAAATGGGACGACAAATTGGGCTTTTATACGCCAATTTTGAAAGGATTTTTGACCGAACTTGGCATTGAATCCGCCAAGCACGGGCAGCAAATCTTTGGCGGACACGGCTACATCAAAGAATCTGGCATGGAGCTGATTGCTCGTGATGCACGCATTTCCACACTGTACGAAGGCACCACAGGCGTGCAGGCGCTGGATTTGCTGGGTCGTAAAGTGCTGCTGCACGGCGGCGGTAAAGTGGTGCGTGATTACACCACAGGCATCATGAAATGGTGCGGTGAATACGCACTGGATAAGGATATGCGCCAGTTCGTCTGGGCGCTGACCAAGCTGTGCGCTGAGTGGAATATGCTCACCGCGCGCCTGCTGCTCACCGCGCGCAAAGACCGCGACATCGTCTCAGCGGCGTCTGATGACTTTTTGATGTATTCTGGCTATGTGATGATGGCGTATCACTGGGCGCGCATGGCGGCAGTGGCGTTTGACAAGCTCAAAAACGGTGGCAAGCAGCCCAAAGAGTTTTATCTTGCCAAAACCCAAACGGCTGAGTTTTATTTTGAAAAAATTCTGCCACGCACCAGCAGCCATGCCGAAGCCATGACCACGCCAAGCGAAGTGATGATGAAAATGGACATTGAGCATTTTATCATTGACTAAGCGTGCCGTTGGCATGACGCACTGGCAGGACAAATGCCTGATGAATGACAAAACCGCCAGCAAATGTTGGCGGTTTTTTGGGTTTAAATCAATATTTTATTAAAAGTCCGACTTTAAAATGCAAATTTCATCTTAAACGCCGAACCTTTACAAGCACAATCCCTGCAGGTTGTTCAGACTTGAAAAAGCGATAGCAATCACTCACCTACCGCACTTCACCTCCGCCAAACACCACCCATTTTTGGGAAGTTAAGCCGTGCAAGCCCACAGGCCCGCGTGCGTGGATTTTGTCGGTGGAAATGCCGATTTCTGCGCCCAAACCATACTCAAAACCATCGGCAAAACGGCTGGACGCATTCACCATCACGCTTGATGAATCCACTTCACGGATAAATTTGCGGCTGTCGGCATAGTCATTGGTGATGATGACATCGGTGTGGTGGCTGCCGTAGTGGTTGATGTGGCTGATGGCAGCGTCAATATCCGCCACCACTTTCACCGCCAAAATCGGCGCAAGATATTCTGTCCACCAATCTTCTTCGCTGGCAACACTGATGTGATTTGCCAAATCGGCAGCATTTGCCAAGGCGCTTTGGGTTTGTGTACACACACGAAATTGCATCTTATCATCTGCTGCCACCATCGCACGCAGCACATCAGCAATTAACTCCGCCTTGTCTTGATGTACCAGCAACGTTTCCATCGTGTTACAAGTGCCATAACGAGACGTTTTAGCATTCACCGCCACCGAAATCGCCATCTCGTTATCCGCTGCCTTGTCAATAAAAGTGTGGCAATTACCGTCCAAATGCTTAATCACAGGCACTTTGGCGTTGGCGGCAATGCGCTCAATCAGCCCCCTGCCGCCGCGCGGAATCACCACGTCCACGCAGTCTGTCATGGTGATTAGGCTGTCCACCGCCGCACGGTCTGTCGTGGCAAGCACCTGCACACCGTCCATAGGCAAACCCACCGCCAAAAGCCCTTCGTGAATGCACGCAGCGATGGCTTGATTGGAATGAAAGGCTTCAGAGCCGCCACGCAAAATGATGGCATTGCCTGATTTGATGGCAAGACTTGCCGCTTCTAGCGTTACGTTTGGGCGGCTTTCATAAATCATGCCCACCACGCCAAGCGGCACACGCATTTTACCAAGACAAATCCCAGACGGACGGTACGTCATCTCGCTCATCTCGCCAATCGGGTCTTGCAAGGCGATGACGTCATTTAAACTTGCCACCATGCCATCAAAGCGTGCGTCCGTCAGCGCCAAGCGGTCAAGCAGCGCACTGTCCAGTCCGTTTTGCTCGCCCTTTGCCACGTCTTTGGCGTTTTCACTTAAAATGGCTGCTTTTTTGTCCAGCAAAACTGCCTTGATGGCAGCAAGCGCAGCGTTTTTGGTCTTGGTATCGGCAGCGGCAAGCGTGCGTGCGCATTGCTTGGCACGGCTGCCCACATCTTTCATGTATGAAGCGGTGTCGGTGATGGCGGTCATGAGTTTTCCTTATTTTCCTTATTTGTTCATCGTTTTGGCAAATGACGATACGCACAGTGATTAAACCGCCATCATACCGCAGCCAAGCACGACACGCAAGACAAAGCACGTCAATTTCGCCATCATCTTGGCAAATCAGAGCAAATCTTTAAAACTTACCAACAATCAACCCATTGACCGCCAATTTATCGCCACTCACCGCACCATTTACGCCAAAATTTTGCCGAACTTTCAGCAAACTTGCGCCAAATCGACCCAAAATTTGCAAAAATTATGTAAAATTGTCGCAAAGTGGCGAAAACCATTTGCCTTTTTGTGTCATTTTGGCGAAAATATAGGGTTAAAACATTCCGTGCTTATTTTATTAAGTTCTACTAATACAATTTTATAGAAAAATTATGACAGACTCTCGCCCGATCGCCCTTGATTTGCAAGACATTCACAAAAACTACGGCGCGCTAGAAGTGCTAAAAGGCGTATCTTTGACCGCCCATGATGGTGATGTCATCAGCATTTTGGGCTCGTCTGGCTCGGGCAAATCCACCCTGCTGCGCTGCATCAACTTGCTAGAAAAACCCAGCAGCGGTAAAATCATCGTGGGCAACGAAGAACTTGCGCTCAAGCCGCACAAAGGCGAGCTTGTCGCTGCCAACCCAAGACAGCTGGAAAAATTGCGTGCCAAAATCGGCTTTGTGTTCCAAAGTTTTAACCTATGGCCGCACAAAACCATCTTGCAAAACATCATTGAAGGCCCAACGCAAGTGCTTGGCGTATCTAAGACAGAAGCCACCAAAGAAGCCGAACGTTTGCTTGAAAAAGTGGGGCTTTTGGACAAAAAAGACGCTTATCCTGACAATCTGTCTGGCGGTCAGCGTCAGCGTGTGGCGATTGCCCGTGCGCTTGCCATGCGTCCGCAGGTGCTGCTGTTTGATGAGCCGACCAGTGCGCTTGACCCAGAGCTTGTCAATGAAGTGCTGACGGTCATGCGTGAGCTGGCTGCCGAAGGGCGCACCATGCTGATTGTTACGCACGAAATGCGCTTTGCTCGTGAAGTTTCTAGCAAAGTGGTGTTTTTGCACCAAGGGCGCATTGAAGAGATTGGCACGCCTGAAGAAGTTTTTGACAATCCAAAATCTGAGCGTGTGCGTGAATTTATGGCATCGCACCGCTGATTGGTATGTGAGAATTTGGCAAGTTTAATAACTTGATTTTAAATGATTTTTAACTTGATTTTTATCCAACGTTTAATCGCCTTTGCCAAATTACCAACTTAAACTTTAAAGCCGATTTTTATCTTTAGACTTATTTTTATCATCCATTTTAATCGTCAAAATATGGTCAAGCCATGCCCTTGAAGCCAAAAAAATCAAGCGCAAGCAGACCATCACTCTTGTAAAAGGATTCAACCCATGAAACACACCCTAAAATTTGCCGCAGCTGCTGCATTTGCCCTAAGCCTAAGCGCCTGTGGTGGCGACAAACCAGCCGAAACCGCAGCCGCGACTGACACTGGCGAGCGCACGCTACGCATCGCCACCGAAGCTGCCTACCCTCCGTTCAACGACACCAGCCCAGACGGCAAAATCATCGGCTTTGATGTGGACGTGATGAACGCTTTGTGCGAAGAGATGAAAGCCAAGTGTGAAATCGTTGCCCAAGACTGGGACGGCTTGATTCCGGGTCTTTTGGCGAACAAATACGACGCCATCATCGCAGGTATGTCTATCACCGAAGAGCGCTTACAACAAGTGGATTTCACCGAGCCATACTTTGCCAACACCATCGTTTGGCTTGCCAAAAATGACGGCAGCTTTGACCCAAATAACATCAGCAATTCGGTGCTTGGCGGACAACGCTCAACCACAGGCGCAGCGTACATCACCGAAAAATATGACGGCAAAGACGGCAACCGCGTCCAACTTTACGACACCTACACCAACGCTTATCTTGACATGAAAGCAGGTCGTAACGTTGCGGTGATGGCAGAAAAAGTGTCAGCAAGCGACTGGCTAAAACAAAACAACGAAGGCTTTGGCTTAGTTGGCGAAGAAATTGACAACAACGACAACATCGGTATCGCTGTGCGTAAAGGCGATGCGCTAAAAGCCGAGTTTGACGCTGCGCTTGCCGCCATCAAAGCCAATGGCACGCTAGAGAAAATCGAACAAGCCAACTTTAGCAACTAATCGCCCAAGGAGTGTACCATGAACATCAAATTGATGACTGCCGCTGTGGCAACCGCCCTGCTTGCTGCTTGTGGCGGCGACAAACCAGCCGAAACCAGTAATTCAGGCGAAAAATTCATTCGTATCGCCACCGAGTCAAGTTTTAAGCCGTTTAGCTATCTTGACAACCAAGGCAACTTGGTCGGCTTTGAGATTGACCTTGCCAATGCGCTTTGCGAAGAGATGAAAGCCAAGTGCGAAATCTCAAGCCAAGACTGGGACGGCTTGATTCCGGGTCTAAACGCTGACAAATTTGACGCCATCATGGCAGGTATGTCTGCCACGGCTGAGCGCGCGCAAGTGGTGGATTTTTCTGAGCCGTATTTTGACAACACCATCGTACTGATTGGCAAAAAAGGCGTAGACGCAGACGCGAACGCCCTAGCGGGTAAAACCGTAGCGGCGCAGCTTGCCACCGTGTCTGCTGACTGGGTGAGCGCAAACCAGCCACAAGCCACACTAAAAACCTACGACAAGCAAGACAACGCTTATCTAGATCTATCAGCAGGTCGTGCTGATGTGATGATGAGCGACATCGTGCCTGCACTGGACTGGCTAAAAACCGAAGCAGGTCAAGACTTTGAAGTCAAAGGCGAGCCGATTGACATTGGCGATACCGTTGCCATCGCTGTGCGTAAAGGCGATGCGCTAAAAGCTGAATTTGACGCTGCGCTTGCCGCACTAAAAACAAACGGCAAATACAACGAAATCGTTGGCAATTATTTTGACGCTTCGGTGGTTGGCAAATAATTGCACGCCGAGCAGATGATTTTATCATCAAAACAAATCCCCCTTGAGCAATCTTGGGGGATTTTTAGCGCTTACACCTTATCGATTATGCCTTGCCAACTTGCCAAATTTTAAAAAATCGCACGCCAAACCAATAAAAGATACACAAACACAACAAAAACGTGTATTATTAGAAAGTTTTACGCTCGTCAATACCGATTGAAACGAGCTTGGCGATATGCCAAATCAAACGAACAAAACCCAACCCATCACCACACAAGGAATTGTCTATGTTTAAACGCACTCTTACTGCACTTTTGGCGGCTTTTGCCTTGGCTGGCTGCAGCGGCGGCAACAGCACTGCCACCAACGAGCAAACCCTGCGCATTGCCACCGAAGGCGCGTACGCTCCATTCAACCACACCAACGCTGACAGCACGCTTGGCGGCTTTGACGTGGACATCACCCACGAGCTGTGCGCGCGCATGGCGGTAGAATGTCAAATCAGCGCCCAAGATTGGGACGGCATCATTCCTGCACTAAAAGGCGGTAAATTTGATGCCATCATCTCTGCCATGTCGGTTACGCCAGAGCGCAGCGAGCAAGTGGCATTCAGCGAGCCATATTACTCAAACAGCCTAGTATTTTTGGCACGCCAAGATTCTGCCTTTGACCCAAATAACGCAAGCGACATCGCAGGCGCTAAAATCGCCGCTCAAGGCTCAACCATCTCAAGCCAATGGCTAGAAGCGACCCACCCAAACGCCAAAGCCCAGTTGTATAACACGCTGGATAACGCCTTTTTGGACTTGGGCAATGGACGCGCGGACGCGATGGTGGCGGATTTATTGCCAGCTTTGACGTGGCTTGGCAGTGATTTGGGCAAAAATTTCACCATCAAAGGCGCACCGATTGACATCAACGACCACTTCGCCATCGCTGTCAATCCTGAAGATGCCGAACTTTTGGCGAAATTCAACCAAGCGCTTGCCGACATCAAGGCAGACGGCACTTATGATAAGCTGGTTACCGAACATTTTGGCGAAATGGCGGCAAACACCAGCAAATAAGTCAGTGCGCCAATTTGACACCAAAACCGACAAGCGCACATCGGCAAGCAAAAAAGTTTGCCGATAATCGCAAGTCTTGGTAAAATATGCGGTTTGGGATTGATTTTCCTGACTGCATATTTTGCTATTGTATTTTACTCATCTTTTTGTTTCACTCCATCATCACCATCACGGCACGCTGCATACCGTGGCGGCATTAAGGTAAAAGAACGTGTTTGACCTGCAAGGCTATGGCCCACTACTCTTACAAGGCACGATAGTTACCATCAAATTGGGACTGACAAGCCTAATTTTTGGGCTGTTGTTCGGTCTGCTTGGCGCACTTGCCAAACTCTCGGGCATTTGGATTTTTAAGAAACTTGCCGATATTTACACCACCGTTGTGCGTGGCATTCCTGAGCTGCTCGTGGTGTTTTTCATCTATTTTGGCGGCAGTGCCATCATCATGATGGTCGCCAAGCAGTTCAATTACACAGGTCGCATTGATGTCAGCCATTTTTGGGCGGGCGTGGCGGCGTTGTCCATCATGTTTGGCGCGTATGCCACCGAAGTTTTTCGTATGGCGATTGAAGAGATTCCAAAAGGACAATGGGAATCCGCTCAAAGCCTTGGTATGCGTCCATTTCAGACCTTTTGGCGCATTATTTTGCCGCAAATGTGGATGGTGGCGTTGCCGGGGCTTGGTAACTTGGCGCTGGTTTTACTCAAAGACACCGCTTTGGTGTCGGTCATCGGTCTAAAAGATTTGATGTATTTTAGTGCGCGTGCAGCACAGTCCACCCAGCAGGCATTCACCTTTTATTTGGCAGCAGCGCTGATTTATCTGTGCTTGACGATTGTCATCACCGCCTTGATGTCTTGGGGTGAGTGGCGCGCCAATCCTGCCGCCCGCTACGCCAAACGCCTAGCCGCTGGCAAAGGGGGTGCGTCATGAATTGGAATTGGCAAGCCATTTTCACTTATTTTCCAGATTTGCTCAAAGCGTCTGTTACCACCATTGAGCTGGTGGCGTTGTCGTGCGCTTTGGGCTTGGTGTTTGGCGTGATTTTGGGCTTGGTGCGCTCATCTAAAAACCCACTGATTGCCGCCTTGCCTTTTGCTTATATTTTCTTTTTTCGTGGCACGCCGCTGTTGGTGCAGATTTTCTTGATTTATTATGGTCTTGGGCAATTTGACATCGTCAGAGACAGCGTGCTGTGGGAGCCTGTGTTCAGCCAGCCGTACTGGTGCGCCATCATCGCCTTTACGCTAAATACGTCAGCCTACATCGCTGAAATCGTGCGTGGCGCGGTGGCTGCCGTGCCAAAAGGCGAGCTGGAAGCTGCGGACGCCATCGGTATGTCAAAATGGCAAAAACTGCGCCGCATCACCTTGCCACGCGCCTTTGGCATCATGGTGCCAGCCTACAGCAACGAAGTGATTTTTATGCTCAAAGGCAGTGCGCTGGCTTCTACCATCACGGTGGTGGATTTGACTTATACCGCCAAAGCTATCATCGCCAAGACCTACTTGCCGCTTGAGATTTATTTTGCCGCTGGCGTGATTTATCTGGTGATTTCGTGGGTGCTGCTGTTTGGCTTTAGAGTGTTTGAACGCTACATCAATAAGCACAAACGCTATGTGCCACAAGTCTTGGCGCAGTCTGCCGCCCAGCCGTAAATTTTCTATTTGGCATAAAAATAAACCCAAAACCAAGCGCAGGTTTTGGGTTTTTTGTTGGTCGGCGGTTGGATTGAGTGAAGTTGGTAAGTTGGGTTGAGCAGAGCGAAAACCCAACGTTTGAGTTTAAATTTACCCCATGGAATGTTGGGCTACGCTTCGCTAACCCAACTTACGACCAACCCAATTTACGGCTATCAACCAACCCACAAACCACCCAATCATTTTATCAAATTTCTCCAAAACAAACCCCACATCGCAGGGCTTGACCTTGGCGCGCAAAAGGCGTAGAGTATAAAACCTAACAAAAACAATCAGGACAACGCCATGAGCCAGCCGCAAGACGACAAATCCACCAAAAACGCAGTCATCAACCCATCGCACCCAAATTTTGAGCTGCACCAAGACCTAAAACTTTTGGGCGATTTGCTAGAAAAAACCTTAGCCGAGCAAGCCAATCCCAAATTACGAGAACACGTCGCCCACATCCGCACGCTGAGCCAAAAAATCCACCAAGACCCAAGCGCGCGTGGTGAGTTGAGCGACTTTTTTGGCAAGCTGCCAAACGATGAAATGCTGCCGCTGTCTCGTGCGTTGGCGCAGTTTTTGACGCTTGCCAACATCGCTGAGCAATACCACAAAGTGCGCCTGCGCCGCCGCCACGAAAACGACACCGCTACACTGACCCAAGACAACGCCCTAGAGCGTGTGTTTGCCGACATCAAAGACGCTGCCACCAGTGCGGACGACTTATACGCCACGCTGTGCAAGCTGTCCATTGAGCTGGTGCTGACCGCCCACCCCACCGAAGTCAGCCGCCGCACGCTGATTCAAAAATATGACGACATCAGCAGCTGCCTTGCTGAGCTGTCCGAGCGCAAACTCACCGACAGCGAGCGCGCGGACGCACTAGCACGCCTAGAGCGTGAAATTGTGGCGGCGTGGCACACCAATGAAATTCGCACCGTGCGCCCCACGCCTGTTGATGAAGCCAAATGGGGCTTTGCCACCATTGAAAATACGCTGTGGCAGACGGTGCCAAAATTTGTGCGTAAATTGGACGACTTAGCCTTTCACGCCTGCGGCAAACGCCTGCCCATCGGTGCTGCGCCTGTGCGCTTTGCGTCTTGGATGGGCGGCGACCGTGATGGCAACCCAAACGTTACCCACAGCGTTACCAACGAAGTCATCACCCAATCTCGGCTTGCCGCTGCCAAATTATACCTACAAGACATCGGCAATCTGCGCTGGGAGCTGTCCATGCAAGAATGCACGCCAGAATTTGCCGACAGCGTCAATCATCACAGCGAACCGTATCGTGAACGCCTGCGTAACATCAGAGATCGCCTGACCGCCACCGTGCGCTACCTAGACGCACGCCTGCGTGGCGAGCGCATGGACAGCACAGGCGTGATTACACATACCGATGAGCTGCTTGAGCCGCTGCTTGCCTGCCATCAATCGCTGGTGGCGTGCGGCATGACGCAGATTGCAGATGGCACGCTTTTAGACGTGATTCGCCGTGTGGGTGCGTTTGGCATTTCTATGGCACGCCTAGACATTCGCCAAGAATCCACTCGCCACACCGAAGCGCTGTCCGCCATCACGTCTTATCTGGGCTTGGGCGAATACGGCTCATGGAGCGAAGCCAGTAAGCGTGCGTGGCTGGTGAGTGAGTTGGCAAGTAAGCGTCCGCTCGTCAGCTCAAGCGTCTACAAAGCCGCCGCTGCAGGCCGTCTGAGCGAAGTGCTGGGCGAACAAGGCGACACCGCCCAAAACGAGCGTGTCCAAGAAGTGCTTGCCACGTTTCGTATGCTTGCCAGCCAGCCAAGCGATGCACTGGGTGCGTATGTGATTTCTATGGCGAAAAACGCCAGCGACATCTTGGCAGTCATGCTTTTACAAAAAGAAGCTGGCGTGAGTAAGCCCTTGCGTGTCGTGCCGCTGTTTGAGACGCTGGACGATTTGGGCAATGCCGCTGACACCATTGACAGCCTGCTTGCCATGCCGCTGTACAAATCCCGTATTCGCGGGCATTTAGAAATCATGATTGGCTATTCGGATTCTGCCAAAGACGCAGGATTTATGGCGGCAAACTGGGCGCAATACCGCGCTCAAGAAGCTCTGACTGCCATCGCCAAAAAACATGGCGTGCGCCTGACACTGTTTCATGGTCGTGGCGGCTCAGTCAGCCGTGGCGGTGCGCCCACCCATCAAGCGCTGTACGCACAGCCACCGGGGTCTATTGACGGCTCAATCCGTGTAACCGAGCAAGGCGAGATGATTCGTTTTAAATTTGGCTTGCCTGCCATCGCCATGCAAACGCTGGAAATCTACACCGCCGCCACGCTCAAAGCCACGCTGCTGCCACCGCCTGCACCAAAAGACGAGTGGCGTGCGCTCATGAACGAAATGACGCAAGTATCGCTGGGCAATTATCGGCAAGTGGTGCGTGAAACGCCTGATTTTGTGCGTTATTTGCGCACGGTTACACCAGAGCTGGAGCTGCAGCTTTTGCCGCTGGGTTCACGTCCTGCCAAGCGTGTGGCAAGCGGCGGCGTGGAAAGTCTGCGTGCGATTCCTTGGGTGTTTGCATGGACACAAATTCGCCTGATGTTGCCTGCGTGGCTTGGCACTGGCACGGCACTTTGGTGGGCGCTTGAGCATGATAAAAAGCCGCTGCTAGAAACCATGCTTAGCCAATGGCCGTATTTTCACACGCTCATTGATATGCTAGAGATGGTGCTTTTTAAGGCGGACGTGGACATTGCACATTATTATGAAAGTCATCTGACGGACGATAAAGCCTTGATTGAGCTTGGCGAAGTGCTGCGTGCGCGCTTGGCGGTGTCTATTGAAGTGCTTTTGACACTCAAGACTCAATCCGCCCTACTCAGCGACAACAGCGAACTGGAAAAAATCCTGCAACTGCGCCAGTCGTACCTGATGCCACTGCATTATTTGCAAGCAGAAATCATGCGCCGCCGCCGTGAATACATCGCCACTCATGAAAAAGCTGCCGACACGCCGCTGGATCAGGCGCTGATGGTGGCGATTGCTGGCATTGCCACAGGCTTGCGCAATACAGGCTGACGCTTAAAATGAATGGCGCATTTTGGCAAGGTATTTTTGATTTTTAGTTGTAAAGCACTTGCCAAAAGCACGCATTGACAGCTTGTCATCGCCACACCAAAGGTGTAAAATAGGCGGTATAAAGATATATTTTTTATGAATGTTCTTTGGGTGAAAGTTACCGCTAAACTTAGCACGGTTAAATTTTAACACGGTTGAGTTTTAGCGCGGTTAAACTTAGCACGGTTCAATTCAGCAAACGCTCAAGGCAATTCGCCAGACAAAGCAAATCAGCAAACGTCCAGCCAAATTGCCAAGCCTAAACCGCATTCGCCCAAATCCGTTAGCCCATGCAAACACGGCGATTCACCGTATTTGCCAATTTGAAGGAATGATTATGAAAGCACAACTAGCCCTACTGTCTTTGGCTGCACTTGGTTTGACTGCGTGCGGCGGCGATAAACCAGCCGAAACTCCAGCACCAGCTGAAACCGCTGCGCCAGCTGAAGCACCAGCACAAGAAGCCGCTGAAACTACTGAAGCGACCGAAGCGACAGAAACCACCGAAACTCCAGCCGAAGAAGCAAAAACTGAAGAAACGGCTGCTGTGGTGGACGAAAAATGCACCGCCATCGTAGAATCAGACGACAAAATGAAGTTCAACACCAGCACCTTGCAAGTGAACAAAGCCTGCCCAGAATTTGTGGTAACGCTAAAACACACTGGCAAAATGCCACGCGCTTCTATGGGTCATAACATCGTCATCACCAAAGCCGATGACGTAACCGCCGTAGCGGCAGATGGCGCAGCAGCAGGTGCAGCGGCTGGCTTTATCAAAGCTGGCGATGAGCGCGTGGTGGCTGCCAGCGAATTGATTGGCGGCGGCGAAGAAACCACTTTCACCATCGACCCAACCAAACTGACCGATGGCAATTACGAGTTTTTCTGCTCATTCCCGGGTCATGTGGGCGTGATGAAAGGCAAAGTTACTTTGGTTGAATCTTAATTCGCCAAGTCTTAATTGCTTGTATTTTAATTGCTTGTGTCTTGATTGGTTAAATTTTAATTCGCCAAGATTGACCTTTTAGCATCACAGCAAAAAACCCTGAAAATCGCTTTTTCAGGGTTTTTTGTTTGGGCGTTATGTAAAGATTTTAAAGATTTACTCAAAGCGCAATTTCACCAAATCCCATCACGCATCGGCAAATAGCCCATCAATCGCCGCTTTGTCAAATTGATATTCCGCACCACAAAATCCGCAATCCAGCGTCAAACTGCCGCCATGCGCTTGTAAGGCTTGAAGGGCTTCTTCATGCCCAAGCTGCACGATTGCGCCTGCGCTTTTATCATAAGAGCAAGTGCAAGCAAAATGCAGCGCCGCCGCGTCTGGCAACACCACATTTTCTTCGTGGTATAAGCGATACAACAGCTCGTCCGCTGGCAAATCGGTCAGCTCGTCAGGCGCGATGGTGGCGGTCAATGCCGACAAACGATCCCACAAATCAGGGTCAGCGTCTTTATCTTCGTCCGTGCGTGGCAATAATTGCACCAAAATCCCGCCTGCGCTGGTGTCGTTCGTGGCAAGTTTGATTAAGGTTGGAATCTGCGCTGATTGCTTTTGATAATGCGCCAAACACTCGCCCAAATCATCGCTCACACGCTCCACAATGCCTTGATAACTCTCGCCTTTTTCTGGGTGAATGCTGATGAACAGCACGCCTTGCCCAAGTTCGGCAAAGGCTTCGCGGCTTGTGCGCTTATCCGCCCACGCATCAGACGGCACAAAGCCCGCCAGCGCACGCACTGCGCCTGTGTGGTCGCACTCTGCCATCGCCCAATTAAGCAGGCTGGATTCGTCATTAGACTGCAGCTGAATGGACAGTTTGCCGTCAATTTTTAGCGTGCTGATGAGCAAACTTGCCGCCACCAGCATTTCACCCACCAGCGCACGCACCGCCGCAGGGTACGGCTTTTGGGCGATGACGATCTGATACGCGTCCGTCAGGCGTACCACGTCGCCACGCACAGGCGAATGCTCAATAAAAAAACGCTGACGCTGGTCGGTGTGAGTTGTTTGTTTGGTCATGTGTGAAATCCTATTGATTGAAACTTTGCCTTTAATGGGGGCGGATTTGTGGTTTGCAATGTGTGAGAATGTGTTAATGTGTGCAAAGCGCACAGTGCAAAATGGAAAATTTTTACTCAGCTCTTTACAAGCCGTGCATTTTGTTTTATCTTAATTCACATCGCAGTTACAAGGAAGTCTAAGCCAGCCATGCCAATAAACCGTTAAACAGCATTTTAATCACCCAACCATCAAACCAACGGCTCAAAACAAGGACGTGCTATGCTTTACACACCACAAACCACCCATTCGGCACAAAACTTCACCCTGACAGAAGGCTTCTCCCCTGCCGACACCGCTTATGGCTTTCCGCTGATTATCAAGCAGCTATTAAACCGCCCAAAAGCCGTCTCGCTTGACCAAAAAATCTACTACGCCGACAAGCGTGAATTTAGCTATCGTGAGTTTTTTGCTCGTATCAATCGCCTTGCCAATGTCTTGACAAGTCTAGGCTTACAAAAAGGCGATACGGTGGCGGTGATGGACTGGGACAGCCATCGTTACCTAGAAGCGTATTTTGCCATTCCGATGCTTGGCATGATTTTACAAACGGTAAACATCCGCCTATCGGACGATAAAATTCTCTACACCATCAATCATGCCAAACCAAAAGCCCTACTGCTTAATGGTGAATTTTTACCAATGATTGGTAATCGCGCCCATGACACACCAAGCATTGAACACGTCATCTGGCTGGACGATCACGGCACGCCTGCGCCAGAATTTACTGTGGGCGAATACGAAAATTTGCTGGATAAAGCAAGCGATGCGTTTGATTTTCCTGATTTTGACGAAAACACCATCGCCACGATTTTTTATACATCTGGCACAACAGGCAACCCAAAAGGCGTGTTTTTTAGCCATCGCCAAATCGTCTTACACGCGATGGGCGTGATTGCTGGAGCAGCGCTTAACCCCGACCAAGTAGGACTGCGATACAGCGATGTGTATATGCCGATTACACCAATGTTTCATGTCAATGGCTGGGGCATTCCTTATGTGGCAACCATGATTGGTTTAAAACAAATTTACCCCGGTCGTTACATTCCAAGTTTGCTTGTGGATTTGGTTGCCAAGCACAAAGTGAGCTTTACCCACTGCGTGCCGACCATCTTGCAGATGATGCTAAAAGAAGGACAAGCGCGTGATTTTGATTTTGGCGGGCT
Organism: Moraxella caviae; assembly: GCF_002014985.1. Classification (GTDB taxonomy): domain Bacteria; phylum Pseudomonadota; class Gammaproteobacteria; order Pseudomonadales; family Moraxellaceae; genus Moraxella; species Moraxella caviae. Next base: position 9,180 of record NZ_MUXU01000027.1, on the reverse strand, counting down.
AAAAATGATCATTGGCGGCTCACGCTTGACAGAAGGACTTGCCAAAGCCGCCCTTGCCAGTGGTATTGAAGTCTTTACCGCCTATGGCATGAGCGAGACTTGCCCTGTGATTACGGTGGCAACTTTTGACACCAAAGAGCCTTTGACGGTGGAAAATTCACTTGCCATTCGCACCAGTACAGGCACACCTGTCCCGCTGGTGGATTTGCAAATTTGGGCGGATACAGGCGCAGCACAGCCCCAAGACGGCGAAAGCGTGGGCGAAGTGGTGGTGCGTACGCCTTGGCTGACGCAAAGTTACTTTAAAAATCATGACGCAGGCAACGAGTTGTGGACGGGTGGCTATCTGCACACTCAAGACATCGCCCACATGAATGCCAAAGGCATGATAAAAGTAACTGACCGCCTAAAAGACGCCATCAAATCAGGCGGTGAGTGGGTGTCGTCTTTGGAGATTGAGACGATTTTATCCTTGCACCCAAGCGTGGCGGATATTGCGGTGATTGGCGTGCCTGACGACAAATGGGGCGAGCGTCCGCTGGCATTGGTGGTTAAAAAGCCGAATTTTGATGACGTCAGCCCTGATGACGTACTGGCACTTGCCGAGCAGGCCTTTGAGCGCGGCATTATCCCCAAATATGGCATTCCAAGCCTGCTTAGATTTGTGGAGCAAATCCCAAAAACCAGTGTCGGCAAACACGACAAAAAAGTCATTCGCCAGCTGGTGGCAGATGGGCAATTATGATTGGCGTTTCAACCAAAAGCGTAGCAGCTGCTGCGCTTTTTATATTTTCAACCACTGAAAACAACCATATCTTGCCTTTGCTTATTCCAAAACATCATACTATTATGCAAAAATAGCAAATTGACAAGATTTTTTCAGCCTTTATAATGGGTTGGTGGATTTTTGGTGTTGGGTTATTCTATTTTTGCATTAAGACGCATTTGCCGTTGGTAAATTTTGGTAAAAAATCCATAAATATCAAGGCTTTGAGTGATTTTTCCCGAGCGTTTTAGCTTACCGAGATTTGCTTGCCAATAATCCCAAAACCCAACCATCACATCAATAACCACCACTGAGCAGACGATTTTAACGACAAACAAACCACATTTTACGCACATCAATTTTAAAACAACACCGAGCCAATTATGACTGCTGCATTTGATTTTAGCGACCACAGCGCATTTTTAACCACCATCAAAACCCTTGCCCAAGAAACTCTTAGCCCAAAAGTTTTAGACATTGACAAAGGCTATTATCCGCTTGATGAGATGGCGGTGCTGGGCAAGGCTGGCTTGTTTGCGCCACATCTGAACGAATACGGCAACCGCTTTGATTTGGCGATTTTGGCGAATGCGCAAGTGGGACGTGTCTGCGGCACAACCGCGTTTTTGACGTGGTGTCATCAAGTGATGGGGCTGTATTTGGATCAGTCAAACAATGCTGCGCTCAAAGGCGAATTTCTTGCCAATCACACCCTAGCCAACACCTTTGGCGGCACAGCATTATCAAACCCCATGAAAACGTGGGCGAACATTGAAACCATGAAATTCACCGCCAAAAAAGACGGCAACGGCTACAAAATCTCAGGCATTTTGCCATGGATTAGCCACATCAAAGACGGACAATATTGCGGTGCGGTTGCCAAAATTGACGGCACCGAAGACGAAATCTTTTTCTTACTACACTTTGACAAAGCGCGCGCTGGCACTTGGCAGCTGCACGCCTGCCCAGAATTTAGCGGCATGGAAGGCTCAAGCACCCTGCGCATCGAGCTGACCGAATACCCAATCAGCAGCGATGACATCATCGCAAACCCTTGTAAAGACTACATCACACGCATTCGTGGCGCATTTGTACTCATGCAAATGGGCATTGGCGCTGGCATTATTTTGGGGGCGATTGACGACATCAAGCAAGGCACTGCCGTGAGTAACGCCTATTTGCAAGACCAAGCAGGCAATCTGACTGCCGAGCTTGACGCGCTGGTGGCACGCACCGCTGAGCTTGCCAAAACGCCATTTAACACCGACAAAGACTTTTTCTTAGACGTGCTAAACGTGCGTGAACAAGGCGCACTGCTTGCCCTGCGTGCCACTCAAGCTGCCATGCTGCACCAAGGCGCAAAAGGCTATCTGATGACAGCTGCACCACAGCGCCGCTTGCGTGAAGCGCAGTTTGTGGCGATTGTTACGCCTGCCATCAAGCATTTGCGCTATCTATCACATCAGCTGATGGGCGAGCCTGCCGTAAAGCGTGATATTGAATTTTATATTTGATATTGCCAAAAATATCCGCTCAAACGGTAAAATTTTTATCAACGTTTGTACGCCTTTGTTTGGCTTTGGCTGTAAATCGGCTTGGCAAATTTGATTGGCAAATTGACTTAAAAATTCGCTTAAAAAGTTGGCTTGGAAAGTTGGCTTGGAAAGTTGGCTTGGAAAGTTGGCTTGGAAAGTTGGCTTGGAAAGTTGGCTTGGAAAGTTGGCTTGGAAACTAAAAAACCGCCAACGTAAAAAGGCGTAATGCAACTGCAAGCCATTTACCAAAATCGCCAACCATTGCCAAACTTACCAAACAAAGCGCACAAACCCAAAACAACCCACAAAATCACACATGACCACCATGACAAACAGCACCCAACCCACAGACGGACGTGGCGCATGGCGTAAATTCATCTGCCTTGCTTGCGGCTACATTTATGACGAACAATTTGGCGACCCAGAAGACGGCTTGCCTGCTGGCACACGCTTTGAAGACATTCCAGACGACTGGCAATGCCCACTGTGCGGCGTGCGCAAATCCGACTTTGAGCCGTATGACGAACCCAGCGAAGACACCGACCCTGCTGCCGCCATCTTTAACAGCAGCAAAAAAGGCGTGGTGATTGTCGGTGCTGGCTTGGCAGGCTGGAGCGTGGTGGACGCCATTCGTGCGCTGGATAAAGACATTCCCATCACGCTCATCGCAGGCGACAGTGCCGACCGCTACCACAAGCCCATGCTGTCAGTCGCCATTTCCCAAGGCAAAACGCCAAGCGATTTGGTACGCACCACAGGCACACAGTCGGCACTGGATAATAACGTGCGCCTGCTTGCCAATACTTTCGTCACGCACATCAACACCGACACACAGACGCTGTCCACCACGCGCGGCAATGTCGGCTATGCAGATTTGGTGCTTGCCATCGGTGCTGAGCCTGCTTATCCACCAACCATCGCCAAAGATGTGGCGTGGCACGTCAATAATTTGGCACGTTTTGGGGAATTTGCCCAGACTTTGGATAAGCCAAAACACATCGCCATCGTTGGTGCTGGCATGGTCGGTACAGAGCTTGCCGAAGATTTGAGCAACGCTGGGCATCAGGTGAGCTTGATTGACGTACACGCACAGCCTTTGGCGGCAATGCTGCCGAGCGTGGCGGGCGAGCGGATTTTGGCTGCCGTGCGTGCGCTTGGCGTGAATTGGCTTGGCAAGACGCTGGTGCAAGGCGTTGAGCGCACCAAAGACGGCTGCGTTATTAGCCTAGCGGATTGCACCGATGACAGCACACGCACGCTGATTACCGATGAAGTGGTGGTGGCGACAGGACTTTTGGTGAATGAGCGCCTGCCTGTGCGTGCTGGCATTGCCTTTGATAAGCGCACTGGCATTGCGGTCAATCACAAAACCCTACAAACCACCGTGCCGCACATCTATGCGCTGGGCGACTGCATCAGCGTGGATGGCGAGCCGTGCCGCTATGTCGCACCGCACCGTGCGCAGGCGAACGCCATCGCCCACGAAATCCTAAATCTGCCACATTCAGGCTATGAGCATAAGCCGCCGATGATTCGCCTAAAAAATAAATCCATCAGCGTTACGGCAAATGGTCGTCCGCGCGCAGATGGCGACTGGCGTGTGGTGAGCGAAACAGACAGCGAGCTTGGCCTTGAGATGTATCAAGATGGCGAAATGATTGCCAAGGCTTTATTAAAACTGCCGAACGCTTGACGGCTGTCATTCGCACAATGAATAAAACACCTGTCAGGTTGGCAGGTGTTTTGCTGTGGGTGGCTTGTAAGTTTGGTTGGTGGGGTGTGGTTTGGTATTGTGGATAATTTATTGGGTTTGTTGGGGTTTTGGTTTTCTTAATCCAGCTTACAGGCTGATAATCAGCTGATCACCAATATTCTTAATCACGAGTTTTTTATCTTCTAAACCTAATTCAAAACCAAAATTAACACCATATTCATTGATTAGCCCAAGGACGTCTTGAACAACCAACCCTTTTTTAAGACCCAAAAGTCCAGATAGGTCTTGTATTTCAATCACGCCATGATCACCCATATCAATTTTGCGTAAGTTATTTCCTAGGTCAATATCTAGCGTTTCTCCGTCTTGATTGGTGGATAACGTTATGCTGAATTTTTCAAAAATCAGACAAATATCCATAATGTCATCTAATGAAAAATTTTCAGTATTTCTATGTTCAAAATAAACCCCAGCTTGTATTCGATGAAGCGAATCGCCAATCAGCGTTTGAAATTCATTCATACCATTTTCCTAGAGCTGTTTTTACAAATGTATTATCAACCCGCAAACCCAGTTAGCAGCAGCGCAACCCAGAGTTTTTAAGATAAATCATTGAATTTGCTGGGTTTTCACAAGCTCAGCCCAACCTACTATCTGGCTTACAAATTAAACAAACCAACTCTCACCCACCATACTTTTTATCCAAAACATAATGCAAATACCCACCGCCCAAGCCTAATGCAAAATCCAGCGCCACACGTGGTGCGCCCACTATTTTGTGGTGCTGATTATCTTGCATGGCAAATAAATGATAATAAACTAAAAATCCCAAAAACGACAAGGCGCAAACCATCAGCCATACTTTTTTATCGTTTGCCAACAACCTTGGCACCAAAACCACCGCAAAAAATATCAACAGCACCACATTCATCACTCACCCCACCCAAAAATCCGCCGCCAAAATCCCCAAAAGCGCGCCCATCGCCAAAACCATCGCCACTTTTGGGCGTTTGGCGTGGCGTTTGATGTCTTGATAAATATCCATCATCAGCGGAATAAATTCTTGAAAAATTAAAAGAAATTTCATCATTCACCCATTTTTTGTTTGTATACTCTGGCACAGCGGTTTGCCACGAGCATAATCAGAGCAAATTGTCCGATACACAGCGCACAAAACAACCCAAACACAAGACCAGAGCGCATCATGCCCAGCTGAACAAAACACCCATACGACACCACGATTGCAATTTGCGCACCCAGCCAATGCAGCACTTTACGAGTCTTTGTGATGGACGCCCAAACTTTTTGATGGTAAAAAATTTGCACCATACGCCAAAAGAACAGCACTGGTGCCAGCGCAAGCACCGCATACACCCACACAGCCACATCAAATCCTGTAAACTTATTCATGACGATAAGGATTTGCACGACTACCATCATGCCGAGCAGACTTATCCAATTGCCATGCTCATCATTTAGCTTAATTGTTTTGTTTGCTGGTTGTTTTATCGGCATTATGCGTCATCGCCGTCCTTATTTTTCATCAAATACTTTCAAACCCACCCTTCTCATCATAACCCAACTTTCTTACACAATTTACCAAATCCAGCGCAGGTTTTGTAAATTATCGTGTACTATTGTTCACTATTTACCAGCGTTTGGCAAGCGAATTTCAAAACCGACATTTAATGCCATCAAGCCCACTCACACCCCGCCCAAAACCCAATCAAAGAATATAAATATTCCAATTCATCATAAACCTTTGGCGTACTTTCTTATGCAAATTTTATATAATGGCGCGGTATTTTTATCCGTATAAAAGAATAAGCAAACCATGCCAAACATTTTTCGCCCCTTTGATACCGACAGCACTTTAGGCTGCACCTGTGGCAATCACAAAAGCCAAGCCGAATGCGACAGCGCGCGTCATTTTGCGCTCAATCAAAACACCCAAGAAAGCAGCCAAATTGAAGCGGCAAGCACCGATTTTATTGAAGCGGCGGCGGTAAAAGCCCTGTTTCCGCACGAGCCGACACGCCGCGCCTTTTTGGCAAGTGTGGGCAAATCCACCGCCATGGCAGCCGTTGCCAGCGTTTTGCCGCTTGCCACGCTCCAAGAAGCCGCCGCGCTTGACCGCCTGTGCCCAGAAAAGAAAAATCTCACCATCGGCTTTATTCCCATCATTTGCTCCACGCCGCTCATCATGGCAGACCCTTTGGGCTACTATGCCGAACAAGGGCTAAACGCAAGCCTTGTCAAGCGTGCAGGCTGGGCGCTGGTGCGCGATCAGATGATGAATCGTGAGCTTGATGCCGCGCATTTTCTTGCGCCCATGCCGCTTGCCATCTCGCTGGGCGCAGGCTCTGCCAAGCAAGACATGAAAGTGGCGTGCATTCAAAACGTCAATGGGCAAGCGCTCGTCATGGCGCTCAAGCACAAGGACAACCGCGACCCAAGAAACTGGAAAGGCATGACTTTCGCCATTCCGTTTGAGCATTCCATGCACAATTATCTGCTGCGCTATTTTCTGGCGGAATACGGGCTAGACCCCGACCGTGATGTCAAGCTGCGCCTAACCACGCCGCCTGATATGATTGCCAACCTAAAAGCGGGTAATATTGACGGATTTTTTGGCCCTGAGCCGTTCAACCAACGTGCCGTGTGGGATAAAGCAGGCTACATTCACACGCTATCTCGTGATATTTGGAATGGACACCCTTGTTGCTCGTTTGGCACATCGCAAAGTTTCATCAGCGACAATCCGCAGTCGTTTTTGGCGATGTATCGCGCGATTTTGAAAGCGAACGTGATGGCGAATAAGCCTGAAATGAAGCGTGAACTTTCCAAAATCCTTGCGCCAGCCAACTACCTAAACCAGCCAGAACTCGTCATTCGCCAAAGCCTGACAGGCCGCTTTGCCGATGGCGTGGGCAAAGTACAAGACGTGCCAGACCGCACAGGATTTGATGCGATGCCTTGGCATTCTTTGGCGGTGTGGATGCTCACGCAAATGAAACGCTGGGGCTACATCAAGGGCAACGTCAATTATCACACGCTTGCCGAGCAGGTGTTCTTACTCACTGACGCCAAAAAACAAATGGCGGCAATGGGTTATCAGTTTGCCAACGAAAAATCCATCACCGTGATGGGCAAGCGTTTTGACCCTGCCAAGCCTGACGCTTATTTGAATAGCTTTAAAATCAAAAAATCCTAATTTTGCACCAATTTACCGTACCGTTTATGACATTTTTTAGTAAACTTAGCGCCCAAACCAAAGCCTACTTGCTCACCGCCGCCATCGTGCTTGGTGTGCTTGGCGTTTGGCAAATGGCGACCTTGCCCACGCAAATCACCGCACCGACCGACCCTATTGCCCTAGAATACGAAGTGCTGATGGGCAACATTCCAGAACACACGCCAGCGGGCGCGGTTTTGGCAAGTCAGCCGACCGAATTTCCAAGTCCAGCACGCTTTGCCGCCACCGCTTATGAGCATTTGTCCGACCCTTTTTATGACAAAGGACTCAACGACAAAGGCATTGGCATTCAGCTGATGTACTCCATCGCGCGGGTGCTGGCGGGGTTTTTCTTGGCGATGATTGTTGCTATTCCGCTGGGATATTTGCTGGGTATCAGCTCGGTGATGAATAAAGCAATCTCGCCTTTTGTGCAGCTGCTCAAGCCGATTTCGCCTTTGGCGTGGATGCCGATTGCGCTTTACACCATCAAAGATTCTAATTTATCGAGCATTTTTGTGATTTTTATTTGCTCAATCTGGCCAATGCTGACGAACACCGCCTTTGGTGTGGCAAGCGTGCGCCGTGAGTGGCTTAATGTCGCCAAGACCCTAGAAGTGCCGCCACTCACCAAGGCGACCAAAATCGTGCTGCCGGCCGCTGCGCCCACCATCGTTACAGGTATGCGCATTTCTATGGGCATTGCGTGGCTTGTGATTGTCGCCGCTGAAATGCTTGTGGGTGGTACTGGCATTGGCTATTTTGTGTGGAATCAGTGGAATAATTTATCCATCGCCAACGTCGTCTTTGCTGTGCTGATGATTGGCGTGGTGGGCATGGTGCTTGATTGGCTGTTTGCACTGCTACAAAAAAAGGTGAGCTACACCGAATAAGGCGCACTGCCAGATTTCGCCACAAATTGAATGATTTCAAGAAGTTAGCACATTATTTGACATAAATTTAACACAAGTTTGGCAATTTTACCAAGCTCAATAAAACAAAAAACATCATGAACGACACCACCTTAATCAGCGTACAAAACCTATCCAAACGCTACGCCAAAGACGCACCAAACGTCTTTGAAAACGTCAATTTTGACATCAAAAAGAACGAATTTATCTGCCTAATTGGACATTCTGGCTGCGGCAAATCCACCATTTTGAACGCCTTGGCAGGACTTGAGCGCCAATCTGGCGGCACCATCAGCATGGAAGGCGTGGAAGTGAGCGGCCCAAGTCTTGAGCGTGGCGTGGTGTTTCAGTCGCACGCTTTGCTGCCGTGGCTGAGCGTGGCGGATAACATCGGCTTTGCCATTGACGCTAAATTTCCAAACATCAGCAAGGACGAAAAACGTGCCAAAATCCAGCATTATCTGTCGCTCGTGGGGCTTGGCGGTGCGCTGGATAAAATGCCGTCTGAGCTGTCTGGCGGCATGAAGCAGCGTGTGGGCATTGCGCGCGCTTTTGCCACTGAGCCAAAAATGCTCTTGATGGACGAGCCGTTTGGTGCACTGGACGCACTCACACGCGGCAACATCCAAGATGAGCTGGTAAAAATCATTGAAGACACACACCAGACGGTGTTTATGATTACCCATGACATTGACGAAGCGATTTTGCTGGCTGATCGCATTTTTTTGATGAGCAATGGGCCGCGCGCCTGCCTTGCAGAGATTGTCGTCAATACGCTGCCACACCCCAGAAGCCGTGAGCAAATCCACCACGACCAAGGCTACTACCGCATTCGCAATCATCTGCTGGACTTTTTGGTGCATCGCAGTAAAAAACTGCAAGCCGAAACCGACCGCCCCGCCCAGCCAAAAGTGGTGTACCCCGCGCGGGATAATTGGGATTTGTTATAAATTCTCTGAAAAAATGGTTGTTAGAATTGTAAGCTAGGTTAGCGAAGCGTAACCCAACCTTGTATCTTC
>NZ_MUXU01000026.1 GCF_002014985.1 Moraxella caviae | reverse complement strand
TTTTGAAAATAGCCAAAATTAACTTTTAAAGTTGGCTTGTTATGATGGTTTTGAATGGCGGTTTTTAACGATGAGAGTTGATGAAATTTCGCTGGCGGTGAATTTATTATTAGCCAGCACAATTAAGCCAAACCACCGCCAAATTAAGCGCAGCTTTACGCATTTTAGCCCAGATTTTGCCAAAAAAGCAAACGCCCCATCATAAATTTGGCAAACTTTGTGCAGTTTTGACTTGCCTAAATGCCGAAGATTGGTAAAATAGGCTTGTGTTTATTGTATGAATTTTGCCAGCGTGTTTAGCTATGTGATTTTAGGTTACGCGCCCAGCCTTTGAAGGAATTGTTATGCAAATTGAACGTGAATCTATGGAATTTGATGTGGTGATTGTCGGTGGTGGGCCAGCAGGCTTGGCTGCCGCCATTCGCCTAAAGCAGCTTGCCAATCAAGCAGGCATGGACGAATTTATGGTCTGTGTGCTTGAAAAAGGCTCAGAATTTGGCGCGCACACCTTATCAGGCGCAGTGATGGAAACACGCGCGCTGGACGAGCTGATTCCTGACTGGCGCAATCTTGGCGCACCCATCACAGTGGAAGCCAAAGAAGACCGCGTGTACATGCTAAACGCCAAAAAAGCCACACGCCTGCCAAGCTCTGTCGTGCCATCAAGTATGCACAACGAAGGCAACTACATCGTGTCTTTGGGCAATGTCGTCAGATGGCTTGCCGAGCAGGCAGAAGCATTAGAAATCATGATGTTCCCCGGCTTTAGCGCCAGCGAAATCCTGTACAACGAAGACGGCTCAGTGCGTGGCGTGCAGACTGGCGATATGGGCGTGAACGCCAAAGGCGAAGCCAAGCCAAGTTTTGAGCCGGGCTACGAACTGCTTGCCAAATACACCATCTTTGCCGAAGGCTGCCGTGGGCATTTGGGCAAACGCCTAATCAGCCGCTTTAATCTTGCCGAAGGAAAAGACCCGCAGCATTACGGCATTGGTCTAAAAGAGCTGTGGGAAATTGACCCAGACAAGCACGAACAAGGCGTGATTTTGCACGGCTCTGGCTGGCCGCTGAGCGAAACTGGCACATCTGGCGGCTGGTTCTTGTACTTTGCCGAAGACAATCAAGTCAGCTTTGGCTTGGTGGTGGATTTATCCTATCACAATCCGCACGTCTCGCCATTTGATGAATTGCAACGCCTAAAACTGCACCCGCTCATTCGCCCAATCCTAGAAGGCGGCAAGCGTCTGTCTTATGGCGCGCGTGCCTTGACCAAAGGCGGCTTGAACAGCTTGCCAAAACTCACCTTCGCTGGTGGCGTGCTGGTGGGCGATGACGCAGGTTTTCTAAACCCTGCCAAAATCAAAGGCACGCACACCGCCATGAAATCGGGTATGCTGGCTGCCGAAAGCATTTTCAAGGCGATTTGCGACAACCGCGCGCACGATGAAGTCATCGAATACCAAAGCGCTTTTGAAAATTCGTGGCTGTTTGAAGATGCGCACGCCGCTCGTAACTTTGCGCCTGCCATGCACCGCATGGGTCAGTGGCTGGGCGGTGCGTTCACTTTCGTGGAGCAGAATCTTTTGGGCGGCAAAATGCCACTCACCATTCATGACAACACGCCAGACTTTAGCCAGCTTGACAAAGCAGACCACGCCTACAAGCCAGATTATCCAAAACCAGACGGCAAGCTCACTTTTGATAAGCTCTCCAGCGTGTTCATCTCAAACACCAACCACGCAGAAGATCAGCCATGCCATCTGCGCCTGACTGACCCTACCGTGCCAATCAGCACCAACCTGCCGCTGTATGCCGAACCTGCGCGCCTATACTGCCCTGCTGGCGTGTACGAAGTGGTGGAAGATGAAAATGCCGAAGGCGGTGCGCGCTTGGTGATTAACAGCCAAAACTGCGTGCATTGCAAAACCTGCGACATCAAAGACCCAAGCCAAAACATCACTTGGGTAACACCTGAAGGCGGCGGTGGCCCAAATTATCCGAATATGTGATTTGGGAAATCGTCCTTTTAACACAAACCGCCCATCAATAGATAGGCGGTTTTTTGGGTTTGTTTTGGATTGATTTGAGCAAATGTCCGATAGGCAAGTTCGGTTGAGTAGAGAATAAGTCGGATTAAACGAAGAATAGGTAAGTTGGGTTAAGCGGAGTGAAAACCCAACAAATTCAAGAGATCACCCTAAAACATTGGGTTACGCTGCGCTAACCCAACCTGCCCACCACTCCAAGTTAAGTTAAATTCACCATCAAAAAATCGCTTCAAGGCGCACAAACGCCCCCAAATGATGGTCTCTGTCCAGCGTTTTTTGATTATAATAACTCAGCTCGCCTTGGGCAAACAGCCAGCGCCGCCACACAGGCTGACGATACACCGCATAAGGCCCGTAGGTGTTTAGGCTTGGGCTGCCATTTTCAATGTCGCCAGACGCGTGCAAACCGTAGCTGAGCGTGCGATCACCAAGCGCACCGCCAAAATTATGGTGCTGATACAAGCTATTACCCCAATGCAAATTTTCGCTGTCTTGATGCGTGTATTCTAGGTGGCTGTGATTGACAATTTGCCTGCTGTCCGTGCCAAACCAAGGCGTGCGTGCTTGGCTGACGCTAAAATTGGTGCGCAAATAATGCTCGCTTTTGATGCCGTAGCGATAAATCTGCTCAAAATGCGTGGACACATCTTGGCTAAGCCGCCAATGCCGCTCGGCTCTTAGGCGCAAATACACATCACTGGTGGAGCGCACGCCCAAATCCACGTCCGTTTCCACACCCAAAGACTCCCTCGCCCTTGACCAGCGCAGCGCCAAAGAAGCGTTGTCCTTGCGTGCTTGGCGTCTGTCAAAACGTGGCGCATCTTTTGGGGTTTCACTCATGCTTTCTGTGCGATCGCCCAAATTTTGGCTTTCATCATCCAAATCATCATCGCCAATCATCACCGACAGCCGATTTTCTAAAGTCGGCAAGCGCAAACGCCCACGAATCCTAGGTTTGACGCTCTCGCCATCGTAGCGGTTGTAGCGGCTATCCACCATAAAGCGCAGGCTTGCAGTGGCAGGTTTGTTCGCATCTGGCTCGCCAAACCAATCGTCAATCTTGGCGGCAGTGCCATTAAGCCAATTTTTCACCCCTATGCGGCGATGATCCACCCAGCCATCATCGGCAGCACCACGATAATGATCGGGTATGGCTGTGGTTTGGTTTGTGGTTGGTTGATTGGTAGTTTTTGGGTTGACGGTTTCTTGGCTGGCGGTTTTTTGATGAGCGGTTTCTTGATTGCTAATTTCTTGGCTAACAACTTCTTGGCTTAAAATTTCCTGCTCAATACCCTGCTCGATTTCTTGCCCAAAAGCCGCCTGCACCCATGCCATGCTTGGCAAAATCGCCAACACGCCAAATGCACGCATTTTATGGCAAGCCATTTTTACTGTAAATTTCACCACCATTCCCCTTGTTGATTTTATCGCGCGCCACATTTTGCCAGCGGCGCAATCCGTGCTAACGGCGCAGTAAGCGATCGCCAAACATAAACAACACAAGTCCAGCAAGCATCACCAAAAGCCCTGCGTATTTTTGCCAAGACAGCGTGCGCACAGGCATTTGAATCAGCCCAAAGCCGTCAATCACCATGCCAGCAATCAGCTGCCCCACGATAATCAAAAACGCCATATTGACAAGCCCAATCTTTGGCGCAAGAAAAGCAGTCGCAAAGACAAATACCGCACCAATCGCACCGCCCAGCCAGCGCCACCACGCCTGCGAGCCGATGTTTTGCGAAATGGCGGACAAATCCGACTGCCACAGCACCGCCACGCCCAGCACCAGCGTACCGATGGCAAACGAGAAAAACGCCGCCGCCAACGGCTGAGCGCCCAAGCCAGCTGCCAGCCGTGAATTGATGGCTGCCTGCACCGCAATCCCAAGACCGATGGCAAAGGCAAAGATGTAATAGAAAATTGCCATAAATTGATTATTTGTTGGTTTTTGGTGGGTATTGTAGCACGGATTAGCAAGGAATACTTAACGCAAAAAAACGCTCTGTTTGCACAAAGCGTTTTTCAATACTCAAATCAGCGTTTCAATCACTGGATAACACACTGCTTCAAGGTCGGAGAACCGATAATCTCGCCATCGCCACGGCAAATCATCACCACATCTTGACCTTTGCTTAACGTTGCTGCTTTTTGGGTAAATTCATCATCGCCAGAAGCCATTACGGTCTCAAACTCACTTTTGCCAATCAATCGAATATTTGCTTCATCACCAAGACCGCTGTCAATGGACGCAACTTTTCCGCTCACTTGCAGCAGCTTGCCTTTGTATTTTTGGTCGCCTGCAACTTCATTGGCATCGTAATCTTGGTACAAAGTTCTTGCGCTCACCTCCATCGGCACTTCAGTTTCAATTTCGACTTGAGCGGTGTCAGTGGCTGCGCTTGTGTCGCTTGTTGCGGTGTCATCGCCAGCAAAAATCGCAAACAATACAAATAAAACCACCAATCCTAAAACGATTTTTAACAAAGTTTTCATGCATTACTCCCGTATCAAAAATTAGCAAATGTTCTTTTTATTCAACCATTTATCGGCAAACTTTTTTAGATTTGCTGATTGTGCCGTCTTTGCAGAGAAATTTGCCATCAGACGTGCAAGTTTTAATACCGCCTTTCTTGCCGCTACAAGGCTTATTGCCTTTTGCGTGAGCGGAACCAGTTGCCAACAACGCTGTTGCAACAAACAAAACCAAAGCCTTTTTCATGCCAATCTCCCATCAAAGCCAAATAGAACAATATTTAAGACAACTTTTAGAATGAAAATTACAAAAACTAAGTAATTCTTAGTTTTTAGAAATACTAAGTTATTCTTAGTGTTAAGTCAAGATAAAAACTAAGAAAATTTTAGTTTTGATTAGACGCAACTTATTATGACGGCTCACACCGCCAATATCTTTGCTCAAAGGCTAAAACTTGCCAGAAAAGCAAGGAAGCTTTCTCAAGAAAAGCTGGGTATTTTATCAGGCATAGACCCATCGTCAGCCAGCGCTCGCATGAACCAATACGAGCGCGGCAAACACACGCCTGACTTTCTTACATTGTCAAAAATCGCACACACGCTAGAGTTGCCCATCGCCTATTTTTATGCCGAAAACGATGATTTGGCTGATTTAATCCGCCATTTTCACCGCAGCGATGATGTGCAAAAACTTGAACTACTCACATTCATCAACCAACAAAAAACGCAACCCACCTAAATGGATTGCGTTTTGATGTTTTTTGGCAGATTATGAATTCATCATCAGATATTCAAACGCTGCCAAACCAGCTTTACTGCCTTCGCCCATGGCGATGTTGATTTGCTTGAATGGTACGGTAGTTACGTCGCCACAAGCGAACACGCCTTGCTTGTTGGTGCGGCACTTAGCGTCAATCTCAATCTCGCCTTGTGCAGTTACGTTCACCAAGCCTTTCACCACTTCTGAGTTTGGTACCAGACCGATTTGTACAAACACCGCTGACAATGGCAATTCTTTGTTCTCGCCAGACACACGGTCTTGGTAGATGAGCTTGGTTACTTTGCCGTTTTCTGCCACGATTTCTTGGGTGGCGGCAGAGCGAATGATGTCGATGTTTTCACGCGCTTCGGCTTTGTCTACCAGCACTTGGTCAGCACGCAAAGTATCGCCAAATTCTAGCACGGTTACATGGTCCACGATACCTGCCAAGTCCAGCGCTGCTTCCACGCCAGAGTTGCCGCCGCCGATAACCGCTACAGGCTTGCCTTTAAAGAATGGGCCATCGCAGTGTGGGCAGTACGCCACGCCATTACCGATGTTTTCATCTTCGCCTTTCACGCCAAGTTTACGCCATTTTGCGCCAGTGGCGATGATTAGCGTGCGTGAAGTCCAGCTTGCGCCAGTGTTTAGCGTTACTTGATAGCCGCCTTTCACTTCTTCAATGCTTGACACGCTTACATGCTCTTTTACGGTGATGTTGTATTCTTTGATGTGCGTGCTTAGGTTTGCCGCCAGCGTGTTACCGTTGGTCAATGGCACAGAGATTAGGTTTTCAATGTCTTGAGTGTCTTTCACCTGACCGCCAATACGGTCAGCTACGATTGCCACACGCAAGCCCTTACGCGCGGTGTAAATCGCCGCTGCCGAACCTGCTGGGCCGCCGCCGATAACGGTAACGTCTTGAGTTTCTAGCTGCTCGACTTCGCCTGCGCTTAGCAAATCTGCGTATTCTGATTGCAATTTGTCAATGATGCGCGCGGTGTCTACTTTGCCATTCAAGAATGGCTTGCCGTTTAGGAATACCGCTGGCACGCCTTGAATGTTGTTTTTCTCAACCAATTCAGGGAACACGCCACCGTCAATCATTTCGTTTTCAATGCCGTCATTTAAGATGGCAAATTGGTTCAACGCTTGCACCACGTCAGGGCAGTTGTGGCAAGACAATGATACGAAAGTTTGGAATTTTAGCGGTTTTTGAATGCGTTTTACTAGGTCTTGAATGCCTTCGTCAAGTTTTAGCGTGTGGCCGCCCGCTTGCAAAATCGCCAAAACCAAAGACGTGAACTCATGACCACCCGGAATACCACTAAACACGATGCCAGTGTCGCGATTTTCAGTGGTGATTTTAAAGCTCACAGGCGACAAATCAGTGTCTACAACGGTCTTATCAAAGCCGATTTTATCGCTGGTGCTTGCAATTTTTTCAAGAAAATCAATCAGTTCAGCACGTTTTTCATGCTCACCTTGACCGATAATCATTTGGATTGGGCGAGTCATGTTTGCGCTGTATGACTTGATGGCGTCTAGCAAAGATTGGTCTAGCATAAGAATCTCCTAATGGCAAATTTGGCTTGATGGCAGCTTGACTTGCGCGCATTTATTTGCACAAGCCAAACCACATACAATGTTAATCTTAAATCCATTATAGCGTCAAACTGGGCAAATGAAAATTTGGGAATTTCAAACATGGCGATTATAAAAGCCAAATCACCACGCAAGTTTTGTAAATTTTATCAATCATTTAAACGCAGCACAAAGCACTCATTCAGCGCGCAAAAAGCATAAGAAAACCGCAAATAACCTTGCCAACCGCGCATATTCTTGCTAATATACCATTAAAAGAAAATAATTTTGTTTCCACCATTTAGGAGAGCATTATGCTACCAGAATATCGTGAATTGATGACCAAACTAAAGTCTGAAGGCGACCTACACTTCATCAAACTGTTTGACGAGCACAACGATCTTGACACCGAAATCACCAACCTAGAAAACGATCCTGTGCAATCAGCCAGCCGTGCAGACGAAATCGAAGCGATGAAGCGCAAGAAATTGGCACTAAAAGACGAATTGGCGCAATACCTAGCGACCAAAGCGTAATTGAGCATTGCCCTAAAACCCAGCCTTTTGGTTGGGTTTTTTGTTGTCCAGCAAATCTTCATCAAAACTCAAACCAAACCAACACCAAAACCACCGCAGAACAAAAACCCCACCGATTTATATCAGTGGGGCCTGCTTTAGTCAGACTAAAGTCTAAAAACTAAGCCAATCCTTAGATTTTACCTACTAGGTCTAGGCTTGGTTTTAGCGTTTCTTGACCTGCTTCCCATGCTGCTGGGCAAACTTCGCCGTCGTTTTCACGAACGTATTGAGCAGCTTTTACTTTACGCACTAGGTCTTTTACAGAACGGCCGATGCCTAGGTCGTGGATTTCTGCTACTTTGATTAGACCTTCTGGGTCTACTAGGAAAGTACCACGAAGTGCAGCGTGCTGACCTTCAATCATTACGTTGAAGCCACGAGTGATTGCGCCAGTACCGTCGCCTAGCATTGGGTATTTTACTTTAGCGATGGCTGGAGAAGCGTCGTGCCATGCTTTGTGCACGAAGTGAGTGTCAGTAGATACTGCGTACACTTCTACACCAAGACCTTTTAGCTCTTCGTAGTGGTCAGCCATGTCTTCAAGTTCGGTTGGGCATACGAAAGTGAAGTCATGTGGGTAGAACATGAATACTGCCCATTTGCCAAGCACGTCTTTGGTAGAGATGGTTTTGAAATCACCGTCTACAAATGCTTCGGTGGTGAATTCTGGGATTTGTTGATTGATGATCGCTGTCATGTGAGTCTCCTAAGTGACAGTGGTGAATGGTAAGAATGTTTGGCGATAAACCAAGCAAAACTTTAAAACAAACCGTAAGTCAAATTGCGTGTAAGTTGTATTGCCAAACTTAGCATGAAATCTGACACAAGCTGGACTAAACGCTTAAACTAAGCTAAGTATAGCACGGCTTTTTGACAAATGTTTGACAGTTTTTACTGCCTTTTAAGCGCTTTTTTAAGCACTTGGCAAACATTTGACGGCTGCTTTTGGCAAGTTTTACGCTGCTTTATGCAAAGCTAATATGCTTATCATAACAAAAAACGACATTTTATGCGGTTAAAAGTTTTAATTTTTCTGTTTGATTTTATTAAACTTGGCGTGCAAATGGTGTAAAATATACCAAAAATCACTCACAGCGAGAAAAGTCATGATTACCCTTCGTCAATTAGAATTTGCGCTTGCCGTTGCCAAGCACAAGCACTTTAAACGTGCCGCCGAAGAATGCAACATCTCACAATCTGCGCTCAGCCTTGGCATTGCCGAGCTAGAAAAGCAGCTGGACACGCAAATTTTTGAGCGCAACAACAAACAAGTGCTGATTACTCCCATTGGCGAAGAGCTGCTTGAGCGTGCGCAGCGTGTTTTTAGTGAGATTCACGATCTCACCACGCGTGCGCACAGCCATCAGATTCCGCTGGCATATCCGATGACCATCGGCATCATTCCTACGGTTGCGCCTTATCTTTTGCCGATGGTGCTGCCTGCGCTTAAATCCGCTTATCCAAATTTTGAGCTGTCTGTGGTGGAAAAACAAACCGAGCGGCTGATTGACCAAGTGCGCTACGGACACATTGACACCGCCATCATCGCCCTGCCATATCCTGTGGAAGGCTTGCACGTTTTTGAATTTTGGGCGGAAGATTTTTTTGCGATTTTCCCCCAAGGCGATGAACACGCACAGCTCACCCATATCACGAGCGATGAGCTGACGCGCGCCAATCTTTTGCTGCTGGGCGAAGGGCATTGCCTGACTGACCAAGTGCTGTCGGTGTGTGCCATGAATAAAGGCGAAATTCGCTCTGGCTTTAGCGATGCCAGCCTAAATACCATCATTCAAATGGCGCTGGCTAGCATGGGGACAACGCTGGTGCCACAAATGGCGCTGTCGCAAATCATGAGCAGCCAGCCTGTCAAGGCAGTGCCGCTGACCGAAAAAGGCCCGCACCGCCGCTTAGCGTTCATCACTCGCCTAAATTATGCACGCGTCAATGACGTAAAAATCTTAAGCGATGTGTTTGAAAAAACTTTGCGCGCGCATGAAAATAAGGCGCAAGAATAAGCTGGAAAACTAGAATAAATGGCGGCAAGTTGGGTTGGCAAAATCCAGTCCAACATCAAAATAAAACCGCCATTTTTACCATTAAGCCGTCTTTCGTTATCGCTTAAATTTGCGCATTTTCGCTAATTTGTATTTCGGTGAATTGGCAATTTGACCGATTTAAAACCGCCAAAAATCACAACGCCGCCACGCCGCCACGTTTTAAATAATCGTGCCAAAAACGATAATCAGGCATGGCAGCTTGCACACATTGCCAAAACGCTGCGCTATGATTGGCGTGGTGCAAATGGCACAGCTCATGCACGAACACATATTCCGTGCATTCATAAGGATACGCCGCCAAATATACCGACAGCCAAATCCTCTTATCTCGGGTATTGCACACGCCCCAGCGGCTCGTCATCTTTTTTAGGCGGATTTCATGGGCGGATTTTCCCACGACAGGCTGCCATTTTTGCGCAAGCTCGGCAAGTTTTTCAGTCAGTGCCTGCCGATACACCCACAGCACAAGCGCATCGTCAGACGTATTGGCAAGTTTGCGCGGCGACATACCAAAGTTTGCTGCCGTTTGCCGCACATCAAAAGGCTTGCCCCACAGCAGCGTTTTTTGTTGGGCGGATTTTCGTTGTAATTTTTCGCTTGCCGCTGCCGCCCACGCAAGTCTCTCACCAATCATCGCAATCAGCTCATCATCACTAAGCCACACAGGTGCGCTGACGTGTAGCTCGCCTGCCTTGACACGAAAATTCACACGCTTGACAGACTTTTTTTGCACATATAAGCGCACGCCACGCTCGGCAAACTGCTGCGCCAAGGCTTCAATGCGTGCTTTGGTGTCGCCTTGCGCTGATGACGTGCTGCGATGAAAACGTGAGAATAATGAATTTAGCATGACGATTGATGGATTTTATGGACGAAATTGGCGTGATTGACAAGGTAAAATTGTATCATTGAATGTAGGCTTTCGCAAAACCGATGATAAACTTGCCAAACTTACGCCAAAATCAGTTTTCATAAAGTTTAACGACAAACAAAACCCCTGCACAGCCAAGCCATGCAAGGGTTTTTATCAAAACGAAAACCAATTAGTTTACGTTTTGTGGTGCAAGAATGGTCATTTCTACGCGGCGGTTTGGTTCATAAGTAGAGCCAAATTGCGTGGTTGCGCCACGACCATAAGAGTCGATGCGGTGCGCTGATACGCCTTGGTTTACTAGGTAGCGTGCCACTGCGTTTGCACGGTTTTGCGACAACGTTCTGTTGAAATCAGCGCTACCTTCAATAGACGCATAACCATTGATTTGTACGGTGGTTTGGTCGTACTGTTTTAGTGTACTTGCCACTTGGTTTAACGTTTGATAGAAGCCCGGCTTGATGTCATGCTGCGCCACGTTAAAGGTGATGGCTTCTGGCATAACTAGGTTGATGTTGTTAGTTTGTGGGTCGCGAGTAACCTCAATGCCTGTGCCAGCAGTTTGCTGTTTTAGCTGTGCTTCTTGGCGGCTCATGTATGCGCCCACGCCAGCGCCCAGTAGCGCACCGATGGCAGCATCACGGCCAGTTTTCTCGCCGCCAGTGGCTTTTGAAATCGCTGTACCGCCCAATGCGCCAGCCAATGCGCCAATACCTATTTTTTTAGCGGTTTGGTTGTTTGCGACAGAACCCGTGCCACCAGTGCTTGCGCAACCAGTGATAACAAGGCTTGATGCCAATGCAGATACAGCAAGTAGTTTCATTTTATTATTCATGCTAAACTCCTAGCAAATGATGGATTTGTACAACTTTGTGTTTTATACAACTTTATGATTCACGCAATCAGCCGATTTTTGTTTTTGACCGCTTATGCGTTTCGTTGATGGCATTATGCAGGATAAAACTTGCCAAAATATTTTGTGTTTGTCGTTGTTGCGTAAAGTTTTGATGAAGTTTTAACGACAAATCTTGCCAAGCCTGCACAAAATTCACCCAGCTTTCATCAAAAATTCGCTCGCAATCTTAAACCATGCAAGGCTTTGGCATAAAGATTACAAGCGTTCACTATTGTTGCTGAATTTTATTCGTCCGCACGTTCAAGCCTGTGATTTTGTATCAAAATTTTTCATGATGGCCTACATTTTCTTAAAATTTGCCGAAAATTTCGCCAAAAATCAGCGAAATATTTACCAATTATTTGCTAAATTACACCCAAAACTTAAAAACCACCCCAAAATCCGCCCAAAACACACATTCGCCACACTTTTTATGCGGTTTTTGTGCCGTCTTTGGCAAAAATTTGCTACAATTTGCAATAACGCCAAACTGGTTTGGCAATCGCACGGGTTTAAAAGTTGGTTTAAACAGCACAAACCAGACCAAAAAACACCGCCAAACCATTAAAATCTAAACTTTTAATAATCTGACAACCATAATTTGACGACACCATGACACGCACCACTTTGCCATTTTTTCAAAAACTGCACGAACGCTCGCCACGCTTGGCACAAAAGCTCTCTTTGGTTACTGGCACAGGCACCATCGCCGCCAACAGCCTTTTGATGAGCGTGCCTTTGTACACCGCTGGGCTTGCCAAGATGTTTGCCAAATCTAAAATTGCCGACCAAACGGTGATTAACATCGCTAAGCAGTGGATTGCCACAAATAATCTGATGATTGATAAGATTTTGCCTGCCAAAGACTGGCGCATCAGCCTGCCTGACAATCTAAAACCAGACGGTAAATACCTTTTGGTGTGCAATCATCGCTCATGGGTGGACACCAGCATCATTCAGTACATCAGCGAAGACCGCCTGCCGATTACGCGTTTTTTTGCCAAGCATGAGCTGCTTTATATCCCTGTGGTTGGGCAGACCTTTTATTTTCTGGATTTTCCGATGATGAAGCGCCACAGCAAAGAAGCCATCGCCAAAAATCCTGCGCTGGCAACACGCGACCTTGACGAAGCCAAGCGTGCGTGCGCCTTGTTAGAAGACAAGCCCTTTGTGCTGCTCAACTACCTAGAAGGCACGCGCTTCACCGCTGAAAAACACGCCAAACAAAACTCACCGTATCGCCATCTGCTCAAGCCAAAAGCAGGCGGATTTGCGCTGGCGGTGAGCAGTCTTGGCGATAAGATAGACGGCATTTTGGACATGACGCTCGTCTATCCTGACGGCACGCCTGAATACAGCGATTTGTGGCAGGGTAAACTGACACGGCTTGCGGTGGACATTCGTCCGCTGCACATGAGTGATGCGCTGTTTGCCGATTTAAAAGCGGGCAAATACGACACCGATGCCACCACCAAAGACGCGCTGTTTGCATGGCTTGATGAAGTTTGGCAAGCCAAAGATAAGCGCATTGATGAAATGCTTGCGCAATTTGACTAAAACACAGCCCTAAGCCGCTATTTAAGCCAAAACTTAAACCAAGCGTGGCGCAATCATGCTTTTTGGGTGTGCTTGGCTTGAATGCGCTTGGCTGAAACTTGATTAACTGGGCTAAATTTAGCCCTAAATTTAAGTGCGATTTTGTTAATTTATTTGCCGATTTGCCGCTTAAAATTTTGCAAAATCCGCCAAATCTTAAGCCATAAACTTAAAAGCTGCGTAAGCTTTAAACGCATAACCATAAAAACAACCATGACCGACACACAAACCATCACTCACGAAAACCAAACCGCCAATCAAGCCGCACGCCAAAACAGCCAAACCGATGGCGAATTGGTGCGTATGTATAAAGAGCGCCATCACGACGAGAAGCCTAACAAAGCTAAGCTCGCCTACGACATCGCCATGCTGGGGCTACTCATCGTGGATTTGCTGCTCATTTTGGGCGATAACATCTTGATGAGCCAGCTGACCACGCAGGCGGCAAATTGGCTTGGCGTGCGTGCATGGCTGGAGATTTACCAAAGCCATTATCACGTTGGTGTGGCGGCGGTGGGCGGCGCATTTACGCTATTTTGGGTGGCGGAGCTGCTCGTGCGCTGGGCGCTTGCCATCGCCAAAGGCACTTATTATCGCTGGTTTTTCTTTCCGTTTGTGCATTGGTATGAAGTGTTGGCGTGCTTTCCTGCGCTGCGTGCGCTCAGACTGCTGCGTGCGGCGATGATTGTGCGCCGCCTGCATTTGATGGGCGTGCAAATCATTCCTAAACGCTGGCTAAATTCTGGCATTTTTTATTATCAAGTGGCGCTAGAAGAGCTGTCTGACCGTGTGCTTTTAACGGCGGTGAATAATATGCGCACCCAACTTGCCCAACCAAACAGCCGCCTGCTAAAAGCCACCCTGGAGCGCAATCGTGATGAGCTGGAAAACCTGATTTTCACCTTGCTCAAAAAAGAGCTAACTCCGAAACTACACAGCGCCTTCACCCAGACGGCAAGTCCACAGCTTGCCAGCGATGTGGGAGTGGCGGTGGAACAAGCACTGCTTGACACGCCAGAGCTGCGCCGCTATCTAAAACTCATTCCCATCGCAGGCAGCTTGATTGAAAATCAAATCACCCACGTTGGCAAGCACATTGGCGAGAACGTTACCACCGCCATCAATGGCTATTTGTTTGATGAAAATACGCTAAACGCACTCATGCGCCAAATCGCACAAGGCATTGTCAGCATTGACACCACACGCCCAGAGTTACAAAAATTCGTCTGCGATGTAGTAACAGACGCGCTGGACGCTTTTGAAGCACAAATCAAAATTCAGCAATGGAAACACAAGCAAGATGTAGGATTTTAATTATCGCTGACAAAACCCTAAGTTAAATTTGGCAAATTCAATAAAAACACCCCAAAGCCATCACGCCTTGAGGTGTTGTTATGAAATAAATTATGAAATGACTTTGGCTTAAAATAACTTTAGCTTAAAATCGCCTTGTCCATATCAATACTACTCACCTTGATTTGGCAATAATTCCAGCTCAAGCAAACGAATGTAGCGCCCTTCTACGTCCACCACAGTGATTTGCCAATCGCCAATCTGCACCACTTCGCCCTGCAAATCGCTCACCGCACCTGCCGCCTGCATGACCAAGCCGCCCATGGTGTCCACTTCGGTGTCATCAAAATTCGTTCCCAGCTCATCATTGCAATCACAAATCAGCGTGGCAGCTTGCACCAGCCACACGCCTGCTTTTTCTGGGTGGGGAATGATGTTATTGATGTCGCTGTCTTCGTTCAAATCGTCGTGTTCGTCCACGATGTCGCCAACAATCTCTTCAAGCAAATCTTCCATCGTTACCACGCCTGCCACCGAGCCAAACTCATCAACGACAATCGCCATATGCACCTGCGCACGCTGTAATGAGCGCAAAAGCGTGTCTGAGCGTGCCGTCTCACTGATGAATAGCGGCTTTCTGACGATGTCGGCAAGGCGCAACGCCACTTCTTTGCCCGCCAAACGATCACGCATGATGGGCAGCAAGTCCTTGGCAAGCAAAATGCCAAGCACCGCGTCATTATCATGGCTGTCAATCACAGGATAGCGCGAATGCTCGGTCTCTAGCACCACCGCCAAAATATCCGCCAAATCGTCATCGCTGCTGATGGCGGTTACTTGCGGTCTTGGCGTCATGATTTCACGCACCTGCGTGGCTGGCAAATCCAGCACACCTTCTAGCATATCCACCGTGTCAGGCTCTAAAAACTGGCGTGAATCTTGCACCAATTTTAATAAATCGTCTCTGGTTTCAGGGGCGGTAGACAGCCAGCGTTTTAGCCCACGCATTGACCAGCTGCTAGAATTGTCGTCAGACATGGCGGTATTGTTTTCCTTTAGATTGATTAAAAACAGTTTAATTAAAAATAAGGTTAAAATTAAAAATAGGGTTAAAGTTGCATTGCGTCTGACATCACATCGCTTGGGCAACGTCAAAAGCGCAAACTGACACAAAATCCAGCCAAAGTGGCGAAATTTTGCCAAGTTTTGCTCAATTTAGCGGATTTTTGGCAAATTGGCAAGTGGCAACTCAAAAATCTAAAACATTTTAAAGAAAAATTTGTCATTCATCAGGCAAAACATCGCCAAAATCACACTTTCACCCAGCGAATCACCCGCTCTTCAATCTCGTCATCGTCAAAATCCAGCTCGCTCACCACACGCCCTGCCGTCCCCACACGCGCCAAGCCCTTGATGTGCGCTGCTTCACCTGCGATGAGTCTGTGCCAGCCTGGCAAACCTTGCCCCAAATACAAGCGTTTATAAGCGCAATGCCTTGGCAGCCACATCATCTCTGGCAGCATTTGCGCGGTTAAATTGATACAATCAGGCACAAATTGACTGCGGTTTTCGTAATCTTGACACAGTCCTGTCTGGCAATTTAACAAACGACACGCCACATCGGTGTACTCGGTGTAGCGTGGGTCATCATCGTCCAAAAACTTCACCAAACAGCACGCACCGCAACCATCACACAGCGCCTCCCATTCAGCTTCGCTCAGCGCATCAAGCGAAAACCTCTCCCAAAACCGCTCACGCAAAGCGGTGGATAAAGTCGGCAAGGCGGCTGATGGCTTGGTGTTCATGGTGTAAATTGAGCTTGGTTGGTTTGGGTTTTCTAAATTTTGCGCTTATTATAACAAATTTGGATAAATTGCGCGTCCGCCCTTTTCACTGGCGTAAAAATTGGGTATGATGAAAGCAAATTTCATGGTAAAGCCGTTTACAAAATCATTTTTAAACCAATTTTAAAATCGGTTTTAAAACTGCACTTGCAAATCTGTTTTTTAAAACCAACTTTTACATCAAGGAGCTGTTATGACAATTCGCACGCAAACTCTCGCCACCACCGCTGCCGATGGCACGGTTTTATTAAGCCACGTCGCCCTGCCAGATGGCAGCACGCCTGTCGCTGGGATTTTGGTTGCGCCTGAATGGTGGGGCGTGGTCGAGCACCCAAAAAGCGTTGCCGAGCGTCTGGCGCAAGCTGGCTTTGCAGCGGCGGTGATGGACGTGTACGGCGACGGCAAATTCACCACAGACGCTGCCACCGCAAACGCTTGGATGACGGACGCTTTGAGCAACCCAATGGCGCTGATGGATCGCTGCGCACGCATTTTGGCGGATTTTGCTGCCTTGCCAGAAGTGGACAGCGCGCGCATTGGCGTGGCGGGTTTTTGTTTCGGTGGCAAACTAGGGCTTGATATGGCGCGCCTAGCCCAGCCCATCAAGGCGGTGGCGACTTTCCACGGCAACCCTGCACCCATCAAACCTGCCGAAAAAGACGTATTCACCGCAAGCGTACTGGTGGCGCATGGTGCGGCCGACAGCATGGTGTCCATGCAGGCGATTGACGGGCTAAAAGATGAGCTTGCCGCAGCGGACGTGCGCTTTGAAATTGACGTGTATGACAACGCCAAGCACGGCTTTAGCAACCCTGCCGCTGACGCACGCGCCGCCGAAAATGGCGTGGATCTTGGCTACAACGAAGCCGCCGCAGTGGCAAGCTGGGATAAAATGGTGGCATTTATGCGCAAAGAATTGGCGTGAGGCGCTCAGTCTTTGATTGATAATTTATCGCCAAACCGCTTATCTGATAAAGATGGGCGGTTTTTTGATTGGTGACAAGGATTAGGCTAGCAAGGCGCAACCCAACATTTCAGACAAACCTTTATCTCACACCGCCGCCAAAACCGCCGTCAGCACCTGCCAATAAGTCGCCACCGTGCTGATTTGCACTTTTTCTTCTGGCGAATGGGCGTTTTTAATTGTAGGGCCGATAGACACAATGTCAAGCTGTGGATGGCTTTGCTTAATCAGTCCGCATTCTAGCCCTGCGTGAATGACCTTAATTTTTGGCGGTGCGCCCAAAATTCGCGCATATTTTTGCGCAGTCAAAGCCACCAAAGGCGAGCTTGGCTCTGGATTCCAGCCGACATAATCACCCCAAAATTTCGCCTGCGCACCTGCCGCACTTGCCACGCTGTCAAGCACATCAAGCACGTCCGACTTGGCTGCTTCATCAAGCGAACGCACCAAAAGCGTTGCTGACAGCGCATTTTCATCAAGACTTGCCACGCCAAGCGACAACGACGTCTCCACCGTATCGGCAAGCACATCGCTAAAACGCACCACGCCATTTGGCAAAGCGTTTAGCAAATCAATCACCGCCGCTGTGCTGTCAGCATTTAGCATTTGGCTGGGCGATGAATTGGGTGATGAATTAGGTGATGAATTAGGTGATGAATTAGGTGATGAATTAGGTGATGAATTAGGTGATGAATTAGGTGATGAATTAGGTGATGAATTAGGTGATGAATTATGTTTGTGAACACTCAGCGCAAAATTTGGCTCAGCCGCCAAAAGACGCTGGCGCATGGCGTCATGCCAAGCAGCAATGCCAGCTTGCGCATTCGCCAAATCAGCGCGCGCCACACCAAGCGTGATGTGCGCTTCTCTGGGAATGGCGTTTCTTAGCGTGCCACCAGCCAAGCTGACGATGCCAAATTGACTTGGCGGATTTGTCTGACTTTGCACCAAAACGCTGCGCTTGCCCAGCAAAGTTTTTAGTAAACTTGCGGCAAGTTTGATGGCATTGCTGCGGTTTTCATGGATGTTTAGCCCAGAATGCCCACCTTTTAGCCCTATGATTTTTACATCAAGCAGCACCACATCATCAGCGCAAGACTGCCACACCACAGGCAAGTGGATGTCCGCGTCCACGCCGCCAGCACAGCCAATGTACACTTCGCCAATCTCTTCGGTGTCGGTGTTAATCATCAAAGATGCGCTCAACTCTCCAGCCTTAAGCTCTTTTACGCCAACCATGCCCGTCTCTTCAGTCATGGTCAAAAGCACTTCCAGCGCAGGGTGCGCCACGTCCGTGCTTTCTAACAACGCAAGACAGCTTGCCATGCCGATGCCATTATCCGCGCCCAAAGTCGTGCCTATCGCCATCAGCCAGTCTGAATCATCAGCGCACCGTTGTAGCTTGATTGGGTCGGTCAAAAAATCGTGCGCTGTGTCGGCATTGGCTTGCGGCACCATGTCAAGATGCGCTTGCAATGCCACCGTTGGGCGTGATTCATAGCCTTTGGTGGCGCACTTTTTGATGATGATATTGCCCACATCATCACGGTGCGCGGCTAAGTTTTGCGCCTTTGCCCAGCGCATGATGTCGTCCGCCAAAGCCGCTTCGTAGTGGCTTGGGTGCGGTATGGCGCAAATGCGCGCAAACCATCGCCACAGTGCCGCCAAATTTGGCTCGCTGGCAAAAGGCGCAACCACGCTGGCATTGTGCGCAAAAGCGTCTTGAAAGATAGGCTTTAAATCCGTCATGGCAAACCTCTAAAATGACATTAAATGGCGTTGTGGCGATTGGTGCAGCTTGGTAAATTTATCCGACTTTATCCAACAAACTTGCTTGGCATACTTATTTGGTTAATTTTTCTTAACAAATTTTCTTAGCAATTTTTACTTCGTAAATTTGCCCAAGCAACTTTTAACGCAATAAACGCCCAGCAAGTTTTGCTTAGCAAGTTTAGTAAGTTTACTGCTTGCCCACTGCCGCACGCAGCAAATTCGCCGCTTTTGCCAAAGAATTTTCCACATCGGCATACTCAAGGCTGCTGCCCGCAATCAGCTGCTCAGCTGGCGTGTAAGCTACAGTTACTTGCCCATTCGTCTCAGTAACCAAAACTTTTAGTGGTAATTGTAAAGCAAATAGTGGGTCTTTGACCATCAAAGGCGTACCCGCTTTTGGCGCACCAAAAATAATCACGCTCGCAGGCTGCATGGCAAGTCCTGCTTTTTCGGCAGCCGCCTGATGGTCAATCACCGCAAAAACGGTCATGCCTTTGTCTTGGACGGTGTCTTGAATGGTGCGCACAGTGGTCGCAAAATCATAACGGCTGGCGAAAGTCTGGGTAGTCATGGCGTTCTGAATGGCTGGTTTAGCTTGGGTTTGGATAGGATTTGCGGCAACTTTGGTCGTGCCAAGTTTGTGGCTGACGCTTGGCGCAGCGCACGCGGTTAGTGCCACAGCCGCCGCTGCGATGAATGCAAGTTTCATAGTTTCCCCGTTTTGGTTGGTGAATTTCGTTGATAAATAAATTTGATATTTATGGCGGCATTGATTGACTTGGCAAATCATCGCCACTCAAACAGCCGCCATAATCGCCAAACAGTGTATCACAGATGGCAAATTTGCCCAAATTTTTCTTTCAATGACTTAGTTTTAATGCCTTGTTTTAATGCCTTGTTTTAACAACTTGGGATTAACACATTCAACCCAAATTGTACGGCTTGATTTGCCGATAACTCAAGTTTAAACCCAAACTTAGTCAGCGGCAAATTTGTGCAAATCCACAGGCGTTTTATACGGACGATTGGGCAGCTCTTGCACGAGTTTTGGCACAAGATAGCCAGACACGCGCGCAAGCAGCTGCCAATAAATCGCCACCGCCTGCGCCATCGGCACATCAAAATGCGCCGCCCCAGCCACCTTATCCAAAATGTGCAAATAATACGGCATGATACCAGCGTCAAACAGCGCATGACTGAGCGCAGCCAGCGTCTTAGCGTCATCATTCACTCCTTTTAGCAGCACCGTTTGATTTAAAAGCACCACGCCAGCTTGCTTGAGCGCTTGGCATTTTTGTGCAAACGTTTCGTCAATTTCGTTGGCGTGATTGATGTGCAGCACCATCACAATGTGCTTGGGGCAATTTTTTAGCATATCCAAAAACGCATTGTCCACACGGCTTGGCAGCACCACAGGCAGCCTTGTGTGAATGCGAATGGTTTTGATATGTTTAATTTTGGCAAGTTCATCAAGCCACTGCGCCAAACGCCGATTGCTGACGTTCAAAGGGTCGCCGCCAGACAGCAAAACTTCATTGATTTTCTCATCCGCCGCCAAATACGCCAAAATCTCTGCCTTCACCTGCGCGCTTGGCATATTGCTTTGATAATCAAAATGCTGACGAAAGCAATAACGGCAATGCACCGCACACGCCCCAGTCAGTGTAATCAGCGCACGGTTTTGGTATTTGTGCAATAAGCCCTTGATGGGATTTTGCGCATTTTCCGCCAGCGGATCAGTGCTGTAGCCTGCTGCAAACATCGTCTCATCAAGCTGCGGCAACACCTGCAAAAGCAAAGGATCGTTCGGATTTTTTGGCTGCATTTTCGCCACAAACGCCCTTGGCACACGCAGCCCAAAACGCTTCGGCGTAAAACTTTGCACGTCTTTAGCGGACAAATCCAGCAGCCCAAGCAGCTCGTCCACATCGCTCACCGCATTCGCCAGCGCCTTTTGCCAGTCGTCCATATCTTTTACATCATCTTGCGCACTGTTGTCTTGTGCGCATTGATTTGGCAAATCAGCATCAACCATGGCAAGTTTATTGACGCTTGGCACGCCATTTTTTGATACATCATTGCTTAATGCACCGTTTAACGCAGCTTTTGGTGTGGTTTTTGGCGATAATGTGGGCGATGGCGACTCGCACGATGAAAAATCAGACTTAAACATTGTTTTTATTTTGACAAAATTTAGTGAAAATCGCTATAATAGGGAGTTTTGAGAAAAACGTATTATAACGCATTTTGGCTGAAGTTTTGGCATTTGCTGCAGCGATTTTCTCCCAACCCATCATTTTCATCACTATTTATATAGGTGCTTTTTAATGGCAAGTTTTTCTACAAACGACTTTAAAGCTGGCTTGAAAGTCATGCTTGACGGCAACCCTTGCGCCATCTTGGAAAACGAATACGTTAAACCGGGTAAAGGTCAAGCCTTCAACCGCGTAAAACTGCGCAACCTACGCACTGGCAAAGTGCTTGAGCAAACCTTCAAATCAGGCGACAGCCTAGAAGGCGCGGACGTTGTGGATACCGAAATGGATTATCTGTACAACGATGGCGAATTTTGGCACTTCATGGACCCTGAAACTTTTGAGCAAATGCAAGCCGACAAAAACGCCATGGGCGACGCGGCGCAATGGCTAAAAGAAAACTCAAACGCACGCTGCACCATCACTTTGTTCAATGGCGCACCATTGTCAGTAACGGCACCAAACTTCGTAGAACTACAAATCGTAGAAACCGATCCGGGTGTGCGTGGCGACACGTCAGGCGGTGGCGGTAAGCCTGCACGCCTAGAAACTGGTGCGGTGGTGCGTGTACCATTGTTCGTACAACAAGAAGAAATCGTAAAAGTAGACACCCGCACAGGCGAATACCTATCTCGCGTGTAATTTTGGCGCATCGCCAACGCAAAAAGGACGGTGATTGCCGTCCTTTTTTTATGTCCAATTTATTGCAACAGTTGGTTTTAACACAAGGTTTTTAAACTTTTAATTACTAAAACCATCAACTTTTCGCCAAAATACTCAAACACTCTGCCGCCATAATCATGCCCACCGTGCTTGTAACCACAACTGCCGAGCCATAGCCGCCGCAGTTTAGCCCACTTTCGCACGCCGTAACTTTCTTGAGCTGCTCGGTGGAATACACACATTTTAGGGCGAATTTTTCTTTGAGTTCTCGGTTGATGCCCTTATCTCGCAATTTACTGCGCAATCTTGCCAAAAGTGGGTCTTGGCTCACGTCCTTTAAGTCAGCAACTTTAATCTGCGTTGGGTCGGTTTTACCGCCTGCGCCGCCAGAGATGATGAGCTTCAATTTATTAAATCGGCAATGCACCGCAATCGCAAGTTTGGCACTCATATCGTCCACACAGTCCAGCACCACGATTTGCCTGCCTTGCGCCCGTAAAAGCTGCATATCATCTTTGCTTGGCAAAATTTCTTTGACGTTATCTGCCGTCAAAAAATCATCAATCACATTGACAGTGATGTTTGGGTTGATGGACTTGGCACGCACCGCCATCGTCTCAGCTTTACTTTCACCGAAAGTTTCACTCAAAGCTGGCAGCTGGCGATTGACGTTACTTTCCACCAGCACGTCCAAATCCACCAAAGTCAGCTCGCCCACGCCCGTGCGTGCCAAGGCTTCCACCGTCCAAGAGCCTACGCCGCCCACGCCAATCACAAAAACGTGCGCACTGGCAAACTTCGCCGCCGCATCGCCATATAAATTACGCACGCCCACAAAGCGGCGGTCTGCCTGTGTCAAATTCGTACTCATATTTTTACTAATCACGCATCGCCCACGTTTGGCGCAGCGCTTCATTGCTATTTTCCCATAAAATTGGTGCAAGCTCGTCAGGCGGCATAGCAAATATACTCGCCAGCTCGTGCAGCACATACGGCAAGTTGGCAGGTTCGTTAAAATGATTGCCGTCAATTTGGCACGGCACAGGCATCATATCAGGGCAATCCGTCTCAATCACAAAGGCGGACGCACCAAATTTTTTAAACACCGCCAGCACCGCATTGCGCAATTTTTTGGCGTTTGGATTGGTGATTTGCCCTGTAATGCCCAGTTTAAATCCCATTTTCACAAAAGCCAACGCTTCGTTCTCGCCACCACTAAAACTGTGAGCAATGCCGCCTTGCTCATGCGCCTGATAACGTGTTTGTTTTAAAATTTTTAGCACATCGGCGTGCGCCTTGCGAATGTGCAGCAAAATGGGTAAATCGTGCGTCTTGGCAAGATGAATCTGCTCAATAAAAAACTTTTGCTGCTTGGTAAAATACTCATCGCTCGCCAAAGTCTTATCATAAGTGTCCAGCCCAATTTCAGCAATCGCCACGCTGTTTGTGCTGGCAAGATAGCGGTCCACCAGCGTCAAATCGTCATCACTATGCTCACGAATGTACAAGGGGTGCAGCCCCACCGCACAATGCGCCTGCGGTACATCTTGCCATGCACTCATCTGCCTCTGCACGCTCGCCATTTGCTCAAAATATTTCGCCAAAAAACCAATCAGTACCAAATGGCGCACGCCTTTTTCCCATGCACGCTTGGCGTATTGCTGGCGTTCATCGGCATATTCTGGCACATCAAAATGCGTGTGCGTGTCAATCAATAAAGGCATTAACAATCAATTTTCTCCAAATTTCCACGTCTTTCAGACAGCACGCCATGCGCATTCATCACCACTTGATAAGCCAGATTTTGATTTTCGGTGCAATATTTGATATGTCCATAATGCCCGCGTGGCTTGCCGTTATCACCCATGAACTTCATGTGATGCCGCCCCAAAGACGAACGCATATCAATATAGCCATATTTTAAAGACAAAGGCTGACGACTGATTAAAAAATCTTTATCGTCAAAACGATTATTCATATTACGATCAACAAACACCACAAAATCCTTTTGCCCTGTTTTATTGCACGTCTGCGCATCGTCCATCGCACAGATAATCACGTCTTTGCCTTGCGCAATACTTTCAATTTTTGCCAAGCGAATGGCTTCTTGGATATGGCGTTTGGTGGCTTGCGATTCTAAACGCTGCATCATGCCATCATAAGCAGGCATGGCAAACAATGCCAGCACTGCCACAATCGCCAGCACAACCACCATTTCCAGCAAAGTAAATCCCTGATTTGCCACACAACATTCCTTTTATGATCCAATTTGGCAATTCTACCACACCCCACCCCCTCCCCACAACAAAAACCCCCACCATTCCGGCAGGGGTCTTTAAATAA
>NZ_MUXU01000025.1:5861-86437 GCF_002014985.1 Moraxella caviae | reverse complement strand
GGGTGGGGATGGTATCTACATTCATATCTACACAACCAATTTGTAAGTTGGGTTAGCGTCAGTAATCCAACGTTTAGAACGAATTTTTAAATCCAGCCCATCTAATCGCTTAAATCAATAAGCCTGCTGCCAAGCGTGTTGCACATTATCAAAGCCTTGCACTTTATCGCTGAGCAGGCGGCTTAATCGTCCACCGCTGGTAATGCCATTTAGGCGAATTTCCGCCATCACTGCGGTGTCTGCGCCTGCATCTGGATTAAGATCGTTGCGGTAGCGGCGTGCGTACACCGACAAGCCATAGCAGCAATCTTCATAATTTAACCCAAGCAAAGTTTCCATAAAACGGCTATTTTTATAGTCGTATTGCGCTTGGCTTAGCACACGCCAGCGGTTATTGATGGGGAAAATTGCCGAAGCGGTATAAGCCGACAGCGCGCGTTGCCCAAAGTTGCGGTTTTCTTTGCGCTCCACCACGCCAAAGTTGAACAGGCTATTTTCGGTCGGTGAAAAACGCACCTGCGCCACAACGTTATTGATGTCGTAATCCTTAGTAAATGCGCCTGCTGCGTCCACCCATAAGCGATCATAAGGCTGGGCGCTCATTTGCCACGCCAAGCCTGAGCTTGAGCCAGTGAAATTGCGGTCATTATCAATGCCCACACGCACATCGTCTAAGTAAATCTGCTCGGCAACGCCACCATCAAAGCGAGTGATGCCGTTTTTGTCAATGTAGCGATAATTGATGGCAGGCGTGATGGCGTGTAAGTCGGCAATGCGGTCATAGCCCAAGAACCAAGAATCCGACAGCAGCTGATCGTAGCTCAAAGACGCAATGGACGTCTCAAAATTTGGGATATTGCTTTGGTCTTTATAAGGCGTGTAGTTGTATTTTAGGCGTGGGCTGACGACTTGATGGCCGCCCCATTTGCCGTCAAACCAGCCAAATGGCGAGCCTGATTTTTCAAAAAACACGCCAGCATCTAGGCTAACTTGTGGCGCAAATACCGAGTACGAGCCGTCTTCTTTGCTTAGATTTTGGTCGGCTAGGCTGTCTTCATCATAAGAAGCGTACAGCTGGGCAAGACTGAGCTTTGGCGTGAAATAACCCCAAGATTTTAGCAAAGGATAGCTTGCTGAAATTTGGTTGTACATACGCGCGCCGCTTTTTTCGGTTTCTGAGCCGTCTTTGATGGATTTTTTAAAGTAGCCGCTGTTATGCACGCCAGAAATCTCAAGTCCTGCCAGCTTTTCGTTGTCATCGGCATAAAATTTTGGCAAAACGTACGACACGGCAAGTTGCGGCAGGCGAGAATACGGCTTGTCTTTGTCAAGAATGCTGCTGCCATCGCTGTTTGTGCCGTCTAGGGTTTGGAAAGTTTCTGCACGCAAATCTGCCGTCAGATAGTCGTTATAATAGCCAAGACCAATGCGGCGCGGTAGGTTGAGTGGGTTATTATCTAGACCAAGCGTGTCAAAATCGCTCAAATAACGGTTGTCCGACACATAGCGATAATTGGCGTAGGCGGATAAGTTGTCAATGGCTTTAGATTGCCAATAATGGTCGTAAAATAAGTGGCTGCGGTCTTCGCCGTGATATTTTCTGTCGCTTGGCAAATAGGCTGCGTCAATTTTACCTGCGCCAAATTGCTCAGTGAGATAGCGAAATTCTGCCGACAGCATGGGATTGCGATTGGTGAAGGCGGTCGGTGTCAAGGTGGCGTCATAATTTGGCGCAAGGTTTAGATAATAAGGTGCGCTGACTTTAAAGCCGTCAGACGAGCCAAAACCTGCGCTTGGCAACAAAAAACCACTCGCGCGGCGCTCATCAATCGGAAAATTAAAATACGGCAAATAAAACACAGGCACATCGCCAATTTTTAGTGTGCTGTTTTTGGCAATGCCGCGCCCTGTGTCGCTGTTAATGTCAATGCTTTGGGCGTCCAAATGCCATTTGCGCTCGGTGGGCGGGCAGGTGGAGAACATCACGCCTTGTAATTGATAATGCGCATCGTCAATTTTCGTCATTTGCTGGGCATGACCGTGCGCACCCATTGTGGTGCTGGCAAAGGCGACGTCGCTTGCGCCTGCGGTTTTGCCGTCCGCTTGGTATTCCACAGTTTGTGCCACGCCAAACATACCTGCGCCAATGGACGTACCGTCAGCGTTGGCATCGCTGAACAGCACTTGCCCTGACGCTGTGGCTTCACCTGTTTTTGGATTGAAAATCACTTTTTGAGCCATCACTTGACGGCCGTCTTGCTCTAAAATGACGTTACCCGTCAGTTCAGCATAATCATCGTCATTCCAGTAGCCGTAATCGGCTTGGGCGTAGTATGCGCCTGCTGGCTGGGCGTTGTTATCGGCAAGTAAGCCGTGCTTTTGGTTTGGCAAAACCCACACGCCATGACAGCGCGCGTCCATGTTGCCTTTGGCTTGGTAGTATTCAGAAAGTTTTTGCAAACTGCGCTCAGCATTGTTGATTTGGCTGCTGGCTGCTTCGGCTGCTGGTTCGCTTGACTGCTGCGTTTCGGTTAAGTCATCTGCCAGTGAATTTGGTGCGCTGATTTCGTTTTGCAAGGCTGAATTTTGCACGGCTAAATTGTGCGTGAAATCGTCTGTGTCAAAACTTGCCACATCTGGATTTGTTTCGGCTGAATTTGCCACATCTGCCACATCTGCCAAATCATCATCACTGCCTTGAAAGATGGGTGATGATTTATCGTCTGATGGTTCGTCTGTTAAATCGCCTGTCAAATCGTTTGCTAAGCCGTCATTCGCCAGTTCGCTTGTCGGTTCGCTTGCTAAATCATCGTTTAAAGCCGCGCCAGTTTGCACGGTTTGTACAGTTTCGCTTGCGGTATTTTGTGCTGGCTGATTTTCAGTGATGGCTGCCGTCTGTGCCAAAACTTGCGCCACGCTCACCGCTGGCAAAAGACTTGCCCCAAAAAGCGCGGTGCGAACGCTAAGCATTAGGCGGTATTGTGCGCGTTGTTTGTGAGTGGGAGTTGGTTTTGATGATTTCACAGCCGAGCCTTCCAAATTGCGAATAATTGTAGGTTATTGAATGTGGTTGTTGCCAAGTTTGACTTGGGAAATTTAAAGGTAAATATGCCTATTGTACACCAATTTGGCGATTTATTTGTGGGATTTTTCGGCAAATTTTCATCAAATTTTTGCCAAAATCGGCATTTTGCTTGGCGTTTGTGGGTATTTTGTCAAAATTGGCGATTTTTAATGCCTTGGTGTGATTTTCAACTGGTGAAAATGGGGAAAATCCGTTAAACTAGGCGCATTTGGTTGGCGATGCGTACTGCTAAGTGCGTAGGCTAAGTTTTATCACCGTGCGTCATTGGTAAATTTGGCATGAATATTTGTGACAAACTTAGCAAAACCAATCATAAAAATTTAGATTAAATTTAATAGTATCAATAAGTTGCTGGATTTATCCAGTTGGGGAATTTTATGAGTCAGGTCAGTCGCCACGATGAAATGATGGCGTTTTTGAATGCGCATTTGAGCGCAGGTTTTGAAGTGCAAAGTCTGGCAGGGGACGCAAGTTTTCGCCGCTATCACCGCATTTATTTTGATGTCAAAGGCGATGAACAGACCGAGCGCATGACGTATCTTTTGATGGACGCACCGCCAGAAAAAGAAAGCGTGGTTGAGTTTTTGAACGTGGCGGACATTTTTAGCGAGACGGTGAACGTGCCTGACATCATCGCAAGAGATGTGGCGCGTGGATTTTTGCTGCTGCAGGATTTTGGCACGACAGAATTTGCCGACACCATCACAGGCGATGCGAGCGTG
Source organism: Moraxella caviae (assembly GCF_002014985.1). Taxonomy (GTDB): domain Bacteria; phylum Pseudomonadota; class Gammaproteobacteria; order Pseudomonadales; family Moraxellaceae; genus Moraxella; species Moraxella caviae. The sequence goes on along the minus strand of NZ_MUXU01000025.1, from coordinate 82,630 downwards.
CGTGAAGCGCAGTATGCCAAGGCATTGCAGACGCTGGCGGATTTGCAGCGCATTCGCACGGACGTGAATTTGCCAGCTTATAGCGATGAAAAACTGGCGCAAGAGATGGATTTGTTCGCTGAGTGGTTTTTGCCATACATTGGCGTAGCGCTTGATGACAAAGGCAGTGCGCTGTGGCAGAATTTTAAGGCGTACATTGTCAAAGCGGTGCAAGCGCAGCCAAAAGTGGTGGTGCATCGTGATTATCACAGCCGCAATTTGATGCAAGATAAAGGCAGCGATGCGCTGGGCGTGATTGACTTTCAAGACGCAGTGATTGGTGCAAATACTTACGATTTGGTGAGTTTGGTGCGTGATGCTTATGTGGATTTTGATGAAAGCTGGGTGGCGGATAAAATCGCCAAATTCCACGCGCTGATTCAGCCTGAAGCGGATTTGCACACTTTTACCGCCATGGTGAACGTGATGGGCGTGCAGCGTCATCTAAAAGTGCTGGGTATTTTTATTCGTCTGTCGCAGCGTGATGGCAAAGACCGCTATTTGGCAGACATTCCAAAAGTCATGCGTGATTTGCTGGCGGAGCTTGAGTGGCTTGGCGAGCAAGGCGATCAGGTGTGTGCGCAGTTTTTGGCGTGGCTGCAGGCGAGCGTTTTGCCAGCGTATCAGCAAAAATTTGCCTAAAGCTGTTTGGCTAAAACGGTTTGCCCAAAATTGCTTGCTCAAACTTGGCAGAGCGGTGTTTTGTGAAAATTTGAAAACCTTAACAAGTCTAGGTCAAAAGTTGCAAAACACCGTGTGGCGATGAAAATTTGGCAATAAAATTGGCGGTGAATTTCAAAACTGCTTAGTTATTTTTTAAATTATTTTAATAAAACTTTATAAATTTATGATTACTCAAGCCATGATTTTGGCGGCAGGCAAAGGCACAAGAATGCGTCCTTTGACCCTAACCACGCCAAAGCCGCTCGTTCCTGTGGCGGATAAGCCTTTGATTTTTTGGCACATTGAGCGCCTAAAAGCCGCTGGCATTACCGACATCACCATCAATGCTGGTTATTTAGGTAAAGTGCTGATTGACGCATTGGCGGCGCAGGATTTTGGCGTGAATTTGCGCATTTCTGATGAAAGCGTGCTGCCTGAGCCACTAGAAACCGCTGGCGGTATTCGTCATGCGCTGGCGCAGGGTTTGCTTGCTGATGCGCCATTTATTTTGGTGAATGGCGATGTGTGGAGTGAGTACGATTTTGGCAGGCTTGCGCACCTGACACTGGGCGATAATTTGGCGCATTTGGTGCTGACGAAAAATCCTGAGCATAATTTGGCAGGCGATTTTCATCTTACGGCTGGGCGTGTGAGTGAAAAAGATGACAGTCAATCTACGGAAAATCACCACACTTTTGCAGGCATTAGTGTGCTAAATCCAAAGATTGTGGCGGACGTGGCGGCAGGCAAGATTGCGCCGCTTGCGCCATTTTTAAAGGCAGCAATGGCGGACGGACGTGTGGCGGGCGAGCTGATGAGCGATTTGTGGGTGGATGTCGGCACGCTTGAGCGGCTGGCGTGGGTGGATAATTATGCCAAATCCCTTGCCGATAAGCGTGGATAACTTTGCTTAAATTCGCCAAACTTTCTTAAATTATCCAAATCATAAAAACACCGCTCGTGATTTTACAAGCGGTGTTTTTTGTAACTTTTAAAATAAAATTACTTTAAAATCAGGTCAATTAGTGAGAATAGACAAACGCATCTTTGAGCTGTTCTGGGCTGTGAATGTCGGTTTTTAAATCGTGAATCAGCCCGTTTTTTAGATTATAAATCCAGCCATGTACGGCAAGTTTTGCGCCACGGTGCCAAGCGTTTTGCACGATGGTGGTGTGGCAGACGTTGGTTACTTGGCGTTTGACGTTCAATTCGCACAAAAGGTCGGTTTCTTGTTCTGGCGTTAAGTTTTGAAAGCTGTCTTGATTTTGGTAGTATAAGCCCTTGAGCGAGCGCAACCAGTTGTCAATTAAGCCGTATTCTTCATGCCCAAGCGCCGCTTTCACGCCGCCGCAGCCATAATGTCCGCAGACGATGATGTGCTCTACTTTGAGCATATCCACCGCGTATTGTAAGGCGGAAAGTAGGTTCATGTCGGTTGCCACCACCATGTTGGCGACGTTGCGATGCACGAACAGCTCACCGGGCATCATGCCCACGACTTCATTGGCAGGCACGCGGCTGTCCGAGCAGCCAATCCAAAAATATTTGGGCGATTGCTGGCTGGCAAGGCGTGGAAAATACTCAGGGTCTCTGGCGGATAGGCTTTGCGCCCAAAAACGATTGCTTTCTAGTAATTTTGTCAGCATAAATAATAGTCATAAAAATGGTAGATGTGGCAACGATAACACAAATGGACGCTTTTAAAATACTAAAAATAGCCAATGCGCTTAGCCAAAAGGGGTAATTGATGGGTTTTTAGCTGGTTTTGGTGAAATTTTGGGTTGATTGTTGGGTGGTTTGGTGAGTGTTTGGCTGGTTTGAAAGGGCGGCGATAAAGCGAGCAGCAAAACCAAAATTTAAATCATAAAATAAATAATAAAATCAATGATTTAAATACTTTTTTAAAAATTTTATCAAAAATTATTTGACAGCGTGTAAAAAATCGCTATAATACGCACCACAAAGACGGCAACGTCTGATGAGAAAACTGGTTTTTTAGTCGTCTCATCGCTTTAAGAGTTGGGTGGTTAGCTCAGTTGGTAGAGCGTCTGCCTTACAAGCAGAGGGTCAGCGGTTCGAATCCGTTACCACCCACCAATTCTTAATTGCAGCGGTAGTTCAGTTGGTTAGAATACCGGCCTGTCACGCCGGGGGTCGCGGGTTCGAGTCCCGTCCGCTGCGCCATTTTTTTAGTGTAACTTTTAAAGTTATCACTTTCACCCCAAGTCTCCCCTGTCTTGGGGTTTTTTTCTGCCTAAAATTTGTGGTATGCTTGGCGGATAAGTTCTTATTGACCGCAAATCACTACGCCAAGCATCACATTTGCCAGCGTTTTAATATTTGAAAAACTTGACAATCTAAAACTTTGGCAAGCTATGATTTGACAATCTAAATGCTTGCCAAGTGATGCGCCAAACGCTCAAAAATCCGAGCCAATTTACCAAATTTACAAATTCAAATCGCAAAGCAAAACCGCAAGCGCAAATTCACAAATCCTAAATTCACAAACCCCAAATTTAAAAACCCAAAACTCACAAAGGACTGCTTATGAACACCGCCAAAACCGACCCAAAAGCCACGCTCATTGGTATGTCTGCGGTGGCGCTGTGGGGGTCGATGGTGGGGCTGCTTGCCAAGGTGTCATCGCTGTTTGGGGCGACTCTTGGTGTGGCTTTGGTGTATAGCGTGAGTGCGCTGCTGCTTTTGGCGATGTTTCGTGTGCCAAGTCTTGCTAAGGTATCCAAGCGGTTTTTGCTGATTTCTACGCTGTTGTTTGTGGCGTATGAGCTGTGCTTTTCGCTTGCGGTGGCGCACGCCCAAAGTGCCGAGCAGGCGATTGAAGTGAGTTTGCTTAATTATCTGTGGCCGTGCTTTACCATCGTGGCGCTGGTGTTGTGCCGTGAGCTGAAATTTAGTATGGGCGTGCTGATTGGGCTTGGTGTGTGCATTTATGGCGTGATGTATGTACAAGGCGGCGGCTTGTCGCTGTCAAGTTTGCTTGCCAATGCCGCGCAAAATCCGCTCAGTTATGCGCTGGCGTTTATCGGCGCAATCATTTGGGCGGTGTATTGTGCGGTGGTGCGCGTGATGGGCGTGGGGCAAAATTTGATCGCGCTGTATTTTGTGGCAACGGCATTCACGCTTTGGTTGTTGTATGCGTTTGGGGCGAGCGCTGATGGCGGCTTGCTGGCAAGTTTTGCTAAGCTGCAATCATCAGGCTTATTATGGACGGCAATCGGCCATCTGTTGGCGGCAGGCTTGGCGATTGGGCTTGGCTATGGCGTGTGGAATTATGGCATTTTGCACGGCAATGCGGCGGCGACGGTGGTGGCTTCGTATTTTACGCCTGTGCTGTCATCGCTGATTGCGGCACTGCTGTTATCGGCAAGTTTGACGGCTGAGTTTTGGCTGGGTGTGGTTTTGGTGTCGGCAGGTTCGCTGATTTGCTATGTAGCAACCAAAGAGCGCAAGACGGCATAACGATACTATAATAATACGATACCATCGCACCGCTATAAATCGCTTGAATTTGGTGCTACTAAGTTTGGCAAGGTCCGCAAAATTCATAAAGCCTGTAAAATCTGCAAAACTTGCCAACCTTTGCACAGCCGTCAAATTTTAGCGCAAATTATTCACCGCCCACACCGCAGCTTCCACACGTGTGCGCAGACCAATCTTGCCTAAGATGTGCTTGACGTGTACTTTAACAGTGGATTCGGCAATGCCAAGTTTGTTGCCAATCATCTTATTGCTCATGCCTTCAGCAATCATGCGCAGCACTTGCAATTCACGGTCGGTCAGATCCAGCTGTGCTTCGTTTTGGGTGGGCTTACGCATGGCTTGAGCCAAAATCGGTGCAAGCGCAGGGCTGATCATCAGCTCGCCACGCAAAATGCGGCGAATGTTGGCGATGATTTCTTCAGGCTCCATGTCTTTTAGTAGATAACCGTCCACGCCAAGCTCCAAGGCTTCTTGCACGTCTTTTAGATTGTCCGATACCGTAAACAGCAGCACCTTACCACCAATGCCAAGCTCACGGATTTTCTTAAGCGTTTCTATGCCGTTCATCACAGGCATGTTATGATCCAGCACAATCAAATCCACTTCTTGCGTCTCAAGAAATACTAAGGCTTCTTTGCCGTTGCCAGCCTCGCCAGCCACTTCAATATCCATTTCTAGCGATAACAAATCCGCCATGCCGTGCCGCAGCATTGGGTGGTCATCAACCAGTAATAAACGGGCAGGATTGGTGGCGGTAAAAACTTTTTGACTCATGATAAATTCCAAATCGTGTTCTTTTTAAGTGGTGTTTTAATGTTTAAAATCGGCTTGCCAAATGCAGATTACGGCTCTTGGCTGGGCGTTTGCCCAAATTCTTTATCCAGTTCGTGCGCCAGATTTTGCGTGGCTTGGGCGGATTGCTCAGCGCTCCACTGCGTCAGCGCAGCCTTTGGGCGTGGGCTTTTGAGCTGTTTTAAGAAAAACTGCGGCACGAATTTCAGCAGTACTTCTGTGCCTTTTGGTGCGGCAGGCTCAGTGCTAAGCGTGCCACCAAGCTGCAGCGCGCGCTCCACCATGGTGCTTAGTCCGTAATACTCAGCTTTGTTTTTGTCATTTTGGTGAATGCCGATGCCATCGTCTGTGATTTTTAGCACCACTTCATAGCTGGTGCTATCTTGGTAGAGTACGACATTCACACAGCTTGCGTGGGCGTGTTTATGGACGTTTGATAAGGCTTCGCGCGTGATTTGCAGTAAGTTTACCTGCTCGGCGGCGGATAAATTCAGCGTCAAAACTTGATTATCAAACGCCACGTCAAAACCGCCTTTTTGGCTAAATTCTTCCATCGTCAGTGTCATGGCGTTGTTAAAATCGCCACCATCTACTTTCAAGCGAAACGTATTTAACAGCTCTCGAAGCTGCGTGTAGGCGTGCGTAACGCCTGTGTTCAAATCGCTGCGCACTTTGTCTTGTTTGTTTTGGATTTTATAAAGCAGCTCGGCATTTTGTAGGTGTTTTTCATCGTGCAGCACGGTTTTTTCTTGCTCGCCTAAGGTTTTTAGCATGGCGGCTTGCACTTTTAGATACGATAAAGTTTGCGCCAGCGAATCGTGCAGTTCACGCGCAAAAGTGTTGCGCTCTTCTGACAAAATCAGCTCTTCGGCTTGTTTTTGCTGCTGACTTGAGACAAAAGACAGTGCCACTAAGTTGGCAAGTGCTGCCAGCAAATCTTGCTCAGAAAGGGCGCTGCTGTCTGCGCTTGGTTTGCCAAAGTTATTAAGATTTAGCACGGCAATGCGCTCGCTGCCATCAGAAATGCTGTCGGTAGGCTTATTTGTGTGGTTTTTATGATTTGCTGATGAGCGCACCAAAAGCTCGCCCCAGTTGGTGTCGGTGGTTTTGATGGGAATAATGCGTGTTTTTTGGTCGGATTTTAGCTCGCAAAATTCACAATCCGCCGCCGCACAAAAACCATGATGTTCACGCTCGGACAACGATAAAATCATGCCATCGCTGTCATCTTGCCCACGAATGCACAAGGAAATCTGCGTATTTGGCAAAATTTTTGCAAAATCTTGAATCAGTTCGTGCAAGTCTTTGGCGTTCAGATGGCGCGTGGTGGCAACGGTTTTGGCAAAATCATACAGCGCATACAAGGCTTGATTGTGCTTGGTAAGATACAGCGTTTTTTGCTTAACTTCGTTTTCTAGGGTTTGCTGATGGTTTTTGATGGTGGTAAGCATGGCAAAAAAGGCTTCGGACAAATCGTTCAGCTCACGATAGCCTTTGATGTCGCCTTCGGTATGCACGCCAGACAATTCACTCTTTTTAAATTTGCGCGCGGCACTGGTGAGATTTTTGAGCGGAATGAGCGCATTGCGATTAAGCTCCCACATACCTACGCACATCACCAAAGTCAAAAGCACAAACGATAAAATCTGCGCAAACTGCTGATGAGTTTGCCTAAGTTCATTGCGCACTTGAATGGCAGTTACCAAGTGATCCACGTCTGTTAAAAAGCTGATGGAATGCTGATAAAAGGCGGTTTCGTTGCGCTTTTGCAGTGCAGGTAGTAGGTGCTGTTGCCAATGGTCGTCAATCTTTTGTAAGGCGGCGTTAATGCTGTCATTGCGATTGCCAAATTGTGTCTGATACACCGCCAAATCATGCAGGCGCAGCTGCATATCGTCAATCAACCCATCAATGCGTGCGCTGTGCGTATCAAGCGGTGCGTGCGTAAGCGCATCAATGCGGCGCAGCGCCAGTTCGTGATTGATTCGGTAAGTTGCCATGCGCACCGAGCCTGCTTTATTGATGGCGTTGGCGTCGTTTTCGCTGGATTTGACTAGGTAAAAGTTATAACTAAAACCGCCCAGCACCACCAGCAAAATCAGCGTAATCGCCCACCATGCACGCACAGGCAGTGAATGCCCGATTTTTGCAGGGTTAATCCATAAAATAAGACGTTTTAGGGGCATGACTACTCCCAAAAAGTTGATGGGCGAATTTTTTAGATAAATAAAACAGCAATTAAGCAATAAATGTGTAATAACTGATTGAAAATTATAGTATTTTATAAGAGATTTACTGGATTTTTGCCATACTACTAAAGGGGTAGCAGCAAGCCAAGTAGGGAGTGTGTTTATAACAAAGCTGATGATATTTAAGCATTTTTTCTCAAAAACGCTCTATAATGAATGACTAAGAAAACGGCAAATTTACACCAATGGCACAAAACGGCGCAAAAACCGCCTGTGCAATCCGCCAAAGGGTGAGTTAATTGACCAGTCGGAATAAGCGCATTTGGCATGACCATCATAACGGATTGAGCGCCTTTTAAATGTATTTTTTCTTTGTAGTTTGATGACTGGATTGTGTTTGGCTGATTGGCAAACTGTGCGCCCAGATGACAGCTGGCGGTGTGATTGTTGTTTGGTTTAGTGTTTAATCATCGGAGTCTTTATGGCAAGCGACACCTTAAAACAAAATTTGGTGCTGACATCATCAACGGTGGCTTTTACCGTGTGTTTTATGATTTGGATGATGTTTGCAGTGCTGGGCATTCCCATTCAGCAGGCACTCAATCTGTCTGAAACGCAGTTTGGTTTGCTTGCCGCCACGCCTGTATTGACGGGGTCTTTGGTGCGTTTGCCATTGGGGATTTTGACGGATAAATACGGCGGTCGTTTGGTGTTTTTCACCTTGATGACGACGACTGTCGTACCGATTTTTTTGATGAGTTATGCCAATGCCTACTGGCAATTTTTGATTTTGGGCTTGTTTGCTGGTCTGGCGGGTGGCTCGTTTTCGGTGGGTATTGCTTATGTTGCCAAGTGGTTTGACCAAAACCGCCAAGGCTTTGCCATGGGGGTGTTTGGCGCGGGCAACGCAGGCTCAGCACTTACCAAGATGGTCGGCCCAAGCATCATCGCCATTGGCGGCTGGCAGTTTTTGCCAAAAGTGTATGCAGGCATCATGCTCATCACCGCAATCGGCTTTTGGTTTTTAAGTTTTGATAACAAGGCACATCGCTCGGCTTCTAATGCCAGCTTCGCCAGTCAGCTTGCCGTGCTAAAAGACAAAAACGTGTGGCGTTACAGTCAGTATTATTCCATCGTGTTTGGCGGCTATGTGGCGTTGGCACTGTGGATGACGAAATATTACGTCAATGAATACGGCTTTACACTACAATCAGCAGCGTTTTTGGCGGCGTGTTTTAGTTTGCCGGGTGGCGTGCTGCGTGCGCTGGGCGGCTGGCTGTCGGACAAATATTCGGCGCACACGGTAACATGGTGGGTGCTGTGGTCGTCATTTTTGCTGCTGTTTGTGCTGTCTTATCCGCAAACCAGCCTTGTGGTGCAGACCGTTGATGGCGAAAAGGCGTTTCACATTGGGCTAAATTCTACTGTATTTACGGTGCTGATTTTCCTTTTGGGCATTGCCTTTGCCATTGGTAAAGCGTCTGTTTTTAAATATTTGTCTGACGAATACAAGGAAAACATGGGCGCGGTGTCTGGCGTGGTTGGTTTGGCAGGCGGCTTGGGCGGCTTTATTTTGCCAATCATGTTTGGTGCGGCGGTGGACATCACAGGCGTGCGCTCGTCTGCCTTTATGATTATGTTTGGCGTGGTGTGGGTGAGTCTGGTGTGGATTTATCTGTCGGAAGTCAAGCCAAGAATGGAAGCAGGACACGTCCGCAAGTCGTGATGTTGTGGTTTATTGATAAAAATCGGGCGATAAAGCGTCCGATTTTTTTTACGCATTGGCTTGATTGGTTTAATTGACTTAGTGAAATTTGGCAAGAAAACAGTAAAGCGTTTTGATGGGCAAATTGACGGCTAAAATCTATGTTTGGATAGCAAACATACTCCCAAAGTAGCATTTTTATAGGCTTTATCATTCATCAGGATAGGCGAAAAATTTGCCCAAAGTGCTTAGAATGACACAAAATCCATCGGTTTATTGAGGGTGCTATGAATAAGCAATCATTAAAAGGCGGCACGGTCATTCACGACTGGCGACCAGAAGACGAAGCGTTTTGGGAAAATGGCGGCAAGCAAACCGCCAGCCGTAACTTGTGGGTGTCCATTCCTGCCTTGCTGCTTGCCTTTGCGGTGTGGGTGATTTGGTCGGTGGTGGTCGTGCGTATGCCAGACGCTGGTTTTACGTTCACCAAAGATGAGCTGTTTTGGCTGACGGCTTTGCCTGCGCTGTCTGGGGCGACGTTTCGGATTTTTTATTCGTTTGTTGTGCCTGTGTTTGGCGGCAGACGCTGGACGGCGATTTCTACGGCAAGTTTGCTGATTCCTACCGTGTGGATGGGTTTTGCACTCCAAGACACCAGCACGCCATTTTGGGTATTTGTGGTGATTGCGCTGCTGTGCGGTTTTGGCGGTGGTAATTTTTCATCAAGCATGTCAAACATCTCGTTTTTTTATCCTAAATCCAAACAAGGCACGGCTTTGGGCCTAAACGCAGGCTTGGGCAATCTAGGCGTGTCTACCATGCAGTTTGTCGTGCCTGCGGTGATTGGCATTGGCGTGATTGGCGCAGGGACGGCGCTTGATACGGGCGAAGTGCTGTATTTACAAAACGCAGGCTTTGTGTGGGTGCCGTTCATCGTGATTGTGTCGGTGCTGGCGTGGTTTTTGATGAATGATTTGACGTCAGCAAAAGCGTCTTTTAAAGAGCAGTCGGTGATTTTTGCGCGCAGTCATAACTGGATTATGTGCGTGCTGTATTTAGGAACGTTCGGTTCGTTCATCGGTTTTAGTGCGGCATTTCCTATGCTGATTAAACAGTCTTTTCCTGAAATTGATCCTTTGAAAGTGGCGTTTTTAGGGCCATTGGTGGGCGCTTTGTTCCGTCCTGTGGGCGGCTGGCTGGGTGATAAATTAAGCGGCGCAACCGTAACCTTTTGGAATTTTATCATCATGGGCATTGCGGTGGCAGGCGTGATGATGTTCTTGCCAAAAGATGGCGTGGGCGGTAATTTCATCGGCTATTTTGCTTGCTTTATGGTGCTATTTATCACCACAGGCATTGGCAATGGCTCAACGTTTCGCATGATTCCTGTGATTTTCCGCACCTTTCATGAGCGCAAAAATTCGCCAGATTTGGTGAACGTTGCACGCAAAGAATCAGCCGCGGTGGTGGGCTTTACGTCAGCCTTTGCTGCGTATGGCGGATTTTTCATTCCTAAGATGTTCGGCTGGTTTGGTGCGAATAACACCTTTGTGATTTTGCTTGCGTTTTATGTGCTGTGCCTTGTGATTACTTGGTGGTATTACAGCCGTAAAAGTGCTGAGTTTCCTTGTTAAATTTGGCTAAACTCGGTTAAGTTTGACAGAATTGCATAAATGATAAAAAGGCACTTTCGGGTGTCTTTTTTTATAGACATTCAAATTTTTCAATCTTTAATTTACATCAAAAACAATTCTTATTCTCACTCACTTACCCCAAAAGTAGTATCGCTTTATACCTTAATTTAATACTAAATCTTAGCAAAATCCGTAGAATGGTGTGTAATCGGTAAATTGCCCTTTTTGTGGCGATTTTAATTCACCAAAATCGGAGATAGCCATGAGCCATCTACTTGACCAATTTAGATTTTTTAAGAAAAAGACGGGCGAATACGCTGATGGACATGGCGAAGTTCGTGACGAAAACCGCGATTGGGAAAATATGTACCGCAATCGCTGGCAATACGACAAAATCGTACGTTCTACGCATGGCGTGAACTGTACAGGTTCTTGCTCGTGGAAAATTTACGTCAAAAACGGCTTGGTAACGTGGGAAACGCAGCAAACTGACTACCCACGCACACGCCCAGATTTGCCAAACCACGAACCACGCGGCTGCCCACGCGGTGCGTCTTATAGCTGGTATATGTACTCGGCAAACCGTGTCAAATACCCAAAAGTGCGTAAGCCTTTGCTAAAACTGTGGCGTGAAGCCAAAGCCAAGCACAAAAACCCGATTGATGCTTGGGAGAGTATCGTTACCGACCCAAGCAAAACCGAGCAGTACAAATCTAAGCGCGGTATGGGTGGCTTTGTGCGCTCAAGCTGGAATGAAGTGGTAGAAATCATCGCCGCCGCCAACATCTACACCGCCAAAACTTTCGGCCCTGACCGTATCATCGGCTTTTCGCCAATTCCTGCGATGAGTATGATCAGCTATGCCGCTGGTAGCCGTTATTTGTCGCTTATTGGCGGTGTGTGTCTGTCGTTTTATGATTGGTATTGCGACTTGCCGCCAGCATCTCCAATGATTTGGGGCGAGCAAACAGACGTACCAGAAGCAGCCGACTGGTACAACTCTGACTACATCATCGCATGGGGTTCAAACGTTCCGCAAACGCGTACGCCAGACGCTCACTTTTTCACCGAAGTGCGCTACAAAGGCACAAAAACCGTTGCCATCACGCCTGACTATGCCGAGATTGCCAAGCTGTGCGACCTGTGGCTAAACCCAAAACAAGGCACAGACGCAGCTTTGGCGCAGGCGTTTTGTCATGTGATTATCAAGGAATTTTACCTAAAAAACCCAAGCGCTTATTTCACCGATTATGCCAAACGTTACACCGACTTGCCAATGCTTGTCATGATAGAAAAGGACGAGAAGGGCAAGCGCGCGGGTCGTTTCTTGCGTGCGTCTGATTTGGTGGGTAATTTGGGTCAAGACAACAACCCAGAATGGAAAACCATCGCCATCAATTCAAACGGTGAGCTGGTATCGCCTTATGGTGCGATTGGCTATCGTTGGGGTGAAAGCGGCCGCTGGAACTTGGAAAACAAAGAAGGTACAAACAATTCAGAAGTGGATTTGGTGCTGTCTTTAAAAGGTTCTAACGAAAGCGTAACCATCGGCATGGATTATTTTGGTGGCGATGAACACCCGTATTTCACCGCTGCCGAAGGCGACGCCATTCAGCAAAAAACCGTACCTTGCGCCACTTTGCAGCTGGCAGACGGCACAAGCGCACAAGTGGTAACGGTATTTGACCTAATGCTTGCCAACCTAGGTGTGGATAACGGTCTGGGCGGCGCAAACGTGACAGACGATTATAATGACGCAAGCGTGGCAGGCACACCAGCGTGGCAAGAAAAAATCACTGGCGTCAGCCGTGAAAAAGTGATTCAAATCGCGCGTGAATTTGCCGAAAACGCAGATAAAACACGCGGTAAATCTATGGTGATTATCGGTGCTGGTATGAACCACTGGTACCACATGGACATGAACTACCGTGGCGTCATCAATATGCTGATGCTGTGTGGCTGTATCGGTCAGACAGGTGGCGGCTGGGCGCACTATGTGGGTCAAGAAAAATTGCGTCCGCAAACGGGCTGGGCGCCGCTTGCCTTTGCGCTGGATTGGCACAGACCGCCACGCCACATGAACGGCACGAGTTTCTTCTATAACCACAGCTCGCAGTGGCGTCATGAGAAAGTTTCTGCGCATGAAATTCTATCGCCGCACGCCAACAAAGCCAATTTCCCAGAGCATATGCTTGATTATAACGTGCGTGCTGAGCGTGCTGGCTGGCTGCCATCTGCGCCACAGCTGAACATGAACCCGCTAGAATTGGGTCGTTTGGCAAAAGAATCTGGCAAAGACATTGAAACGTATGTGGTAGATGGCTTGGCAGATGGCAGCATTCGTTTTGCCGCTGAAAGTCCTGACAATCCTGCCAACTTCCCACGCAATATGTTCATCTGGCGTTCAAACTTGCTGGGTTCATCGGGCAAGGGTCATGAATATATGCTGCGTTATTTGCTTGGCACAAAAGATGGTGTGCTGGGCGAAGAGACTGTGCATGACGGCATTCGTCCAAACGAAGTGGATTGGGTGGAAAACGCACCGACTGGCAAGCTGGATTTGGTAACGACCCTAGATTTTCGTATGTCAAGCACTTGCTTGTATTCAGACATCGTCTTGCCGACCGCCACTTGGTATGAAAAAGACGATTTGAACACGTCTGATATGCACCCATTCATTCACCCATTGACAGCGGCAACCGACCCTGCGTGGGAGTCAAAAACCGACTGGGAAATTTATAAGCTGATTGCCAAAAAATTCTCTGAGCTGTCAGAAGGGCATTTGGGTGTGGAAACGGACGTGGTAACTTTGCCAATGCAGCACGACTCAGAAGGCGAGCTGGCGCAGCCATTTGGCGGCACAGACTGGAAAACCGAAGGCGTGCGCCCAGTACCGGGTAAAAACTGCCCGCATATTAAGGTGGTAGAGCGTGATTATCCATCTACTTATGCTAAGTTTACATCGCTTGGCGTGCTGATGGACAAGCTGGGCAACGGCTCAAAAGGCATTACTTGGGACACCAAAGAAGAAGTGAAGCTGCTTGGCGAGCTGTCTTATACGGTGGACGAAGACACCGTAGCCAAAGGCCGTCCGCGCATTAACAGTGCGATTGACGCTGCCGAAGCGGTGCTGATGCTTGCACCAGAGACCAACGGTCATGTGGCGGTGAAAGCGTGGGCAGATTTGTCTAAGACCACAGGGCGTGATCATACGCACCTTGCCAAGTCAAGCGAGCATGAAAAAATCCGCTTCCGTGACATCGTAGCGCAGCCGCGAAAAATCATCTCAAGTCCGACTTGGTCTGGTCTTGAAAGCGAGAAAGTCAGCTACAACGCAGGCTACACCAACGTTCATGAGCTGATTCCTTGGCGTACCATCACAGGCCGTCAGCAGTTCTACCAAGATCACCCTTGGATGCAGGCGTTTGGCGAGCAAATGCAGCAGTATCGTCCGCCGATTGACACACGCACCACCGAAGCGCTAAAACGCTACAAGGACAATGGCAATAAAGAAATCGTACTGAACTTCCTAACGCCGCACCAAAAATGGGGCATTCACAGTACTTATTCTGAAAACTTGCTCATGCTGACCTTGTCGCGCGGCGGCCCAATCATCTGGATGAGTGAAGTGGATGCTAAAAAAGCAGGCATTGAAGACAACGACTGGATTGAAGTATTCAACCACAACGGCGCAATCACCGCGCGTGCAGTGGTCTCACAGCGTGTCAAAGAAGGCATGACGATGATGTATCACGCCCAAGAAAAACTGGTGAATATCCCCGGTTCTGAAAACTCAGGCACACGCGGTGGTATCCACAACTCAGTAACGCGCGCCATCTTAAAACCAACGCACATGATTGGCGGCTATGCACAGCAGGCGTACGGCTTTAACTACTATGGCACAGTCGGCTGTAACCGCGATGAATTTGTGGTGGTGCGTAAGATGGCAAACATTGACTGGCTGGAAGGTAAGCCTGATGATAGCTTGCCGCAGCCATTGCCAACCACGCTGGACTGATTGGCGATTTACAGCCAAACCCAAAGCGTGATCAATGATGGCGCTTTGGGTGATAAGAACTTCACCAAGACTTTAAACTGACCAACGTTTGTGCTTGATAATAAAACACACGCACAAACTAGGCGCAAGGAGAAATCCTATGAAAATTCGTTCACAAGTTGGCATGGTGCTAAACCTAGACAAATGTATCGGTTGCCACACTTGCTCGGTTACTTGTAAAAATGTATGGACAAGCCGTGAAGGCATGGAATATGCGTGGTTTAACAACGTAGAATCCAAGCCCGGCATCGGCTATCCAAAAGAGTGGGAAAACCAAGAAAAATGGAAAGGCGGCTGGATTCGTAATGCCAACGGCTCAATCAATCCACGCATTGGCGGCAAATTCCGTGTGCTTGCCAATATCTTTGCCAACCCAGATTTGCCAACGCTTGATGATTATTATGAGCCGTTTGATTTTGATTATCAGCATTTGCACACCGCACCGCTTGGCGATCATCAACCGATTGCACGCCCACGCTCGCTGATTACTGGCAAGCGTATGCAAAAAATCGAGTGGGGGCCAAACTGGGAAGAGATTTTGGGTTCTGAATTCGCCAAACGCCGTGCGGATAAGAACTTTGACCAAGTACAAGCCGACATTTATGGCGAATACGAAAACACCTTTATGATGTATTTGCCACGCCTGTGCGAGCATTGCCTAAACCCAACGTGCGTGGCGTCTTGCCCATCTGGTGCGATTTATAAGCGTGAAGAAGACGGTATCGTACTGATTGACCAAGAAAAATGCCGCGGCTGGCGTATGTGTATTTCTGGTTGTCCATACAAGAAAATCTACTACAACTGGAAATCTGGCAAATCAGAAAAATGTATTTTCTGCTATCCGCGCATTGAAAGCGGTCAGCCGACCATCTGTTCTGAGACCTGTGTAGGGCGCATTCGCTATCTTGGCGTGCTTTTGTATGATGCCGACAAAATCAAAGAAGCTGCCAGCACACCAAATGAAAAAGATTTGTACAAAGCACAGCTTGACGTATTCCTAGATCCAAACGATCCAAAAATCATCGAACAAGCCCTAAAAGATGGCGTACCGATGAGCGTGATTGAAGCGGCACAAAAATCACCTGTGTATAAGCTGGCGATGGATTGGCAACTTGCTTTGCCATTACACCCAGAATATCGCACCTTGCCGATGGTGTGGTATGTACCGCCACTATCACCAATCCAAAACGCCGCCGAAGCTGGTAAAGTGGGTATGGACGGTCTGATTCCTGATGTGGACAGCCTGCGCATTCCTGTCAAATACTTGGCAAATATGCTGACCGCTGGCGATGAAGCGCCTGTCAAACTTGCGCTAAAACGTCTGCTTGCTATGCGTTCTTATAAGCGTTTGCAACTGGTGGAAAAACAAGAAGTGCAAGCGGTGCTGGACGAAGTAGGCTTGACAAAATCGCAAGTAGAAGAGATGTACCGCTACTTGGCGATTGCCAACTACGAAGACCGTTTTGTGATTCCAACGGCGCACCGTGAAGAAGCCTTGTCTGATGCCTTTGCTGATAAGAACGGCTGCGGCTTTAGCTTTGGCAATGGCTGCTCTGGCAATAACGATGTGAATATGTTTGGTCAGCGCAAAGCCAATCGCCGTGAGATGATTGACACCGTGCAGACTTGGGAGGCGTAAATGACTACGGTTACTGGCGCAGATTTTAAGCTGCTCAAGGTCGTAAGCCTGCTCATGGATTATCCTGATGATGCGCTGTTTGCGGACGATACGCTGACAGCGTGTAAAGAGGTTGTCAAAAATTCGGTATTGATTAGCCCACAAATCAGAGCGCAAATCGCTGATTTTATTGATAATTTATCAAACATGGGCGCGATTGACGCGCAGACACGTTATGATGGCTTGTTTGAGCGTGGTCGTACGTTGTCGCTGTGGCTGTTTGAGCACGTTCACGGTGAAAGCCGTGATCGTGGGCAGGCGATGGTGGATTTGATGGCGCAGTATGAAGAAGCTGGCTTTGCCATCAATGTCAAAGAATTGCCTGATTATTTGCCGATGTATTTGGAATTTTTGGCATATCAAGCCACACAAACAGACGACACCATGAGTATTCGTATGGATTTGGCGGACGTGTCGCACATCGTGGCTTTACTAGGCGCAAGACTTGTGGATAAAGACAGCGATTATGCGTGTCTTTTCAAGGCGTTATTGCAAGTGGCAGGGCAATCTTTGAGCGTGATTGATGATGAGCTTGCCAAAATGGGCAAAAACCCTGTGGTAGACGACACAACCTTTGAAGCCATTGACAAAGAATGGGAAGAAGAGGTGGTGGATTTCATGTCTGCCAAGCAAGAAGAGCGCTGTCCAAGCAATCAAACCAATCAGCACATTGCCGAAACGCTGGCAAGACAAGCCCAAAATGACGCAGCAGCACCTGTGCATTGGGTGGATTTTAAAGCAAAACGGGCGAGTACAGAAGGAGCGTTATTATGACTTTAGCAACGGGTAGCATTGACAATCTTAATTGGTTGCAAATTTTCTTTTTTGGCGTATATCCGTACATTGCCCTTGCGGTGGCGGTGATTGGCACTTGGGCAAGATTTGATTTGTCGCAGTACACTTGGAAGACAGGCTCAAGCCAAATGCTGTCTGATAAAGGTATGCGCATCGCCAGCAATATGTTTCATTTGGGCATTTTGGGCATTTTGGGTGGTCATTTTGTGGGTATGCTCACTCCGCACGCCGTGTACGAGCATTTCATCTCAGCTGAGCATAAGCAGCTTTTGGCGATGGGTGCTGGCGGCGTGATGGGCGTGATTTGCTGGATTGGTCTTGCCATGCTTTTGTGGCGTCGTTTTACCGATCCGCGCGTGAGCCACACTTCATCGTTTAGTGATAAATTGGTGTTGGTATTGCTATTTATCCAGCTGAATTTGGGTCTGTCTACCATCGTGGCGTCTACGCACCATTTGGACGGCTCGGTGATGGTGGCTTTGTCAAACTGGGCGCAAAACATCACCATCTTTAATCCAATGGGCGCATTGCCAAATATGGATGGTATCAGCTTGGTGTATCAGCTGCACATCATTCTTGGTACGACTTTGATTTTGATTTTCCCATTTACGCGTTTGATTCACATCATTTCTGCGCCAATTTGGTATTTGGGTCGTAATTATCAAATCGTCCGCCAAAAAACTTCACAATAAGCAAAGATTCATCACTAAGTTTAATCTGGTGAGCTTGGTGTGAAAATTGCTTTTAAAAACGATTGATCGTTTTTGCCACAGACATTTGCCCTAGTGTCTGTGGTTTTTTTATGTGTAAAATGCGTGCGAAACTGTCGCAAAAATACTTGTCAAAATGCGGTGCGGTGAATTGGGCAAGTGTTTTAGCGCATTTATGAACACACTTGCCAAAGTTTATTAAAAAGCCTAACCCCTAAGGGGTATTTTAAGTGGGCAAAATATCAGAAATAATACGCTTATTTTAGGTTTGTTTGCTGGTTAAAATGCTTTTATAAATTCGTTGATAATTCAAAAGCCAAACCCAAAAACACACCAAAAACCCAAAAATACCGTCAATAGACAAAGAGAGAATGCTATGAGTGTGGCAACGTATCACCCAAACACCGACCAAATTTCACAAAATAACGAGCCACAAGTTGAGCAAAGCCACGAAGGCTGTGGCGGTGGTTCGTGCGGCTGTGGCGGCGAGCATGGCCACGTTCACGCTTATAATCCTGCTGATGATGACGGCATTCGTGTCATGCCAACATCGGACGACTTAAAGCGTCTGTCATCGGACGCTAAGCTGATTGAGCGTGCTTTATCTGAAGAAAAATCCAACCACAAAAACCTAATCGCCAGCTCTCGCCAAAGCGTGCCGACCATTCGTGTCAATGGCGTGGAAATCAGCGAAAAAGCCATCGGCGAAGAAGTGCAATACCACCCAGCGGCAAGCCAAGACGAAGCCTTGTTTTTATCAGCGCAAGCGCTTGTTATTAAAGAGCTTTTAAAGCAGGCGGTGTGCGCTGATGAGACGCTTGGCGAAACGGCTTGGCAGGCGGACGAAGAGCAGGCGATTGCTGATTTGCTGGCGAAAAATGTCGTGCCAAATACGCCAGATTTGGCAGCGTGCGAGCAGTATTACAACGCAAATCCGCAAGAATTTAGCGCGCCACCTGTGATGAATATGCGCCATATTTTGCTGGCAAGTCCGCCAGAAGAAGGCGAAGAGCGCATTGAGCTTAAAAAACAAGCCTATGAAATGATTGAAAAAATCACAAACAGCCCAAATCCAGACGCAGAATTCATCACGCTTGCCATGCAGCATTCGGCTTGCCCATCAAAAACCGATGGCGGCGAGCTGGGCATTCTACAAAAAGGCGCGACCGTACCTGAATTTGAAAAGGCGGTCTTTGCGCTGCCTGCTGGCGTTGCGCCAAGTCCTATTGAGACACGTTTTGGCGTGCATATCGTGCAGGTACTAAGCCGTGTGGACGGCAAGCAGCTTGAGCTTGACGAAGCCTTGCCAATGATTCAAAATCGCTTGGCGCAGCAAAGTTTTCATCATGCGCTGGTGGATTATTTGTTTGCACTCAAGCAAGCCGCCAACATTGAAGGCATTGACATTAACGTCAATCAAGAAAACGTGTATCGTGGCTGATTTTGCGGCTTGATTTGTTATTTGCTAGTTAATTAAGCAAGCAACGAGCCGCCATCGCTTTTAGCTAAAGTTGCCACGCATTTTTATCAAACGCTTTTTCGCTAAACGCTTTTTCGCTAAACGCTTTTTCGCTAACGCATCAACACCCAAGGATAATTCATGATCAGCGTAGAACAATTACAAGCTGCCATTAACGAAGTGGCGCACACGCACGCCAGCACGCCACGTCCTGTGGAGCATTTGCCGCTGCTGTCAGCGGTGGGATATGTGCTGGCAGAAAACATCGTGGCAGATTTTGACATTCCACGCCAGAATTTATCGGCGATGGACGGTTTTGCTTTTGCAGTGGGCAGTGAGTTATCCGCTGGCAATCAGATTGACATCGTAGGCGAGTCTTGCGCTGGCAGACCTTTTGAAGGCGAGCTGTCTTGTGGGCAGGGTGTGCGCATTTTTACAGGCGCGGTCGTACCAGCGGCGTGTGATTGTGTGGTGATGCAAGAAAACACCGACTGGCAAGCCATCGCAAGCACGGTAGATAAATCGCAAAATTACGCCATCACCTTAAGTAAAGCGGCTGAGATTGGCGCAAACATTCGCAAACAAGGCGAAGAAGTGGCGGCAGGCGAGCGTGTGCTGGCGGCAGGTAAGCGCCTAAATCCAGCGGATGTCAGCTTGCTTGCCAATCTGGGCGTGGCGCAAGTGGCGGTGTACGCGCCTTTGACGGTGGGGCTGATTGCCACAGGTGATGAGCTGGTGGCTTTGGGTCATGAGTTGCCAAATCTTGCCAGTATTTATAATTCAAACACGCCCACGCTGAAAACTCTATTAAAAGATTTGCCCATCGTCATCAAAGATTACGGCATCATCGCTGATGATTTACAAGCGACTTGCGATGCGGTGGCGCAGGCGGTTAAAGAGTGCGATGTGCTGATTTCTAGTGCTGGTGTGTCGGTGGGCGATTATGACTATTTGACGCACGCCATTGACGCTTTGGGTAAGATTACGCATTATAAAGTCGCCATGAAGCCGGGCAAGCCTTTTGTGTTTGGTGAGCTGTATGATGACGCGCGTACGGTGCTGTATTTTGGTTTGCCGGGCAATCCTTTGTCGTGCGTGGTGGGCTGTTTGCAGTTTATCAAGCCAGCGCTGTGGCGTTTGGCGAAAGTGAGCGATGATGATTTGCCAAAGCGTCTGGTGCTAAAAGCCAAGCTGATGGCGGATTTTAGTAAAAAAGCAGGGCGTAAAGAATACGCACGCGGCGTGTACCATCAAGACGAGCAGGGCGAATTTCATGTAACGTTTTTGGGCGCACAAGATTCGCACCGCATCAAGCAGCTGGCGTATGCCAACTGTCTTATCGCCATTGACAAAGACGATAGCCACTTACAAAAAGGCGACATGGTGAGTATTGAGCCTTTTGTGTGGGGATTATTGTAAAGATTGGCGTAAAACTTGCGGTGGTAAATTGCGCCATCGTGTTAAATAGGTATTTTGATTAGACGGTTTAAACGCCAATTTGACCATCAATTCAACCCATCTACCAAACCGTGCAACTACTACTAAGGGAGTAGTTGCACGCCCTTTTGGGGCAAGTTTTCTTTGCTAAAATTTGCTATGATGTGCTTACATTTATTGCCGAGGCAACCGTATCGAGTACGTCATGAACAGCTTGTCCGTCCCCCGCATTCACGCCAAGACGCCTTTTGAATCAGGTGCGTCATCTTCATCGCCAGTCCTGATGGACGGATTTCACCGCCGCCTTACCTATCTGCGTTTGTCCGTTACTGATTTTTGTAATTTTCGCTGCGAATACTGCCTGCCTAATGGCTATCAAGGCAAACGCCCTGACAACGAACTTACCTTGTCTGAAATTGATACTTTGCTGAGTGCTTTTGCTGCGCTGGGTACGCAAAAAGTGCGCCTGACGGGCGGTGAGCCATCGGTGCGCCGTGATTTGGCGGATATTATTGCCCTTGCCAAGCAAAAATCAGGCGTGCGCACGGTGGCGGTGTCATCAAACGGCTACAAACTTGGCAAGCATTTATCCGCATGGCACAGTGCAGGGCTCAATCAGCTGAATTTGAGCGTGGATAGCTTTAATCGCCAAGTTTTTCATAAGATGACAGGCTTTGATATGCTGCCTACGCTGCTAAAAGACGTGGATACGCTGCTTGAGACCACGGACATTCGCGTGAAAATGAACGGCATTTTGATGGCGGATACCGCTTATGACAACTTGCTTGCCGCGCTTGAATTTGTCAAGCAGCGACCCATCACTTATCGCTTTATTGAGTTTATGCAAACCAGCGATAACAGCGATTTATTCTATGCCCAAAATCAAACAGGGCGACTGATTAAAACCTACCTAAGCGAACATGGCTGGCAAGCCAAAGTGCGCCAAAGCGATGGCGGGCCTGCCATTGAATACCAGCACCCAGATTATGTGGGCAGCATTGGTATCATTGAGCCTTATGCCAAGGATTTTTGTGAAAGTTGTAATCGTTTGCGTGTCAGCAGTCTTGGCAAGGTGCATTTGTGCTTATTTGACAGCGAAAATTATGACATTCGCCCAGCACTGATGGCAGGCGATGTGGCGCAAACCATCAGCCAAATCAAGGCGTTAATGCCAAAAAAACCTGAACATCACTATCTGGATGCGCACAGCGGTTTGATGAATAATTTGTCTTTGGTGGGCGGTTAGTTGGTGATTAGCCAAGCGATTAGCCAAGCGATGAGCCAGTTAATGCGCCTTGTGTGCAGCCTACAGCTTTGTTATGATGTTGGTAGTTAATCGCTTGATTTAAGTTTGCTAACACAAGGCGTGCCAAGATATGAAAAATTTTTCAGTAGACGCAGTGCAAAACAACTTGCCAAAAGACGAGCTGCCAAAAGATGGCTTGTTAAAAGACAATTCATTACAAAACGACTTACCAAAAGCCATCGGCACATTAAGCGTGGTGCGTGCAGGCAAGGTTGAGCCGTTTGTGCGTGGCGTGAGTGCCATCAATAAAATTCCCATCGCAGAAAGCATGGCGGTGAATTTATTGGGGCTTGCCGATGATGAGCAGGCTGAGCATAAATTTCATGGCGGCCATTTAAAGGCGTTGCACCAAATGCCCATCACCACTTACCACGCCATCAATGAGCAGTTTGGGCTCAATGCACAGATTGGTTCTTTGGGTGAGAATTTGACCGTCATCACTGATGGCGAGCCGATGTGCGAGCGCAATGTGTGCATTGGCGATGTGTATCAATTTGGCGATGGCGATGACAGCGTGCAGGTGAGGGTGGTGCAGCCGCGCCGTCCGTGCTATAAAATCAACGACCGATTAGGCAATGCCAACGTGTCGTATTTTGTGGCGCGCGAAGGCATTGCTGGCTGGTATTATCAAGTGGTGCGCACAGGCAGACTGCGTGCGAATTTACCTGTGTATTTGCTGGCGCGCCCTTATTCTTTTGCTAAGCTGAGCGATTTGTGGGCGCTTATCAATCAAAAATCGCCCATTGACACAGCAGTTGCCGAGCGTTGGCTAGCGATTGATTGTCTTGAGACGAGCTGGAAACAAAAAATTGCCAATAAGCGCAGAAATTAAGCGGCTTTGCTGTTTGTCAGATTGATAAATTTAGTTTGCTGGTTTGATTTGGCAATTAAACAATTTGATGGCTTGCTGATTGAATTTAACGATTTGATAAGTTGGCAAGCCAGACCATCTAACAAACCATTGATTTAAATATAAAATTTTATTTTGGAGTGCGTCATGTGCGAACTTTGTAACAATCCTAATCACGTCCTAAGCTCACCAAAAAGCGACAAGCCGTTCATTCCTTTGAACATTGCCGTTTTGACGGTGTCAGACACACGCACGCTGGAAAACGACACGTCAGGGCAGTATTTGGTGGATAGCATAATCAAGGCAGGGCATAAGAACATTGACCGCAAAATCACCACAGATGACATTTACCAAATCCGTGCCGTCATCAGCGGCTGGATTGCCGACCCTGCGGTGAACGCCATCATCACGACAGGCGGCACAGGGTTTTATCACCGTGATAATATGCCAGAAGCGGTGGGCGTGCTGTTTGATAAGACGGTGGACGGCTTTGGCGAGATGTTCCGCCTGTTATCAAAAGACGACATCGGTATGTCTACGCTGCAATCACGTGCGGTGGCTGGCATGGCGAACAGCACAGCGATTTTTTGCTTGCCGGGTTCAACAGGTGCGTGCCGTACAGGCTGGGAAGGCATTTTGCTAGAGCAGCTGGATAATCGCACACGTCCTTGTAATTTTGTGCCGCATTTGCTGCGTGAAAACCCAACGCACGGCTAAACGCCATGACGATTGCCGCCATCTTAATCATCGCAGGTGGGCATTCTCGGCGCATGGGTCAGCCCAAGGCATTGCTGACTTTACCCAGCGGTAAGACGCTGCTTTCACACCATGTGGATTGCGCCAAGCGTCTAAACCTGCCGATTTTGGTGGGTGATAACGATAAATTTGCCCATGCGCTTATCCGTGAAAATGATAAAAATTGTGATGATTGTGCTAATAACGTGGCTTTCATCAAAGATTACATCAAAGACGCTGGGGCGTTGTCGTGCTTGCTTGGGGCGATGAATCATTATGCGCAGTTGTCAAAGCAAGTGCCAGACGGCTATATTTTGGCGGTCAGCTGTGATAGCTTAATAGACATTGACAAGTTGTATGTGCGGTTTGAGCGGGCGATTTGCAGCCAGACCAATCAAGACGTGTATTATTTGTTTGATACCATCGCTGATAAAGATTATCCGCTGCTTGGTGCGTATCGCTTGTCTTTGATGAGCGAATTGCAGGCGTATTTGGCGCAAGGCGAGCGTGCGGTGATGAAATTTTTAAAAGACAAACGCTGCCAAAAAATTCTCATGCCTAAAGCGTGGGTGAGCTGTGCGAATTTTAACACACCGCAAGAATTTGCGCAGGCGTTGCAAGATTTTGCTTTAATAGAACAAGACAACCAAAAATAAAACAACCAAGAGAAACGGCATGAATTTAACCCATTTGGATAAAAATGGCGACATCAGCATGGTGGACGTGGGCGACAAAACCGCCACGCAGCGCACCGCCAGCGCACAAGGCAAGGTGATTTTCCCAAGTGCGATTTATCACGCCATCAAAGACGCAGACGGCATGACCAAAAAGGGCAGCATCACGCAGACGGCGCACATTGCAGGCATTATGGCAGGCAAAAAAACCCACGAGCTGATTCCGCTTTGCCATGCGTTGCCGCTGGATACCATTAAGATGGCGTTTGATTATGCGGACGATGAGTGCGCCATTCATGTACACGCCACCGCCAAAGTTACGCACAAAACAGGCGTGGAAATGGAAGCGCTGACGGCGGTGTCGGTGGCGTGTTTGACGATTTATGACATGACCAAGGCGTTATCGCATGACATCACGATTGGCGATATTTGCTTGGTACAAAAAACAGGTGGGAAGTCCGATTATGCCAAATAATGAGCAAGCAAACGAGCTGCGTATCAGCGTGCTGTATTTTGCAAGCCTTGCCCAAGCGGCGCAAACTGATGAAGAAGTTTTGACGGTGCCAAGCGATGATTTGGGTGAGATTTATGATGTGCTAAGCGCCAAATATGGCTTTGATTTGCCAAAAGATAAACTTGCGGTGGCGATTAACCATCATTTTGTAACGTGGCAAACCAAGGTGCAGGCTAATGATGTGGTGGCATTCATTCCGCCAGTGGCAGGCGGCTAAAAGGGGTGAATGATGAAAACTGTGCATGACAAATCTTTGACGGTGAGCCTGCCTGCGGACGAAGCGTATCAGCACGCCTTGACGCATGGCTTTGCTTTGACCGATTGTGCCATTGATGAAACACGCCTAAAGCGTATGCTGGGCGATGAGACGGCAGGTGCGATGGTGGTATTTGAAGGTTGGGTGCGTAATCACAACAACAAACGCGCGGTCAAAAATCTGACTTATTATGGCTATGAACAGCTTGCGCTGAACCAAGGCGCGCAGCTTGCCAATGAAGCCAAAGCCAAATTTGGCGTAACTCATGCGCTGGCGGTGCATCGTGTGGGCGCGCTTGAGATTGGCGATATGGCGGTGTGGGTGGGCGTTTGCTCGGCGCACCGAGATGCGGCATTTGAGGCGTGCCGCTGGCTGCTTGATGCCATCAAAGAAAAAATCCCTGTATGGAAGCAGGAATTTTATGCCGATGACGAAGGTGGTTCTTTGTGGCTGTCAAATAATGGCTGATTGATTGCTTTTGGTTTGGCTGGAAAATTTCATAAATTCAAAAAGTTATGTACAATTTTATCAGTCTGACCATTTGGTCAATTGTGGGATTTTTAGGTGGTTTGAGTTCATCAAAATGTTACGAATTTGTCATGCAAATGTCATGAATGGGACGTAAACTGTGTCTGTGATGTAAAGCAGACTGTCTTGTGGCAATGAAGTGATGAAACTTGATGTGCGCTCACAAGCATTACACTGGACAGTGGCGCACACAGCCAAAACCAAAAATGTAATGTGGAGAAACTCATGAAAAAATTACTTTTAGCCTCAGCCATCGCCGCTTTATCTGTAAGCGCTGTACAAGCTGCGCCCACCGTGTACGGTAAGGCGTTTTTGACCGTGGATTTACAAGATGGCGATGACAACAGCTCATTTAAAGACTCTCGCAGTCAGCTGACCTCAAAAGGCTCACGCATTGGCTTAAAAGGCTCAGAAAGTCTGACAACAAATACGGATTTGGTGTACAAGCTAGAATACGGCATTGACGTTGATGCAGACACCCAGCAATTTAAGTCTCGTGATACTTATCTTGGTCTTTCTAATAAGCAATACGGTACTTTGTTGGCTGGCCGCCTAAAAGCGATTGATGATTATATTGACTACGCAAACGTAACCAAAGGCGGTGTGATTGGCGGTGATAAAGTGCAAGCCAGCGTGAATGGCCCGCGCACAAATAACACTTTTGCGTATTTCTCGCCAGAGTACAATGGCGTGCAATTCATGGGTATGTACACTCTTGATGAAAACGATAACACTGATAATCTAGGTGGTGATGCGTTTGGCGTAGGCGTGAAATACGAGCCAGCAAATCAGCCATTTAAAGCGGGTGTCAGCTATCTGCGTGCTGCCAATTATAATGCCGACTCAACAGACATGCAGGCAATTCGTGTAAGCGGTGCTTATGCGCTTAATAACGCCACTACTTTGGGCGCGCTGTACCAGCTGACAGACTTTAGTGGCGATGAAAAAGAAAACGCATTTACCGTATCTGCCCAGCATAAAATCGCACAAACGCCATGGACAGCATACGGTCAGCTGGATTATGTTGATAATCGCAAAGGCGTTAAAGACGCAGAGCGTTTGCGTGCTACTGTTGGCGGCAAGTACGCATTTAACAAAAACACCACAGCTCATGTGTATGGCGCATACATGAAAGACGAATCGGCTAAAGCTGATGCTGACAGCTATGGCGTGGGCGCAGGCATTGAGTATAAATTCTAATTGTGTTTGTTGCTTTAAAAAAGCTCACCAATGGGTGGGCTTTTGTTTTTTTGTGTTTGTTTTTTGGCGACTTAAAATCTATTTACAGCTTTGGCAAATGATAAATGCTGTCTGTCAAAAACTGTATTTCGCTTTTGTCGTGGCTGACGTACAGCATGGGAATGCCCATCTTTTTAATTTCGGCAAAAAACGGCAAAATCTGCGCCTTATGCTCACTGTCTAAGGCGGACAGCGGCTCGTCCAGCAGCAAAAGATTGGGCGAATACAACAAGGCTCTACCAAGCGCTACACGCTGCTTTTCACCGCCAGACAGCTTGGCAGGCATGCGCTCGGTCAGATGTTCAAGTTTAAGTAGCTTAATAATATCGTCCACTTCAAAGCGTCTTTCACAGGCTGTGATGTTGTCATAGCCGAAGCGCAAATTTTGCAGCACGGTTTTGTGGCTGAATAACTGTGCGTCTTGAAACACCAGCCCCACACGTCTTTTTTGAATGGGTAAATCAACGCCGCTTTCTTTGTCAAACCACACATCGCCATTGATGCAAATGCGCCCAGCGCTTGGGCGGTGAATGCCTGCGATGGCGTGTAAAATGCTGGTTTTGCCGGCGCCACTTACACCAAACAGCCCCACCACAGGCGCATCAAAGCACAAGGCGGGCGATAGGATGAGTTTGCCAAGTTTTAGGCGAAAAACGCAATCAAAAATCGGCGAGTTGGCGGATTGGCTGGCTGACATTTAAGCTCCAAGTTTGCGTTTTTGCTTGCGGTGATGACGCTGCGAAATGAATAGGGCGATGAATGCGACCACGACAGAAAAGCTCATCAGGCGCATGATGGCGGTGTCGCTGTCTGCTTGCTGGAGTAGGCTGTACATGGCAAGCGGCAAGGTTCGTGTTTCGCCAGCGACATTACCCACAAAGGTGATGGTTGCGCCAAATTCGCCTAAGCTGCGGCAAAATCCTAAAATCGCCCCGATGAAAATTCCGCTTGCAGACAGTGGTAGGGTGATTTTAAAAAAGGTGGCAAGCGTGCTTGCGCCAAGGCTTTTGGCGACCCATTCTAGGCGCTGATCCACCATTTCAAAGGCGAGTCTGGCAGATTGCACCATCAAAGGAAAACCCATCACTGCTGAAGCCAGTACCGCGCCTTTCCAGTTAAACGCCAATTCCACACCAAAGCGTGCCAAGTGCTGCCCAAGCACGCCTTGATTGCCAAACAGCATGAGCAGCACATAGCCCGGCACCACAGGCGGCAGCACCAAAGGCAGATAAATTAAGGTCTCAACCAATGTCTTGCCCCAAAATTCTTTGCGTGCCAAAAAGTATGCCGTGAGTGTCGCTGGGATTAAATTGATGAGCAAGCACCAGCAAGCAATCTTGATGGATAAGGCGATGATTTCTAATTCTGCTGGCGTGGCGGTGAACATGGCAAAAGGGTTTGGCGGCTGGGTTTGGCTTTGATTGGCTTTGATGGATAAAACCGATATTATAGCACGTCAAAGCCATATTTTCTAAATACGGCTTGGGCTTGAGCGGATTGTAAAAACTGATAAAAGTGCGCTGCGTCTTGGCTGTCTGGATTGATTAGGCTAATTGGATAGACGATGGGTGTGTGGCTGTCTTTTGGGAAAGTTGCCACGATTTGCACGCCAGCAAATGCCTGCGCGTCTGTGGCGTAGACGATGCCAAGCGCACATTCGCCGCGCGACACAAAATTTACCGCACTGCGCACATCTTCGGTTTCCACCAAGTGCGCGCTGACGACAGACCACCAGCCTAAATGGGTGAGTGCTTCTTTGGCGTATTTGCCCGCAGGTACGCTTTGGGTGTTGCCTGTGCAGAGTTTGCCAGTAAATGCCGAGCTGATGTCAAAAGTTTTATCCATCACGATGGGTGTTTTGATGGGGTTTTTGGCAGGCGTGATGAGTACTAGGCGGTTGCCAAGTAGGGCTTTACTGTGGTTTTGTGCGATTTTGCCTTGGGTGTGTAGATACTGCGCCCAAGCGGTGTCGGCTGATAAAAACACGTCCGCCTTGCCGCCTTGGGTGATTTGCTTGGCGAGCGTGCCAGAAGCGGCAAAGTTGGTTTTGATGGCGGTGCCATGCTTGCTTTCATAAATGCTGTGAAGTTCATTCATTACATCCGTCAGGCTTGCGGCGGCATAGACGGTAACGCTGGGTTTGTCGGTTTTGGTGTGAGTGCAGCCAAATAAAGCGGCGATGACAAAAGCGGCGATGACGGTGAATTTATTCATGAAAACAGCGGCAAAAAGTGGAATAAATGCTAAGTGTAGGTGAAGCTGCCACGCGCCGCCATACTGCTAAAGGGGTAATTGTGCTTGGATTGTTAGGATTTATGCCTTGCGCTTTAAAGACAGCAAAAGACCTGCCATAATCAGCGCTGCGCCAAGCGTGCCGACTGCGCCTAATTTATCACCAAAAACCAAAAAGGCGAATAAGGTTGCAAATAAAGGGTCGCTGGTTTCAATGATTTGCACTTTGCTGGCTTCACCTGTGGCAAGTGCCTTCGTGGTGAGTAAAAATCCGCCAATGGTGGGCAGCAGCACCAAGGTCAGTACCACGAGCAAAGATACGCCCGTTGGGTATGAAAAACCTTCTGCCAGCATGGGAAAGGCAAGATAAATACTGCCAAAACCAAACAACCATAACAACTGCGGTAAGCCACTGCCAATGCCAAACCACTTTGCCAAAAAGATGAATAAGGCATAACCCAGCCCAGCCGTCAGCGCAAAAATAATGCCTGTCGTGCTGCCTGACACGTCTTTTTCAAACAAAAACATCACGCCCACGCCGATGATGATGGTGATGAAGGCAAGGATTTTGTATAAATTGAGCCGCTCGCCCAAAAAGATTGCCGCAAGCAAAATGGTAAAACCGCCTGCCGCATAGCCTAAAAACGCCACCAAAGGAATGGACGCGGCAAAAAACGCCTGCGTTTCAAAAAAGTACAGACAAAAAATCCCCAAAAACGCCAGCAAAGCGAATTTGGGGGCTTGTTTGCCAAGAGCGATGGTCTGCTGCCGTAGTGGCGCACGCCAAGCGCAACACGCACTCACCAGCAAAAACGCCACAAAGCATTTCCAAAACGCCAGCGCACTTGGGCTTGCGCCGTCATCAAAGCCAAAGCGGGTAATGATACCGATGGAGCCGTTGATGATGGCTGCGCCCAAGGCGAGAAATTCAGCGCGTTGGTAAAATTTGTTTGTGGTGTTTGACATGGCTTCCCTGCGCTTGTTTTATGCCAGTTTTGCGCCCACGCTCATGGCGTCTGGCAAAATCACCACTTGCAATTTACCGTCTTTTTCGGCAGACAAAATCATGCCTTTAGACACGCCAAATTTCATTTTGCGCGGCGCAAGATTGGTAACGCAAATCACTTTTTTGCCAGCCAATTCTTCAGGTGCATAAAACTTAGCAATGCCGCTAAACACATTGCGTGGGGTGTCTTCGCCCACGTCTAGGGTGAATTGCAGAAGTTTGTCTGCGCCTTCTACTTTATTGCATTCTAAGACGTGTGCCACCGTCATTTCTACTTTGGCAAAATCATCAATGCCGATAAATTCGCCATTGTTTTGGCTGGCTTTGTCAGACTTTTTGTCAGTTTTGGCGGTTTTGCCGTCAGTTTTTACCAAATCTTCTTTAGAAGCACTCACCATGGTGTCAATTTTATCTTTTTCCACACGGCTTAGTAGCGGTTTAAATGGGTTGATGGTGTGTCCAAGCAGCACGTTTTTACGGCTGGCAAAATCAATGCGCTCAATGTTCAAAAACTCGCGCGCTTGTTCAGCAAGCACTGGCAACACAGGCGCAAGATACACAACAAGCTGGCGGAAAATATTCAGCGCCACGCTGCATACCGCTTGCACTTCGGCTTCGTTGCCAGCGATTTTATTAAGCGCCCACGGTTTTTTGTCGTCAATGTATTCGTTGGCTTTATCTGCGCACGCCATGATTAGGCGCATGGCTTTGGCAAATTCGCGCGCTTCATAGGCGGCGGCAATCTCATCGCCAGCGTCAATGATTTCTTGGACAAGCGCAGGTTCGGCACAGGTGTCAGACAGTTTGCCAGCGTTGTTTTTGTGGATAAATCCAGCCGAACGACTGGCGATGTTCACCACTTTGCCCACCAAGTCAGAATTGACTTTTTGCATAAAATCGTCAAGGTCAAGGTTGATGTCTTCTACGCTTGCGGAGAGTTTGCTGGCAAAATAATAGCGCAAATATTCTGGATTTAGATGCTCAAGGTAGGTTTTGGCTTGAATGAAAGTGCCGCGCGATTTGCTCATTTTCTCGCCATTAACCATCAAAAATCCGTGCGCATTGACGGCAGTCGGTGTGCGCAGCCCTGCGCCTTCTAGCATGGCAGGCCAAAACAGCGCGTGAAAATACACGATGTCCTTGCCGATAAAATGATACAGCTCGGTGGTGGAATCTTTTTTCCAGTATTCGTCAAAATCAATCCCAGCACGCTCGCACAAGTTTTTAAAACTTGCCATGTAGCCCACAGGTGCGTCCAGCCACACATAAAAATATTTGTCAGGCTCGCCCGCTGGCGTGTCAGGAATTTTAAAGCCAAAATAAGGCGCATCACGGCTGATGTCCCACGGCGCAAGTCCTGCGTCAAACCATTCGGCAAGTTTGTTGGCGATGGACGATTGCAAGCGTCCGTCCGCGCGTGTCCAATTTTGCAAAAATTCGGCAAATTTTGGCAAATCAAAAAAGTAATGCTTGCTTGATTTGATGATAGGCGTGGATTGGCTGAGCGTTGAGTATGGATTTTTTAGCTCAGTGGCGTTGTAGGTACTTGAGCAAACTTCGCAGTTGTCGCCGTATTGGTCTTTTGCGCCGCATTCTGGGCATTCGCCTTTGACGAAGCGGTCGGCAAGAAACAAGCCTTTTTCGGTGTCAAAAAGCTGCTCTACGTCTTTGGTAAAGATGTAGCCGCCTTCTTTGAGCTTGCGGTAAATGTCGGTGGAAAAGGCTTCGTTTTCTGGGCTGTGTGTGGAATGGTAATTGTCAAAACCGATGTGAAAACCCGCAAAATCCGCTTCATGGCTTGCCTTGACTTCAGCAATCTGCGCTTCTGGCGTTACGCCATTGGCTTCGGCTTTTAGCATGATGGCGGTGCCGTGCGCATCGTCCGCACAGACGTAAGTAACGGTGTGTCCTTGCGCTTTCATGGCGCGCACCCAGATGTCCGTTTGGATATATTCTACCAAATGCCCAAGGTGAATCGGGCCGTTGGCATAAGGCAGGGCGGAAGTAACAAGAATTTTGCGTTCGGTGGTCATAACGTGCCTTGTGTTAATTTGTGGTGTCGCTTACGCCAAGTCAAGCGCATAAGCGTGAATTAAGATAAAAAATTGCTCTAATTTTACCGCAAAACCGCACAAAAATCACGAAAAAATCAATGGGTGGTTTTTTAAAAGCGATGTGAATTTTAATTATTGGTAGAGTTGATTTGAATTGAGTTGATGGTTGTATGCCAGCTAAAAAGTTGATGTTTTTTGTTTAAAAACCAGATTTTTTGTCAAGCTTATAGAACCTGCTAGCCCACAATAAAAAACCCTTGCAAATCATTGCAAGGGTTTTTGTTTTGGCGTGGTTTATGTTTATCAAGCCATCGCCACCAATTCAAATAGCTGCAATCAAACAAATTTTAGATGGCTGCGTTTTGGTTTGTCGTCCTTATCGTCTTGTGGCTCATCGCTACTGTCAGTTTGTGGCTCGCTGGCTGCGTCTACGTCAGCGTATTCGCTTGGGTCAAAAAACAGCGCGCGCGATGGGTCTTCTTTGGCATAAATGCCCAGCACGGCAGCCATCGGAATCCAGATGTCTTGCGATACGCCATTAAAACGTGCAGCAAATGAAATGGCGTCATTGTCAATGTGCAAGTCTTTGGTGGCTTGATAAGAAGCCGCCAGCACCAAGCGTCCGTCTTGGGCGTATTCGGTGGGTGCGTGCAAATCAGGGTGAGTGGCGTCCACCATCAAATAGGCGGTCAAATCGTTATCTTCAAGCCATTCGTGCAAGGCGCGGATAAAATAAGGGCGAGTGGGCGTCATAGTTTTCCTTTTCGTGTGTTGTTTTGTGTTTATGGTTTGTCAATAAAGCTGGCTTTTAAGGCTTTGCCTTGCCAAAGCGGCAAGTTAAATCTCATCATCGTCCAGCATAGGCGCAGGCGCAAGGCTGTTTTTGAAGGCTTGTCTTGCAAAGCCACGCTCTTGGTATTCTAAAAGCGGTCGGCACAGCGTGGCAGGCAGTGTTACACCAAGTTTTGGTAAACGCCACAGCAGTGGCAAGAGCAGCACATCGCACCAGCCAAATTCATCGGACATAAAATATTCATGCCGTGCAAATAATGGCGCAAGCGTGGTAAGTGAATCGCTGAGTGTTTTTTTGGCGTGCGCTGCCTTTTTTTCATCAAAGCTGTCTGGGTGCGTCCACAGTGTCTTGCCAAGTGCGAGCCAATCACGCTGTAATCGCCACGCCAAAAGCCGCACATTGGCACGCTCTTTTGGGGTGGTGGGCAGCAGCTTGTAGGCTTGGTGGCGCTCTTCTAGGTATTCAAAGATGATGTTGGTTTCGTACAGCGACACATCACGATTCACCAGCACAGGCAAGCTCAAATAAGGATTAAGCTCGGCAAGCTCTTCGGGTCTGTCATCATGCAGCAGGCGCATTTGATAAGCAAGGCGCTTTTCTTCAAGCAATAGCCGCACGACATGGCTGTCATAGCCGTCATCGGCATACAGCACAAATTGGGTCGGTGGTAGGCTAGAGTGCAGCATAAAACAATATCAGTGAATAATGCCCATAGTGTAGCAGAAATTTGCGTGATTGTGTGTTTGGATTGGTAAATTTACCAAAATTGTACATCATTTGGCAAGATGATTGGTAAATAATCTTTAAAATAGCGAAGTGAGTTGGGGATTGATGGGTTGATTTTGGAAAATGCGGCAATAAATTTGATGGCTTGTTCAAACCGCCAAACCAAAAAAGCCAATCCATGACAGATTGGCTTTTTGGCTGGTGTGTGAATTATTTCACGTCTTTCCAGAATTCTTTGTTCAGCAGGTACACAGGGATTAGCAGTGCCAACAAGAACAACAGAACAAATGCGCCGTAGATTTTGCGCTCATGACGTACAGGCTCAGCCATCCACGCCATGAAGTTCACCAAATCGCCCACGCGAGCTTCGTACTCTTCTTGACCCAGCTCTTTTTGCAAGTTATGCAAAACGTGCGGCATTGCTGCGTTTGCTAGGACAAGGTTGTTCGCACCCCAAGGACGGCTTGGGTCTTCGTAGAATGACAGTAGGTAAGTATAAACCCAGTCATCGCCACGCAAGCGGTTCACTAGCGACAAGTCAGGCGGTGCAGCACCAAACCAAGCCGCTTGAGTATCAGGATCGATTTGCGCAGTAATGTGATCGCCGATTTGATCGCTGGTTACCAGTAGGTATTTTTCAACCAACTCTGGCGGAATGTCTAGGTCTTGTGCAATGCGAGAATGGCGTACATATTGTGCGCTATGACAGCCCACGCAGTAGTTCATGAACATTGCCGCGCCACGTTGTAGCGAGCCTTTGTTTGTCAAATCAATGGGAGCGTGGCTGCATTCTAGCGTAACGTTTTCGCCATCGGCATTGGTGTAAGTACCACAGCCACCGCCACCTGCTGCCATTGCGCTTGGGCTTGCGATGACAGCGGTTGCTGCCAATAGAATGCCTGCACCGATTTTTGACAGACTGCTTTTTAGATTAAATGCGCTCATCAGTGGCCTCCAGTAACACGCTCAGGTGGTTGTTTGCATTTCTCAATTGAAGTGTAGAACGGCATCAATAGGAAGTACAAGAAGTACAAAATTGTGCAAATACGACCAACGATAGTACCTGTCGGTGTTGATGCAACACCACCAAGATAGCCTAGGATAATGAAGCTAACCACGAAAATTGCCAAAGCGATTTTTGACAAAGCGCCTTTGTAGCGGATAGATTTCACAGGTGAGCGGTCAAGCCAAGGCAATGCAAACATGATAAGAATTGCACCGAACATTACGATAACACCCGGTAGGGCAGAGCCGAACATAGATGGTGTCGCACGCAGCATGGCGTAGAATGGCATATAATACCAAACAGGGGCGATATGCTCAGGTGTTTTTAGGGCGTTCGCTGCTTCAAAGTTTGGTTTTTCTAGGAAATAACCGCCGCCTTCTGGGAAGAAGAACACAACCGCAAAGAAGCAGATAAAGAATACCACGATACCTACCATGTCATGCACGGTGTAGTATGGGTGGAACGGTACGCCGTCAAGCGGTACGCCGTTTTTGTCTTTTAGTTTTTTGATGTCTACGCCGTCTGGGTTGTTCGAGCCAACATGGTGCAATGCCACTAGGTGCATGAATACCAAGCCAACCAAAATCAACGGAATGGCAACAACGTGTAGCGCAAAGAAGCGGTTTAGTGTGATGCCTGAGATGATGTAGTCGCCTTTCACCCACTCGCCCAAAGCATCACCAATGAATGGAATTGCTGCAGGCAGGTTTAGAATAACTTGCGCACCCCAGAATGACATATTACCCCAAGGCAGCAAGTAACCAAAGAAGCCTTCTGCCATCAAGCATAGGTAAATCAGCATACCGATGATCCACACAAGCTCACGCGGTTTTTGGTATGAGCCATACATCAAGCCACGGAACATATGCAGGTACACCACCACGAAGAAAGCTGACGCACCCGTTGAGTGCATATAGCGAATCAGCCAGCCGCCTTTGACATCACGCATGATGTATTCTAGTGAAGCAAACGCACCTTCTGCGCTTGGGTTGAACATCATGGTCAGCCAGATACCAGTTACGAGCTGGTTTACTAGCACCACCATAGATAGTACGCCAAAGAAATACCAAAAGTTAAAGTTTTTTGGCGCATAGTACTTTGACATATGGTATTCATACGTCTCGGTTGCAGGGTAGCGTGCGTCCACCCAGCTCATAAATTTCTTAGCAATGCTCATGATTACGCCTCCCCAACTGTCAAGATAGAGCCTTCAATCTTGTAGATAGGTACTGGTAGGTTTGCAGGCGCAGGCTGTCCACTGTACACACGACCTGCTAGGTCATATTTTGAACCGTGGCAAGGGCAGAAAAATCCACCAAACCAATCACTACCGCCCAAATCCGCTGCGCCCACTTCTGGACGGAATAGCGGTGCGCAGCCTAAATGCGTACACACGCCTTCTACAACCAAGATTTCAGGCTGTACTGAGCGGGTGTCGTTTTTGCAGTTTTCAGGCTGTACAGAAGCGTCAGAATTAGGGTCGGCAAGTCTAGAAGCAACTTCTGCTAGATTTGCAACCATTTCCTCTGTACGCTTGACGACAAAGATAGGTTTGCCACGATATTTTAGGGTGATCATTTGTCCAGTTTCAACGCCAGCGATGTCAGTTACGACCGCTGCACCAGCAGCTTCCGCCTTGGCGCTTGGATACCAAGAACGCACAAATGGGGTGGCGATTGCACCAACACCAACTGCGCCGATGGCAGCGGTTGAAGCAATCAGGACTCTACGGCGTTTTACATTCACGCCTTCGGCATGGCTCATTAAAACTTCCTCCAGAAAAAGAATGGGATAGCCCCATACTGGGTGCGTGGCGAAAAACGGTTTTTAAAACTTCGCTCCGTTCGCCACCGTTGCTGTGCCTATTACAAAATCGGTAAGATTACAAATTAAAAATTTTGGTTTACCAAACGTAACTATTTTAAGCTATTTTTGCAATAAAATAAATTCCTAAGGTGCTAACTTGTGCAAAAAAACCGCAAAATTTTTAATGAATTGATAAAAAAGTGTGATTTTTGCCAAAAAATGGCAAAAATTCCCAGTGAAGCAGTGGGAAATTAACGCTAATATTTTACATTATTTATTTAAAATTTATTGAATATTTTCAGCTTTCATGCAATGGCTGTTTTGTAATTTTATAATAAAAATAGCGCTGATGGTTGCCGCTGCCGATAGGGCAAATTGACAAATTGAAAAAACGGCAAAACGTAAAAAACTCCCGATAAAATATCGAGAGTTTTTTTTGGCAAACGTAAAATTAACGTTTTGAGAATTGTGGACGGCGACGTGCTTTGCGCAGACCCAATTTCTTACGTTCAACTTCACGAGCGTCACGAGTAACGAAGCCAGCTGCTTTTAGAGCAGGTTTTAGGCTTTCGTCAGATTCGATTAGCGCGCGAGTGATGCCGTGGCGAATCGCACCTGCTTGACCGCTTGCACCACCACCAGTAACGGTGATGTATAGATCGTAGTTGTTCACTGCGTCTAGTAGTTCAAGTGGCTGACGTACAACCATGCGTGAAGTTTCACGACCGAAGTATTCGTCTAGTGATTTGCCATTGATTACGATGTTGCCAGTGCCTTTAGACAAGAAGACACGAGCAGTAGAAGTCTTGCGGCGACCAGTGCCGTAATTGCGTTCCATGTGTATCTCCTTAGATGTCTAGTACTTGTGGCTGCTGTGCTGCGTGCGGATGCTCGCTACCAGCGTACAACTTCAGTTTTTTAATCATCGCATAGCCCAAAGGACCTTTTGGTAGCATACCTTTCACTGCTTTGTGTAGCACGTCTTCAGGTTTGTGCGCTAGCAATTTAGTGAAGTTGGTCTCTTTGATGCCGCCCGGATAACCAGTGTGGCGATAATATTTTTTGTCCTGAGCTTTCTTGCCAGTTACAGCAATTTTGTCAGCATTGATAACAACGATGTAATCGCCAGTATCAACGTGTGGAGTGTACGATGGCTTGTGCTTGCCACGAAGACGAGAAGCGATTTCACTCGCTAGACGACCTAGCGTTTTGCCTTCAGCGTCCACGACATACCAGTCATGTACAACTTCAGCGGGTTTGGCACTGATAGTAGTAGTCATATAAAACCTATTTAGTTGAGTTTGAGAGTAAAAAACAAAAAACTCAAGCACAAAGGCTTGATTTTACTTGTTTTAAGAGTTGGGGAAACGAAGGGCTCTCAAAAAACGGTTCGTATTTTACCTAAAAAATTCAGTCTTTGCAAGTAAAATTTAACATAAAGTTT
This sequence comes from Moraxella caviae, assembly GCF_002014985.1. Classification (GTDB taxonomy): domain Bacteria; phylum Pseudomonadota; class Gammaproteobacteria; order Pseudomonadales; family Moraxellaceae; genus Moraxella; species Moraxella caviae. The sequence continues at coordinate 44,802 of NZ_MUXU01000025.1, read as the reverse complement.
GCGCTTGGGTTGGCAAATTTATGGTTTGAGTTTGCTTGGGATTGATAAAGTAGGGCGGTTGATATAAGACAAATGCAAAAAGAGCAAATCAAGTGCGGCAATTTGCCCAAACTTTAAGCACGCATGCTAAACAATAAAAAGTTAATCGTTAAAAACCGCCAAACCTGCAAATACTTGCCCAACTTTGGCGGATTTGATGAGTTCTAGCTTATCAAAAGGTGCAATGATGTCTGTCAGCGGCTGATCGCTTTCTAGGTAAATCAGCGTGTCTTGGTGGTATAAGCCGTGCGTGATGATGAGCGTGATGAGTTCGTGCCATAAATTCAGCGCATAAGGCGGGTCAAGAAAAATCACATCAAAAGGCGCATCTAGTAAGGGCAGGGCGTTTTGGGCGGTGCTGTGAATGATGTGCGCACCACCGTTTTGTAAGGCTTGTAGGTTTGGGGCGTGAATTTTTAGGGTGGCGGCACTCTGTGTCAGTGTGCGTGCTTGGGCGGCATTCGCTTCAATCATCACGGCAGATTTTGCGCCACGAGAAATCGCTTCAAAGCCAAGCACGCCACTGCCTGCGCACACATCAAGCACCGCAGCGTCATGCAAATCGGCAGTCAGCCAGTTAAACAGCGTCTCACGCAATCTGTCAGGCGTGGGGCGCAGACCGTCAGCATCAATAAAAGAAATCAGCCGTCTTTTAAACGCACCGCCAATGATACGCACTTGCCCTGATGGCTGCGTGGATTTGTTGCCGAGTTTGGTGGGTTTGGCGTTTGCTTTACTTTGGCGTTTGCTAGACATGAAAAGGCTTTGGGTTTGTTTTTTGATGATGTGGTAAAAAGATTTGCTTATTATAGCACGTTTTGATGGGTTTGTTTTGGCGATGTTTGCGTGATTTTATCCACTTTGTGCCAAAATTATGCTAGAATTGTCGTAATTTGCTTGTTATTTTGCCGTGTTGGCTAGGCTGTCTTTTAGCCTTTGGTGTATTTCATGTTTTCATCTGTTTGGCAACTGCTTAAAGAACACCCTGAATTTATCGCCATGCTGACCATTCCGCCTGTAACGGCTTTTGTTACTTGGGCGCACGTTTGGATGGCTTTGGAGATGCTCTTTTACCCCATTAAGTTTTGGGGTGTGCGTGTTGCAGGTATGCCATTTGGCTTAAAAGGCTTGGGCTGGCAAGGGATTGTGCCTGCCAAAGCAGGTAAGATTTCTGGCGTCATCGTCGATCAGACGCTTGCCAAACTTGGCAACATCAAAGAGTTTCTAGAAGCGATGGAACCTGCTGAAATGGCGGATTTTGTAACGTCTGCGGTGGATAGCAATCTAGAAGAGCTGATTGATGAAATCATGCTGGAGCGTTCTTATACGCTGTGGACGCACACGCCTTATGCCATCAAGCGCCGCATTTATGCGCACGCCCACAGCGAGCTGCCAAGCGTGATGAAAAATCTGGTGCTGGATTTGACCTACCATGTAGAAGAGCTGGTGGATATGCGCCAGATGATTGTGCGTAAGATGGAATCTGACCGTAAGCTGATGGTAGATATGTTCCTACGCGTGGGCAAAAAAGAAATCAATTTCATCTGGAAAATCAGTGCCTTAATCGGCTTTGGTTTTGGTATCATTCAGATGGCGATTTTTTATTTTGTGCCGCAGCATTGGACGGTGCCGTTTTTTGCGGCGATTTGGGGCGCACTGACCAACTGGATTGCCATTTGGATGGTGTTTAACCCTGTTGAGCCGCATTATGTGCGCTTTTTGCGCGTGTTTCGTAAAGACGATGACGGCATTCATTTTATGCTGCCGCACATTCACCGCTACAACTGGCAAGGCGGCTTTATGAAACGCCAAGACGAAGTGTCTAGCGTGTTTGCTGAGATTGTCGTCAAAGAACTTGTAACACTTGAAAACATCATGCACGAAATGATGTACGGCGCAAGAGCCAAGCAAACGCGCGCGCTCATGAAATCGCACATGCACGCCATGCTAGAATCACCTGTGGTGGCGACCACACTAAAAGTAGGGCTTGGCGGCGAAGGCGAGATTCATCGTTTTGAAGAAGCGATTATTGATAAATCTATTGACGCAACGATGGTACCGATTCGCGACCCTGAGCTGAATACATCACGCGCCGATAAGATTTTTGGTTTGTTTGAAAGCCGTATTCGCAGCCTGACGCCAAAAGAATTTCAAAACCTTTTGCGCCCCGCCTTTAAAGAAGATGAGATGACGCTTGTGGTTTTGGGGGCGATTACAGGGCTGTTGGCAGGCTGGCTGCATTTGGTGGCGGTGTTTTTTTAAGGCAAACTGTTTTAAGGCAAACTGTTTTAAGGCGAGCTGCTTTAAGGCAGATTGTATGCAGTTTGTATCAAGATGGGCTGTGCGGTGAAAATTTTGCTTTTGATGATTGTTGAGCTGTGCAATCAAGCTCATCAATCTGACAAAAGCCAGCTTATCCATGATAAAAAACCGATAAAATAAGTAAAGTTGCCGATTTTAAAATCAATTTATAATAAAATTGTCATAAACAATAAAAACGATTGATAAAACTTATCGTTCTTATCAATAATTTAGCAATTCATTCTTTGAATAAATACTTTATTATAGCGAAAATCACATTCATAAACCCTAAAAGCAAGCGCAAACAAGGTAATTTTTATGCTAATCACAGAATTGGGCTATTTTGCTCTACTTTTGGCACTGGTGCTGGCGATTTTACAAGCGGTACTGCCAACTCTTGGCGTGCTACGCAATCAAGTGCAGTGGCAGCGTCTTGCCCCAAGCCTTGCAGTGGCGCAGTTTTTGGCGATGTCGGTGTCTTTTGCTGCGCTGATGTACGGGTTTTTGTATAATGATTTTAGCTTGGTGTATGTCGCAAGCCATTCTAATTCGCTGCTGCCTTGGTATTATAAGCTGTCGGCAACGTGGGGCGGTCATGAGGGCTCGCTGCTGCTTTGGCTGACGATTTTGGCGGCGTGGTGTTTTTTGGTGGCGGTATTTAGTCGTGGTTTGCCGCTGGATATGCGTGCGCGTGTGCTGGCGGTGCTGGGCGGCATTCAGGTGATGATGCTTGTCATGTTGATTTTTACGTCCAGTCCGTTTGATCGCAGCTTGCCAAATTTGCCTGTGGACGGTGCAGACCTTAACCCGCTGCTGCAAGACCCCGGTTTGATTTTCCATCCGCCAATGCTGTACATGGGCTATGTGGGGCTGGCGGTGCCGTTTGCGTTTTGCATGGCGGCTTTGTGGGCAGGGCGTTTGGATGCGGTGTGGACACGCTGGTCTCGTCCTTGGACGGTGGCGGCGTGGGGCTTTTTGACGCTGGGCATCGCCATTGGTTCTTGGTGGGCGTATTACGAGCTTGGCTGGGGCGGCTGGTGGTTCTGGGACCCTGTGGAAAATGCGTCTTTGATGCCGTGGCTTGCGGCGACTGCGCTTTTGCACTCGCTGGCTGTAACCGAAAAACGTGGCGTATTTAAAGCATGGAGTATCATGCTTGCGATTTTTGCTTTTGCTTTGTCATTGCTAGGCACGTTTTTGGTGCGCTCAGGCGTGATTACTTCGGTGCATTCTTTTGCTGCCGACCCAACGCGCGGTATTGCGATTTTGGCGATTTTGGCGTTGGTGATTGGCGCAGGGCTTTTGATGTTTGCGCTGCGTGGCTGGCGTTTGACGGTGGAGAGCAGTTATCAGCTTAAATCTCGTGAAACCGTGCTGGTGGTGAATAACATCATTTTGCTGGTGGCAACTTTGGTGGTGTTTCTTGGTACGCTGTATCCAATCATCGCTGATGCCTTTGCGCTGGGTCAAGTATCCGTAGGCCCTCCGTATTTTAATGCGCTGTTTGTGCCAGCGACTTGGGTGCTGCTTGCCTTTATGGGTGTGGGTGCAAATCTGCGCTATAAATTTGACAGCCGTCCGCTGGCTGCCATGCTAGGTACGGCTTTGGTCAGTGCGCTGGTGCTGGGTGCGGCAATCGCCTTTGCCATGAGTAATTTGGCGGAAAATCCAAGTTTTGATTGGGGTGTGGTACTGACTGCGCTGCTGTCGGCGTGGGTGCTTGCCTTTATTGCGCTGGATATTAAAGATAAAGTTCGCCATGCGCCAAGCCTGATGGCTGGACTAAAAAAACTCACGCCAAGCTACTACGGTATGCAGCTTGCGCACATTGGCGTGCTGGTAACGGCGTTGGGTGTGGCTGGCGTGTCGGCGATGAGCGTGGAGCGTGATGTGGCGATGACCATTGGCGACAGCACACACGTTCAAGGTTATGATTTTGTCTTGCAGGATTTTGATTTGGTGCATGGCAGCAACTATGACGCCACGCGCGCAACCGTACAAGTGAGTAAAGATGAGCGTTTGGTTGCTACTTTATATCCAGAAAAGCGCAACTATGTCGTGTCTATGATGCCGATGACCGAAGTGGGTATTCGCGCAAGTTTGCTCAACGAAGTGTATGTGGCACTGGGCGAGCCAATCATTGATGAACAAGGCAAGATGGATCAAAACACTTGGGCGGTGCGTGTGTATGTCAAGCCGATGGTGCGCTGGCTGTGGCTTGGCTCTATCATCATGGCGCTGGGCGGTTTGATTGCCATGCTGGATAAGCGTTATCGCCTTGCCAAAACACACAAAGAATAACGCAAAAAAACAGGCAAATGCTGTAATAACAGCAAGCCAAATCATAAATTTTAACCTATAAAACGACAATCCGACCGATGGATTGTCGTCCATTCACTGAAATCATGGAGAACAACATGGCAAATCCTGCTCGTCGTGCGCTGATTTTTATCGTGCCTTTGGTGATTTTTGCGCTGCTTATTGTGATGTTCTTTTTCCGTCTGGGTGATGAAACAGACGTAAAAATCAACACGTCCATGAATAAGCCGTTGCCAGAATTTAGCTTGCCGCTGCTGTCTGACACCAGCCGTACGATGACCAATGCTGATTTGCCAAAAACGCCATTTTTGCTTAATGTGTGGGGTTCTTGGTGTCCAACTTGCCGTGTGGAGCATCCGTTTTTGATGGAGCTTCATGCCAAAGGCGTGCCAATGGTGGGCGTGAATTATAAAGATGAGCTGCCTGACGCTTTGGCGTATTTGAACGAATTTCAAGACCCCTTTGTGTATTCTATCCAAGATTTGTCAGGCGAATATGCGCTGGATTTGGGCTTGACGGGCGCGCCAGAGACTTTTGTGGTGGACGGTAAAGGCGTGGTGTATAAGCACATTTTGGGCGAAGTGAATGCACAAAATTATGCCGATGACATTGAGCTATGCTTGACGGCGCTTGGTGATGATGCGCTGAGCGAAGAAGATAAGACGCTGGCGTGCAGCTGATTTGTGGATTTTTAATAAATCACTAATTTTAAAATCACTGTTTTAAAAAATGATTTAAAAACAAGGCTTTAAAATCAACGGCTTAAAATCTGAGTGGTAATTATGAAAAAACAAACCTTGGGCGTGCTGACGGCAGGCGTACTTGGCGCAAGCATTGCGATGAGTGTCGTACCGCTTGCCCATGCCAGCAGCATTGATGTGTATCAGTTTAACACGGACGAAGAAGAAACTCGCTATCGTGCGCTGATTGACGAGCTGCGCTGCCCTAAATGCCAAAACCAAAATCTGGCAGGTTCTGATGCGCCCATCGCCCAAGATTTAAAACAAAAAACCTACGAGATGATTAAAGATGGGCGTTCGGACGGTGAAATTCGTCAATATATGTTTGACCGTTATGGCGATTTCATCAGCTATAAGCCGCCTGTGCGCCCATCAACGTGGATTTTGTGGTTTTTTCCGCCGCTTTTGCTGGTGGTGCTGATTTTGGGCTGGGTGCTAAAAGCCAAACGTGGGCGTAAACCTGCGCCAGCCATGCCACACAGCGATAACTTAAGCCGCAGTGAAGAAGCGAAACTTGAGCAAATTTTGTCGCATCATCAATCAACTAAGGATCAATCATGACACCGACTTTGATGTTATTTTTTACGCTGTGCGTGCTGCTGTGCGTGCTTTTGGCTTGGGTGGTGATTTTTCCTTGGCTAAAAGGGCGTGCGGTGGTGGACAACCGCCTGATGTCGGTGAACGTGGCGGTTTTTCGTGAGCGCATTGCTGAGCTTGATGAAGATAAAGCGGCTGGCGTGATTGATGAGCAATCTTATCAAGCACAAACCGCTTCACTAAAACGCCAGCTTTTGGCGGCGCAAACCCATGCCGAGACGCACCAAGTCGTGGGCAGAGTGCCGCGCTTGATTGTGATTGTGTGGATTTTACTGCTTGCGGCATTGGCGTATTTGTTGGTGGGCGATCGCACAAGCGTCTATAAACTGTGGCAAGCGCAGGCAAACGTGGGGCAAGTGGCGGACGATTTATTGACTGGCAAGATTGATACGCCGCCAGAATGGGCAGCCAAAGACAGTGCAGCACTGATTACCGCTATGCAAACCAACGTCTACGCCCATGCTTATGACGCAAATCGCTGGATGCGTTTATCGGAGCTGTTTTCCGCCTTGCAAGCCCAGCCGCAAATGCTAGAAGCCTTGGCGCGTGCGCACCGACTTGAGCCTGACAATCACGACATCGCCATGACTTATGCGCAGGCGAGCTTTTTTGCCAATAATGGCGTGCTAGATGGCGTGGCGCGCGATGTGGTAACAAACGTGCTAAAAGCCGAACCAAATCACGAAGGCGCACAAATGCTGATGGTGATGGGCGAAACTCGTGCAGGGCGTTTTGAGATTGCCAAGGCGTGGCTTTCTAAATTGCGCTCAAGCATTGCCGCTAAGTCTGGCGATCGCAGTGAAGCCTTGGCAAGCCTAGACACGCTTGCGGCAAATATTGAAGAGCAAGCCAAAAAAGCGGTACAAGGCGTGGCGGTGTCTATCAATATCGCACCGAATTTAATGCCGCAAATTGGCGAAACGGACGTGCTTTTTGTGTCCATCAGCGATACTGCTGGCGGCGCGCCTTATGCGGTCAAGCGCTTGCCTGTATCGCAAATGTCTGGCGGCACCGCTACGCTTACCCTAAGCGATTTGGACGCCATGCTGCCAGAGCGTACGCTGTCTGTCGGCCGTGCGGCAGGGGTGCAGCTGGCTTTGAACGCACGCATCAGCCATTCAGGTTCGGCGATGAGCGAATCGGGTGATTTGGCGGCAAACCCTGTAATTTTGGGCGATGTGCAAACGTCAGCAAACCTAACGATTTCGCAAGTTGTGCCGTGATTTTACTTTGCATTGAAATTGGCTTGGTGTAAGTTTTTACAAAGGTTTTGGCTTGTGTGCTGATTGCTTTTGCTTTTATTTTGCAAAAAGCCAAACGCAAGCCAAATGAAAACTTGCCAAAACCACAAAAAGCACTTGAACAATTAAGTGCGGTGGTTTATAGTAGCAAAGCGGTGATGGCGGTAAAATTTGCTTATGATGGGTGCGATGGACGATTAAATCCAATCTGCTTATCAAAGCCGCCCACTAAGTATTTTGTTTGTAGTGATGGATTGGTTTGACAGCCAATCATCGCACTCATAAATTCATCTCATACAGTAACGATAGGATATTCTTATGATGCGTATCATTCTTTTAGGCCCACCGGGTGCTGGCAAAGGCACGCAAGCACAGCTGATTTCTAAGGAATTTGGCATTCCGCAAATTTCTACAGGCGATATGCTGCGCGCGGCGATTAAGGCTGGCACAGAGCTTGGCAAGCAAGCCAAAAGCGTGATGGACGCAGGTCAGTTGGTGTCAGATGACTTAATCATCAATCTTGTTAAAGAGCGTATCAGCCAGCCAGATTGTGCCAACGGCTGCATTTTTGATGGCTTTCCACGCACCATTCCACAAGCTGAAGCCTTGGCAGCAGCAGGCGTGGACATCAATCATGTGATTGAAATCAGCGTGCCAGACGATGAAATCGTGAGCCGCTTGTCAGGTCGCCGCAGCCACCCAGCGTCTGGCCGTGTGTATCACATTGTGTACAATCCGCCAAAAGTAGAAGGCGTGGACGATGAAACAGGCGAGCCACTGGTACAGCGTGATGACGACAAAGAAGACACCATTCGTGATCGTTTGGCGGTGTATCACAAGCAAACGGCTGCTTTGGTGGGGCATTATCAAGAAGTGGCAAAGCAGGGCGAAAATGCGCCAGCGTATCACGATTTTGACGGCACAAAAGAGATTAACACCGTGCGTGATGAAATCTTTGCGGTGCTAAAAGCGTAATTTGACGTGTGAATTGTTGATGGGATTTGTCGGTTGGGTTTGATTGAAAACTCAACTGAATTGTCAATTTGATTGGATCAACAAACCAAATTGACAAAACATCAGCAAATAAAAAAGCGGGCTTCGGCTCGCTTTTTGTTTGGGTGGTTTTGTATGGCTGTTTTGATTAAGTTTGAGTGAATAAGCACGAATTAAAAATCGCACGAACACGCTTTTCATCGTCATCAATCGCACCGCCAACCAAACACACCAAAGCAGGGCAGCTTAATAAATCCACCGTCAAAGGCAGGGTTTTATCGTCAAGAATTTTGACGTGATAAAAACCATCAACTTGCTTAATTTGTTCTAAAAATTTGTCCGCATCTAGGTGTGCGTTGGGCGTTTCGTTGATTAAAAACACCACTTTGGCAGGCTGGGTTTGGGTGGCGCACTCGTACATATTTGCGTGCTTTAGGTCTTGATTTAAATGCGCAGCCATGCTTAGCGTGAGCAGATTTGGCTCATAGCACGCCTGAAAAATGATGGGTGCGACACCGCCATGCAAGCGTGCGCCCATTTCAATCATCACAGGATTGATGTAGCTGTCCGTACCCCAAGTGGCGAACAGCTCCATATGCACCGCGCCAACGCTGACATCTAAAGCACGGACGCATTGCTTGGCGTATTTAATGATGGCTTGGTATTTTTTATCAGTAATATCAAGCATTTGCATATTTTTATACACAAAAGGACTGCCGTTATACAGCCCCTTTTCGTACTTGCACAAGCTGGCAACAAACACATGGTCGCCTTGCACCACCATATCCACCACAAACTCATCGCCTGTGATGAATGATTGTAACAGATAGGCGGTGTTTGGTTCGCCAAGTGCGTTCACGCCATCAAATTTTAGCGTTTGCAAGTGGCTTAGTAGCGCAGTTTTATCCTTGATGAATATCACGCCATCACTGCCTGCCGAGTTGATGGGCTTGATGATGTAGCTTTCGCTGTCAAAAAATTCTTGGCTGTCTTTGTGGATAATTTGGCTTTTGATGTGGTTTAATCCGCGCGCTTTTAGTGCGTCTTGCATGGCGAATTTATCGCGGCGCAGCTGGCTGGTGGCAGGATTATTGCCCAGCACGCCAAAATAATGCGCCAAAGTCTCGCCAGCGATGACGCCGCTTTCTGCACCGATAACCACCGCTGCGACATCGCTGGGGTTCAGCTTGTCTTTGGCATCTTGGATGCTGTAGGGCGTTTTATTGACAAAGTGCGTATCATCAAAGCGAAAATAGTCTTTGTTGATGTTGTCATTGGCAATCACCGCATGGCAGCGATAGCCCAAGTCGGCAAAGGCTTTGGCGTACAGTGCGCCTGTGGAAAAAGGATCAACAATGATGACGCTTTTTGTCATGAATAAACTTCCTTTTGGGCTGGGCTAATCAGCCAGCAGACGTATAAAATCAGCACAACGCAGGCAACCGCTGGCAAAAACAGCAAGGTGATGTTGGTTGTGCTTGCAGGATTGGCGAGTAACAAACCCAGCACAAGACTTGCTGCTGCCTGAAACAGCGTATAACTGACCGCGCTGTATTGCCCGATGCTAAAGGCTTGAGCGGTGTCTTTTGCCAAAAGCGACAGTCTTGCTCTGGCAAAAATGCGCACGCTGTTCATGAAGATGCCAATAAAAAAGCAGGCGGCAAGGCTAAGTGCTTTGATGTGTAAAAATACGAATAACAAATCAGCAATGATGAGCAGGGCAGCCATGACAAGGCAGCGTTTTAAGCCGCTTTTTAAAAACACCGCCAAAAACGCACCTGCACCCGCAAAGGCGCTGGCAAGTCCGAAATCTTGCGCTGACCAATGTTTGATTTCTTGAAAAATGATGGGTGTGGTGATGTTAAAACTGATGACGTGTACGCCAAGAAAACCAAGCAAAGCGCACAGCAGGTACAGCGTGCGTTTATCCATAATGGGGCTTTTGTGAGTGGTGGGCGTGCTTGATGTGTGCGACTGTGCGTGCGAGTTTTCGTGAGTGAGTTGTCCTAATTGTCCAAGCTGATGATTTTTCGCCCAAAACAAACACAGCACGCAAAACAGCACGTCCACAGCGGTGATGATGGTCATGGCGTGAAAAAACGCAAAACGCTCCAGCAAAAATCCGCCAATCATCGCGCCTGCAAAAGCACCAATTTGTATGACGGTTTGCATATACCGAGAGCCTTTGTCGGCACTGATTAGGCGCTTTAGCACCAGATAATTATTATAAGATTCGTAGTTGCTTAAAATGCTGACACCCAAAATGCCAGAAATGAGTGCAAGACCAATAAAGGTGTAAAGAGTGGGCGGTAAAAACGCCAATGCCAACGCCAGCACATACAGCGCAATCCGAACCACCATCAAATGCGTGATGGGCAAAGACAGTAAATTGAGCCGAGACAGTCGTTTGATAAGAAAAGGCGTGATGGTGCTGATAAAAATCAGCGTGCCTAAAATCAGCGGATTTTTGGTGAGTTGATAAGACAGCCACATGACCATAATCAGCAACGACATATCGCTAAAATAAAAGACGATGAGACTGCCGTAGAATTTCTTTAGGTTCATGATGGGGCTGTCCTTGTTTTTAGCTTTATTTTAATGAAAATTTCATAAAAATAAAGCGTTTTCCTTTTGGTGGGCTGTGAATGGCTGCACTGGTTTGGGCGTTTTAAAAGGTAGCATAAAGGCGATGATTCGTCAATCTGGCGTGGTATGCTTTGAGTTGGCTTAAAGCCAAATCGGCGGATTATACATCTACCCACTTGGCTTTGTCTTTAAACATACACTCATCATACACAGGGCATTTGCCGCATTTTGGGCTGCGTGCCATGCAGGTGTAGCGACCGTGCAAAATCAGATAATGGTGCGCATCCACCAAAAATTCTTTGGGAATGGCTTTCATCAGCTTATCTTCCACTTCACGCACGTTTTTACCGGTAGCAAGTCCTGTGCGATTGCCCACACGAAAAATGTGCGTATCCACCGCCATCACAGGCTCGCCAAAAGCGGTATTTAGCACGACATTGGCGGTTTTGCGTCCCACGCCAGCCAAGGCCTCAAGCTCACTGCGTGTGCGTGGCACTTCGCCGCCGTGCTTGGCGATTAAATCGGCGCAGGTTTTCATCACGTTGGCGGCTTTAGAATTATAAAGTCCGATGGTGTTGATGTAACTTTTTAGCCCATCAAGCCCCAAATCCAAAATCGCCTGCGGAGTGTTCGCCACAGGAAACAGCTTGGCAGTGGCGATGTTCACGCCTTTGTCGGTGGACTGCGCAGACAGCATGACGGCAATCAAAAGCTCAAAAGTCGTGGAATATTGCAGCTCGGTTACTGGCTCATCAATGGTGGCGGCAAGTTTTTCAAAAAAGTGCTGCACTTTTTCACGGCTCATCTTGCGAGAAGGCGGTGTGTCGGCAGTTTTGGCGACTTTTGGCGCACGTTTTTTGACGGCTTTAGCACTCTTGGTGTCATTAGCGTCATCAAGGGCTTTGGCTTGGGCGATGGCTTTGCTTTTCATGATTGGTTTTGTGGTTTTTAATTTAAAATGAGTTAAGTAACTGATTTATTGATGGATTTTTATAAAGTTAATGGCGCTTGCCAGATTTTTTATCGGCTTTTTTGCCAGATTTTTCGTCTTCTTCGGCTTCGTCCCAGCTTGCCAGACGTGTTAAAATTCTGCCAAACAGCGATGATTTTTTATATTCGCCATGCTTGGTTTTCTCATCAATGGCAATGCCAGTGAGTAGGGCGAGCGCTTGGTGAATATGGTCAATGGCGTAAATGTGGAATTTGCCGTCCGCCACCGCTTGCACGATGTCATCACGCAGCATCAGCTGGCTAAGGTTGGTGCGCGGTAAAATCACGCCTTGGCTGCCGCTTAAGCCTTGCTCACAGCAAGCGTCAAAAAATCCTGCGATTTTGGCATTCACGCCGCCCACCGCTTGCGCTTGCCCAAGCTGATTCATGCTGCCTGTGATGGCAAGCTCTTGGCGCACAGGCACGTCCGCCAATGCTGACAGTAGGGCGCAGGCTTCAGCAAGCGTGGCACTGTCGCCATCAATGTGCGCATAACTTTGCTCAAAGGCGAGCGATGCACTAAAATTAAGCTCCACAAATTCACTAAACAGCGAGCGCAAATAGCTTGTCATAATCAGCATACCTTTGGCGTGCAGACTGCCGCCCAAATCCACATCACGCTCAATATCCAAAATCTCGCCTGAGCCAAATTTTGGCGCAATCAGTGCGGTTAGGCGTGCAGGCATACCAAATTCGCTGTCGGCATACATCAGCACCGTCAAGGCGTTGATTTGCCCTGTGGCACGGCCTTTGGTGTTGATGATTTGTGTGCCTGTTTTGATTTCTTGCCAGTACAGCTCTTGCAGGTAGCTTTTGCGTTCGTGCATGTCTTGTAAGGCTTTGGCGACGTGGCTTTTATTGACAGGCAATGCGCCATCTAGCGTGGCTTGGCGAGCCGATTCCACCAAAAGCTGCAGCAGCTTATCGCTGTGTAGGTTGAGCTTGTGCTGATCGTCTGCCAGCACCGATAATTCGTCTAAAATCGCCGCAAAGGCGGATTTTTCAAAGTCTGGCAAATTTTGCTTGGCAATCATATCCAGCATTTTTACCATCAAGGCAGCTTCACTGGCGGCGTGGCGTGGCACATCGTCATGAAAATCGGCACGAATTTTAAACAGCGAATTAAATTCAGGCTCAAATTCCAGCAATTCATAATACAAATCAGGCTCGCCAAGCAAAATCACCTTTACCGACAGCGGCACGCCATCAGGCGCAAGCGATAAAGAGCCTGTAAGCGTCAGCATTTGCTCAAGGCTTGAGATTTTGATTTGTTTGGATTGTAAGGCGCGCTTAAGCCCTTGCCACGCATAAGGATGCTCAAGCAGTGATGACGCTTCTAGCAGCAGATAGCCGCCATTTGCCTTGTGCAGTGCGCCAGCGCGAATCATGCTGGCATCGGTCAAAATCGTACCAAGCTGCGTAACGTATTCAATATGCCCAAGCAAATTTGGGTGCGTGGGCATATCTTCAAAGACAATGGGCGCACCGCTGTCTTTTTCGTGACTGACGATGACATTGACATCATAGCGGCTAGGCACGCCATGAAAGGTTTTGCTCATGAATTCTTCGTCATTATCCACAATAAAAAGCACGTTTTCTATCACGTCTTTTTGGTATTGCGCCAGATGGTGACGAATCGCTTTGTCGCTGTATTTATTAAGCAAAGGTTTGATGAGTGGCTCGATGATTTTTTGGGTCAAGGTGTCGTGCAGCTCGTTGATTTGGCTGTTTACCGTCTCTTCAAGCTCATCAAGCGTAACGTTAATTTTGGTCAAGCGTTTTTGCAGTTTTTGTAAGGCGGCATCGTCAATCGGTAAATTTTCATCAATCGGCGCAAAAATCGCTTTATTTTCAGTGGTTTGTAAAAGCGTGAGATTGTGCGTTTTGGCGTCTGCGTTGAGCGCATTGATGAGTTTGTGTTCTTGTTTTTGGGCGTTTTGCTTGATGTGCGTGAGCTGATTTTGATAGCTTAAGCTGGCAAATTTTGCCAATATTTTCTTATATAAACTGTGCCATAATTTGTGCATATCCTTGGCAAAAGCTGCACCTGTGGCGGTCGGCAGGCTAAGCGCAATCGGGCTGCGTGGAGTGTCAAAATTATGCACATACACCAAATCAGGCGGTGTGGGTTCGTGCTTGGCGCGTGCGGCAAGCAGGCGTGTGATGAGCGTGCGTTTGCCAAGTCCGTTATCGCCCACGGCAAACACATGATAGCCGTTCGCTTTGATGTCAAGTGCGGTGTTGATGGCTTTGATGGCACGCTCTTGCCCAAATCCGAGCGTGCCAAGTACGCCGTCTTGGTTTGGCAGCGCATTGATGTCGGTCAGATTGCTGGGGTCTGGCAAGCTGTCAGCGTCCGTGTAGCGTTTTAGGTCGGTGGGCGACAGGCGATATTTATCTAAAGTTGTCATGAATGCTTTTTAATTGTGTGATACTTGTTTGATAATTGTCTAAAAGTTATTTTGTTTAATGATTAAGAGTGCTAAAACGGTTTTTCAAACCAAAAAACCGCCCAAAACTGCGCAAAAACCTTAATAAAAGTGCAGATTTTTACGCTTGTGCAAATTGCCCCTATTTTAGCAGATTAAACCGTGATAAAATAGGCAATTTTGGGTGTTTTGTTATCTTGGCGGTCAAATCACAGCAAAGATGACAAATGCTGGTTTGTTTTGGTCAAGTTTGGGTAAATTTAAATAAATTTGGGCGGATTGCACAGTGGATTTACAAACGATGGTATCGCAGGCAGGATTTTTTAAAATTGGTAATCATGCCGATAAGTTTGCCGTGCGTCTACAGCAGGCGGCAAATGCGCTTGGCTTGGCGATGAGTGATGCGCAGTGCGTGGCGATTTTGCGTTATTTGGACGGCTTGCTTTTGTGGGGCAAGGCGTATAATTTGACCGCCATCACCGACCCAAACGAAGCCTTGATTAAGCACATTTTTGATTGCATGGCGATTGTGCCAAAGCTGCCTTTTGCCGATAAATCTGGCGTGAGCGTGCTGGACATTGGCACAGGGGCGGGTTTGCCTGCGGTGTTGGTGGCAATTTTGCGCCCTGACTGGCAGATTACCGCACTTGACAGCAATCAAAAGAAAATCCGCTTTATCCGCCAGATTGTCGGTGAATTAGCGCTTGAAAACTTAACGCCAGTTGCCAGCCGTATTGAAAATTTTACTGGCGAGTTTGATGTGATTACTTCGCGCGCTTTTGCATCTTTGGACGATTTTGTGGCGTTGGGCGCGCCGTACTTGGCGGCAGGCGGTAAGCTGTCTGCCATGAAAGCCAAAGCGCCAGAACTTGACGATAAAGATTTATCGCAGCCTGTGATGTTTGCTGATAAGGCTTGGCAATGCAGCGTGATTGCGCTTAATGTGCCAGAGCTTGCCGACACGCGCTGCCTAGTTGAGCTGGATTTGGCAGATTGATGACGCCAAATTGAATAAGTATTTGAAAATTTACAAAAAATTGACGAAAATTTTACAAAAACCGTGACGAAAAATTGATAGGTGTGTATGGAAATTATTGCAATCGCCAACCAAAAAGGCGGCGTGGGTAAAACCACGACAGCGGTGAATTTGGCGGCAGCGTTGCATCGCATTGCCAAGAAAAAAGTGCTGCTGATTGACCTTGACTCACAAGGCAACGCCACCACAGGCATGGGGCTTGATAAAAATGCGCTTGAATACACGGCGGCGGACATTTTGATTGATGGCTTGGCGTTTCAAAAGGCGGTGGTAACATCGCCATCTGGGCTTGATGTGATTGGTGCAAATAAAGACTTGGCGGGCATTGACGTGGTGCTAAGCGACGTGGAAGATGCGCCATTTTTGCTCAAAAAAGCCATCAAAAAGGCGAAAAAATCTGGCAAAATTGACTATGATTTCATCATCATTGACTGTGCGCCAAGTTTGTCTTTATTGACGGTAAATGCCTTTTGCGCCACGCAAGGCGTGATTATCCCAATGCAGTGCGAATATTATGCGCTAGAAGGGGTGGTGGATTTGATTGATACCATCAAACGCCTGAGTGAGCTGAACGGCAAGCTGTATGTGCGTGGCGTGGTGCGCACGATGTTTGACAGCCGTAACACGCTGGCGCAGGACGTGTCTGCTGAGCTGGAAAATCACTTTGGCGAGCTGATGTATCAGACGCTGATTCCTAGAAATGTGCGTCTTGCTGAAGCACCAAGTTTTGGCTGCTCAATTTTTGATTATGAAAAATCGAGCAAAGGCGCGCGTGCGTATCATCAGCTGATGAACGAGATTTTAAATCGTGTGGACGAGCCTGCGGTGTCGCAAGCGAAAATCAGCGAGCAGTTTCAGTGGTGATGGGCGTGCCTTAATTTCACATTGCGACATTTTCACATTGCGAGACTGTAAAGGCGATACACAGCCAAAAGTAGCATAAAAGTAAGTACAAAAAGCAACACAGCGGTCATTTATAAAGGTAATCATTCATGAAAAAACGTGGGCTTGGCAACAGTCGTGGTCTTGGTGCGCTGATTAGCGGCGTCAAAAAAGAGCGAGCGCTGACGGCGGAAGCATTGGTGGCGACAGCGGACGGCTTGCCTGCCAGTGCCGAGAAAATTGCCGAGCTTGCTGGCGGCAGCAAGGATAAGTCTGCCAAGTCGAAAGCGGACGTGAAGGCGGATAAAGCCGATAAGGCTGATAAAAAAGCCAAAACCAAAAAAGATGCCGCCAAGCCGAGCGAAACCACCACGTCTGATGATGGCGAGCAAGTAACGCTCATGCAAATTGACCCAAATCGCTTGCAGTCTGGCAAATACCAGCCACGCCGTGTGATGGACGAAGCAGCATTGAGCGAGCTTGCCAGCTCCATCGGTCAGCATGGCGTGATGCAGCCCATCGTCATTCGTCCGCTGTTATCTAATGAAGATAAGGTGAATGATGGCGTTACGCACGAAATCATTGCAGGTGAGCGCCGCTGGCGTGCGGCAAAAATGGCAGGCTTAACGCAAATTCCTGCGATTGAGCGTGTGCTGTCTGATGAGATTGCCATTGCGCTCGCGCTCATTGAAAATATTCAGCGTGAAGATTTGAATGTGCTGGAGCAGGCGGCGGCGTTGCAGCGTTTTCATACCGAATTTGGCATGAGCCATGCGATGATTGCTGATGTGGTGGGCAAGGCGCGCGCCACGGTTACCAATCTTTTGCGTCTAAACAATCTGCACGACACCGTCAAAGGCTACATGAATGAAGGGCTTTTGGACATGGGACACGCGCGTGCTTTGCTGTCTTTATCAGACGGTCAGCAGCCAGTCATCGCCAAAAAAATCATCGATGGGCAGATGACGGTGCGTGATGCCGAAAAACTGGTAAAATCCATTTTAAATCCTGAAGCAAAACCTGCCAAAGCTGATTCGCATGAAGTGGCTGCGCTGTCGCAAAAGCTGTCAGACGCACTGGGCGCAACGGTCAAACTCAAGCAAAGCAAGTCTGGCAAGGGCAGTCTTGAGATTTTCTTTTATGGCGATGATGAGCTTAATCAGCTGTTATCGCAGCTTAATGTTTCGCTGTAATGGCGGCAAAATGACGATAAGCACATGACGACACAATTTTCGCCACAAACGCCAGATTCGCAGCAAAAGCCCAATCTGCAAGACGAGCAAACAGGCAATCAAACAGACAGTCAGGCGGATAATCAAACAAACAGCCAAGACGTTGATAAATTGGCGACCTTTTTACGCCTAATGCGCTATTTAAAGCCGTATTGGTGGGCGTTTATCTTTGTGATTATCGGCTTTGCCATCAGCGCAGGCGCAGAAGTGGGCAGTGCCAAGCTGTTTGAATTCATCATTGACGCCATCAACGAAGACGACCGCCATCGTAAATTTTGGTTTCCGTTTTTGGTGATTTTGCTGTTTGTGTTTCGTGGTGTGGGTGCATTTTTAGGCAGTTATTATTCGGCATTGATGGCGCGTAGCTTGGTGTATGTGCTGCGCATTGAAGTGTTTGAAAAATTGCTCAGATTACCGAGCGAATTTTTCCTAAATAACCCTGCCGGCACGATTTCATCAAAGCTGATTTTTAATGTCGAGCAAGTTACCGCTGCGACCACCGATTCTATCATGACTTTATTAAAAGAAGGCTTGACGGTGATTGCGCTGTTTGGCTATCTTTTTTATATTAACTGGCGGCTGACTTTGGTGTTGATGATTGTCGTACCGCCTGTGTTTTGGCTGATTAAGCGTGTGTCAAAGCGTTTTGCTGCGCTGTCTATGGATATTCAAGACACCATGAGCGCCATCAGCCACATCACCAATGAAGCGATAACTGGCTATAGCGTGGTGAAAAATTACGGCGGACAAAGCTACGAAGCCGCACGTTTTAATAAAGCATCAAAGGACAATCTTGTCAAAGGCATGAAAATGACCGTGCTTGCGGCAATCAACTCGCCAGTGATTCAGCTTTTGATGGCGACGGGCATGTGCTTTGTGATTTGGCTGTCTTTGCGCCCTGAAATTTTGGGCAATACCAGCGCAGGCGAATTTGCGTCTTATTTGGTGGCAGCAGGGCTGCTGGCACGTCCTGTCAAGGCTTTGACCGATGTCAATCAGCGCTTACAACGTGGCATTGCTGCTGGTGTGTCGATTTTTGAGCTTTTGGATAAAGCCGAAGAAAAGGACAACGGCACGCTGACACCAGACATTCATGGCGACATTCGTTTTGAAAACGTGAGCCTGACTTACGACAGTGGCGTACAGGCGATTAAAAATTTCAACCTTAACATCAAAGCAGGTGAAACCATCGCAGTGGTGGGGCGTTCAGGTTCTGGCAAGACCACGCTTGTCAATCTGCTCACACGCCAGCTTGCGCCAAGTACAGGCAAGATTTATATTGACAATCAAGCGATTGACGACATTAAACTTGCCAGTCTGCGTGCGCAAATTGCTATGGTAAATCAACAAGTTACGCTATTTTTAGACACGGTGGCGCATAACATCGCTTATGGCGCGCTGGCACAAAAAAGCCGTGATGAAATCATGCAGGCGGCAAAAGCAGCATATGCGCACGATTTTATCAGCAAGCTGCCAAAGGGCTACGACAGCGTGATTGGCGCAGAAGGTTTGTCATTGTCTGGCGGTCAGCGTCAGCGGCTGTCCATTGCCCGCGCGCTGCTTAAAGACGCACCGATTTTGGTGCTGGACGAAGCGACTTCTGCGCTGGATAATGAATCAGAATTTTATATCCAAAAGGCGCTAGAAACCGTCATGCAAGGGCGCACCACGCTTGTGATTGCGCACCGTTTATCCACCATTGAAAATGCTGATCGCATTGTGGTGATGGATCAAGGTGAGATTGTGGAAGTGGGTAGCCATGCTGAGTTGATGGCAAAAGGCGGCATGTATAAGGCGATGTACGAGCGCACTTTTGATGAGTGATGGGTGGCTGTGATTTTGAATGTAAAACCTTGTCATTAAATATAAACTTGCCAAATCCGTCAAATTTGTCAAATTAAGCAAACCGAGATTTTATGAAAAAATTTGAGCTTGCCATCACCAAAGCGTGGCAAAATCAGTCGCCTTATTTGCAAGCGCTTGCGCCTTTGTCAGCGGTGTATGGTGCGGTGAGTGGCGCGCGTAAGTCATTGTATGATAAAGCGTTTTTAAAAAAATATCATGCCGCCGTGCCTGTACTTGTCATTGGTAATATCACCGTGGGCGGCAGTGGTAAGACACCGCTCATCATCGCTTTAGTGAAGTATTTGCAAGCCAAAAATGTGCGTGTGGGCGTGATTAGCCGTGGTTATGGGCGTGTGCTTGCCAAAGGCGAGCGTAGCAGCACGCCAAAACTGGTGCGTACCGACAGCACGCCTGACGATGTGGGTGATGAGCCATGCTTGATCGTACAAAGTACCGCCGTGCCGATGGCGGTGGGCGCTGATCGTGGTAAGGCGATTGAGCTTTTGCTTGCGCAGTTTAGCGATACCCAGCTTATCATTAGTGATGACGGCTTGCAGCATTATGCGCTGCACCGTGATGCTGAGTGGATTGTGGTGGATGGCGTGCGTGGTTTTGGCAATGGTAAGCTGTTGCCGCAGGGGTTTTTGCGTGAGCCTGTCAGCCGTCTTGATGGTGCGACCGTGGTTTATCATGATAAGCGCAGCGAGCGTTATGACGCAAAGGCGCTAAGAATGCAGCTTGACCCTGCGCCGCTTGAGCCGCTGTTCACCAGTACAAATCCTGCGCCAAAACCACCTGCCAGCGTCTATGCGCTAAGTGGTATTGGCTATCCTGAGCGGTTTTTTGACACTTTGCAAACGCTGGGTTTTGGGGTGATTAAAAAGCCGTTTGCTGACCATCATAAATTTGAAATGGACGACATCACACCACTGACCCAGCATCCAATCATCACCACAAGTAAAGATGCGGTGAAGCTGCGCACGCTTGCCAGCCGTGCTAAATCGCCAATTTTTGAGAATATTTGGGTGCTGCCTGTGAGTGCGACATTGAGCGAAAGCGTGTATGGGGAGATGGATAAGTTGCTGCAGCGGTTTGGCTTAAGCTAAGTTGGGATTTGGCGGGCTGGTATTTGCTGTTTTTAGTTTGAGAAAATTTTATTTTAAGTTGGTTTTACATAAGGAGTTGTTGCGTGTCAATTTTCGCCACCATTGGACAGCAAGCCACCAAATTCACCGCCGCAATCATCATTTTAGCCGCCATTATCGGCATGATAAATCCGATGACTTTTTCTTGGGTGGCAGGCACGGCACAAATGCTGGTGCTGGGTGTCATTATGCTGGGCATAGGAATTACGCTTGGCACAAAAGATTATAAAATCCTAGCACAAAGACCACTGGATATTTTGGCTGGTGCAACCATTCAATACACCGTCATGCCGCTACTTGCCATTGGCATTGGACGAATGCTTAATTTGTCGGATGGTTTGATTTTGGGTTTGGTGCTGGTAGGTTCTTGTCCGGGTGGCGTGTCGTCAAACATCATGACGTATCTGGCGCGTGGCGACGTGGCATTTTCGGTGGGCATGACGACGGTATCAACCTTGCTTGCGCCTGTCATGACGCCATTGTGGTTGATGGTGCTGCTTGGCGAGACGGTAGATATGGACGCTTGGGGTATGTTTAAATTCATGCTGCTGGTGACTTTATTTCCTGTGCTATTAGGTTCATTTTCAAATATGGCGTTTGGCAGCAAAGGCTGGTTTGAAAAAATCAAAGACATCATGCCTGCGGTGGCGGTGCTTGCCTTTGCCTGTATCGTTGGCGGTGTGGCGGCTGTACACGGACATCGCTTTGCTGAATCGGCGCTTGTCATGGTGATTGCCATTGCTTTACATAATGCTGGCGGCTATGTTTTGGGATTTTATGCCGCGCAAGTGGTTGGCATGAGTACCGCCAAAAAACGCACTGTCGCCATTGAAACAGGCGTGCAAAATGCTGGCTTGGCAACAGGCTTGAGCGCAAAATTTTTCCCAGCCAATGCTGAATCTGCTATTGCTACTGCTGTGGCGGTGGTGTGGCATTCTGTTTCAGGGACGATTTTGGGCAATGGTTTTGCTTGGTGGGATGTCAAGCAAGGCAAGGGCGAGTCAAACGCTGCTAAAAAGCTGTCATAAATTCATCGTAATTTTGATAAAAATCAGCAAAATCTTACAAAATTATCTTAACTTAGGAATTCACCATGAGCAAAACCCACATCATTATCCCAGCGCGCTATAAATCCACTCGCTTGCCAGCCAAGCCGCTGCTTGAGATTCATGGCAAGCCGATGATTTTGTGGACGGCGGAGAAGGCGGCGCGCGCAACTTTTGCCGACAGCGTGTGCGTGGCGACAGACGATGCACGCATTGCACAGGTGTGCGAGCAAGCAGGCGTGCGTACCGTGATGACGGATGAGCAGCCATCTGGCACGGACAGATTGGCGCAGGCGGCAGACATTTTAGCATTGGCGGACGATGACATCGTGGTAAATATGCAAGGTGATGAGCCGCTTGTACCGCCTGAGCTTTTATTGCAAGTGCGTGATTTGCTGGTGGCAAACCCTGACTGTGCGATGGCAACTTTGTGCGAAGCCATTGATAATACAGAAGATTTTCATAAAACATCGGTAGTAAAAGTCGTCAAGGCAGGACAGCAGGCGCTGTATTTTAGCCGTGCACCCATTCCGCACGACCGAGACAATCAATCCACACCCAATCAATATGCCTATCGTCATTTGGGACTGTACGCCTACCGAGTGCGTGCGCTCAAGGCATTTAGCGCATGGCAACAAGGCACGCTTGAGCAACTAGAAAGCCTAGAGCAGCTAAGAATGCTGGAAAACGGTGAGCGCATTGCGATTGATGTGGCAAGCACAACGCTGCCTTTGGGTGTGGACACGCCAGAAGATTTAGCAAGACTGAACGCCATGCCGCTTGATGAGTGGCTGTCTTTTTAAGTTTTTCTAAATGATAAAATTTTAAGTAGGTGAAATTCAGCCATTTGTTTAGGTTGTATTGTCAAGTTAAGTTATGCCAAATTCCGACCAACAAAGCGAGCAAATCAAAGCGCAAACCGTCTTTGATGACAGTGCGTTTGCCACCAAATACGCTTGGCAAGATGACGCATGGGCGCAGCTGATCACGCAGTATCAGCAGGGCAGATTGCCGCACGCCATGCTGGCAGCTGGCATGGCTGGTATTGGCAAGCGTGCGTTTGTGTGGCGGTTTGTGGCGTGGCTTTTGTGTGAAAATAAGTTTGCTGGGACGGCTGATAATTCGTCTGATGATTCGCTGGATACTCAGTCAAATTTACCTGCACAATTCGCCTGTGGGCATTGCGAGAGCTGCACTTGGCTAAAAGCTGGCACGCACCCAGATGTGTTGGTATTGCCAAAATCTGATGATGACAGCGCCCAAAAATTTGAGCGCAGCATTAAAATTGACGACATTCGCAACGTACAAGAATATAGCCACAGCAAAGGCAAGGGCGAGCGTGTTATCGTGCTGGATTATGCGGATACGCTCACCATCGCTGCGGCAAATGCGCTCTTAAAAACTTTAGAAGAGCCGCGTTCAGGCGTGCATTTGCTGCTCATCACCGACCATGTCAGCAGGCTTTTACCTACCATCAAAAGCCGTGTGCAAGCCTTGCCACTTGAGCAGATTGACGAGCGATATTCTTTAGAATTTTTAAAAAATATTCTGGTAAATGATAGCCTGAATAATGCTAATGATTGGCAGGTGCGTGCTAAAATGCTTTTGGCGTTGGCGGACGGCGCACCTTTGGTGGCGGCAGATTTACCGCAGCAGGCGTGGTTTGCTCATCGTGGCACTTGGCTGAAGACTTTGGCAGCATTGCGTACGGGTAGGCGTTCGGTGATGGCGGCAAGCGATTATTGGCAAGGCGAGCTGACGCTTGCGCAGTTTTGTATGCTTAGCCGTGTCATGCTGCTGGATTTGTGGCGTATGGGGTTGGGTTTGCCAAGTTTGCACACAGATTTGTCAGTGGCGGACACCTTGGCGAGCGTACCATCGCTTGCGACAGCCGATTTTGATGCCATGCTTAATCAGCTAAACGACACCGCCATCGCCACCACTCAAAACGTACAAGAAAAATTCGCCTACGATGCGCTGATGTCGGTGCTGGCAGGGCAGGCGGGTTAAGTTGCCAAATTATATCGGCTGGGATTATCAAGCGTAAGTTTGCCAAATTTATCATCGCATTTATTTTGAATGTGCGTTGAATTTGCGAAAAATTTGAATTGATGAAAAATTTTCGGTAAATTCGCACCAATTTTTACACCTATTCTCACACCTTTTCAACTTTACCAATTCATAACCAAATGTTATCCATTTTATACCAAGATGAAACTTGCGTGGTGGTAAATAAGCCAGCAGGTATGCTTGTGCATCGCTCGTGGCTTGATAAACACGAGACGCAATTTGTCATGCAGACGCTGCGCGATCAGCTCGGTCAGCACGTTTATCCTGTGCACAGGCTGGATCGTCCGACTTCTGGGGCGCTCTTATTTGCCAAAGATAGTGATTCTGCACGTGCGCTTTCCATGCAATTTGAAGCGCACAAGGTGCAAAAATCTTATGTGGCGGTGGTGCGTGGCTATGTGCTGGATGCGCAAAAACAGCTTGGCAAAAGGCGGATTGATTATGCGCTCAAGCCAAAATTGGATAAAATCGCCGATAAATTTGCCGACCCAAATAAAGCTGCCAAACCTGCGCTGACCGATTATGAATGCTTGGCAACGGTGGAAATGCCGTTTGTGGCGGCGGTACGTTATTCGACTGCGCGCTATTCGCTCATGCGCCTTACGCCAATCACAGGGCGTAAGCATCAGCTTAGGCGGCACATGACGCACATTTTTCACCCCATCGTGGGCGACACCACGCATGGCGACACTGCGCAAAATAAGGCAGTGCTGGCGCATACGGGCGTAAGTCGGCTGCTGCTTCATGCGCACGCACTTGGGTTTGAGTCGCTGATTGATGGAAGTGCGGTGCAAGTTTTTGCGCCGCTGGACGATGATTTTATGGCGGTGATGAAGGCGTTTGGTTGGCAGGCGTGGGCGCAGGATTTGCAGCGTTTGCTTTGATGGGTGTTTATGTAGAGTGCCGCCAAATGGCTCAAGTCATTGTTTGGGTTTTAAGTGCACAAGTTGGATTGGTGATGGCGCAATCCAGCATTTTATAAGACAAACACAGTCCAAAACGTTGAACTTTGCTTCATTTAGCCCAACTTGCAGGCTAAGCCGCAGCCCTTTAACAAGCTCAAGGCGAACAAAAATTTTATCAAAAATTTTGTTTGTGATGAACATAAAAACCGTTCGTGGTGAGCCTGTCGAACCATGGACGGTTTTTTGGTTTAAATCTTTGCTAGTTTAAGCCTTTACCAAACCTAAATCGCTACCACGTTCACCCTTTGACAAGCTCAGGGCGAACGGCAGGGTATGTTCAGCTCAGGCAGGGGTGTAGGCTGGTCTGGCAATGGCATTCGTAAGTTGGGTTAGCGACAGCCCAACACAACTCAAGGCAACTATTTGAATTTATTAGTTTTTTATACTCAATCCAACCGACAAATTACTACCAACCCAACCCACAAACCCTAAAAACAACACTCTCACATCATTCATTCACTCCCCAAAAAAGCTCGCCATCACCTTATCTACGATGGCGTCTTGTAGGAATTTTAAGGCGTTGGGCGTGGTGTCTTTTAGGGTGTTTAGCGTGTGCGTGGTGGCGAGCGCATGGCTGTTTGGCAGGCGTGTGTAGCCAGCTTGTGGCTCAACGGTGAAGCTGTGTTCGGATAAATCCGTGCTGTGCAGGCGAATTTTGGGGTTTTTGTGCAGCACATGCACGTTGCCTGCGAATAAAAATCTGCGCGCTTCGTTTTCTAGAGCGGTTTGTGCGTCTTGGTGGCAGGCTTGGCTGTCTTTGGCGGTGTTGGTGAATTGCAAATGCAGCGCCAAAGGTAGGCTGTCGCAGACGATGACGGTCGTGCCAGAGATTTTGACGTGCAAAGCAGGCGCAATCGCCCCTTGTGGTAAGCCCAAAATCTGACAGGCTTGCGCTGCGCTGACTTTTTCGTTCATGATTTTAAGCATGGGCAAATCCAGCGGTTTTTGCGCTTTGATGTCGTCTGGCAGGCGGTCATAATGCGCCAAAAACATCATCGGCAAATCTTTTTCGCAGATGATTTTTTCCAATTTGACGTTATGCACACGCCAAGGCAGGCTGTCATCGCAAAGCAAATCTTGTAAAACAAAAGTACGGGCAGTCATGAAATGGTCTTGAGTGGTGTTTGGTTTAAGGGTGTGAATTTATCATTGGCGAAATTTGTCGTGGGTACAAATTACATAGATATAAATTGTACAGCTCATAAATCACCATGCTGATAAATTTGCTTTACTATACCAAATTTTTTGCGCAAATTGTGTAGAAAAATTGTGTGAAAATGCTTAAAATATCAAAAATTAAGCCAATTTTAAGCCGTAAAGCGCTAAAATTTCAAATGATTGGCGGTTTAACTTTCATTTAAAAACAAACCTTTATTCAAACTCATCATCAACCAAAAGGAAATCACGATGACTTATGACAATAACAACATTTTTGCCAAGATTTTGCGTGGCGAGATTGGCAGCCATAAGGTTTATGAGGACGAAAAAACGCTTGCTTTTATGGACGTGATGCCCCAAGCGAGCGGTCATGTGCTGGTGATTCCAAAATGCGAAGCGGTGGAGCTGAGCGATTTGCCGTGCGAATATGCGTGCGCGGTGTTTAAAACGGCGCAAAAAGTGATGGCGGCGCAGCGTGCGGTGCTGGGTGTGCAAGGCGTGGTGCAAATGCAGCTGAACCACCAAGATGCAGGGCAAAGCGTGTTTCACTACCATATGCACCTAATCCCAACGCACATTCACGAGCTTGGCAAACACGCTGACGGCATGGCGGACGCTGACGAATTGGCACAGCTGGCGCAAAAATTGCGTGCAGCGATTGCGTGATTGTGCTTTGTAAGTTGCGGTGGAAAATTGATTGAAAATTGCGATTTTAATTGCAAAAACCGCCCAAGATTTTACAACCGCAACTAAAACTCAAGCCAAAACCAAAAAACCGCTTACTCTTAAAAAGAATAAGCGGTTTTGTTTTGTATATTTGCCGATAAATTGATAAAAAGTAACTCAATCCATTTGGCAGAATTTTGCGGTAAATCAACCCACAAACGCACGCTCTACCACATAGTCGGCAGGTACGCCCATGCGTGGCGATACCGTCAAGCCAAACTCGTCCAAAATCGCACAAGTGTCGGCATTCATCGCCATTGAGCCGCAAATCATCACACGGTCATCGTCTTTGTTCATCGGCGGCAAGCCAATGTCTTCAAAGAGTTTGCCAGATTTTAGCAGGTCGGTTACACGGCCGGTGTTTTTAAATTCGTCACGAGTAACGGTTGGGTAGTAGATGAATTTTTCGCGCACCCATTCGCCAAAGATTTCATCGTTTGGCAGCTCGTTTTCAAACATTTCACGATACGCCAAATCTTCCACATGACGCACGCCATGCACCAAAATCACCTTATCAAAGCGCTCGTACACTTCAGGGTCGCGGCTCAATGCCAAAAATGGCGCAAGACCTGTACCAGTTGCCAGCATGTACAGGTGCTTGCCGGGCAGTAGGTCGTCCAGCACCAGCGTGCCTGTCGGTTTTTTGCTGACCAGTAGTTCATCGCCAACTTTAATGTGCTGCAAGCGAGAAGTCAAAGGGCCGTCTTGCACTTTGATGGAGTAAAATTCCAGCTCTTCGGCATAGTTTGGGCTGGCGATGGAGTAGGCGCGCACCAAAGGTTTGCCGTCCACCATCAGACCAATCATGGCAAATTCACCGTTGCGAAAGCGCAGGCTGTCGCTTCGTGTGGTTTTGATGGTGAAAAGGCTGTCCGTCCAGTGGTGAACGTAAGTTACGGTTTCGGTGATGAATTTTGACATGACAAATCCACTAAAAACGATGATAAGAAAAGCCGTGCAACACGGTAATGATAATGGTTCTTAAAATTGTATAATAACAAATTTTGGGTATAATAACGACATTTCGCCAAAACTTTTAGGAAAATTTTGGAATAACGACCGCAAATTTTAGCATAAACAACACAAAAACGCCATGAACAATCCTGATTTTAGCTCAAAATCCAGCCACAATTCGCTAAGCCAAACGCAAGAACCAAACCCACCGCAAAATTTGCAAACGCAGATCAGCGTGCCAATTATCGGTTATCATCGCTCGCCACTGGGGCAAAAATTTGGTGCGCCGCGCCAGCCCAATCTTGTGGCATTGCCAAGCCACATTGAATTTGTGCCGCCATTTGACACCAAAGATGCGTTTGTGGGCATTGAAAATTACAGCCATTTGTGGGTATTTTGGCAATTTCATCACAATAAAGCGCAGGCGAATTTTCGTCCGCAAGTGCGTCCGCCACGCTTAGGCGGTAACGAGAAATTGGGCGTTTTTGCCACGCGCAGTATGTATCGTCCGTCTGCGCTGGGTTTGTCGGTGGTAGCACTTGAAGGCGTGCAAGTGATTGATAATAAAGTGGTTTTAAATATCACAGGCGCAGATTTTATTGACGGTACGCCCATCATTGATATTAAGCCGTATTTGCCCTATGCTGACAGCGTACCTGCGGCAGTGAGCGGTGAGATAAGCACGCCTGCCGTCAAATCGGTGCGCTTTGATGAGCGTGCAAAAACCGCTTGCCAGACGCTTGGCATTGATGAAAACACCCAACAAATCATCGCTGATTTAATCGCCCAAGACCCACGTCCTGCTTATCGCCAACACGAAACCGACATCGTCTCTACCATGCGATATAAGGCGGTGGACGTGGATTTTATGATGAATAAATGTGGGGAGATGGTGGTGGAGCATATTAGGGTTGTTAAATAAAAGGGCGTTACATCATCATTTTTTGAGATATAATAACGATGCTTTTCACATAATTGGTAAGGAGATTTTATGAAAATTTTTAACATCAAAAAACTTGGTATGGCGGTCGCTGTGGCAGGATTAGCTTTGGTCGGTCAGACTGCATGGGCTGATGACTGTGTAAAACCGCAGGTTAGTGGGTATGAGTATGTAGGTTGCCTAGAAGAAGGTTTGGCAAGGGTAGAACAAAACGGCAAACGTGGTTTTATTGATAAAACAGGTAAAGTAATTATTCTATTGCAGTATGATTATGCTCATGATTTGTCAGAAGGTTTGGCGTTAGTGGGACAAAACGACAAACATGGTTTTATTGATAAATATGGTTTTATTGATAAAACAGGAAAAGTAGTTATTCCATTGCGGTATGATGATGCTTGGCCTTTTTCAGAAGGTTTGGCACAAGTTAGACAAAACGACAAATATGGTTTTATTAATAAAACAGGAAAAGTAGTTATTCCATTCCGGTATGATTTTGCTTGGCCTTTTTCAGAAGGTTTGGCAAGAGTTAAACAAAACGGCAAATATGGTTTTATTGATAAAACAGGAAAAGTAGTTATTCCATTGCGGTATGATTATGCTGATGATTTTTCAGAAGGTTTGGCAAGAGTTGGACAAAACGACAAAGATGGTTTTATTGATAAAACAGGAAAAGTAGTTATTCCATTGCGGTATGATGATGCTGGGTATTTTTCAGAAGGTTTGGCAATAGTTAAACAAAACGACAAATATGGTCTTATTGATAAAACAGGAAAAGTAGTTATTCCATTGCGGTATGATGATGCTTGGCCTTTTTCAGAAGGTTTGGCAAGAGTTGAACAAAACGGACAAGAATTTTATATTGATAAACAAGGGCGACGAATTCAATAAAAATAACCGTACCTTAAACCTAGCAAAATCCTGCTTAAAATAAGTGGGATTTTTATTGACCATCTAAAAGTGGGTTTATACTCATAAAAAATTGCTAATTTTAATATAAAGCAAATGTATCAGAAAAAGAAATTTGCTATAATAGGAAGTTTTCGTAATTTGTAAATGTAAGGGTATCATCATGGAAATTGCCATCTATCAAGAACAAATCAAAGACCTAGCCACGCGTGGCGATGAACTTCGGAGGTATCTTTGACGTTGATAGCAAAAAAGAACGTCTAGAAGAAGTCAATTTGGAGCTGGAAAACCCAGAAATCTGGAATAATCCTGAGCTTGCCACCAAAATTTCTAAAGAAAAATCAGTGCTAGATGGTATCATCGGTGTGATTGAGGGCTTGGACGTAAGTTTGGCAGATGCTGAGGCGATGCTAGAACTTGCCGTTGAAGAAGATGACGAGAGTCTGCTTACCGATGTGCAAGCCGAGCTTGACAGCGCTAAAGCCAAAGTGGAAGATTTGGAATTTAAGCGTATGTTTGGTGGCGAGATGGACGCAAACAACTGCTATCTGGACATTCAGGCGGGTTCTGGCGGCACCGAAGCCCAAGATTGGTCGCAAATGCTGCTACGAATGTATCTACGCTGGGCAGAAAGCAAGGGCTTTAAGGCGCAGGTGATGGAAGTGTCTGAAGGCGGCGTGGCGGGGATTAAGTCGGCAACCGTTGAGATTAAGGGCGATTATGCCTTTGGCTGGCTGCGCACCGAGATTGGCGTACACCGCCTTGTGCGTAAGTCGCCATTTGACAGTAATAATGGTCGCCACACGTCATTTGCCGCTGTTTTTGTGTCGCCTGAGATTGATGATAATGTGGAAATTGACATCAATCCTGCCGATTTGCGCATTGATACTTACCGCTCAAGCGGCGCAGGCGGTCAGCACGTCAATACCACCGATTCTGCAGTGCGTATCACCCACGCGCCTACGGGTGTGGTGGTGGCGTGCCAAAATGAGCGCAGTCAGCACGCCAACAAAGACACAGCGATGAAAATGCTGCGTGCCAAGCTGTACGAGCTTGAAATGCAAAAACGCATGGAAAAACAGCAAGCCCTAGAAGACAGTAAATCTGACATCGGCTGGGGCTCGCAAATTCGCTCTTATGTGCTTGATGATTCACGCATTAAGGATTTGCGCACTGGCGTTGAAAACTCCAACACTCAAGCCGTGCTAGATGGAGATTTGGATAAGTTTATTGTGGCAAGTTTGAAGATGGGATTGTGATTTTAGCACCGCTGATCGTTAAGATTGGCGGTGTTTTTGTACCTAGATAGGTCATTTTGAATTTAGCCACAAAACACATAAATAAAAGGAAAGATTATGCAAGAAAATGCCGTCAATTATGCTACGATGCCGCCAAAAGATTTGCGCCAATTATTCCGTGAAGGCTGCTTAAATTGTCAAACTTCTGGCATGAGTTTGGGCTATGCGCAGGCAAATATGGTGGTATTGCCCCAAAAATACGCTTATGATTTTTTGCTCTTTGCCCAAAGAAATCCTAAGCCTTGTCCGATTTTGGAAGTTGGTGATGTTGGCTCTCCGTGGTTGCAAAGCATCGCCAAAGACTGCAATGTGGCGAGCGATTTGCCCAAATATCGCATTTATGAGCATGGGAAATTGGTGGGCGAGTTTGACGATGTGCAGGCGCATTGGCGTGATGATTTGGTGGCGTTTTTGATTGGTTGCAGCTTTTCTTTTGAAAGCGAGCTTTTGGACAGTGGCGTGAGCGTGCGCCATATTGAAGAAGGGCGCAATGTGCCGATGTATCAAACCAACATCGCCTGCAATCCTGCTGGCATATTTAGCGGTAACATGGTGGTGAGTATGCGACCGCTGCCGCCCGAGCAAATCGTAACTGCGGTCAATATTACCGCTGCCATGCCGCGCGTACACGGCACGCCTGTACATATCGGCAACCCTGAATACATCGGCATCACAGACATTCAGCGCCCTGATTTTGGCGAGATGGTAACCATTCATGAGCATGAAACGCCTGTATTTTGGGCGTGTGGTGTAACACCGCAGTCCATCGTGATGAATTCTAAGCCTGATTTTTGTATCACGCACGCACCGGGGCATATGCTGATTACAGACGTAAAAAATGCTAATTTGAAGTTTTAGGGGTGTTTGGCGGATTAAGATTTATTGTGGTGCAGCTGCGCTTTTAAAGTTTGCTTGCGTTTTGATATTCTTTGCAAAAACCCTTTGCTAAGCACTTTATTTTTCATGCGTCTAGTGCTAAAATCACATCAGCATTTTTAGATTTGCTAAAAGCCATTATGGCAATGAAAACTGGAAATTCACCAATAATATAGGAATTGATTATGTCAATCGACCGTATTCGCCACGCAGGTTTGCGTGAAAAAGTCATGAGTGCTGAAGCTGCTGCTGAGTTTGTAAAAAATGGCATGAACCTTGCCATCACAGGCTTTACAGGCGCAGGCTACCCAAAAGCACTACCAACCGCCATCGCCAATAAAGCCAAAGCCCTACACGCCCAAGGCGAAAAATTCAGCATCGGCATGGTAACAGGCGCGTCTACCGCCCCTGAGTGTGATGGTGTGCTTGCTGAAGCCAATGCTGTACATTTCCGCTCGCCATTCCAATCTGACCCAACGCTGCGTAACGGCATTAACGCAGGTAACATCGCTTATCAAGACATGCACCTATCGCACGTTGAGCAGCAAATGCGCCAAGGTTTTTATGGTAAATTTGACATCGCCATCGTAGAAGCCACCGCCATCACTGAAAATGGCGAGCTTGTGTTTGCGATGGGTATCGGTCATGGCGCAGAAGCGGTGAAAAACGCTGATAAAGTCATCATTGAGATTAACGAAGCGCTTGCCGAAGGCCTAGAAGGTATGCACGACATCTATGCGGACGTGGGCTTGCCACCGCATCGCAAGCCGATTCCTATCGTGGGTGCGTTTGACCGTATTGGTACGCCAGCACTGGCGCTTGACCCTAATAAAGTCGTGGCAATCGTACTGACAAATGGCGGCGACCGCAACTCTAAATTTGCCGAGCCTGACGATGTGTCTAAGCGTATCGCAGCGCAAGTGATTGATTTTCTTGACCATGAAGTGAAAGCTGGCCGCCTACCAAAAAGCCTATTGCCACTACAATCAGGCGTGGGTAACGTTGCCAATGCGGTGATGGCAGGCTTGCTTGATGCACCGTTTGAAGATTTGACTGGCTATACCGAAGTGCTACAAGACGGTATGCTGGATCTTATCCTTGCCAAGAAAATGAAAACTGCGTCAGCGACCGCATTGTCATTTAGCCCAGATGCGTTGCAGCGTTTCAACGAAAACATTGAATTCCTAAAAGACAAGATTATCCTGCGTCCGATGGAAATCAGCAACAATCCAGAGATTATCCGCCGTCTGGGTGTCATCGGCATGAACTCAATGATTGAAGCGGACATTTACGGCAACGTAAACTCAACGCACGTCATGGGTACACGCATGATGAACGGTATTGGTGGTTCTGGCGACTTCACGCGTAACGGCTTTTTCTCATTCTACGTCAGCCCATCTACCGCAAAAGGCGGCGCAATCTCGGCAATCGTACCGATGGTAAGCCATCACGACCACACCGAGCATGACGTGATGTTCATCGTAACTGAGCAAGGCATGGCGGATTTGCGTGGTAAAGCACCAAAAGACCGTGCCAAGCTCATCATCGAGAACTGCTCACACCCTGATTATCGTGATATGCTGCGTGATTATTACGACCGCGCGCTTGTTGCCAGCCAAAAAGCAGGCGGTATCCACACGCCACACATTCTGCTTGAAGCCTTGTCATGGCACCAGCGTTTTGTGGAAACTGGCGATATGCGCATCAAATAATACGCCAAATCAGCCAAATCAAAACCCTGAAAGTGTATGCTTTTGGGGTTTTGGTTTTTGGGGCGGTGTGTGGGTTGGGTTAAGAAACGATATGTAAATTGGACAAAGGGGCGATATGTAAGTTGGGTTGAGTGGAACGAAAACCCAACGTTTGAAGTGTAGTTTATCTCATGGAATGTTGGGTTACGCTGCCGCTAACCCAACTTACGAACCACTTCATTAACCCGACTGACACCCGTCCGCTCGCCCTGAGCTTGTCGAAGGGTGGACGTGGCGTAAGGCTTAAACTTAAAAACCGCTCATGGTTCGACAAGCTCACCACGAACGGTTTTTGCGCTCACCACGATCGGTTTTTTGTGTTCACTACGAACGGTTTTGTAAACCACGAAGGATTTGCGGTTTTTTGATATGATTTTCTGCTCACTCCAAACTTGCCGAAGGGCTATGGTTTGGATACAATCAATCATTTCACTTGACTGGGGTCAATCGACACGTTCCAAAGCCCCAACTTTTCTTCTTTGTTCTTGACCAGTCCTGTGTATTCTAAGCTGCTGTCTTCATAGCGGCGAAATTTATACACCGCATCATTCATCAAGGCTTCATTAAACACATTGAGCCGTGCCAGCAGGGCGAAATCTTTCTGGCTCAGCCCTGTTACCTTGCGGAATAATTGGGGCTCTAGCTGCTCAATCACATCACGCAAGCTACGCTCACGATGATCGGTCAGATACATAAACACAGGTATGCGCGTGGCAAATTTGATGAGCTTTTCTTGGATTTGTTTGCGCTTGGATTGATACTCTTTTTCTTGTTCGCTGAGATCTTTTTTCTCTTTTGGCGTCATGTCATCGCCTTTTTCTTTCTTGGCTTTTTTGACCGCTTCGGATTTATTGATAATCGTCTCAATATCTTGATTTAGGCTTCTAAACCCTTCAATGCTCTCCAAGGCCGCCATCGCTTCTTTGTTCTTCATCAGCTTTTCTAGTGTGTCGTTATCCACATTGACTAAGAGCGCACTTTCCCAGCGGCGTGCCAAAAGCGTGGCGGTCGTGCCACTCATGGCGATGTCCAAAATCCCAGCAGCGTCTACTTGTACCATGCTGCTGCCATTATAAGCCAGCACAGGCAAGAAATTGATAAACTCTGCCACTTTTTGTTCTGGGTTACTATTGACGGTGTCTAGGCGGCAGCTGTATTCGGCGATTTGGCGCAAAGCTCTGTCAGGCGCAAAATCAAACACATAGCACTGCTGCTTTAAAATGACATCGGCATTTGGGTCGGCTGGGTCGTGATTGCGCAGCACCCAAGGCGTCTGCACACGAAATGCCGCCTGAAAATACGTCTCAGGACTTGATGAATTGCGCAGCATCAAAATCCCCGTCCAAGGCGAAACAGACACGCCTGTAGTCAGCTTGCCGCATGATAAGGTGATGGTCTTGGTGGTGAGTGGATTATCGCTCATTGCCTCTTTGACAGGCGGTAGGGCTGCCACGCCAATGCCAGCGTCTGCGCCTGCCGCCACGATGATTTTATACTCATGGAAAAATTGATTTTGCCTTTGGGTGAGTAAATTATTCATCGCATGGCAGCTTGCCACGGTGGGTAAAAACCAAAACGTGTGCAAAAGATTGCCCTTCAGCTCGGCATCACTAAACGGCATGGGCGGTTTTTTTGCGCCCATTTTTAGGGTGTCTACCGTCAGCTCTGGCAGCTTGTTTTGGATAAATTCCAGCCAACGCTGCACTTCGTTTTCGTGAGTAAAGCGCGCGTGTTCGCCATCGCCTGTGGCACGGAAAAACTCGTTCAAATCAAATTCATTAAACTCGCCTTTTCGTGCCACATCACGGATAGAGTCAGGAAGCTGATACGTCATCATCACCATTTTTGGCAAGGACGCATAAGGGTTTTTACCTTGGGCATCGTCCCAGCTGGTTTTGGCTTGCTGCTCGTCTGAATACGTCCAGTTGAAAATCTGCTCTTCGATAAATTCCCCTGACGAAATCGCGCGAAATGGCGTGCCAGACAAATACAAATAATGATTGGTGGTGATGGGCAGCAGCTCTTCATCAAAATTTGTCAAAAATTCATTTTCGGCAAAGGCGCGTTCATGCTTATCCACTTCACCATCAAACAAATCTTTGGCATTTTCTCGCCATGCGCCATAGTGATATTCATCAAAAATCACGCAGTCCCAATTCGTGGCGTGCACCCATTCGTTTTTTGACTTAATGCCGCCAGCTTTGGTTTTGCCCAGATAATCTTGGAACGAACCAAAACACACAATCGGCTTTGACATATCTGCCATCTCTGGGGTGATGCCGCCGTTTTTGCTGACGAATTGCCAATCGGTAAAATCGATGTGTGTTTTTAAATCGTCCTGCCAAGCGTCCTGCACGGCAGGCTTAAAGGTCAGCACCAAAATCTTACGCCAGCCCATCGCACGCGCCAGCTGGTAGGACGCAAAAGTCTTACCAAAGCGCATTTTGGCATTCCATAAAAAGTGCGGTGTCTTGCCTTTATTAAACGCATCACGGTGAAAGCTCTCAAAATACGCACGCGTCTTAGCCACTGCTGCCGCCTGCTCTGGGCGCATGGGGAAATCTGCCGTGCGCTTTTGTACGTTTGTCTTGCCTGTTTTGACCGCTAAAAATGCCGCCTTGATGTCATCTAGGCTGCACTCAAACCACTCGCCATTCACCTGCCTGATGCCTGCATTTCTTAGGGCTTTATGCACGGCGTGATCGCTAAAAGTCGTGCCGTCATCACGAATGGCAATCTCGTTAAATTTAATTTCCCAAGTCTGGTGCGGCGTGGCAACGGGATACTGCTCTTTGACACGCTCTTTGGCGGTCTTGGTGGTGTAGCCGACTTTATAGCACCCTGCAAAACTGCTGTCAATATAAGCATAAATGCGTGGTGGGTGTAGGGTATTGGTAAGATCGACAGAAGGTTGGGTGTTCATTGGGGTTTTCTCTCTTTTAATAAGGTTTGCAATTTATTGGTTGTCATTTTTTCTCGATAAAAATCCAAAAATTTTTGTTTTAGATATTCATAATCAGGCATTAAGAATCGCTTACTATTGCCTAGATCATTGGGAGAAATAACCTTATCTAAAATATCGCTTAATTCATGTTTTTGCACAAATTCATCTACCAATTCTTTCGTACTAGGTTCTTCATGCCACAAATCCACTTCGTCATATCGCAAATCACTATCTTCAGCTAAAATTTTCCTATATTCCAATTTAATATCGCGAATAATCTCGGTGCAAAATAAGCGGAAATTTTGCTCTGGCGTTTGTTCTGCGCCAAAATTCTTAAGGGAGATTTGTTCTTTTTTCCGACTGTCATTATCCACGATGAATAGACACTTTGTGCCATACTCTGACATTGCTACAATAAAATGACAATTATCCAAGTCAAACTTTTCTAACAAATGCTCAGATTTATCACAATAATCTTGGATAAAATCTTTTAAATCTGCTTCGTCATCTTTGGTAATAGCTTGATTACCTTGTGATTTTGCTTTTTGGTAAATATTATCTAGATGAGTTCTAAAATCACCTTTTGTATGAAAATAAAGGTTTCTTGTTTTTAAAAAATGCGGAATAGCTCTTGACATCTCACAACTCCTTATTTGGCAAAACCATCGTTTCAATATAAGCGATTTCATCATCGGATAAGCCGTATTTTTCATACAGTTCTTTATCTGTCCAAGGTTTTGAAAAATCTTGTTGCGGGATAAATTCATAAGCTCTTCTTAAAGCGTCCTGTGTGTTCTTTTTGAGTGTCAGCATAAAATGGAAAAATCTTGTGCCAATATAAGACATCACATTTTCGCAAGTTTCTTTGCTATCAAAACAACCTGTTACAATGTAGGTTTCGGTGCAGGCTGTATTCATTCCCGCATAAATTGGTTTCACTCGGTCGGTTTTGCCATCGCCAGAACCGATAGCTTTTGGCGTTAAAATTTTGTGTCCATTTATCCATTGTGTATTTATAGGAATTTCTGAACGTTTAGCATAGGCTGTTCCGCCGTTTTTATACAACATTACATTTTCATCGCAATCCTTATAGGGGCTTGAACTTCCTTTGTAATTAGTTGGCAAACCAAAAGGTCTTTGGGCACTCATTAGATCTGAAAATTTTGGTTCATTGAATGCAATCACCTTTCTTAAAATGGAAACAGCTTTATTGTAGCGAATAAATACATCCAGTCCTTTTTCTTTTAATGGGCGCTGCATTTGTGAAATTACTTGACCGTTTTCATAGGTAAAAATGCCGCAATCATTTTCACCTTGATATTCTCTGTCCCAAAGAAAATAACTCACGCCGCCTTTGATTTCCACGCCATTAAAGCAATCTGATGAATTGGGAAAATCGTGAATTTCTTTCATTCTTTTGTCATTAAGCATTTCATCACGAAAGCTATTCAAGCCCATGCCGCCAGTAAACCAACGACTTGGCGTAATCATAATCAGATAATGTGGATTGAGTTTTTTGGCTTGCTCAATAAATTTATGATAAAGGGGTGTAGCTTGAGCACCAAATCCAGCAGTATTCAACTGATACGGCGGATTGCCAATAATTACGTCAAATTTCATTTTTCTGATTTCCATGTTATAAAAAGATTGGTGAATAAACGCATACGCATGAGTCTCAAATTCATGCTCACGGCTAATGCTGGCGTTATTGCGGTCGTAGACATCTTGGCTTGCGCCACATTCTGTACATTTGCCCTTGTGCCATGTGTGTTCGCTGGGCGGAAAAAAGATATTGCCATCATCATTGTCAAACACGGTGCAGATGGAATATTCGCTGGCGGCTTTTTTGGTGCAGTACACGCTGCGTCTGGACAGCAGGGCGGTCAGCTGTGTGATGGCAATGCCATACAGCTGCTGGCTGAATATGTGGTTGAGCCGTTCTTGTAGGTCTGGGATTTGTTCTGCCAGTCCAGCATTTAGGCGCTTGGCGATTTCACGCAAAAAGACGCCTGACTTACACACAGGGTCTAAGAACTTAGCGTCTTTATTGCGAAAAAGCGCTTGGGGTAGGCGGTCTAGCATGGCATTCACCACGTCAGGCGGCGTGAATACTTCATCGTTTGACAGATTGGCAAGACAGCTGAGTACGTCAGGGTTGTAGTTGAGATTAGACAGATCCGTCATCATGCAGCTCCAAAAAATGTGGGTAAGTGTGGGTGGCGATGGCGTCAGGAATGTGAGCTTCTTCGCCTAGGTCGGAAAATAGCGGTAGGTCTCGTTCGCTGGATTTGTCCAGCAGGTCGCGGTAGACGTAATCGTCTCTTTGGATTTGACTGCCGATAAGCTGCCATTTGCTAAAGATAATCGGCGCGCCATCGTGGGTCTGTAGAGTGAGTGCGTCTCCGCACAGGATATTTTTTGAAAGCAGATAAGCTATGCTGTCAATGCAGGCTTGCTTATAAGTCTTAGGGAAGGTGGCTTTATAATGTGCAGAAAAAATGCCCAGTAGCCGTTCACGACATTCAGCGACATTGTCAGGCAAAAGCTCAATGCCGTACATCGTACCTACAGCGATGATGGCGTATTTTTCAAAGTCGTATTGCAGCTTTTTGTGCTTTTTGGTCAGTGCGTGCAGGCGGCGCTCTAAGATGACCGCTAGGAAATTGCCTGTACCGCAAGCTGGCTCAAGAAAGGTTTTGTCAAAGTCTGTAACTTGATCGGCAACCAAGTCCAGCATGGCATTGACTTCGCGTAAATTGGTGTAAACTTCGCCATGATCGGCGACGCGCGCACGAGATTTAACCTGCATGGGCGCACCCCTTGCTGGCTAAGCCGTGTGTGATTGGTGAGAGAGATGGTGGGGAAAAGGTGAGTGGTAGAGCTTGACAGGATTTGAAAAAAGCGCCTATGCTACGCAGGCACGCAGGCACGC
>NZ_MUXU01000025.1:0-5802 GCF_002014985.1 Moraxella caviae | reverse complement strand
GCAGGCACGCAGGCACGCAGTGTTATATTATAACAATTATAAAACATCGTCATGTTTTCCTAGATGAGTGGATATTGCTGATTGTAATACACCGTGTGTGGGTAGTCAAATTAAAAGCGGGGTTTGCGGATTATCAGCAATTCAAATTACAATCTATCACTAACCCAACTCATAAATTTGTGAATTAGCACGGTTTTTCGTTCGCCATGAGCTTGTCAAAGGGTCGAACTGGTGAAGGTTTGAGTCTAAAAAACTGTCATGGTTCGACAAGCTTACCACGAACGGTTTTTGCGCTCATCGCGAACGGTTTTTGTGTTCACCATGAACGGTTTTGAACGGTTTTTAAACCACGAAGGATTTGAGGTTTTTGATGTGATTTTCCGTTCGCCTTAAGTCTGTCAAGGGGCAGAAAAGCCGACTTTACCAAATGCTTTTTAAATGGTGTCTGTATGCCATTTTACCATAAAATTTACCACAGAATTTGACTTCTCAAAAAAGCGGTTTAGGCTAAAAAAGTGAAACTTATTCCACTGCAAACCCACAACCTTTCTACAATCTTACCCAATAATAAAATTATTTTATAAAAAATGTGAAAAAATCGCTTGAAAAGTGTTGTGATTGTGCTATTATGAAAAAATAGCGTAACAACCAAGCTCGGCTTTTATCCGCAATTTAGACGATTGTCGTGGATTGCGAATAAAATCACAGTAGTGGATTGGCTGTGTGTTGATTGCAAGGTTGCGCTATAAGGTCTGCTTTCTTAGGGATATTCAAGTAGATACACGGCACATTGTCGTTTTGACACGGAATGTCGCAAGGAAGCGTAAGAAAATTGCATTTGCAATTTATAAGGAGATAAATATGTCTGCTGATCACAAAGATGTCGCTGGCTACTGGAAAGCCAACGTCCGTCTCATTTTAGGTTGTCTTGTTGTTTGGGCAATCTCATCTCTTGGCTTTGCCGTTCTTTTGCGTCCCTTATTGATGGGTATTCCATTTTTTGGCGCTGATTTGGGCTTTTGGTTTGGTCAGCAAGGGGCGATTCTCACCTTTATTGCCATCATTTTCTTTTATTCATGGCGCATGAATAAGCTGGATAAAGAATACGGCGTAGGCGAGGAGGGCTAGTCATGTCTCAATTTTGGATCAACCTATTTTTCGTTGGCGCGTCCTTCATGCTGTATTTCGGCATTGCGATTTGGGCGCGCGCAGGCTCAACCGATGAATTTTATGTTGCTGGTGGCGGCATTCACCCTGTGGTGAACGGCATGGCAACTGGTGCTGACTGGATGAGTGCGGCATCGTTCATTTCTATGGCGGGTATGCTTGCCATGGGTGGCTACGCAGCTTCGGCATATTTGATGGGCTGGACTGGCGGCTTTGTACTGCTGGCTATGCTGCTTGCGCCATATTTGCGTAAATTTGGCAAATTCACCGTGCCTGATTTCGTGGGCGATCGCTTCTATTCTAAGACCGCGCGCTTGATTGCGGTGGTGTGCTTGATTTTGGCATCTACCACTTATGTTATCGGTCAGATGACAGGTGCAGGCGTGGCGTTCGCGCGTTTCTTGGAAGTGAGCAATACTTTGGGTCTGATTATTGCGGCGGTGGTGGTGCTGTTTTATGCGGTGCTTGGCGGCATGAAAGGCATTACTTATACGCAGGTTGCGCAGTATGTGGTATTGATGATTGCTTACATCATTCCTGCGATTTTCATCTCGTTTAACATCACTGGCAATCCAATTCCGCAGCTGGGTCTATTCGGTACTGACACCGAAAGCGGCATGACCATGCTTGCCAAGCTGGATCAAGTCATCACCGATTTGGGCTTTGCGGCTTATACCGCTGATGTGCCAGACAAGCTAAATATGTTCCTATTGGCGCTAAGTTTGATGATTGGTACGGCGGGCTTGCCTCATGTTATCATTCGCTTCTTTACTGTAACTAAAGTATCAGAAGCACGTTCATCAGCTGGCTGGGCGTTGGTATTCATTGCACTACTATACACCGCAGCACCTGCAGTAGGTACGATGTCTCGTATGAACTTGGTTGAAACTGTGTATCCACAAGGCACGCAGTCAGCACCGATCGATTATGAAGCACGTCCAGAATGGATGAAAAACTGGGAAGCGACTGGTCTTTTGAAATTTGAAGACAAAAACGGCGATGGTAAAATCCAGTATTACAACGACAAAAATGCTGAGTTTGCCGCAGCTGCAGAAGCTAAAGGCTGGCAGGGCAATGAGCTGACCGTGAACAACGACATCATGGTACTGGCGAACCCAGAGATTGCAAACTTGCCGGGTTGGGTGATTGGTTTGATTGCTGCAGGTGGTATCGCAGCGGCGCTGTCTACCGCAGCAGGCTTGCTACTTGCCATTTCATCAGCCATCTCGCATGACTTGATTAAGAAAACCTTGAAGCCTGACATTTCAGACAAAGGTGAGTTGATGGCGGCGCGTGTGTCTATGACAGTCGCAATCGCAGTGGCAACTTATCTGGGCATCAACCCACCGGGCTTTGCAGCTCAAGTTGTGGCACTTGCCTTTGGTATCGCAGGCTCATCATTGTTCCCTGCTTTGATGATGGGTATTTTCTCAAAACGCATCAACAGCACAGGTGCAATCGCAGGCATGGTCGTGGGCTTGAGCGCAACGTGTATCTACATTTTCCTATACATGGGCTGGTTCTTTATCCCGGGTACTGCCACCTTTGAAAACACTGCCGAAAACTGGATTATGGGTGTTAGCCCACTAGGCTTTGGCCCAATCGGTGCAGCATTGAACTTCATCACCGCCTTTGTGGTGTCATCAATGACCGCGCCACCGCCAAAAGAAATCCAAGATTTGGTAGAAAGCGTACGCTATCCAAAAGGTGCAGGCGCAGCGATTGACCACTGATTTTATCAAGGCTTGTAAAGCCAAACGCCAAGCAAGCCAAGATAAAAGTGAGTTAAAAGCACTCAAGATAAAAATCCGCCAAACAAAA
Organism: Moraxella caviae; assembly: GCF_002014985.1. Lineage (GTDB taxonomy): Bacteria > Pseudomonadota > Gammaproteobacteria > Pseudomonadales > Moraxellaceae > Moraxella > Moraxella caviae. The sequence goes on along the minus strand of NZ_MUXU01000025.1, from coordinate 2,814 downwards.
TCAGCAAGTGGTTTTGTTTGGCAACTAAAAATGCGGACTTAGGTTCGCATTTTTATTGGGTGGTTGATGGCGGTGTTATGTTTTGGGAATTTAAAAAAATCGTTCCAAAAAGCATTCAAAAATTTAAAAAAACGTGTAAATAAAGCGTGAATATTGGCGGCAAACCGTGTAATATGAACATGGATTTGCTGCTTAATGTTGGATTGAGAAATGATAAGTGGGTTGGATTAAGAAGCGAGATTAAGAAGCGAGATTAAGAAACGATGTGTAAGTTGGGTTGAGTGAAATAAAAACCCAACAAATCTAAGAGCGCACCTTAAAACCGTTGGGTTATGCTAACCTAACCTGCAGTTCTAAATGCACATTAAGTTAAATGACGATAAACTATCATTGACACATAACAAACAAAAGGAATGAAACGATGTTTTGGGAATTGATTGCGACAGCGGTGGCAGGATTTGCAGCGGCAGGCGTGGCGTTGTCTTTGCGGCTGGTGGTTAAGAAATTGCCGCGCTGGATTGTGCCTGTGGCGGCTGGGCTTGGCATGATGGCCTTTCAAATTCATAGCGAATATTCGTGGTTTGAGCATACCACATCACGCCTGCCTGCGGACACTCAGGTGGTGGCAAGCGTGGAGACGCCAGCATTTTATAAGCCTTGGTCTTATTATCGTGCGCCAATTTTGCACTTTGTGGCGGTGGACACAGCGTCTGTGGCGGCTGGCGATACGCCTGATGTGAAGCGCGCGCAGTTGTACTTTTTTGAGCGCAGACAAGCCGCGCAGCATTTGCCTGTGTTGGTGGATTGCCAAAATGGCTTGCAAGGTGATTTGACAAGCGGTGCGGTGCAATGGGGCAAAACAGCTTATACTGACAAACTTGTGGCGGTGGTGTGCCAATAATGAATAATGCACGGACACCACGGACAATGTACGAGTAATGCGTTAATCGCACTTAATTTTACTGACGTGTTTGCGGTGCGGTGTTGTGATTTGGCAGATTGGTGATGGATTGGGTGAATTTACCATCAGCAGCAAGCGCACGAACGCCCAACAGTGATAAAAACCGTGCTATAATAGTACTTTTATAAAAATAAAGTTTGCGCTTTGATGAGCAAAAGACGGGTGATGTGATGAAAGTGCTGGGGCTAGAAACGTCCTGTGATGAAACAGGGCTTGCGATTTATGACAGCGAGCTAAATGGCGGCAAAGGCGGCGTGCTGGCGCAGGTGCTGTATTCGCAGATTGAGCTGCACGCCACTTATGGCGGCGTTGTGCCAGAGCTTGCCAGCCGTGATCACATTCGCAAATTGGTGCCGCTGTTTGATGAGCTGCTTGATAAGGCAGGCGTTGACAAGCACGATATTGATGCGGTGGCTTATACCAAAGGGCCGGGGCTGATTGGCGCTTTGATGACAGGTGCGCTATTTGGGCGTACGCTGGCGTATGGGCTTGGCGTGCCTGCCATTGGCGTGCATCACATGGAAGGGCATTTGCTGGCGCCGCTTTTGGGTGCGGACGATGTGGCATTTCCGTTTGTGTGCTTGCTGGTGTCTGGCGGTCATACCATGCTGGTGCGAGCCGATGGCGTGGGACGTTATGAGCATTTGGGTGAGTCCATTGACGATGCGGCAGGTGAATGTTTTGATAAGACCGCTAAGATGCTGGGCTTGCCGTATCCCGGTGGGCCAAATGTTGCCAAACTTGCTGCCACTGGCGACAAACACGCTTATGAGCTGCCAAGACCCATGCTGCACAAGGGGCTGGATTTTAGCTTTAGCGGCATGAAAACTGCGGTGCATAATCTTATCAAAGACACGCCAAATTCTGACAGCGACCCAAAAGTGCGTGCTGACATTGCGGCAAGTTTTCAATATGCGGTGGTGGATACGCTGGTCAAAAAATGCGTGCGTGCGCTTAAGCAAACAGGGTTAAAGCGCCTTGTCATCGCAGGCGGTGTGTCGGCAAACAGTGAGCTTAGAGCTGCGCTGGAAAGTGAGCTTGCCAAGATGGGCGCACAAGTGCATTATGCGCCGCCAGAGCTATGCACGGATAACGGAGCGATGATTGCGTATGCAGGATTTTGCCGTTTGCAGGCAGGGCAGCAGGACGATTTGTCGGTGGCGTGCGTGCCAAGATGGGATTTGACTTCGCTGAATTTTTCTTAAGCCATGAAACTGATGCAAGTCTGCCTTGAGTGAAGCAAATTGCTAGTAAGTGGCTTTTAAATAAAACAGCTTTTTAAAATAAAGAACCTTTTAAGCAAAGCGCTTTTTAAACAAAGTAACTTTTAAGTAAGCTAAATCAGCGGTTTTTTAAACTTTAATTCGTTTTTCAATCGCAATCAGTTTAAAACTTTTATTAACTTCTACCTTTTATTTTGGGGCTGTACTAGAATAACAACCATGTTATACTAGTTTTATGAAGATAACCCATTGTAAACTAAGTAAAAAAGTTCAAAAAAGACTGCTTGAATTTTTTGTACTCGAAGTTACTGCTAGAAGTGCAGCTGATTTACTGGGTATTCACCCTAATTCAGCAGCCCTTTTTTACCACAAAATCCGCCTTGTGATAGAATACCACTTAGCTCTTGAAGCCAACAATCTCTTTGATGGTGAAGTTGAACTTGATGAAAGTTACTTTGGCGGTATTCGTAAAGGCAAACGTGGTCGTGGTGCAGCTGGTAAAACTGCTGTATTTGGTTTATTAAAACGCAATGATAAAGTTTACACTGTTGTTGTTAAAGATACTAAGACAAATACACTAATGCCAATTATCACAAGTAAAATCAAGCCTGATAGCATTGTCTACACAGA
>NZ_MUXU01000024.1 GCF_002014985.1 Moraxella caviae | reverse complement strand
TCTAGTACAGCCCCAAAATTTTAATTGGCGGCTTGTCGAATTTTCTAATAAAATTCAATACGTTATTCTTCCGATAATTGGCATACTCAAAATTCACCGCCACCATATCAGGATAAAGCCATTTGTCTTCACCGCGCACTCCTTTGAAACTTTCTTCGTGAAAAATCGTCTTAGAATACGCTTGAAAGTAGTCATTGTTTTTTAGCAAATAACTTAAAATTGGGTGTAATTCTTGTTTGCAAAAATCAGATTTTTTAGCCACACTTTTTACAACACTTTCGCGTTGAAGGCGGGTTGATTGAATGGGTTTAGCAAATTCCTTGGATTTATTTAATGTGCTTGACATCGGTGGCGCACTACCTTGCCTAGCATAAAATCTATTCTTTAAAATATATTTTTTAGGGAATGTGTTGGGAACTTCTTGAAAGTCGTCTGAATTTTCATAAATACGAGCGCAAAAAGTATCTTCTGGAGTCTTTCCAAAAAAACTATTTGATTTAACATCAAATCTCTTTAACTTATGATGAAGATTATTTCTTAAAACAAAATCCCATAGATCGTCAGGCGTTATAGGTTGATTAACCTTGCGCATTGCAAAAATAGCCAACTCTCTAAAGGTCATATCCTCGCTCTTGTCATTCAAATCACTCATCAACCCACCCGAATAATCTCTTTTTGCTTGGCGATTTCTCGTGCGGCGGCAAGTTCTTTAGCCTTTTCTCGCACCATTTGCTCAATCTCATCCACCAGATTTTTGGTGTCAATCAGATGGCTTTTTTGTCCCATTTTATACACCAAAGAATTAGGACTTGCGCCCACCACGCCAATGGTCGCTTCTTTGGCTTCGCCCGGGCCATTGACCTTACAGCCAATCACCGACAAATCCATCGGCTCACGCACATCTTCTAGGCGCGCTTCCAGCTCGTTCATTACCTTAATCACGTCAAATTCTTGGCGGCTGCAGCTTGGGCAAGCGATAAAATTCACGCCATTGGCACGGATATTAAGCGATTTTAAAATATCAAAACCGATTTTAATCTCTTCTTCTGGCGGACTCGCCAAAGAAATGCGCATGGTGTCGCCAATGCCGTCAAGCAACAGACCACCCAGCGCAATCGCCGATTTGACCGTGCCTGTGCGATACACGCCTGCCTCGGTTACGCCCAAATGCAAAGGATTGTCAATCTGCGCTGAAATCAGCCGATAAGCGTCCAATGTCAAAAATACGTTACTTGCTTTGACGGAGATTTTATAGTTTTGAAAGTTAAGTTTTTCTAAAATATCAATATGACGCAAGGCGGATTCTAGCATGGCTTCGCCAGTCGGTTCGCCGTACTTTTTTTGTAAATCTTTTTCTAGTGAGCCTGCGTTCACACCAATGCGAATCGGCACGTTGTGATGACGCGCACAAGCGACCACTTCTCGCACTTTGGCATCGCTGCCGATGTTTCCGGGGTTGATACGCAGGCAATCCGCACCAGCTTCTGCCACCGCCAGCGCGATTTTATAATCAAAATGAATGTCGGCAATCAGCGGTACGCTCACTTGTTTTTTAATCTCGCCAAAGGCTTTGACGCTCTCCATCGTAGGCGTAGACACACGCATCAAATCCGCGCCAGCGTCCACGCAGCGCTGAATCTGCGCCACCGTTGCCGCCACATCGCAAGTGTCAGTATTAGTCATGCTTTGTACGCTGATGGGCGCATCGCCACCGATGGCGACATTGCCAACATAAATCTTTTTAGTAGGACGGCGTTTGATGGGGGTGTGGTGGCTCATGGCAAACTCTGTTTTGGTTGTTGTTTAATTGATTAAATTTGGTGTTGTAAATCTAATTTTGTAAATTTGGTTTTTAAAATTTGGTTTAGCGGCTTAGCTTTACGAAAATATCGCTCAATTTTTTAGATAAATACAAATTTTTGCTCGACACCGCCAAACCCAACTATTAAGAATATCTTAACTATTATCTTGTAAAATTTTGGCTTTGGGCAGATTGTAATAACGCCAAACGCCTTTGCTTGGCGACATCATCACCAGCCAATGCGGCAAGCTGTACACCACGCTGCAAAACATCAGCAGGCAGACGCTGCTCGCCTGCTTGCGCCATTTTGTCATACAGTGCTTTAGCAAGAGTTGGCTGCGTTTGCAGATAAAAATCCAGCACCGCCAAATGCACCGCAGGATTTTGGCTACCCGCCTGCAGCGCACGCACGAAAGCATCATTAGCGGCTGGCTGGCTCAATTCCTGCAGCACAAAACCCAAATTCTCAAGGCTTTGCGCGCGCCCAGCATAGCCCAAATGCGCCCCAGCCGTTTGCAAATAAGGCACCGCTTCACTGGCACGCCCCGTCTGCGCCAAATACACGCCATAATTATTATAAGCCTGTACAAAGCCATCATCAAGCGCAATCGCTCGGCGAAAATAGCCGTCCGCCGCCGCCAAATTCTGCGCACTGCCTTCTCGCCACAGCAGCACACCCATCATGTCGTATGCAGGCGCATAGCGATTATCAGCAAGTAGCGCCAAATCCAGCGCACGCTTAGCTTCATCAAGCTGCCCTGCGGCGATGTATCTGGCGGCAAGCTCGGTGCGAATCGGCGCCAAATCTTGCGTGCTTGCCTTGCGGCTTATCTTTTGTGCGCCCAGCTTTTGTGCGCTTGGCTTTTGTAAATGCGGCTGGGCTTGATGAGACGCACTTTGACAAGCGGATAATGCCAGCACACTTGCCATCATCATACCGAATGCGCCAATTTTTACACCAAATTTTGCACCGATTTTTAAATCCATTTTATGCTCGTCCTAAATTTCGTTTTCAGCTCAATCCACGCACAAATCCTTGCGCTCGCCTTTGGCAAATCCAACTTTTACATGATTTTTTCGCAAATTTCATGGTTTTTTATGCGTGGTTCTTTCGTGGTTTTTTGCGCTGATTTCTCCGTTTTCACGCCAAAATCGCACATTTTCACAGCAAATCACACACCAAATTCACCACCACAAATCACAGCTGAGCATTTTGGCGTTTTGCCACGCTTTCTTGCCATTTTGCCGAACGGCGCGTGCGGTCTGCCACTTGCCCAACCAACTGCCCACACGCCGCATCAATGTCATCACCGCGCGTCTGGCGAATGGTACACACAAAACCTGCTTGATTTAAGATAGCAGCAAAGGCGTGAATGCGGTTGTTGCTTGAGCGGGCATAAGGCGCGTGCGGAAATGGATTAAAAGGAATTAGGTTAATTTTACTTGGTAAATCCTGCAAAAGCGCCACCAATTCGTGTGCGTGCGTATCCGTGTCATTCACACCAGCAAGCATGACGTATTCAATGGTAACGTGCTTTTTGTGGCGTGGATTTTCATCGTACACATAATGCTTGGCGGCTTGGATAAGCTCAGCCAGCGGATATTTTTTGTTAATCGGCACCAGCTCATCACGCAGCTTGTCATTGGGTGCGTGCAGGCTAATCGCCAACGCCACATCAATATCCTTTGCCAAATCGTACATTTTTGGCACAATGCCAGAAGTAGACAGCGTTACACGGCGCTTGGATAAGCCAAAAGCATTATCGTCAAGCATCAAAGACATACTCGCCACCACAGGCTCATAATTGAGCAGCGGCTCGCCCATGCCCATCATCACCACATTGGTAACGTGGTTTTGGCGTTCGTTCACAGGCACATCTTCCATGTAGGATTGATTGGCAACCCACAGCTGACCGATGATTTCACTGGCACTCAAATCACGCTCAAAACCCTGCTTACCCGTACTACAAAACGAACAATCCAGCGCACAGCCCACTTGCGATGAAATGCACAAAGTCTTGCGCCCAAACTGCTTGCCGTCTTCAGCAGGAATCAGCACCGTCTCCACAAGCGACCCGCCCGCCACTTCAAACACCCATTTGCGCGTACCATCTTCGCTAAATTGCTTGAATTTCACCACAGGCGGCACGACACAGGCGGCGTTGGCGAGTTTTTCTTGCAATTTTTTGGACAGATTGGTCATCTGATAAAAATCAGTAACGCCAAACTGATAAATCCACTTCATCACCTGCGTGGCACGAAACGCCTTTTCGCCCAGCTGCTCAAAAAACGCCGCCAACTCACGTTTGGACATACCTAAAAGATTGGTTTTGCCTTGCGTGTCATCAGTGGTGGAATTTGGCGTAAAAACAGGGATTTTTTGTGCGTTCATAAGGTGTCAATTCAATGGTTTATAATCTTTCAAACACGCCTGCCAGCCGTCAACTTTCAAGCAAGGCGGCATTCATGTCAAATTACGCCCATTATTATAATATAAAACGCCCAGCAATACAAAAACCCAAAAACAATAAAAAATGACATCAAATCAAAACGCCTTAAAACACCAAAATCACTAACATCACCAAAAAAAAATCGCATAAATTTGTTTTTTTTTTTGCGATTTTGCTATGATTGATTTAAACTCTTAGGTATTTTTATCCACAAGGACACTTATGAAAAAATTCACCACACTTGCTGCCGTGCTTATGCTTGGCGTATCACCACTGGCACAGGGAAAAAACATTGAATTTGGGGATTTTATTTATCAATACATGCTGGATGCCAATTCCACCGAGCCGTATCCGATGGTAAAGCATAATCCTTTTAAGTTGAAATTTAGAGAAGGCAAGAGAAGTGATAATGCTATGAGGGTTTATTTTGTAACACCTAGCGATACTTATTATGATGATACTTATGGTGCTGCAGCCTATGGCACAACAGCAAAACTTAGCAGCAACGCCAAAAAGAGAACAGCGCTAGATTGGGAAATTTCTTATTATATACGCCAAGATTCCTTTGATGATAATAGCAACAGCCCCTATAATTGGATAGCAGATCTGGCTATGTTGGGTGATTACGCCTATTCCCAACTTCAAGACCATTCTCTTATCACCAAAGAAAATTTACGCAAATATGGCATTGCCATGCAAAATCTTTGCAATGAGTTGCATCTTAATGGTATGACCACCCTAACCGTATATAAATTAACCAGCAAAAACAAAAAAGATTTGTGGCTGACGGAAAGATTTCATGGCGGTAGTGGCAGTGGCGGCACAACTTATACCCTGCATCATAATAAGCTCTCAGCCTATAAAACATTAACAGAATATCCACGGTCTTTCACTAGCATAAGTAAGGATGAGGAAATAAAACTCCAACAATGCTCTGACAAAATCCAAAACTCATAACCTTTCTCAGCCATCGCCAGTGCGGTGGCTTTTTATTGTATAAATTTTGGCGTAGCTGTGCATAAAATCAGCGTATAAAAAACGACCACCCAAAGGCGGTCGTTTATGTTAATCTTAGCGTAAAGCTGTCAATTAACGAGTGCGTGGGCAGATTTCGTCTGCGGCAAAGAAGTATGCGATTTCACGCTCAGCTGAAGTGGTGCTGTCTGAGCCGTGCGCTGCGTTTTCGTCAATGCTGGTAGCAAAATCAGCACGGATGGTGCCAGCTGCTGCTTCTTTTGGGTTGGTTGCGCCTAGGATTTCACGGTGTGCAAGTACCGCATTTTCGCCTTCTAGTACAGACACCACCACAGGGCCTGAAGTCATGAACGCCACTAGGTCGTTAAAAAAGCCACGCTCTTTATGCTCAGCATAGAAGCCTTCTGCGTCTGCTTTTGATAGGTGCTTCATTTTAGTAGCGATGATTTTTAGACCGTTTTTCTCAAAACGTGTGAAAATCTCACCGATGTGGTTGCCGCCTACTGCGTCTGGTTTTACGATAGAAAGAGTGCGTTCGATAGCCATGATAAATCCTTACTCTAGCCGAAGTTATTGATGATAAAAATTTCGCTATGATGACAAAACATCACCAACGAAACATTGGCATTATACCAAGTTTTTGGCAAATTAGTAGTGATTTATCGCACTTTTTGTACAAATTTTTCTCAGCAAATCATCACTCGCCGCCACCAAAACAAAACACCGCAAGACAGCATACGCCCAAAGCCACAAATTCACCCCGCCGATAATTTGCTATAGCTTAATAATTTGCTATAATAGACGTTTAAGCATTTTTAACGTCATTTTCATTTAAAGAGAACACTATGGGCTTTAATTGTGGTATCGTAGGCTTGCCAAACGTGGGCAAATCCACTTTGTTCAACGCACTCACCAAAGCAGGCATCGCCGCTGAAAACTTCCCTTTTTGTACCAAAGACCCAAACACAGGCATCGTACCTGTGCCAGACCCACGCCTAAAAGCGCTCGCCAAAATCGTCAAACCTGAGCGCACCATTCCTACCAGCATGGAATTTGTGGACATCGCAGGTCTGGTGGCTGGCGCAAGTAAAGGCGAAGGCATGGGCAACCAATTTCTTGCCAACATCCGCGAAACCGACGCCATCGCCCACGTCGTGCGCTGCTTTGATGATGACAACGTAATCCATGTGGACGGACGTGTCAATCCATTGTCAGACATCGAAACCATCAACACCGAACTTGCGCTTGCCGACCTAGAAGCGGTAACGCGCGCCATCACCAACCTAAACAAAAAAGCCAAAGGCGGCGACAAAGACGCTCAAGCCTGCCTAGCAGTTTTCCAAAAAATCGAGCCATTTTTGGCGGACGGTAAGCCTGCACGCATGGCAAACCTAGACAGCGACGAGAAAAAACTCATCAAAAGCTATGGACTCATCACCCTAAAACCTGTGATGTACATCGCAAACGTCAGCGAAGACGGCTTTGAGAACAACCCTTATCTTGACAGCGTGCGTGAATTTGCCGCTGGCGAAAATGCGCTGGTCGTGCCATTGTGCAACCAAATTGAAGCGGAAATCGCCCTGCTGGACGAAGACGATAAAGCAGAATTTTTGGAAAGTCTTGGCATGGAAGAAGCGGGTCTTGACCGTGTGATTCGTGCAGGTTATGAGCTTTTGAACCTACAAACCTACTTCACCGCAGGCGTAAAAGAAGTGCGCGCGTGGACTGTGCCAGTGGGTGCAAGCGCACCAGAAGCCGCTGGCGTGATTCATACCGACTTTGAGCGTGGTTTTATCCGTGCTGAAGTTATCGCTTATGACGATTTCATCACTCACGAAGGCGAAAAAGGCGCGGCAGCAGCGGGCAAATCTCGCCTAGAAGGCAAAACCTACATCGTACAAGATGGCGATGTCATGCACTTTAGATTTAATGTGTAAGGCTTTGCTGTAAAATTAGGTCTATTTGCTGTAAAAAGCGAATTTAAATCCAGTTTAAATTCAAAAATCAGAATGGCGTGCGCTGTTCTGATTTTTTTTATTTTGGTGAGTTGAGAAACTTGGGAAACTTGGGAAATTTGGGAAATTTGGGAAATTTGGGAAATTTGACAAACAGGGCAAATCATGGCAAACTAGGGTTTTGGTTATATTATAACTTTAATCAAAGCAAACAAAATTAAACCCAGTAAAATCAAACAAACCATTTGGGAGAATTCTTATGCGCCTATCACACACATCACACCTTGCCGCTGCCGCCATCGTTGCCGCCGCCCTATTAAGCGCCTGCGATAAAGCACCACAATCCACCGAAGCACCAGCCGCACAAAGCGAGCAGCCGACAACGACCGACACCGCGCCTATGGATACGCACGATGAAGCGCACGAGCAAGGCAGCGACAGCGATGATAAAAATACACCAGAAGCTGACGACACTCACAATGAAGCGCACGAAGCAGAACAAAGTGATGATGCCGACAAACAAAATACAGATGACGAACACGCCCATGCGCACCATCATGACCATGACCACAGCCATGGCGATCACTATGATTGCAAAGGCGCAGTACCTGTCATTCACCTAGACATTCAAGAGCATGATGGCGAAGCGGTGGCGCATTTAATCATTGATGATGTCAGCTACGATTTAAACACAGACGGCACAAACCCGAACCGCTTTGCCAGCATTGATGATGTGGCAAACGGCAAAAACGTGGTGCTAAACTTAAATGGCAACAAAGCCGCCTTCACCACGCCAGACGGTAAAACTTGGCTGGATTGCACAAAAGGCTAAGCCTTGTGCGGTAGCTGATTCGGTTTTACAAACTAGATTTACGGGCTAAATTAGCAAAAAACCGTAAAAATCCTTCATGATTTAAAAAACCGTTCGTGGCGAGCTTGTCAAACCATGAACGGTTTGTCAGCCCTATGACAAGCTCAGGACGAACAAAAAACCAACTTGTAAGTTGGGTTAGCGATAACTCAACCCAACGTTTTTTAAGATAACTTCTTAAATTTGTTAGGTTTTTGCAAGCTCAACCCAACTTACATATCGTCCTAAATTTTTAGTTTAAAAGATGGTCGTAAGTTGGGTTAGCGGTGGCGCAACCCAACGTTTTTAAAACCCCCAACCGAAACCACCCCACAAACCAAAACCAACCCCGCCTTTTTGACACAAATGTTCACAAAAAACAGCCAAAAATCAAGAATTTGGCTTGAAATCAGTGTAAATTTTGTCCATAATATACACTTATGCACTGAAAATTTACTTCATTAGGGAAAATCACCGCATGACTTCAGACGTTAAAGGGCTGAGCCGTGAACAAAAAAAACGCCAAACTCGCCAAGCATTTTTTAATGCCGTGCTTGATTTGTGCATGACAGGACAAGGCTACAGCTCGATTAGCCTGCGCCAAGTAACGCGTGAAGTTGGCGTTGTGCCGACTGCGTTTTATCGCCATTTTGCCGACATGGAAGCGCTCGGCAAGGCATTGGTGGAAGATGAGCTGGGCGGCGTGCTTGCCATGCTGCGTGAGCATATGCAGCTGGGTCGTAAGCGCAGCTTTGATCGGCAAATCGCTAAAAGCGTGCAGCTGTTTTTCAAGGCGGTAGACGCACAGCCACGCTACTGGCAATTCATCGCCAGCGAGCGCTTTGGCGGTTCTGAAGCGGTGCGCCGTGCCATCAGCGACCAGATTTCTGTATTTGCCAAGATTATGAGCGATGATTTGGCGTTGCAGCCTGCCTTTGCGCACATTAACAGCTACGACCGCTATCTGCTTGCCGAAACTGGCGTAAATCTGTCATTTTCGTGGATTATTGACTGGCTGGAGCTGAGCTATTCGTCTGACTTAGATGATGATGAAAACGAACGCCCAAGCAGCGAAATCACCCGCCAAAAACAAGAAATGTTGCACCGCTGCACACGCCAAATGCAAATGCTGCTGTACGGTGCGTATAATTGGAAATCCAGCGAAGAGACGGTGCTTGATGATCCCAGCTAAGAAAGTTGGACTGGTGGATTTGTAAGTTGGTGGCAGGTTGGATTAGCAGCAAACAAGGTTGTAAGTTGGGTTAGCGAAGCGTAACCCAACATATTAGAACACCCTTTAAATTTGTTGGGTTTTCGCAAGCAGAGCCCAACCTACAAATCTTACAAACCAATCTCACCCAACATTCGTATAAAACGCACAAAAAACACCTTTTAAAACCTTAAATTCTCGCCATTCAAACAAAAAACCACTTGCATTCAAACAAGTGGTTTTTTATGGCTAAATTTACGAAAATTATTTGGCATTGACGTTCAAATATTCCACCAATGGCATGATACCGCTGTCCGCCACGCCATTGCCCTGCGCCACCAAACGCCCTTCGGTGTCTAGGATTGACACAGTATTTGAGTGGTTAATATCGCCATTATCAGCAGGCATATATTTGATGTTCAGCGTGTTTGCCAGCATACGCATGCTCGCTTCGTCTGAGCGCAAAATGTGCCAATGCTCGCCAAGCTCATTGTGCTTGATGTAATTTTGCATTACAGTCGGTGTATCACGCTCAGGGTCAAGCGACACAAAAATGATGTCGGTGTTCGCCAAAGCAGCTTCACTCATCTCACTTTCCATTTTCTTAATGGATTTGACGATGATTGGGCAAGTGTGCTGGCAACTGGTGTACGCCATAAAAATGATTTGGTGCTTGCCTTTAAAGCTGTCCAGCGACACCATCTCGCCATGCTGGTTTTCCCACTCGCCGCCCACTTGGTAAATAGAAAAATCCGTACCCAGAACTTCAGCTTCGCCTTCTGGCGCAAAACCGCCCGCCACATGACCGCCATGCCCTTCGCCATGCTCGCCTGCTGCGTGATTATCGCCAGCTGCTTCGTGCGTTTGCTCATGTGTTTGCTCAGCTTGCGCTGTCTCGCCGTCATTTTTGGCGCACGCTGTCAATGCCAAAAGCGACAGCAAAGCCGCAGCGATGGCAGATTGTTTAAAAACTTGTGATTTCATAGATTTTCTCACTTTTAAACTAAAATTATTCTTGTAAATTTACCGCCAAACTGGCAGATTTTACGTTTTAACACAAAAACTTGGCAAAGCGTCCACCAAATCACCCATCAAGACACGCAGCGAAATCCAAGGCTGCCCACCGTGTATTTGGCGTTCAGACTTGAGCGAAACGCATAGCGCATAAAGGCAGCATAATCGCTTGGGTCAGGCGCACCTGCTGAACCAGAACCACAAAACATGGATTGATTGAGCTGACTGTCCGCACGCGATTCACCGCTGACGAGCGTGTTGTTAAAATTTTCATTCCACTCCCAAATCAAGCCGTGCATATCTTTGACACCCCAGTAGTTTGCAGGCGTTTGCCCCACATCGCTTAGGCGATAATCCGAGCCAGATGAGCGAGAATACCAATCCAAAATTTTCTGATTATAATTCGGCTCTGCGCTGCCGTCTTTGCGAGTGGCGGACGCACGCGCCACAAACTCCCACTGCTCCACCGTTGGCAAGCGTTTGCCTTGCGATTTGCAATATTGATTTGCCGCATACCAAGACACGTTGGTTACAGGCTTATTTAAATCCGCCGTCTTTGGCGCAAAGCCGTTGGCGGTCTTTTGCCAATGCTTTAAATAACCCGTATCGGCAAAAATTGGCGCAATTTTACCGCGCGCAAAATTGGGATTTTTTTGTAAAAACGCCACAAATTCTTTGTTGGTTACGGGCAATTCGTCCATCTTAAAAGGCTTGACGGTAACTTTTGGGCTGTCCTTACTCAGATATAAAGGGCGATACACGCCGCCAGAAATCGCCAAATTTTTACCGCCTGCGTGCGCTTGCGTGGTCGCAAAAGTCGCAGTGATGGCGCTGGCAGCCGTCATGATGGCAAGCAAGGTTTTGGCTGAATTTTTCATGATACAAATCCCAAAGTTTGATTTACCCTAAGATGGCAAAGTTTTGTTTATTGTATGTATTGTACCGATGTGCGATTATCTGTGCTTTTAAAACGCATGAGCATGATTTAAAACATGACGTGATTAAAACATGGTTTAAAACATGACTTAAAACACAATCATTGTAGCACATGATTTTACTAAAGCGCACTTGGTTCGCTGGGTTTTAAAGCGGTTTTTATAAACACGCTAAATTTTACAAAACTCACACGGCAATCAATCACCGTGTGAGCTTGCAATAGACCGTCTTAAAAGACAATCTTTAAGACAACCTTTTGTGGATTAACGGCGTGATTTTACTTCGTTTGGCGTTACTTCACCGCCTTGGTTGCCCCAGCTGTTTAGTACATAAGTTACCACGTTCGCCACTTGCTCGTCATTAAGGCTCACTGCTGGCATCACGCTGTTGTACTCTTTGCCGTTTACGGTGATTTTACCGCTCAAGCCTTTCACTACTGCATCTACTGCTTTTAGCTTGTCGTCTTTGAAGTAGTCAGAGCCAGCCAGCGGTGGGAAGGCATTTGGCACACCTTCGCCATTTGGTTGGTGGCACGCTGCGCAGTTGGCATCGTAGATGGCTTTACCTGCTTTTACACGCTCGTCTTTATTGGCGGCAACAGGGGCGGCAGGTGCTTTGTCTTCTGGCATGGCTTGGGTTGCCTGACCTTCTGGCAAGTACACACTGTCTTTTTGTTTACCTGAGTAGATGGCGTGGTTTTCTTCACCTTCTGCGGTCAAAATACCCAGCGCGCCTTTGTTAAACGCACGGAAAATCGCGTGATCCACCAATACATAGTTGCCCGGTACGTCAAGTTTGAACTCGGTGATTGCCGCACCACCTGCTGGCACTAGCGTGGTTTGGATATTTTCGTTGATTTTTGAGCCGCCTTCCATATAAACTTTATCAAAAATCTCACCAATCACATGGAACGATGATGTCAAGTTCGGGCCACCGTTACCCACGAACAGACGCACGGTTTCGCCAACTTTTGCTTTTAGGGCATTATCACCAGTCAATGCGCCCACTGAGCCGTTAAATACCACATAATCGGCTTCTTCTTTGATGGCTTTATCCATATCAAATGGCTGTAGACCCGGCTCGCCATATTTGCCTTTGGTGTAGAAGTCGCCTTGCATGACGTAGAATTCTTTGTCCACTTTTGGCAAGCCTTCTTTTGGCTCAACCAAAATCAAGCCGTACATACCGTTGGCAATGTGCATACCCACAGGCGCAACCGCACAGTGATACACATAAAGACCCGGCTGTAGTGCTTGGAAACTAAACTGCGAAGTATGACCCGGTGCTGTGAAAGAACCTTCCGCACCACCGCCCGGGCCTGTTGCGCCATGCAAGTCAATGTTGTGCGGCATTTTTGAATCTGGGTGGTTTGACAGATGGAATTCAATGTAGTCGCCTTCACGCACACGGATAAAACGTCCCGGAACTTGTCCGTCAAACGTCCAGAAATTATAATCCACACCGTCCGCCAAACGCATGGTTTTTTCTACGGTTTCCATTTTCACCACAACTTTAGCAGCGTGATCACGCGCAATGGCTGGTGGTACTTCTGGCGCATGAGTCAGCACCGCTTCTTCCACTGGCAATTTTGCGATGTCCGCTTCGGTCAAAGTGGCTTTATCCGCCTGCGCGCTGCTTGCCGCTTTTTCTGCTTTTGGCGCTTCGGCTTTATCGCCGCCACAGCCCACAAGCGTACCAAGCAACATGGCACACGCCACACCCAATGCAGTTTTGGTGAATGGTAAAGATTTCATACATATCTCCTTAGGGTTACTACCTTGATGCGCTGGCATCTTAAAGCTGGCATCTTAAAGTTTGTTGCGCTTTTTGCTCGTTTTGTTTTTATGCAAAACAAGCAAAATTAGTCGCTTTTCTTTAACATTCATTCTAAATGTATTTTTAAAATTTAGCAATACTTTTTTGCAACTTTTCAGCAATTTTGTTGCTATTTTTACCACTTTTCTTGCTAAATGGTAATGAGTTTTATTTATCTATCATCTAAATTCCCGCTTGCCAATCGCAGCGTTTGATAAAACTCATCGGACAAATGTGTTACAATAGCGATTTTTAATCATAGCTACCAATTCACCAAAACGATAAATTTATCACAGACAAATTCATCATTTAAATTCACCATCATTCAACTGGAAAAACACATTATGGCAACTGCACCACTTAGCCCAGAACAACTGGTGCACTTATACCGCTTTCCAAGCAAAGCCACCGAAAAACGCACGCTGCGAGTGATTTCTATCAACGTAAACGGCTTGCGTGCCGCCCATAAAAAAGGATTGTTTGAATGGCTAGAAACGTCTGACGCTGATGTGGTGTGTATGCAAGAAACACGCATCACCCACGAACAATGGACGGATAAATTCAAACCAGAAGGCTGGCATGCGCATTTGTTCGCTGCTGAGCGCGCAGGCTACGCTGGCACGGCAATTTACAGCCGCGTGCCATTTCGTGCGGTGGACGGCTTGGGTTTTGAGATTGCTGATTCGCAAGGCAGATTTACCTGCGGTGAGTTTGATTTTGGCTTGGATAAGCCTGTGTTTATTGCGTCTTTGTATTTGCCGTCTGGCTCGTCTGGCGATGAAGCGCAAGCACGCAAAGATGAATTTTTGGAAAAATACAAAGCCATCTTAAAAAATTGGCGCGATGAAGATAAATCCATCATCGTCTGCGGCGATTATAACATCGTGCATAAGCGCATTGACATTAAAAACTGGTCTGGCAACCAAAAAGCATCTGGCTGCTTACCGCATGAGCGTGCGTGGCTGGATCACATTTATGATGAGCTTGGCTATGTGGACACGTTTCGTGCAGTCAGAGCGGACGCCAATCTGTATTCATGGTGGTCAAATCGTGGGCAGGCACGCAATAAGAACGTGGGCTGGCGCATTGATTATCACGCCTGCTCGCCAGACTGGAAAGCTCGTGCGGTCGGTGCGTGGGTGTATCGTGATTCTTGGTTCAGCGATCATGCGCCTGTGGCAGTGGATTATGAGTTGGAATAATGCGATTTTAACAAGTTTGGTTCGTAGATTGGGCTTGGGAATGATTTGTAAGTTGGATTAAGTGAAACGAAAACCCAACATTTGGAATGGCATTCAACCGAAAAATGTTGGGTTACGCTGACGCTAACCCAACTTACAAACTTACCAACCAATTAAGCTACCAACCAATTAAGCTACAAACCTTGATTAAATGACGATAGGTAAGTTGGGTTAAACGAAGTGAAAACCCAACCAATTTAAGAACTCGCCCTAAAATAAAGTTGGGTTACGCTTCGCCAACCCAACTTACGAACCGCTCAACCCAACCCGCAAAACTACCAACTCACCACCCAAACCAACCCACAATCCATTCCAAGCCGTACCCCTCCCATCAAATCCGCCCAAATTTTATACAACCTTTTGCCAAAAATGCGCTATAATGAAAAAGGCAGTTGTGGCAATATCGTACAGTCCATCAGACGCCCAAGGCGACCGCTTGCGCACGCTTTACGGTGCATACGCCAAATTGAGAGACTGTGAGTTGCTGCATTCACCGCCCTTTAATCATTTCAAGGAGTTTTTATGGCTTTTAAAGACATGGTTGGACAAAAAGTCCCAAGCGTTACTTTCCCAACACGCCAAGGCGATGCGTGGGTGAACGTAACCACTGATGAGCTGTTTAATGGCAAAAAAGTGGTGCTATTTAGCTTGCCGGGTGCATTCACACCAACTTGCTCATCAACGCACCTGCCACGCTACAACGAGCTGGCTTGCGAGTTCAAAAAACTTGGCGTGGACGACATCATCTGCGTATCGGTAAACGACACCTTTGTGATGAACGCATGGGCAGCTGACCAAGAATGCGCCAACATCACCGTACTGCCAGACGGCAATGGCGAGTTTACCGAAGGCATGGGACGCTTGGTCGGTAAAGAAAATCTTGGCTTTGGCAAACGCTCATGGCGCTATTCTATGCTGGTGGAAGATGGCGTTATCACCAAAATCTTTGACGAGCCAGAAAAAGACGGCGACCCGTTTGAAGTGTCAGACGCGGACACCATGATTAAATACCTAGATCCAAACTGGACGGACAAGCCTTCCGTTGCCATCATCACCAAGCCGGGCTGCTCACACTGCGCCGCCGCCAAAAAATCACTGGACGAGCGTGGTTTGACATACGAAGAAATCGTGCTTGGTCGTGATGCCAGCATGACTGCTGTGCGTGCCATCACTGGCCGTGAAACCGCGCCGCAAATTTTCATCGGCGGCAAACACATCGGCGGTAATGACGATTTGCAAGCCTATCTGGCAAGCGACAACTGCGCCGTGTAATTCACGCCAGACAAAAGATGAAGAAAAAACAAAAACGGCAGGAAAATTCTTGCCGTTTTTATCGTGTGATGATTTGCGTTTTGTACTGTTTACGCCTTTTTATAAACTTTCACATTATCAAAGCCCTGATCTTTTAAATACATCGCTTGTAGGCCACTCATCACGCCTTTTTTGCAATACAATAGATACGTTTTGGATTGATCTAGGCTTGCAAATGAGCTGCCCAAACGATAAAACGGCATGGTGATTACATTTGCGCCTGTCACCACCAAAGGCTCATCGTCCACTTCGTCAGGCGCACGAATGTCCAAAATCACATCATTTGCGCCCACGCTGTTTACCTGCTCAGCGCTTTGGGTCGGTGCGTTTTGTTCGGCAATTTTACGAATGTCAATCGTTACCGCATTTGCCACTGCGTCATCTAAAATCGTAAAATCAAAATTTTGCTCTGTGGCAATCAGCTTTTCTTCTACAGCCTTGGCGGTCGGTGATTTTGAAATCACGCCACAAAATTCTGGCATGGATTTGGCAATATCTGCCGTGCCAATCTCTTCGGCAATGCTGATGATGGTTGGCTTATCGTGGGTAATCAGCGGACGCAGCACCAGCACATCTGCCGCCTTGTCAATCAAATGCAGATTGGTTAGCGTCTGACTTGCCACCTGCCCCAAAGCTTCACCCGTTACAATCGCTTCAATACCACCACGCTTGGCAACTTGGCTGGCGGCACGCACCATCATGCGCTTTAATACCACGCCCATTTGCCCATCGTCAATTTTTTCCAAAATCTCTGCCACCACAGGCGCAAAATCCACCGTGGTAAAGCGTACTTTATGCGAACTGGCGTATTTTTTCCACAGCTCATACGCCATTTGTTTTGTGCCGATTTCGTGCGCCGCACCGCCTAGATTAAAGAACAAATAATGCACACGACTGCCGCGGCGAATAAACTGAAAACTCGCCACACCACTGTCAAAACCGCCAGAAATCAAGGACAGCACGTCTTCTTGAGTGCTCATCGGATAGCCGCTCAAGCCTTCAAAACGCTCGGTGATAAAAAGCAGCTTATCGTCCGCCACTTCAAATTTCACCGTAACGTCAGGATTGACAAGTTTCACCTTGGCGCTTGCCACCGCTTGATTTAGCCCGCCGCCCACATATTGCATGACATCCATAGAGCTAAAAGTGTGCTTACCACGGCGCTTGACACGCACACAAAAGGTCTTATTTTCAATCCGCGCGCCAAAACGTGCCAGCACCTGCTCATAAATGTCGTGCATGTCCGTAAAAGACGACTCTTCCACCTGCAAAATATGGTGAATGCCAGAAATGCACTGCATTTTTTGTACAAGCTCGGCACGCTTGCTTTCGTCTTTGCTGCGCACTTCAATAAAATCCCAATGGCGCACCACCGCCACCGTGTCATCGCAGCGTGTCAGGATTTCACGGATATTATTGGTCAAAACTTTCATGAAGCGTTTGCGAATTGAATCGCCTTTCATCATGATTTCTGGGAAAACTTTTACGATAAATTTCATGGTGTTACTTATGATGTGATGTCAAATCTGACTGTAAATACGGTTTTATAAGATGTGCTTTTATAACGGCAAAAGTGCGCATTATACACCCTTTCACCCTAAGATGACAGCCCAAATCCTGCTACAAAAACTTACCGCAGCACGCTTTGAACTTCTCACCACTGCCGCACAGACAAGGCTGCTTATTTGTCAGGCTGACAGGCACAGTTGGGTCAAGAAAATACCAGCGATTATCCACGCACACAAATGCCGAACGCTCATCATGCTCGCCTGTTTTGCCGTCTCGGCTGATAAACTGCGCCACAAAATGCACTTGCGCATGGCGTTTGCCGACCTTATTGTGCGATTTGACCGTCAAATTCTGCCAGCTCATGCCGTCCGCCCACGCCTGCAGCTCGTTTTTATCCAGTAAATCTTGCTGAGCGGGTGCGGTGGTTTTGATGATGTAATCCACATTTTTAAGATAAAATGCCGCAAAACGTGAGCGCATCAGATGCTCGGCGCTGTCGGCAAATTTATAAAAATCATGCAAAGGCTGGCAACACTCAGCATAAGCCAGCTGTAAACCACAAGGACAATTCATCATCACTCACCCAAAATCATCGTCAAATTAAATCTTTCAATCAAGCCTTTAAATCCACAAACCAAAACAAGCCTTGCCAAAAATCATCATAACTTTGGCAAGGCTTGACACGAAAAGAGCAGCCATCAATTCATGCAAATTTTCTCAAGCAAAACCGCCTGCGCATTATAAATCTCGCCTGATGCTTGCACCTGATTCCACTCGCCACGCCCATCAAGCTCCCACGCCTGCATATTGTCTTGTAGGTAGTTAATCAAGCCGTCTTCGTAGATTTTCTTGAATAGTTTTTTATCTAAAATTGGGAATGCCACTTCCACACGGTGTAAAAGATTGCGATCCATCAAATCAGCACTACTGCAGAACAAGCGTTCTTTGCCGCCATTTTCCACGTCATTGGCAAAATAATACACACGCGTATGCTCCAAGAATCGCCCAACGATAGAACGCACCTTGATGTTTTCTGACAAGCCTTTCACCTGCGGACGCAAGCAGCAAATAGAGCGGATAATCAAATCAATTTTTACGCCTGCTTGGCTGGCTTCGTACAGTTTATTGATGATTTTACGCTCGGTGATGGCGTTACATTTTAGGATAATGCGCCCTTTTTTGCCGTTTTTGACGTGGGCGATTTCATCATCAATCATCTGCATCAGCCCATCATGCAGCGTGAATGGCGCGTGCAAAATCTTATGCGATGGCATTGGTCTGCCCATACCCGTCAGCTGCTGGAATACGCCATGCACATCTTCACAAATCTCTTCGTTGGCAGTGAATAGCCCATAGTCGGTGTAGGCTTTGGCATTGCCTGCGTGGTAGTTGCCTGTGCCAAGGTGTGCATAGCGGCGGATTTTATCGGCTTCACGGCGCACAATCAGCATGAGCTTAGCGTGCGTTTTGTAGCCCACCACGCCATACACCACCACCGCGCCTGCTTCTTGGAGCATATTCGCCACTTCAATGTTACTCGCTTCATCAAAGCGTGCGCGCAGCTCAATCACTGCCGTAACTTCCTTGCCGTTACGAGCCGCTGCCGCCAATGCCTGCACGATTTCTGAATTTGTGCCAGAACGGTAAATGGTCTGCTTAATCGCCAGCACATCTGGGTCGTTTGCCGCTTGCCACAGCAAATTCACCACAGGCGTAAAGGCGTGAAATGGGTGATGCACCAGCACGTCTTTTTGGGTCAGCACATCAAACATGGACGCACCATCTTTGGCGGTGCGCACATTTTCCATGCCACGAAACGCCTTAGGAATGGCGTGCGTAAAAGGCGTGAATTTGAGCTCAGGACGTGCAAAATTCGTCAGCATACGCGTCAAATTCACAGGCCCATTGACGCGGTACAGCTGCGATTCGTCCAGCTCAAATTCTTCAAGCAAAAATTCGTAGGTCTCTTTTGGGCAATTAGTGGTAACTTCCAAACGCACCTTATGCCCAAAGCGGCGGTTGTCCAGCTCACCTTCTAGCGCCTTGGCGATGTCATCCACGTCGTCCGCCAGCGCAAGGTCGGCATTTCTCGTCAAGCGAAATTGATGGCAGCCTGTTACCTTCATGCCCAAAAACAGCTCATCAACGTGCTCATGAATCACCGCAGAGAGCATGACGTGGTGTTCTTTACCGCCTGTCAGCTCATCAGGCAAGCGAATCACGCGCGGTAATGAACGCGGCGCAGGCACGATGGCACGGTTAATATCACGCCCAAAAGCGTCTTTGCCTTCTAGGCTAACAATGAAATTAAGCGATTTATTGACAAGGCGTGGGAATGGGTGCGCAGGGTCAATGCTGATCGGCGTCAAAACTGGCATGACTTGATTAAAAAAGTACTCACGCATCCACGCTTTTTGGGCTGGGGTCAGCTCGTGGCGTTTTAGGTAGCGAATGTCATGCTTGGCAAGCTCTGGCAAGATGTCTTCATTTAAAATGCGGTACTGCTCTTCCACCGCGCGGTGCGCCACTTGGCTGATTTCGGCAAGCAGCTCGGACGGCTTGCGCCCATCAAGACTGCTTGATTTGTCGCCATTTTTCATTTTTTGTAATAAGCCTGCCACACGAATTTCAAAAAACTCGTCCATGTTTGACGAAAAAATCGTCAAGAAAAACATACGCTCAAGCAAAGGGTGGCGTGGGTTGGTCGCCTGCGCCAGCACTCGAAGCTGAAAACGCAGTGTAGACAAATCACGGTTGATAAAGCAGTTTGGCGTAAAATTGCCCACAGCATCAAAAATCGGCTCAATCTCGGTCAGTCCTGTCGGTGCTGGCACTTGCCCAAGCACGCTTTCCACCGCTTGATTGTCAAGACTTGGCGCAGTGATGGCGTTTTGCGCTTCGCTCGCTGCGTTTGCGGCTGCATTGACAGCTGGGGTTTTTGTGGTTTGTGGCTTGCTTTGTGGTGCTGATTTTTTACTGGCTTGTGTCATGACTACTCTCTTTTTGGTTGATTATGCTTGATTGATTACGGCTGTCTAAATGCTTTTAAAACTTATCCCTAATAAGTATTTTGATAAAGCGTTTTGGCAAGCGATTTGCGCATTTATCCATCTTGAAAACTCGCTCACCTTTAAACTTAACTCGCCTTTAAATTCACTGATCACTCTTTGCCGATGGCGCAGGCAAAGCAGCGCTATTCATACGTCTTAAAATAATGCGTTGTTTGTTACGCAGACGTTTGGCGGCACGGTTTTTTTCATAATATTTAGGATTTGGCAGCATACTGATGAGCAGTGCCGATTGCTCACGGCTAAGTTTGCTGGCTGGCTTGCCATAATAATGCTGCGCCGCCGCTTCAATGCCGTAAATGCCGTTGCCAAATTCCACGACGTTTAAATACACTTCCAAAATACGCTGCTTATCCCATAAGCCTTCAATCATCAGCGTGATGATGGCTTCTTCGCCCTTTCGCACATAAGAGCGGTGCGATGTCAAAAACAGATTTTTGGCAAGCTGCTGGGTGATGGTTGAGCCACCAGCGGTGATGTCGCCTGCTTTCTCGTTGCGCTTGATGGCGGCTTCTATGCTGTCAAAATCAAAGCCGTGATGATTGGTGAAAGTTGCGTCTTCACTGGCGATGGCGGCTTGTTTGGCGGATTTGGCGATGTCGTCATAATCCACCCACGTTTGTGTTACCGTGCCGCCGTCCAAGCGGTGCGCCAGCATGAACATAGAATTGGTAACAGGCATGAATTTCCACACGCCAAGCAGCGCCGCCACGAGCAAATGAAAGCCCAAAAACAGCACCAGCAGCGGCAATATCACCCATTTAAACAGCTTTTTGAACACAATAACACACCTTTATGACAACATCTTTAAATCATCACGATAAATTTTTACGTCAATAACCATCAAAAACGCCCAAAGCAACTTACCAGTGCAATGATACATCACACAATTTAAAAAGACCGTTATTAAATTTAACGCACATCGTTTATAATAGCACAGCCGCACGCTTTGTTTTAGGCATTTTTAGCAAGTTTTTGCAATATTTTTATAAATTTTCCCAAGTTTTCGCTTGGATTTGAATTATCAGCCTGCCACATGACCACACACCCATCACCGCATTGCTTATCGCCTTTGACCGTCAAGACCTTGCAAGAGTTGGCGCATGAGCGCTTTGCTGCCAATCGCCTTACGCAGGCGCAGTTTGCACAATTTCGCCAAGAATTGCTGAGCGTTTTTGGCATGGATTTTAGCGGTGATTTTGGAGTTGATTGCAATCAATCCGACTTTTCAAAAAACACCACCCAAGACGCATGGTTTTTACTCGGCACGGACGGCTGTCATCTGTGTGAAATCGCCCACAGCACGCTCGCCCAAGCCAAAGCCGTGCGCACCTTGCCAAGCGTACACAGCCTAGACATCGCTGAAATACACACGCCAGAGCTTGCCGAACTGATGATTGATACGCTTGGGCGCAGTATTCCTGTGCTACTCACCGCAAACGCCTTGCTGTGCTATCCTTTTGGCGTGATGGATATTTTGGCGCAAAATTAAACTTTTAAAATCATTTTTTAAGACCAACTTTGCAAATCAAAGCCACAAAACCAACCTTTTTAAACCTTCACATCACCCTTTTAAAAAAACCAAACCCTACAAAATCCGCGCGCGTCCGTCAAATCTGACGATTATATTTTATTTTTAATGATTGCATTTTTAAAAATTATTCACTTTTTTTACACAATCAAGTAAAATATTGCGACTTTGATAAATTGTATAATCAGCTTGTACAAATTTGCGCACTTTGCGCAGTCATTGTGTTCTTTTTAACTTGGCGCACGCAGGGATTCTGCCATCATTTCGCGCCAAGCCTGTATCAATTTACCATGGTGTAATTTGTAATTTTAATGACTTTGTTGCCGTTTTGGCATACAAGGAGTGTTTATGCTTACCTTTTTGGCATTATTGCCGATTTTGATTGTTTTTGTCTTGCTGGTGCTGATGCGCCTGCCTGCAAAAGTTGCCATGCCTGTAGCGTATGTGGCAACTACACTGTTGTCATTGTTCGTGTGGCAAACGTCTGGTTCACAAGTTGCTGCGGCGACTGTACATGGCGTTTTGACCGCTGTGAACGTTTTATTCATCGTATTTGCGGCGATTTTACTGCTTAACACCTTAAAAGAAAGCGGTGCGATTGTCGCTGTTCGCCAAGGTTTTATGGGCATTTCGCCAGACCGCCGTGTGCAGATGATTATCGTGGCGTGGCTGTTTGGCTCGCTGATTGAAGGCTCGACAGGCTGGGGTACGCCATCTGCTGTGGGTGCGCCTTTGCTGCTGGCGTTGGGCTTTCCTGCCATGGCGTGTGTGATGGCGATTCTTATCATTCAATCCACGCCAGTATCTTATGGTGCGGTGGGTACGCCGATTTTGATTGGTGTGAACTCAGGTCTTGAAAACAAAGAAGACGTGGCGGCTATTTTCAAAATCAGG
>NZ_MUXU01000023.1 GCF_002014985.1 Moraxella caviae | reverse complement strand
TCTGTGTAGACAATGCTATCAGGCTTGATTTTACTTGTGATAATTGGCATTAGTGTATTTGTCTTAGTATCTTTAACAACAACAGTGTAAACTTTATCATTGCGTTTTAATAAACCAAATACAGCAGTTTTACCAGCTGCACCACGACCACGTTTGCCTTTACGAATACCGCCGAAGTAACTTTCATCAAGCTCTACTTCACCGTCAAAAACAGTGTTGGCTTCAAGAGCTAAGTGATATTCTATCACAAGGCGGATTTTGTGGTAAAAAAGGGCTGCTGAATTAGGGTGAATACCCAGTAAATCAGCTGCACTTCTAGCAGTAACTTCGAGTACAAAAAATTCAAGCAGTCTTTTTTGAACTTTTTTACTTAGTTTACAATGGGTTATCTTCATAAAACTAGTATAACATGGTTGTTATTCTAGTACAGCCCCAAAATTTTTTCATTTGAGCTGAAAAAAGAATTGAGCTTTTCAAATTATAAAGAAAGCTTTTTTCAGGCGGTGAGTAATTCTAGCTGGGCGAATGAAGGCTATTTGGTAGCGGTGGATATTCGCCAAGACAACCAATTTATTGAAGCGTTGCAAAAACTGAGCCAAAGTTTTGGCATTGGCATTATTGAACTAAATATTCAAGACGTAAGTCAAAGCAAAATTTTATCGCCAGCGAAATTTAAAGAAAACATGGATTATTCTGTGGTTGATGAATTGGCAAACAAAAACCCAAATTTTGCGCAATTTTTAAAAACCATTACCGATTTTGACGTGGATAATCCAAACCGATTTAAGGGTGAATTTGATAAAATTCTTTCGGCTGACGAGCTAAATATTCATTTAAAAAACAAAGTTTTATAAAACCATTTAGGATAATACAATGAGTAAAATCACCGCCATTCGTGGCTTTAATGACGTATTGCCAAGCGAAACTCAGGCGTGGCGCGCGATGGAAAATCGTTTGATTGGCGTGCTTGACGGCTATGGCTTTAGCCAAATTCGTCTGCCGCTTGTGGAAGAAACGCAGCTTTTTGCGCGCGGCGTGGGTGCGGCAACGGACATCGTAGAAAAAGAGATGTTCAGCGTTGCCAACAATAACCCTGACAAAGCCGACAGCGGACAAGCCTATGCGCTGCGTCCAGAAGGTACGGCTGGCTGCGTGCGAGCATTGGTTGAGCATAATTTGACACGCGGCGATACGCCAAAACTTTGGTACATTGGGCCGATGTTTCGTTATGAGCGTCCGCAAAAAGGGCGTTATCGTCAGTTTACGCAGCTTGGCGTGGAGAGTTTTGGCAGTGAATTGCCAGACGCAGACGCTGAGCTGATTGCCATGACGGCTGCGATGTGGCAGGTGCTTGGCATTGATAAGCACGTCAAATTACAGCTAAACACCCTAGGCGAAGCGCACGAGCGCAAGGCGTACAAAGAAGCGCTGGTGGCGTATTTGACCGCGCATTTTGACGCACTTGATGAAGACAGCCAGCGCAGACTTAGCACCAATCCTTTGCGCATTTTGGACAGCAAGGACGAAAACACGCAGGCGATTTTACAAAACGCACCAAAGCTAAGCGAGTTTTTGGGCGAAGACAGCCAAGCGCACTTTGCTCAGCTACAAGCCTATTTGCAAGTGCTAGGCATTGAATTTGAGTTGAACGACAAATTGGTGCGTGGGCTGGATTATTACAACAAAACTGTCTTTGAATGGGTAACGGACAAGCTAGGCAGCCAAGCCACCGTGTGCGGTGGCGGACGCTACGATGGGCTGGTGGGTATCATCAAAGGTAAGCCTGAGCAGTCTGAGCCTGCGGTGGGCTTTGCGATGGGGCTTGAGCGTTTGATGCTTTTGCTTGAAGAGATTAATCCAGTTGCCAAAACGAGCGACTGCGATGTCTTTGTGGTGGCAAGCCCTGATGTGTACACCCAAGCGGTGCTGTATGCGGACAATTTGCGTAAAAATCGACCAACGCTGCGTGTGAAAATGGCGTCTGCCACGGGGCTAAAATCGCAAATGAAAAAGGCGGATAAATCAGGTGCGGCATTCACCGTCATTATCGGTGCGGACGAAGTGGCAAATGGCGTGGTGAGCGTAAAAACCATGGCAACAGGCGAGCAAAGCACGCAGGCGATGACGGCTTTTGATTTTGCGGTTTGATGTTGTGATGATTGCTTGATTTGGCTGATTGGATAAGTTTGCGTTTGCTGGCTTTTAATTGGCAACTTTAAGCAAAATTTGGCAAAAACACACCAAAACGCCCAAAAACGCCCAAAAAGTGCGAAAAATTGATAAAATTTCGCCAAACTTGCGTTTAATATTTGCTTTTATGGGGCGAAATGTTGCATAATTGAGCGTTTAACTTATTTTATTGAAATTCTTAAAGGCACACCATGACAGAACCTGCGGTAAATGACAACAAGCAAGCAATGGCTGCGCTAAAACAGCACGGCGAAAAAATCGTTTGGGCGATTGTGGCGGTGCTGCTTGCCTATTTTGCGTGGCAATTTTATCAAAAAAATTATGCCAAAATTGACACGGTGGCGGCAGACGCTTATACGCTGATTGCCGAGCGTAATGACGCTTTGATGCTTGGCGAGCAAAATCCTGATTTGGATGCCGCCGCCAAAGAAGCACTTGCCAAAGAAGAGCAAAGTTTGCTGGCGGATATTGATAAACTTGTGGCAGAGCATGGCGACACCGTGTATGCGTGGCAGGCTTTGATGATTAAGGCGCGCCATCTGTCTGAGCATGGCGATTATGCGGCAGCGATTGACACGGTTAAGCAGGCGCAGGGCATTGACCTTGATGATGAAGGCTTGGCGGCGATTGCCAATGTGCGTTTGGCGCAGCTTTTGCTTGCCAATGGCGATGTGGACGGTGCGCTAAATACAGCAAACACTGTGTTGCCACAAGCCTTTGAAGCGTCTCGCCAAGAAGTTTTGGGCGATGTGTATGTTGCCAAAAATGAGCTGGATAATGCCAAAGCTGCCTATGAAAGCGCTTGGAAAGTCTTGAGCGAGCGTGGTGAAAATCGTGCCTTGCTAAGCCTAAAAATGCAGGCGCTGGGCATGGACGTAACGCCGATTGAAACTGCGCAAGTGGTGGCAGAGCCGATGGCGGTGAATGCCGATGACATTGCCGCACTGCAAACTGCCGAAGCACAAGGCGCACAAGCTGAAGAGCCAGCCCAAGACGCAGGCAGCGATACTGAGAGCGACACCGTAAGCCAGCCTTGAGCGCATAAGCAACACAAAACGCACAAAATGGCAACGAGTGATTGATGTTTGCACGTTAAGATTGGTTTATAATGCGTTTGTTTTGCCAATTTTGCTGATGGTTTTTTTGATAATTTGCCAATCACTTGCTGGTGATTTACTTTGCTTGATGGCAAGTCATCAGTGATTTGCCAATGATTCGGGTCAATGAGTAAGTTACAAACAAACATGAACAAAACATCAATCACATGGCTTGATTGGCTGCCAAAAGATTTACAACAATAAAGGATAACATCATGCGTACACGTTTTTTAAGCACGGCTTTAGTTGCGGTATTGGCTGCGGTGGCGGTAACAGGCTGCGGTAAAGGCATTAAAGCGGAGCCGAAAAAACCAGCCAAATTGGTACAAATCGCCGAACCTGTGGCGGTGCTAAGCCCTGTATTTAGCACGTCTTTGGAGCAAGGTCGCTGGATCAAAGGCAATCGTGCAAGCTCTAAAGATGTGGTGGATTTGCAAGTGGCAGCGCTTGGCGATGTACTGATTGCAGGCAGCCGTGGCGGTGTGGTGAGCGCTTATAAAAATGGCAATGTGCTATGGACGACAGACGTGGGCGGCTCAATCACCAGTGGTGTGGCGGCAGACGCTGACAGCGGTGTCGTCATCGTGGGTACGCGCGCTGGCAAAGTGAGCGCCTTGGACGCTGCAACTGGTGCGCTGCGCTGGCAAAGTGATTTATCTACCGCAAGCCTAACGCCTGCGCTGATCAGCGGCAATCGTGTGTTGCTGTCTGGCAATGACAACGTTTTGTACGGCTTAGATTTAAACACTGGCGATAAAGTGTGGCAGTTTAATACCCAAACCACAGACATCAGCGTGCGTGGCGCAGCCAGACCTTTGGGGCTTGATCGTACCACGGCGCTGTTTGGCACGGCAGATGGGCGAATCCATGCGCTAAACCCAAGCACAGGTACGCCGCTATGGACACGCCGTGTGGGACTTGCCACAGGCGGCAGCGCAGTGGAGCGTTTGCATGACGTGGACGGCACGCCTTTGGTGGTGGGCAGTCATTTGTATGTAACAAGCTATAGCGGTCAGTTTGCTGGCTTTGATATGGCGACAGGACGCACCATGTTTGTGATTGGTGATGTTGCCAGCGCCAAATCGCCTGCCGTGCTTGGTGATGCGGTTGTGGTGGCAAGCACCGATGGTAAATTGACAGCATTTCACCGTGTAACAGGCGAAAAACTGTGGGAAAATGACGCACTTAAGCACCGCAAATTGACCAATCCTGTGGCAGTGGGCGAGCGTCTGGCAGTGGGCGATTTGGACGGCGTGGTTCATGTGTTTGACAGTGCAGGTAAAATCGTGAGCCGTAGTAACACCAAAGGCGCATTGACCAGTCTACAAACCATCGGCAATCGTCTGTACGCTCAAAGTGCAACAGGCGTGGTGAGCGTTTGGCAGTTTTAAATTGTCATTGCCATTGCTATTGTAAAATATCTTTGAAATTTAGTTTTGAAATTCCCAATCGGCGTGCGATGAGCGTTCGCTGATTGGTGCAATCCTTTGCCGCAAAGCGTTTTTTTGGCGTGTGGTGCGGTAAGGGATTTTATCGTTTTTATTTGTTGTGCGTTGTGCGCTAAATGTGAAAGCAGTCTGCAGCGCATGACTTAGTTGGCTTAAAGTTACAGTAAATTTTATTTAAATCTTATGAACATCAAACCAGTTGTCGCCTTGATTGGCAGACCAAACGTGGGCAAATCCACCTTGTTTAATCAGCTTACCAAATCTCGCCAAGCACTCGTGGCGGATATGGCAGGGCTGACGCGCGACCGTCAATATGGCGATGCCAGCTATGAAAATAAGTCGTTCATTGTCGTGGATACGGGCGGCATTGGCGAAGCGGACGACGGGCTTGGCAGCATTGATGATTACATGGCGACCCAATCTTATACCGCCATTCATGAAGCGGACATCGTGGTGTTTGTGGTGGACGCACGCTCTGGCATGATTGGTTCGGACGAAGAGATTGCGCGCTTTTTGCACACGCTGGGCAAGCCTGTGTTTTTGGTGGCAAATAAGATGGACGGCGTGCATGAAGCGTCTGCGGCAGAATTTTTTGCCATGGGTTTTGGCGAGCCACTGCCAATGGCGGCAAGTCATGGCAAGGGTGTGAATAATTTGCTTGAAGTGCTGACCGCTGATATGCCAGAAGATGAGCCAAGCGATGAAACGCAGGACAAGGGGCTAAAACTTGCCATCATCGGCAGACCAAATGTGGGTAAATCCACACTGGTGAACCGCCTGCTGGGCGAAGAGCGTGTGGTGGTGTACGATATGCCGGGGACAACGCGCGACAGCATTTACATTCCGTTTGAGCGAGAAGGGCGAAATTACACGCTGATTGACACTGCAGGCGTGCGCAGACGTGGGCGCATTGATGAAAAAGTGGAGAAATTTTCGGTCATCAAAACCTTGCAAGCCATCAAAGATGCGAACGTTGTCGTGGTGGTGATTGACGCACACGAAGGCATTGTGGATCAAGATTTGCACATGCTGGGCTATGCGCTGGACGCTGGGCGCGCGATTGTGATTGCTATTAACAAATGGGATAATTTGTCCAGTGAACAAAAAGACATCGTAAAAATTGAAATTGAGCGACGTTTTAATTTTGTACCTTGGGTAAAAATTCATTTGATTTCAGCACTTTATGGCAATGGCGTGGGCAATTTATACCCGTCCATTCATAAGGCGTACGATGCGTCCATGTTTAAGGTGTCTACGTCTCGCTTGACGCAAATTTTACAAGACGCGGTGGAAGCGCACCAGCCGCCGATGGTTGGCGGTCGCCGTATCAAGCTGCGTTATGCGCATTTGGGCGGGCATAATCCGCCTGTGATTGTCATTCACGGCAACCAAACTTCCGCCTTGCCAAAGAGCTATCAGCGTTATCTTGAAAACGTGTATCGTGATGTGTTTAAACTGGAAGGCACGCCGCTGCACGTTGAATTTAAGCAAAATGCCAACCCATACGAAGGCAAGAAAAACCCTGTCATCAAAAACAAAGCCAAAAAAATGCGTGAGAAAAAGCGCATTGCTGAGTTTAAAAAGCGTAATAAAAAACGCTGATTGTGGGATTTGCGCTTAGCTTTTTAGGCTGTTTGGCTAAATTTTAGACTAGCGTACAAACTGACAAGCGCATAATCTGACAATCGGTAAAACGGCAGAGATAGGTCTGCCGTTTTTAATATTTGGATTAAATGGCTAAAAAATTGATGAATGATTTGGCTGAACTGCGCCGAAATGAAGCTAACAGGGTGTCAGGCTAAGTCAAAAAGTGTCAGGCTAAGCCAAAGGATGTCAGCTGAACAGCTCGCCTTGCGCCAGCATATCTTTCATGGGGCTAAAAGTTTTGCGGTGCTCAGGTAAAATGCCCAGTGTCTTGATGGCGTGGGTGTGCGCCGCGCTGGCATAGCCTTTGTGTTTGTCTAGGTGGTATTTTGGGTATTGCTTGGCAAATTCAATCATGCTTCGGTCTCGGTGTACCTTCGCCAAAATACTGGCGGCAGCGATGCTGCTATGCACGCCATCGCCTTTGATGATGGTGCGGATGTGCGGCTGATGAGCGTAAAAGTTTGCCGATAAGATGGGTGTAGCGTTGCCGTCTATAAGAATTTGTGGGGCGGTTTGTGTGGTGGTGTGCGCTGCCAGCAAGCGCTCAATCGCAAGGCGCATACCCAAAAGCGTGGCTTGGTAGATGTTGATGGCGTCAATCACGCTGGCTGGCACATCAACGATGACGTGGCTTAGGCTGATTTGGCTGATGACGTCAAAGAGTAAATCTCGCTTTTTTGGGCTGAGTTTTTTGCTGTCGTTTAAGGGCGAAAGGGCGGTATTTGTTAAGTTTATCTTATCAAACTCGCCAGAAATATCAGCAGGCAAAATCACCGCTGCCACCGTCATTTGCCCAAATAATGAGCCACGACCCACTTCATCAACGCCAATGATGAGCGGTGTGTCTGACGTAAAATCGTGCTTGATGGTGCTGTGCTGACTGCAAAGGTGCGTAAAATCGTCTGCAGTGTGGGCGGCTGTCATGATAAATGGGCTGTGTTAAAAATAAAAATGGCTGTGTTTGTGATTAGAGATTGTCATCATAGCATTTTTTATGAGTGAAATTCAAATAAGAAAGGCAACTTTTTGAATAATAAGAATTTTTTGGATAAATCTTTTAAGCCACCCATGATAGATGGCGTGTCGGCAAGTAAGATTGTCTTGCCAAAACTTGCCCAAAATCAGACGGTGTATGCGTATTTTTGTGAAAAATTTGCCCACATTTCGCCAAATGCGTGGCGGCAAAGATTTGCTGATGGGCAAATATTTTCTCAAGACGGCAAGGCTTTGGGTGTGGCTGACGTGTGTCAGGCAGGCATGACGGTGTTTTATTATCGCTTTGTGGAAAATGAAGTGGTCGTGCCGTTTGATTATGAAGTTTTATTTGAAAATGAAAATATCATCATCGTGGATAAACCGCATTTTTTGACGGTGTCGCCAGCGGGCAATTATGTGCAGCAGACGCTCTTAACTCGGCTGAAGCGTGATTTTAATAACGAAGCGCTCAGTCCTGTGCATCGGCTTGATAAAGAGACGGCAGGGCTTGTGATTTTTACTAAAAATCTGGCGGTGCGAGATGTGTATCAAGCGATGTTTCGTGAAAACAGTAGTCAAGATTTGTCAGAAAAAAACACCATAAAAAACAGCAAGTTACAAAAAATTTATCATGCGATTGCACCGTTTGATGGTGGCAAATTTCCTTGTGATGTGTCGCTGCATTTGGTGCGTGGCGAGCCTTTTTATACCATGCAAGTGGCGCATGATTTGCCGCCAAATACGCACACCAACATTGACGTGCTGGCGGTGAAAGGCGGCTGGGCGAAATATGTGCTACGCCCTACGACTGGCAAGCTGCACCAGCTGCGTGTGCATTTAAATCACCTTGGCGCACCGATTAAAAACGACCCGTTTTATCCTGTGGTGGCGCATAAGGCAGCAGATGATTTTAGTCAGCCGCTGCAGCTGCTTGCCAAGTTTTTGGCGTTTACCGACCCTATGACGAATGAGCGCATTGAAGTGAGTTCAAAAAGAGAGCTGGTGCTGTAGCGGCTTTATTGGCGCAGCGAAAAGAAAAAGCATAAATTCAAGCGATGAATTTATGCTTTTTTAAAGCCCAAAGATTTAAACTTGACTGTGCAAGCACGCCACTGAATGTGTGTCATCGCCTTGCAGTGTGGGCTTGGTTTGGGCGCAGTCGCTTTGGGCTTGTGGGCAGCGCGTGCGAAACACGCAGCCTGATGGTGGGTTGATGGGACTTGGCAAATCACCCGCCAAAAGCTCAATCTTTTTATTCCGCTCAAGATTGGGGTCGGGAATGGGAATGGCGGACATCAAGGCGCGCGTGTAAGGATGTGCAGGCTTGCCGTACAAGGCTTTATCTGTGCCGATTTCCACCGCATTGCCCAAATACATCACCATCACACGATCAGAAATGTGCTTGACGACCGACAAATCATGCGCAATAAAAATCAACGCCAAACCCATCTCTTTTTGCACTTCTTTGAGTAGGTTGATCACTTGTGCTTGGATAGAAACGTCAAGCGCGGACACAGGCTCATCGCAGATGATGAGTTTTGGGCGCAAAATCAGCGCACGCGCAATGCCGATTCGCTGGCATTGACCGCCAGAAAATTCATGCGGATAGCGGTTGATTTGATTGGCAAGCAAGCCAACTTTCACCATCATTTCTTTGACGCGCATTTCTATTTCTTGGTTGCTAAGTTTTGGGTGGTGCGTGCGCAAAGGCTCAGCGATAATCTCGCCCACCGTCATGCGTGGGTTTAGGCTTGCTAAAGGGTCTTGAAAAATCATCTGAATGTCTTGGCGCACTAGGCGCATGGTGGCTTTATCTGCACCGATGAGTTCTTTGCCTTCAAATAAAATACTGCCAGATTTTGCCGCCACCAAGCCGATAATCACCCTTGCCAAGGTGGACTTACCGCAGCCAGATTCACCCACCACGCCCAAGGTTTCGCCAGCGTTTAGCGTGAACGACACACCGCCAACCGCCTTTAGGCTGGCTGGTTTTTGCCAAAACCACGCACCGTCTTTTTTGATGTCAAAGCTCACTTGCACATCGGTAACACGAAGTAATGGGGTCATGCGCTCTCTCCTTGTGTGCTTTGTTTGTGATATTCATGCTCCCAATGGCAGGCGCGCTGGCGTTCGTTGGGCAAAAATATCAGCTCAGGCGGCGTGTGGCGGCAAATATCCATGACTTTATCGCAGCGTTCTTGAAATGGGCAGCCTGCTGGTAAATTCAGCAAATTTGGCGGATTGCCTGCGATGGTGTGCAGTGTCTCTACATCGCAATCCAAGCGTGGCATTGCGCCCAAAAGCCCGATGGTATAAGGGTGCGTGGGGTGATAAAAAATCTCATCAGTAGGGCCGTACGCCATCGTGCGCCCAGCATACATCACCAGCACACGATCACAAATGCCAGCCACCACACCCAAATCGTGCGTAATCATGATGATGCTAGTGTTAAAATCTTGTTTTAGCTCGCCAAGCAGCGTCATGATTTGCGCTTGTACGGTAACATCAAGGGCGGTGGTCGGCTCATCGGCAATCAGCAAGCGTGGACGGCATAAAAGCGCCATCGCAATCACCACGCGCTGACGCATACCGCCAGAAAATTCGTGCGGATACATATGTATGCGCTTTTTGGCTTCAGGGATTTTGACCGCATCCAGCATATTGATGGCTTCATTGATGGCGGCTTTTTTACTCATGCCTTTGTGTAAAATCAGCACTTCTGCCAGCTGGTCAGACACTTTCATATAAGGATTTAAGCTGGTCATCGGGTCTTGAAAAATCATGGCGATTTCTTGAGAACGCAGCTTATTTAGCTCTTTGGTGGGCATACCAATCAGCTCTTTGCCGTCAAAATTGATAGAGCCTGACGCCACGCCATTTTTGGCAAGCAAGCCCATCATAGAAAAGGCGGTTTGCGATTTGCCAGAGCCAGATTCGCCCACAATGCCAAGCGTCTCGCCTTGGTGCAGACGAAAATTAAGATTATTGACAGCGGTAACAATGCCGTCTTCGGTGTGAAATTTGACTTGCAAATCTTTGACTTGTAATAGCGGGGTGGACATAAAATTTCCTTATTTGTTGTATTTGAAATCAGCTTGTCAATCAGCGGTCTTTTGGGTCAAGTGCGTCTCTTAGACCATCGCCAATGAAATTAAAACAAAACAGCGTAATCACCAAAAACACCGCTGGCACAAGCAAAATCCACGGTGCGATTTGCATGGTTTGCGTGCCGTCTTGCAGCATTGCGCCCCAGCTGGTCATCGGCTCTTGGACGCCCAAGCCTAGAAAACTTAAAAACGATTCAAACAAAATCATGCTCGGCACCAGCAAAGACGCATAAACCACGACCACGCCCAGCACGTTTGGCACGATGTGGCGAGTAACGATTTTTAGGCTGGATACGCCGCCAACGTGCGCCGCTTCAATAAATTCTTTTTTCTTTAGACTAAGTGTCTGCCCACGCACGATACGCGCCACGTCAAGCCACGACACCATACCGATTGCCACAAAAATCAAAATCAGATTGCGACCGAATAAAGTTACCAGCAAAATCACAAAAAACATGAAAGGAAAGGCGCTTAAAATTTCCAAAAAACGCATCATCACCATGTCAATTTTACCGCCAAAATAGCCAGAAACCGCACCGTAAATCGTGCCGATAACCACCGCCACCAAAGCGCCAGCCACGCCCACAAGCAAAGAAATGCGACCGCCCACAGCAGCGCGTGTTAATAAATCACGCCCTAGGCTGTCCGTGCCAAAAAAGTGGCTGTTGTCAAAGTTTGGTGCGCCTGTCATGTAGCCCCAGTCGGTTTGTTCGTAGCCATAAGGCGCAAGCATGGGCGCAAACAGCACAAACAGTGTGATAAGCAGCAAAATCACGCCGCTACTTAGCGCAGCTTTATTGCGGCGAAAACGTCGCCATGCGTCCTGCCACAGGCTTCTGCCTTTGATGTCGGTGTGGGTATTGGTGGTGCTGGTGATTTGAGTTGTTGTCGTCATAAAAATTTCCTTTTATTTGATGGGTGAGCGATCCGTTTAGTAGCGAATTTTTGGATCGATGACGGCATACAAAACGTCCACCACAGCATTAAAAAAGATGGTCAAAACCCCAACCAAAATCGTCAAAGACAGCACCAAGCCATAATCACGATTCAGCGCACCATTAACAAACAGCTGCCCAATTCCCGGCAAGCCAAAAATGGTCTCAACCACGATAGAGCCTGTGATAATCCCCACGAATGCAGGGCCAAGATAGCTGATGACTGGCAGCATGGCAGGGCGCAGCGCAT
This sequence comes from Moraxella caviae, assembly GCF_002014985.1. GTDB lineage: Bacteria > Pseudomonadota > Gammaproteobacteria > Pseudomonadales > Moraxellaceae > Moraxella > Moraxella caviae. Next base: position 4,196 of record NZ_MUXU01000023.1, on the reverse strand, counting down.
GACGCAAAACGATGTGCGATGTCGGCAAGCCTTTGGCACGTGCGGTGCGAATAAAGGGGCTATTCATCACTTCAATCATTGAGCCACGCATGATGCGTGAAATGCTGGACACATAGCCTAACGCCAAGGCGGTAACAGGCAAGATCAAGTTCGCCACTGCGCCATCATTCCAGCCGCCAGCAGGCAGCCATTTTAGCGTAACGGCAAAAATCAGCACCAAAAGCGGCGCTTTGACAAAATTGGGAATCACCACGCCCGTCATGGCAAAACCCATCAAGATATAATCAAAAGCGCTGTTTTGCTTGAGTGCGGCAATCACCCCAAACAGCACGCCAAAAATCAGCGCAATGATAAAGGCGTACAGCCCAAGCTCCACCGATACGGGTAAGGACTGCGCCAAAAGCTCATTGATGGTGTAGTCTTTGTATTTAAAAGACGGCCCAAAATCACCTTTTGCCAGCTGCGCCAAATAACCAAAATACTGCTCCCAAATGGGTGCGTTCAGATTGTATTTGGCTTCAATATTGGCAAGCACGGCAGGCGGCAAGCTGCGTTCACCTGTAAACGGACTGCCGGGAGCAAGCCGCATCATAAAAAACGAAATGGTGATGAGCAGCAGCATGGTAGGGATTGCTTCTAGCAGCCTGCGAAAAATGAGCTTGAGCATGGTATATTCCTTTAAAAGTGCTTTTGAGCCGTACGAAAAAACAGGCTTTGGCGATGAATCTCACCAAAGCCTAAGAGTTTGCCAAGGGCAGTCTGGCACGCTAAGCGATGTCAGAGCCAATTACCCAATCACAAATCAATGCTTGGCGATTGACCAATCTTTGATTTGCCAGTGTTCCATTGGGTCATTGTTATTAAAGCCTAAGATGTACGGCTTAACCATGAAGTTGCCCACATAGTGATAGATAAAGATGTTTGGTGCATCTGCGTCCAGCTGGGCTTCAGCGTCTTGATACAGCTTGGCGCGCGCTTCTGGTGTGGTTGAAGCGGTCAAGGTTTGTTTCATGATGCTGTCAAACGCAGGGTTTGCGTATTTGCCGTAGTTTTGGGTGTTGTTTGAAATAAAGATGTTTAGGAACGATGACGATTCGTTATAATCCGCACACCAGCCGCCACGCGCCACTTCAAAGTTGCCGTTTTGGCGTGAGTCTAGGTAAGTTTTCCATTCTTGGTTGGTGAGCGTTACGTCCACTGCGCCAAGTGCTTCTTTCCAAAGTGCAGCTGCCGCCACCGCGACTTTTTTATGCCCTTCGTGTGTGTTATAAAGTAGCTCAAATTTCAGCGGATTAGATTCGTTAAAGCCTGCTTCGCCAAGAAGTTTTTTGGCTTCTTCAATGCGCTTGGCTTTGTCCCAAGATTTCCATTCTGGCGTGTATGGTAGGTTGTCTTGAGTGGCGGTTGGGGTGAATTGATACGCCACTTCTTCGCCGCGCGCCAGCACTTGATTGACGATGGTATCACGGTCAAGCGCCAATGATAATGCCTTGCGCACTTTTGGATTGTCAAACGGTGCTTTTTTGGTGTTAAATTCGTAATAATAGGTGCATAGGCGTGGGCCAGTTTTGATTTGCTCGCCCAAATCACGCTTGAGCGCTTCAAATTGCTCTGGCGGAATTTCATAGCCAAAGTCCACTTCGCCTGCCTTATAGCGGTCAATCGCAGTTTGCGCTGGGCTTGGCAAGATGGTGATTTCGTTGATGGTGGTTTTGTCGTTGGCAAAGTAGGCTTCATTGCGTTTTAGCTTGATGTGGCTGTTCACTTGCCATTCTGCCAAAGTGTAAGCGCCGTTCACCACGATGTTGCCTGCTTGCGTCCATTTATCGCCATGTGCTTCTACGGTGGCTTTATGTACAGGTTTCATTGATGAGTGAATCAGCGTGTCTGGAAAATACGGCACAGGCTCGCTGAGCGTTACTTCTAGGGTTTTATCGTCCAGCGCTTTTACACCCAGCGTGCTAGGGGCGGCCTTGCCTGCGATGATGTCGGCTGCGCCTGACACCATAGCGGTCTCAAGATAAGTGGCATAAGGTGAAGCAGTGGCAGGGTCTACCAAACGCTGCATACTGTACACAAAGTCATGCGCCGTTACAGCATCGCCATTTGACCATTTGGCATCACGCAGCTTAAACGTCCAGATTTTATTATCAGGACTCTCCCAGCTTTCCGCCATGCCGCCAATGGTGTTACCTTCGCTGTCCGTGGTGGTCAGACCCACGAGCATTTGACGAATGACGTTACTTTCTGGCACGCCAGAGACTTTGTGCGGGTCTACAGATTCAATCTCAGTGCCGTTATTGATGGTAACGGTTTGCACGTCTGCCAGCGTATTTGGGTCAATGCTGATTTGGCTTGCGCCATCATTGCCGCCGCACGCTGTCAAAAGTGCGCCAACGCCAAGGGCGAGTGCTAGGTGAGTGGGTTTAAAATGTCGCATGATAATATCCTTATGTGCTGCGTTTGGCGAAGTGCCAAATCATTTGTGTTGAAAAATTTTGCCAAATTGATGGAATTTGCCAGTCAGCTTGGTGTTTTAAAATCTGCAATCGCAACTGCAAATACCAATTTATAAACCGATTTTGTGAAACTTAACTCACAAACTTTAATTTGCAAATTTCAATTCACAAACCCAAATTCAAAATATCAATTTAAATTTATAAGCATAACTTTGCCAAAGGTTTTTTAAGTTTGGGTGATTTTAAAAAAGCAACTTTGATTTTAAAAACGCAACTTTGATGATAAAAACCTTTGCAATAAAAAATCTTTACGAAGAATAAAACCGCTGCAAGCAATAAAATTGCTGTCAGTTTAAGATAAAGCGTGGCTTTGACGTGCCGATTAAAATCACGCATGCAAACCGTTTTTTCGTGCTTAAAAGAAAGCTAAAACCACAACCAAAAGCCGCTCGTGAATGTGGAGAAAATGCCAAGCGGCTTTGGTAAGCGTCAAGCGCTCAAGTCATCAGTTTGCTTAGAAGTTCGCTTAGAAACTTACTTAGAAATCATGACGCAAACTTACACCAAAACCTTTGGATTTGGTAACGTTTTTGATGTCGCCATCATTGCTAAAGTCGGTGGTTTTGCGTGCGCCAAGATAGCCGTATGCGCGTGTGGTTTTGCCCAGCCAGCGCATCACACCAACGTTTAGCGATTGCGATTCACCATCTTTCCAGCCGCCATAATTGTCCGCATAGCCAAGCTGCACCCAGCCTGAGAGCTTGTCGTCAAACTTATAATTTGTGCCAAGCGATACGCCAAATTCATTGGCATCGCTGTTAAAGTCGGTGTGCTGCAGCATGACGGCGGTGTTCAGCTTTGGCGTTACATTATAAGACGCCATCGCACGCGTGGTTGAAAACTCATCGCCAGCGTATAGGTAAGTTGCGCCAAGTTTTAGCTTGTCAGTGTCGTACAATGCGCCAATGCCAGCAAAATCACGGCTGGTTCTCACCTTTTTGCCATCAACAAACGTGGTGAAATTGCGGTCGGTGTCGTTGTCTTCGTCCATCGCATACATCGCCATAAAGGTGGTGTTATTGATGGTTGGTGAGTGGTAGGTGAAAGAGTTGTTCGCCCAGCCCGGCCCGTAGGCGAATGGGAAATAGCCAGAATCCAGCAGTCCAAAGGTCTTATCCGCATAGTCAATCTCATCGTCAATCATGATAAGACGACCTGCGCTCAATTTACCGTAATCTTTGTGGTTGAGTGATAGGCGAGTGGTGCGAGATTCCCAGTTGCGAGTGTTGTCGCTGTCTGCGTACAGGCGGTATTCCAGCTGATATTCCAAATCTAGCTTGTCATTTAGTGGCTCAGACCCACGCACGCCAATGCGGTTGCCGCCGTCCATGGTGGCACGGTCTCTTTTGGTTGTCCAAGCATCGCCTGCCTTTTTGTCAAGTTCGCCGTCTTTATAGATGTCTTGTAGGGCGGTGGAATCGGTTTTGACATCGTCATTGGTGATGGTCATGTACACACGGCCGTAAACCTGCGGTGCAGCGGCGGCTGGCACAGACATGGCGACTAGCGCAGTGGTGGCGATGGCAGATTTGATGGCAAAAGACAGCTTAGAGTTGGTAAAAGAAGGTAGCTTCATGAATCTTCCTTAAAAATTAGCCTAATAGGGGAATGCCCGTTGGGTGTTCCTTGGGGTGGGTGAGTTTGCTGTTTGTGAACAAATTTTGGCTATTTTCAAAA
>NZ_MUXU01000022.1 GCF_002014985.1 Moraxella caviae | reverse complement strand
CCTTTTACCTTTTACCTTTTGCCAAAAATTATCGCAGCAAATTCGCCATTTACAAACTCCCCACACAGCCGCGCTGAAAATCAGTAGCAGACGGCGCGCTTTTTTGCTAAAATTAGACGTTTTATTTACGAACGTGCGAATTTGGCACGATGAAATTTAAGTTTTAAGGGTCTTTTATGGTCGCTATCACTTTGCCAGACGGCAGCATCAGAGAATTTGACGGCACTACCACCGTCATGCAAATCGCTCAAAACATCGGTGCAGGACTTGCCAAAGCCACTGTTGCTGGGCGTGTCAATGGCAAATTGGTTGATGCGTGCGATCCCATCACCACAGACGCCAACGTAGAAATTATCACGCCAAAAAACCAAGAAGGCGTGGAAATCATTCGCCATTCGTGCGCGCACCTTTTGGGTCATGCGGTCAAACAGCTGTACCCTGAAGTAAAAATGGTCATCGGCCCTGTGATTGAAGATGGCTTTTATTATGACATTTATAGCGAACGCCCTTTTACGCCTGACGATATGGCGAAAATTGAAGCACGCATGAAAGAGCTGATTGACCAAGATTATGACGTCATCAAAAAAATGACACCGCGCGCTGAAGTGATTGACATTTTTAAAGCTCGTGGCGAAGATTATAAACTGCGCTTGATTGACGATATGCCAGACGAAACCGAAATGGGTCTGTATTATCATCAAGAATACATTGATATGTGCCGTGGCCCGCACGTTCCAAACACTCGCTTCCTAAAAGCATTCCAACTGACCAAAATGAGCGGCGCGTACTGGCGTGGCGATGCCAAAAATGAGCAGTTGCAGCGCATTTATGGCACAGCTTGGGCGGATAAAAAAGAACTTAAAGCCTACATCGCACGCATTGAAGAAGCAGAAAAACGCGACCACCGCAAAATCGGCAAGGCGCTCAATCTATTTCATATGCAAGAGCAAGCGCCCGGCATGGTGTTTTGGCACCCAAATGGCTGGACGATTTGGCAAGTGCTTGAGCAATACATGCGCAAAGTACAAAAAGACAATGGTTATCTAGAAATCAAAACGCCGCAAATCGTGGACAGAAGCCTATGGGAGCGTTCTGGGCATTGGGAAAACTATGCCGAAAATATGTTCACCACGTCGTCAGAAAGCCGTGATTATGCCATCAAGCCGATGAACTGCCCTTGCCATGTGCAGGTGTTTAATCAAGGCTTGAAATCTTATCGTGATTTGCCAATTCGCTTGGCGGAATTTGGCTCGTGCCACCGCAATGAACCATCAGGCTCGCTGCACGGCATCATGCGTGTGCGCGGCTTCACCCAAGATGACGCCCATATTTTCTGCTCGCACGCCCAAATCAAAAAAGAAGCACAAGATTTCATCAAACTGACGCTTGATGTGTACAAAGATTTTGGCTTTGATGATGTGCAAATGAAGCTGTCCACTCGCCCAGAAAAGCGTGTCGGCTCTGATGAAATGTGGGACGATGCCGAAAAAGGCTTGGCGGATGCGCTTAATGACGCGGGTCTAAGCTGGGAACTTCAAGAAGGCGAAGGCGCATTTTACGGCCCGAAAATTGAATTTAGCCTAAAAGACTGCCTTGGCCGTGTGTGGCAATGCGGTACGCTACAGCTGGATTTCAACTTGCCAGAGCGCCTAGACGCAGAATTCATCAACGAACAAGGCGAACGTGAGCGCCCTGTCATGCTGCACCGTGCGATTTTGGGCAGCTTTGAGCGCTTTATCGGTATTTTGATTGAGCATTATGCAGGCTTTATGCCACCTTGGCTTGCGCCAAATCAAGTGGTGGTGATGAACATCACCGACAATCAAGCCGCCGCTTGTCAAGACGTGGTCGCCAAGCTAAACGCCAAAGGCGTGCGTGCTTTTGCTGATTTGCGCAACGAAAAGATCGGCTTTAAAATCCGTGAACGCACACTAGAACGCATTCCGTTCATGCTGGTGATGGGCGATAAAGAAGTGGAAAATGGCACGGTCAATGTGCGTACGCGTGAAGGCGAAAACCTTGGCGTGATGACACTTGATGAGTTTAGCGCACTGCTTGACGCTGCTGTCGCCGAAAAAGGTCGTTATGTGGCGAAAAAGCCTGAATAACGCAGCCTTGGCATAAGCAATGCAATCAAAAAAGAGATGGGATTTTCCGTCTCTTTTTTTGTTTTGATGCCCACTAAATTATTTTTGTAAAAGGCTTTACCCCCCCCGTTATTTGCTATACTTCACTTAAGGTTTTTATCATTTATAAGGAGTAGTCTTTTATGAAAAAATTAAGCGCGGTTTTGGTGGCGGCTTGTTTGCTGGGTTTGTCTGCACCGAGTTTTGCTAAAGTAACACCGATTAAGTTTGCTAAAGGTAGCTATTGCGGTAGTTTTGATGGCAACCATAGCGGCAGAACGTTTACACTACACTTAGATGCAGGACAATTATTAGAAATTGGTTATACTGACTATGATTATTACAGTGCAAAAGACATTATCGTCAAAGACCCCAAAGGTCGCACCTTGCAACCCGAAGAACAGGATTTTGATTACGGTCGATGGATCACTCGCACCAAAGGCGTACATAAAGTTAACATTATTAGATACCCCAATAGCACACACGCACATATCACATTCTGCGCTTACTGACATATTTCGCAAAAAGCCTTTCTTTAATGAAAGGCTTTTTTAATCCACCTTTCAAACCTGCAAAATTGCAATAAAAATTTGACTTTTGCTTGTAAAATTATTGATAATAGAAAACAGTTATATTTCATTGCAAAGGACGGCATGCGGAAAGTAAAATGTTTGATCGTATAAACCTGTCATATTTTGCCACCACGCTTGGCTATTGGATTGCTTTATTTTTTATCCCACTGCTCGTACTAGAACTTACGCAATCAGCCCTACTGGTTTCTGTCGCTTACGCTTTGGATATTTTGCCTTATATTGTTTTAACGCCAATCGCTGGAGCGCTTGCCGATAAATTCAATAAAAAACATCTGATAATCATTGGTGAGATGTGCTGTTTTTTGGCATCGCTGGCACTGTTTTTTTTGACATTTGAAAAAAGCAACGTCTATTTCATCATCTTATTAGGATTTTTAATTTCCAGCTTTTCCGCCATACACCACCCCGTCTTTCAGTCTATCTTACCTGAGCTTTATCATCATGACATTCTGCCAAAAGTCAATGGTAATATTGCCAGCATCAATAGCTTTACTGGCATCATTGCGCCTGCTATTTTGGGTGTTTTATTTGGATTTTTAAGCAACAAGCAAATTGCGCTTATCATACCACTGCTTTATTTGGTTTCCGCAGCTGCCTTTTATGGCATTGTCTATCGCGCTCACACCACCAAACACAAAATCAATATCATCAAAGACAATAAAGAAGCTGTCAATTACCTAAAAACACAGACCACCTTAATGGATTTTTCCTACCTGTTCTTTTTTGTCAATTTTGGTCTAAGAATGATACTGTCATCATTGATTTGGCTATACACCACACATTTTTATTTAGCTAAAAATCTTACCGCCTATCATTTTATTTTTATCGGCATCATGTCTATTTTAGGAGCAAAGATTGCTGGTAAATATATTGTTGGCAAATACACCACTGATAAGATAATTTTTAGATCATCCATTGTCATTGCTGGATTAATTTTTTCTCTGGCTTTGTTTGATAACGTCTTTTATCTAACTTTCATCTGGGGATTAGTCTCGCTATTTTCCATGTTTATTATTGTTGCGTACTTTACTTATCGCCAGCAACAAACCGAACGTGCACTACTTAGTCGTGTCGTGGCACTTACTCGCCTAATTTCCTATTTGGCAATACCGCCTGCCGTGCTGTTATCTGGATACCTATTGGATGCGTTTGGCGCGCCAAATTTAATTTATTTTATAGCAGGAGCTTGCGTGCTATTGCCAAGTTTGTATTTTGCAAACAAAAGCAGCGCAGCCCGAACTTAGACTTGCAATCTGTCATTTTTTAAAGTAGAATGAGCCTTTGTCATACCATTTCGGAGTAATTCCCATTAAACCGTCAAACCGTTTAAACATCAATGAAGAAATCCGCGCCAAAGAAGTTCGCTTGGTTAAAGAAGATGGCGAGCAGCTGGGCGTGGTGGATTTAAAAGCCGCCCTACAAGCCGCCAACGACAGCGGTCTTGACTTGGTGGAGATTGTGCCAGACGCCAAGCCGCCTGTGTGCAAAATCATGGACTACAAGCGCTATTTGTACGACCAAAAACAAAAAGCCAAAGAGGCCAAAAAGAACCAAAAACAAACGCAAGTTAAAGAAATCAAACTGCGTCCCGGCACAGAAGAAGCCGACTACCAAGTCAAGCTGCGTAAAATCGTGGAATTTTTGGAAAATAAAGACAAGGTTAAGGTTTCTATCCGCTTCCGTGGTCGTGAAATGGCACACCAAGAAATTGGCAAAGCTCAGCTTGAGCGCATCATTGCCGACACCGAAGAAATCGCCAGCGTTGAGCAAGCGCCTAAGGTAGAAGGTCGCCAAATGGGTATGCTGCTTGGCCCAGCCAAGAAAAAATAAGCCCAAGATTTGGCAAGCTGATTTGATGAATTAAATTCCAATAACGCCAAATCAGCCATCAACGAAAATTTTCGCTTGCAAATCGTGAGCGAAAATTTTTGGCGTTTTTAAAATTTATGCTTGGTGGTGGTTTTGGTTTAGCTGTGTTTTTTGGCGGTATTGTTAGCCGTGTTTTAGTCTGATTTTCAGCCAAGCGACCGCTGCATAATCAGTGCGTCCGTGCCGCTTGCGCCGTTGGCATTGCGATAATAATTTTTACGCACATCAATCTGCCCAAAGCCCACACGCTCATAAAGCGCAATCGCAGGCGCATTATCTGCGCGCACTTCCAGCAAAACGCTCTCGCACTCATCGCTTGCACCGCACAGCGCAAACAATTCATCAAGTAAACGCACTGCCACACCCTGCCGCTGAAAATCTGGATGCGTGCCAATGCGCAGCACTTCCGCCACTTCAAACACCACGCTATAAATACAATAACCCATCACGACATCATCTTGAGCAAGCCACAGCACGCCTGCGCCAAATTGCGACAACACATCGCCAATCGCTGCGCTATCCCATGCGTCATCAGCTTGTAAAATTCGCTCAAGTTCACTGATTTGCGCCAGCACATCGCTAAACGACACATCGGCAAGCAGTACATCAGCAGGCGCACCCTTTTGATGGCGCACCACGCCTTTATTCACCACGGACGATAAATTCATCACACCACCTTTATAATCTTGCACCACAATCCCTTATCACAATCCCGCATCTCAATCCCACATCAGCCAAGCGGACAAATTCACCATCCAACAAAGCCAATGTAACAAAATAAATGGACGATTTTCATTTCGTTGATAAAAAACTGTGATATGATACAACAAATCGTCCGTGATTTCGCAGCTTTTCTTGCGCCGTCTTTTATCTTATTCAAAATCCATCAAGGCGTGTGAAAAATTTAGCAAATCATAAGACCCTGAACACGACAATGATTGACATAAATCAACCAAAAAAAGAACATCCATAACAATGACAAACACTTGGAACGACCCAAACGCCCACAGCGAAGCCAACAAATACCAAAACCCCATTCCTTCACGCCTGCTGATTTTACAAACGGTGGCAAAACTCATCAATGAAGGCATGGCGGCAACTGCCGAAAGTTTGGGTATGCATTTTGAAATCCTAGGCGATGAAGAAAAATTTTTCGCCCTAAATAACCGCCTAAAAGCCATGCTGCGAGACGGGCAACTGATTCGTGAAGACGGCATTCATTTTGGTATTGCGCCCTTGCCAAACATCGTACGTGGTAAAATCACAAGCAACGCCAAAGGCTTTGGCTTTTTGGTGCTGGACGATATACCAGATTTGTTCGTGCATGAAAAACAAATGCGCGTGGTGTTTGATGGCGATGAAGTTGAAGCGGTTGCCAATGAATTTCGTGGCAAGCCAGAAGCACGCATTATCAATGTCATCAAGCGTGCGCACAATGAATTTATCGGCATTTTAACAAGCGATGACGAAGGTTTTATGGTGCAGCTTGGCGGTGCAAACGCCCACCAGCCTATCACCTTGACCGATGAAGACGTGGCGCATTGGCAAGCGGAGTTGGGCGACAGCGTGAAAGTTGCCATCATTGATTTTCCGACTTATCAAGAATACGCCACAGGCAAAATCACCGAACGCCTGACAGGACTAAACGACAGAGAACTCATCATTGAAACCACCGTGCATAATCACGGCATTCCTGATGAATTTAGCGCTGCCGCCTTAGAGCAAGCGCACGATTATAAAGAGCCGAGCGCCACTGAGCGCAAAGGCCGCACCGATTTGCGTGAGTTGCCGCTCATCACCATTGATGGCGAAGATGCGCGCGACTTTGACGATGCGGTCTTTGCCGAAAAACGTGCTGGCGGTAATTATCGTGTGGTGGTTGCCATTGCCGATGTCAGCCATTATGTTACGCCAAACTCGCCTTTGGATGTGGACGCTTATGAGCGCAGCACGAGTGTGTATTTTCCGCACCGTGTGATTCCCATGTTGCCAGAAGTGTTGTCTAATGGGCTGTGTTCGCTAAACCCAAAAGTGGACAGACTGTGCATGGTTGCCGACATCAAACTTTCGCGCGCAGGCAATGTTACCGGCTATGAATTTTACCCTGCCGTCATGCACTCAAAAGCACGTCTGACGTATAATCAAGTCAATGCGTTTTTTGACGACCCAAGCAACGAAACTTTGCCTGATGATTTGGTGCGCAATCCTGATGTGATTAAATCGGTGGATACATTGCACCAGATTTATCAAATATTGGATAAAAAACGTGAAGAGCGTGGCGCGATGGCGTTTGAAACTGCCGAAACTTACATCGTCTTTGGCGAAGATGGCGACATCAAAGACATCAAGGCACGCACACGCGGCGATGCGCACAAGCTGATTGAAGAGATGATGCTGCTTGCCAATACTTGTGCGGCAAATTTTGCGCTCAAGCACGAATTACCTGTCTTGTATCGCAATCACGACAAACCAAGCGATGAAAAGGCATTGCGCTTGTCGGATTATGTCAAAACCTTTGGGCTTGCCTTTCCAAGTGAAAACCCAACGCACACCGATTATCAGCGCATCATTGCCGCCACCAAAGACCGCCCAGATGCGGTGAGCATTCACAGTATGCTGCTGCGCTCTATGATGCAGGCGAATTATTCGGCAGATAATATTGGGCATTTTGGCTTGGCGTATGATGAATACAGCCATTTCACTTCGCCAATTCGCCGTTATCCAGATTTGATGCTGCACCGCGCCATCAAGGATTTTGTGACTAATAAAAAAGGCAAAAAACCACTGTACAAATCGCTAGACGAAGCAGGCGAACACACATCCATGACCGAACGCCGCGCCGAAGAAGCCAGCCGTGAAGTGGAAACGTGGCTAAAATGCCATTATATGAAGCGCCACGTTGGTAATGAATTTAGCGCAACCATCACCACCGTGACCAATTTTGGCGTATTTGTGACGCTCAATGAGCTGTTCATTGACGGATTGATTCACATTTCGCATCTTGGCGAAGAGTATTTCACCTATGATGAAAAAACGCAGCAGCTGATTGGCGAGCGTGGCAGCGTGTTTGGTTTGGGTGATTTACTGACCGTGCAAGTTGCTGGCGTGAATATGGATTTGCTGCAGATTGATTTTGCATTGGTTGAGCAGCTAACCCAAGGCGGCAATGCCGTTTCATCAAAGAAAAAGGCAAGCAAATCCCGCAGCGAGAAAGCCGAAAAAGGTAAAAAGTCTAAGAAAAAGGCTAGGAAGTGAGATGATAAAAACCATCTCGGTCGTAGGTTAGGTTGCAACAAGCCGTAAGTTGGGTTAGCAAAAGCGCAACCCAACTTTTTTAGGAAGGTCTTTAAATTCGTTGGGCTTTTACAAGCGTAACCCAACCCACACCTTTTTCAACACAATCCTTTAAAATTATTAAATTTTAAAAACACAAAAAAATCCGCTCACACAAGCGGATTTTATTCTTAAAGCGAATTTTTTAAGCGTCAAACAACGCCTGCGCCTGCGCCAAATCCAGCTGCCCTTCATAAATGGCACGCCCTGTAATCGCCCCAAGCAAATGCTCGCTGTATGGCTTAAGCGCCTTGATGTCATCCAGATTTGTTACGCCACCAGACGCAATCACTGGCAAGCCGCACGCCTTGGCTAAAGCCACCGTCTGCTCGATGTTTACACCTGCCATCATACCGTCTTTGGCGATGTCTGTGTACACAATGCTAGACACGCCTGCGTCTGCAAAACGCTTGGCAAGCTCGGTTGCTTTTACGTCCGTAACGTTCGCCCAACCATGCGTAGCAACCATGCCGTCTTTGGCATCAATCCCCACCATAATCGCACCGCTAAACTCTCGGCACGCTTCTTCCACAAATTCAGGCTCTTCTGCCGCCTTCGTGCCGATGATGATGTAATTTAACCCTGCTGACAAATATTGCTCAATCGTGCTAAGACTGCGCACACCGCCGCCAAGCTGAATTGGCAAATCTGGGTGCGCCTTGGCGATGGCGGTTACCACCTCTTTATGCACAGGCACGCCATCAAACGCACCGTTCAAATCCACCAAGTGCAGACGTCTTGCGCCTTGATTGACCCACTGTGTCGCCATCGCCACAGGATCATCACTAAATACCGTATCGTCTTCCATGCGCCCTTGTTTTAGGCGCACGCATTTGCCATCTTTTAGGTCAATGGCAGGAATGATAAGCATAGACATAACTTTTCCTTATGAGTTTTTAGGCAATTTGGTTAAACAGTTTATCAATCATTGTAGCAGTTCTTGGGCAAAGTTTCATCTATTTACGGCAAATTACGGCAAACTTTTTATGTCAATCTTACGCCAAAGCCAAACTTTCGCCAGCCACATTCAGCCAAAGCCTTGCTCACAATCGGTTATCAATCATCAAAAAAGCGTTACATTTGCGCAAAACAATCTACCAAGCGGTAAAAAACACTGTAATTTTTCAATGATTTGGCGTATAATGGTTAGGTTATTTGTGTATCTAAAACGCAAATATTTCAATATCGTACGTTGCTGTTTGTGCGGTATTGTGATGATTGCGTAAGATTGCAATAATTAGGTAGCCAGTCGCCACTGTATTTTCAGCATTAACGTGTTGTTAAGGAGTTTGGGCGTGTTTGGTTGAAATTGCCGTGTGTTTTAAGCATGGCAACCATAAGGACATCTAAGCGGTTAATGTGTTTTGGCAAAGGCGCAATGATTGCCACTTTCTCAAACCCACTTGACCAACTACATGGATTTCAATCAAATTACGTCCGTAAGGTCAGCGTTAAAGTTATGTAAGCTATGCTTACAAATACCAACAGGAGTCTGGTATGGTCAATTCACTAAGAGTAAGTATCCGCTTATGATTACCATCAAAAAAGGGTTGGACTTGCCCATCACGGGCGAACCCGTCAAAGAGATTAGCGAGCACACGCCAACTCAGGTCGCACTGATCGGCTACGACTACATCGGTATGCGTCCAACAATGCACGTCAAAGAAGGCGATGTCGTTGTCAAAGGACAGGTGCTTTATGAAGACAAAAAACGCGCAGGCGTAAAATACACCGCGCCAGTCAGCGGTCAGGTGGTAGCGATTAACCGTGGCGAACGCCGTGTGTTTGAAAGTTTGGTGATCCAAACCAATCCTGCTTCTAGCGAAGAGATTACTTTCAACGCCTATTTGCCTAGCGATTTGGCTTCTATTGACCGTGAAACCGTCAAAGAACAACTCGTGGCTTCTGGCGAATGGACAGCATTTCGCACACGCCCATTTAGCCGCACGCCAGAAATTGACAGCACACCAGCTGCGATTTTTGTAACTGCCACTGACACCAATCCGCTTGCTGTCAATCCTGCCGACATCATTGATGCCGAAATTGACGCATTCAATGACGGCTTGGCTGTGATTTCAACGCTTAGCCCAAAAACTTACGTTTGCCATGGCGAAAAAGCACCTGCCAAAGCTGCCATTGTCGCCAACCAAACCGTCTATGAAGGCTTTACAGGCGTACACCCAGCGGGCAACGCAGGCACGCACATTCACTTCTTGCACCCGATTGGCCGTGGCACAACTGTTTGGACCATCGGTTATCAAGACGTGATTGCCATTGGTAAGCTGTTCACCACAGGTAAAATCCACACCGACCGTGTGATTAGCCTAGCTGGCCCAGTGGTGCAAAACCCACGCTACATTCGCACCACACGCGGCGCAAACCTAAACGATTTGACCGCAGGCGAACTAAAAGGCAACGACAACCGCGTGATCTCAGGTTCGGTATTGTCTGGCCGTCAAGCGGCAGGCGCGGTGGCATTCCTTGGACGTTTCCACAACCAAGTTTCAGCGCTTGCTGAAGGCCGTGAACGCCCAGCGATGCACTTTTTCACCTTGGGCGCAAATCGCTTCTCAAAAATGCCGATTTATCTGTCAAATCTATTTAAAGGCAAGAAGTTTGACTTCACCACATCAACCAACGGCTCACCGCGTGCGATGGTACCGATTGGCGTGTTTGAAAAAGTCATGCCACAAGACTACCTACCAACCCAGCTTTTGCGTGCTTTGATTGTAGAAGACATCATCAGTGCTGTGGAGCTTGGCGCGTTGGAATTGGACGAAGAAGACGTGGCACTTTGCACCTTTGTATCACCGGGTAAATATGAGTTTGGCGACATTTTGCGCGACAACCTAACCCGCATTGAGATGGAAGGCTAAGGGAAATTCAGATGAAATTTATTCACAATATCTTTGATCGTATGGAACCGTCCTTCACCAAAGGCGGCAAATACGAAAAATACTACGCCGTCTTTGAGATGTTTGACACCTTTTTCCGTCAGCCAAGCTCACAGACTTACAGCGCATCACACGTCCGTGATGGTATTGACCTAAAGCGCATCATGATTACCGTTTGGCTGTGTACTTTCCCTGTGATGTTTTGGGGTATGTACAATGTCGGTTTTCAAGCGCTGACCGCCATGGCAAATCTTGGCGTGCAAGCTGAAGGCTGGCGCACCATCATCACCAACATGGCAGGCTATGATCCAAACAGCATTTGGGCGTGCTTTGTGTATGGCGCAATGCAATTTTTGCCAATTTACATCGTTACCTTTGCCGTAGGTATTCTATGGGAAATCATCTTTGCCGTGGTGCGTGGCCACGAAGTGAACGAAGGCTTCTTTGTAACTTCTGTGCTGTTCGCCCTATCACTACCACCTGACATTCCGCTGTGGCAAGTTGCCATCGGTATCAGTTTTGGTGTGGTCGTTGCCAAAGAGATTTTTGGTGGTACTGGTAAGAACTTCCTAAACCCTGCCCTAGCAGGTCGTGCGTTCTTGTACTTTGCTTATCCTGCTTATATGTCTGGCGATGCCATCTGGACAGCCGTTGATGGCTTCTCTGGCGCAACGCCGCTAGGTCTAGCAGCCATGGGCGTTTCACCTGATATGTTTGTAGACGCATACGGCAACACCATCACTTGGATGGACGCATTCCTTGGTAATATGCAAGGCTCTATCGGTGAAGTTTCTACTTTGGCAATCTTGATTGGTATGGTGGGCTTGCTGGTAACTAAAATCGCGTCTTGGCGTGTGATTGCAGGTTCGGTGATTGGTCTTGTGGCGACTGCGTTCGTCTTTAACCTAATCGGCGGCGAAAACCCAATGATGAGCCTAGCACCACACTGGCATTTGGTGATTGGTGGCTTTATGTTTGGTGCGGTATTCATGGCAACAGACCCTGTATCAGCTGC
Organism: Moraxella caviae; assembly: GCF_002014985.1. Taxonomy (GTDB): domain Bacteria; phylum Pseudomonadota; class Gammaproteobacteria; order Pseudomonadales; family Moraxellaceae; genus Moraxella; species Moraxella caviae. Next base: position 57,682 of record NZ_MUXU01000022.1, on the reverse strand, counting down.
CCACACCAACACAGGTCGCTGGTTGTACGGTCTTCTCATCGGCTTTATGACAGTAGTAATTCGCGTGGTGAACCCTGCGTTCCCAGAAGGCATCATGCTGGCAATCTTGTTCGCCAACTTGTTCGCCCCACTATTTGACTACTTTGTTACCCAAGCCAATATCAAACGTCAAACTGCACGGAGATTAGCTCATGTCAGCACCGAAAAATAGTAACGCAACCACCATTGGGGTGGCATTGGTTCTGTGTTTGGTCTGCTCGGTGTTGGTTTCTGCCGTCGCCGTGGGACTAAAACCACAACAACAAGCGAACGCTCGCCAAGATTTGAACAAAAACATCTTGGTTGCAGCCGATAAATTCAACCCTGAGACTGACCCTGTCAGCGCCATTGAAGAGCGCTTTGCGGCATTTGAAGTGCGCTTGGTGAATCTTGAAACTGGTGCATTTGCCACCGAAGAAGAGATGAGCGCAGCAGGCGTTGATGCCAATAGCTTTGACGTTGCCAAAGCGGCGCGTACGCCAGAGCTGTCAAACGCCCTAGAAAATGACATCGCCAAAATCGGCGGTCAGCCAAAATTTGCCAAAGTTTACATCGCCAAAGATGGCGCTGGCGACATTGAGCAAATCGTACTGCCAATTCACGGTGCAGGTCTGTGGGGCCCAATCTTTGGTCTTTTGACTTTGGATAAAGATTTGAACACCATCAAAGGTGTGAACTTCTACCAACACAAAGAAACTCCGGGTCTAGGCTCACGCATTGAAGAAGCCCCTTGGCAAGCACAATGGGTAGGCAAAACGCTGTACAACGAAGACGGCTCAATGAAAATGGCTGTTACCAAAGCAGGTACAGCGCGTGAAGGTCAAGTGGACGGCATCAGCGGTGCAACTTTGACCATTCGTGGCGTGAACAATCTACTACAGTTTTGGCTGGGCGAAAAAGGGTTCAAGCCATTCTTGGACAACCTAAAAGCTGGCGCAGCTGGCAACGGTGAAGGAGCGTAATCATGGCTAATACCAAAAGCATTCTGACGACGCCGATTTTTAACAATAACCCAATCGCCCTACAAATCTTGGGTATCTGTTCGGCACTTGCGGTAACCACAAGCGTGGCAAACGCCTTGGTAATGTGTATCGCATTGACGCTAGTAACTGCGTTTTCTAGCTTTTTTATCTCGATCATTCGTAACAAAATCCCATCAAGCATTCGTATCATCGTACAGATGGTCGTAATCGCTTCTTTGGTGATTGTGGTAGATCAGATTTTGCAAGCCTTTGCCTATGAAATCAGCCGCTCGCTGTCGGTATTCGTAGGTCTTATCATCACCAACTGTATCGTAATGGGTCGCGCTGAAGCCTTCGCCATGAGCAACCCACCAATCCCAAGTTTCCTTGACGGCATTGGTAACGGTCTTGGCTACTCTGCGGTGTTGATTTTCGTTGCCAGCATTCGTGAGCTTATCGGTAACGGCAGCTGGTTCGGCTTGCAAATTTTGGAAAAAGCCACCGATGGCGGTTGGTACATTCCAAATGGCTTGCTGCTATTGCCACCATCGTCGTTCTTTATCATTGCAGGTTTTATCGCGATTATTCGCCTATGGAAAAAAGACCAACAAGAGCCTGCTGAATTTGTGATGAAGCCGCAGTCTAAAGGCATGGGGAGTCACTAATGGGACACTATATTAGTTTATTTATCACTTCTGTTTTCGTTGAGAACATGGCACTTGCCTTCTTCCTAGGCATGTGTACCTTCATTGCGATTTCAAAGAAAGTATCTACCGCCATCAGTCTTGGTATTGCTGTTGTGGTGGTGATGGCAATCACCGTACCGCTAAACAACCTACTTTACCAATACCTACTAAAAGACGGTGCATTGGCGTGGGCTGGCTATCCAAACGTTGATTTGTCGTTCCTAGGCTTGCTAAGCTACATCGCATTGATTGCGGCAACCGTACAAATCATGGAAATGTTCCTTGATAAATTCGTACCAAGCCTGTACAACGCACTGGGCGTGTTCCTGCCATTGATTACGGTAAACTGCGCCATCATGGGCGGCGTATTGTTCATGGTTGAGCGTGATTACAACTTTGGTGAATCTATCGTTTATGGTATTGGTTCTGGCTTCGGCTGGGCATTGGCAATCGCCGCCCTAGCAGGTATCCGCGAGAAACTAAAATACTCAGACGTGCCAGCACCGCTGCGTGGTCTTGGCATCACCTTTGTAACCGTAGGCTTGATGTCGCTTGGCTTTATGTCATTCGGCGGTATGTCGCTATAACAATTAGGAGTAAAGTATCATGTTTGGTACAGCATTTGGCGGCGTTGCCATGTTTACTGCCATTATCATGAGCTTGGTGGTGATTATTCTAATCGCCCGCTCACGATTGGTTAGTTCTGGCAACGTTACCATCAACATCAATGACGATCCCGACAACAGCGTCAGCACTGCCGCTGGGGGCAAATTGCTACAAACCTTGGCATCTGAAGGCATTTTCCTATCATCTGCTTGCGGTGGTGGTGGTACTTGTGGTCAGTGCCGCTGTAAAGTGGTAGAAGGTGGCGGCTCAATCCTGCCAACCGAAGAAGGTCATTTCACCCAAGGCGAAATCCGCGACAACTGGCGTTTGGCTTGCCAAGTGGCGGTTAAGCAAGACATGAAAGTGGAGATTGACCCTGAATTCTTTGGCGTGAAAAAATGGGAATGCGAAGTCATTTCTAATGACAACGTAGCAACCTTCATCAAAGAATTGACGCTAAAAATCCCTGAAGGCGAAGTCGTGCCTTTCCGCGCGGGTGGTTATGTGCAGCTTGAAGCGCCGCCACACGAAGTACACTACAAAGACTTTGACATTGCCGAAGAATACCGTCCTGACTGGGATCAGTTTGACTTGTGGCGTTACAGCTCAAAAGTGGACGAGCCTGTCATCCGCGCCTACTCTATGGCAAACTATCCAGAAGAAAAAGGCATCATCAAGTTCAACATTCGTATCGCCAGTCCACCGCCGCGCGGCCCAGAAGGCATTCCACCGGGCAAGATGTCATCGTACGTCTTTAGCCTAAAACCGGGTGATAAGATTACCGTATCTGGCCCTTATGGTGAGTTTTTCGCCAAAGACACCAAAGCTGAGATGGTATTCATCGGTGGTGGTGCTGGTATGGCACCGATGCGTTCGCACATCTTTGATCAGCTAAAACGCCTAAAATCAGACCGCAAAATCAGCTTCTGGTACGGTGCGCGTTCTAAGCGTGAGATGTTCTATGTGGAAGATTATGACGGCTTGGCAGCAGAGTTTGATAACTTTGAATGGCACGTCGCCCTGTCTGACCCACAACCAGAAGACAACTGGGAAGGCTACACTGGCTTTATTCACAACGTCTTGTACGAAGAATATCTAAAAGACCACCCTGCCCCAGAAGATTGTGAGTTCTATATGTGTGGGCCTCCAGTGATGAACGCCGCTGTCATCAAAATGCTCAAAGATTTGGGCGTAGAAGATGAAAACATCTTGCTTGACGACTTCGGTGGTTAATCACCTGACAAAACCAAAAGCCGCTCATCTGATGATGGGCGGTTTTTTATGATGGCAGTTTTTATGACGGTGGCTTTGCAACGATGAGTGATTTTTAAATACAAATACAAAAATAAACAATCAACCAAGGTGAACACTTCCTTATGATTAAGAAAAATACTTGCAATTTTTGGATTTATGGGTAAAATATGGGGTCTATTCGGGGTGTAGCGCAGCTTGGTAGCGCACTTGCATGGGGTGCAAGGGGTCGCGAGTTCGAATCCCGCCACTCCGACCAAACAACATATCAAGGCTTTTTGGCATAGTTCAAAAAGCCCTTATTTTTTCAAGAATATGGGTTTATAAGGGTTTTGGGTAGTTTAGTAGTTCGTTGTAATTCGTGGTAGAACGTTGCAAGACGCATAAAATTAACCTATAATTTAGCCTATACAAACCATCATAAATTGATTTACACCAATAAATACTTTCATCAAATCAAGCAAATCCGCACCATTTCCACCACAAATTTGTATCATCAATGTATCCAAATCTTTGCACGCTCGCCAAACTTTAGTATAATAGGCAAGTGCTATTTTTGGCATCTCACTGTAATTAGGAAATTTTATGAAAAAAATCGCTCTACTTGCCGCTGCTGCCGTTGCTTTGGCTGGCTGCAATGCTATGACTAAAACCGCTGACAAAGTATTCTACAAGCAAAGCAACTTCTCTCAGCTTGAAGACACTCAATACCCAGTTGGCGAAGGCCCTGAATTTGACGCAGACGTAAAAGCTCAAGCTGCGCTAGAAGATATGCAACGCACCCAAGCGGCTGAAGCACAATACCCAGCTGGCGTAAAACAAAAAATCGCTCAACCAGTCGCTGAAGAAGCAGCCGTTGAAGCGGTTGAAGAAGCTGCCACTGATGCAGCTGAAGCAGTAGCAGAAGCTGCTCAATAATCCCAAAACCGCTTGGCAATGGATATGCTATCTTGGTACGAAAACAAACTCAATGCCTTAAAATGTGCGGACAATCACCGCGCATTTAGCACATCTCGCCAAGCGGATCGCTTTATTTACCCCGCCACATCAGCCGATACACCACCTTTATTAAACCTTGCCAGCAACGACTATCTTGGACTAGCAAGCGACACTCACCTACGGCAACAATTTTTCACCACGCATAGCCAAGACAGCTTACGCCTAAGTGCGTCATCGTCTCGCCTGCTCACTGGCACATTTGACGAACACAGCACCCTTGAAAAGACTTTGGCAGACACGTTCAGTTTACACGCCAAACGCACGTTATCAGCACTCACTTTTAACAGCGGCTATCATGCCAATGTCGGTATTTTGCCTGCCATCAGCGATTCTCGCACGCTGATTTTGGCGGATAAACTGGTACACGCCAGTATCATTGATGGCATTTTATTATCCAAAGCGGCACATCTGCGCTATCCGCATCAAGATTGTCAAAGATTGACTGCACTCATTGATAAGCATTATCACGATTATGAGCGCATCATCATCGCCACCGAAAGCGTCTTTAGCATGGACGGTGATGTTACCGATTTGAAATTTTTAGTAAATCTTAAAAATAATTACCCAAAAATCTCGCTGTATGTTGATGAAGCGCACGCCATCGCTGTGCGTGGCAAACACGGACTTGGCATTGCTGAAGAGCAAGGCGTGCTGGGTGAGATTGATTTTTTGGTCGGTGCGTTTGGCAAGACGATGGCTTCGGTGGGTGGATTTTGCATTTGCCACCCTATCATCAAAGACTATCTGATTAACGCCATGCGTCCGCTGATTTTTAGCACGGCACTACCGCCCATCAATGCCGCTTGGACACGCCACGTCTTTGATTATATGCTTGATAAGCACCAAGCCCGCACGGATTTGCAGGCTTTGGCGATGGATTTTATTGCAAAGTTGCACGGCTTGGGATTTGACTGTCCGTCCCAAAGCCACATCATTCCTGTGATTATTGGTGATAATCGCCGCACCTTAGAATACGCCAAGGCACTAAAGGCAGCGGGCTTTTATGTGCTGGCTGTGCGTCCGCCCACCGTACCAAAAAACCAAGCACGCCTGCGCATTTGCCTAAACAGCCACATCACTCAAACGGACATTGACAAGCTGCTAAATATTTTAGAAAATCTTAAAAATAAAAGCCTATAATTCGGTGGATAATTTTAAAACCCAAGCCATATCTGAACACAAGGACGCACCATGACCAGTCCAAACGCCGCCATCGCACGGCGTTTCGCCAAAGCCCGCCACACCTATGACGCCGCCGCCCACGTCCAAAAAGTCATCGTGCGCACGCTGATGTCTTATGCTGCGCCGCACCTGCCGACAGCCGCCAAACGCACGCTAGAAATCGGCTGCGGCACAGGCGAATTAAGCCGCGCCTTACTGGAAAAAGTGCGCATAGATGTGCTGATTTTGAACGATTTATACCCAGAAATCAGACAAAATCCAGCCAATCCGCACGGTGAAACGCAGTATTTGATTGGCGATATTGAGCAATTACCGCTGCCTGATTCGCTGGATTTGGTGGTGAGCAGTTCGTGTTTGCAATGGCTTAAAGATTTGCCTGCATTGCTTGAGCGAGCGCATGGCGCATTACAAGATGATGGCGTGTTTGTATTTTCTAGTTTTAGCACAGAAAACTTGCATCAAATCAAACACTTAACCAATCAAGGCTTGGACTATTACAGCCTTAAAGACTATGAAAATCTACTGACTGCGGCAGGATTTCAAATTTTGCATTTGTCAGAACAACAATACGAGCTGAATTTTGACAGCCCAAAAGCTGTGCTAAAACACCTGCAAAACACAGGTGTAACCGCCACGAGTGCGGACTTTCGCTGGACGAAAAGCACGCTTACACAGTTTATGCAAGATTATCAGCGCAAATTCGCTTGGCAAGATGATGCAGGCAAATGGCATTATCCGCTGACTTATCATGCGGTGTATGGGGTGGTGGGGAAAGCGTAAGCGGACAGCAAAGACAATCTATCTCTGCCTAGCTTTACAGCAAAGCGCTTGAACACACCAAATTTCCACCGAAACAAAAACCCCCAAAAACTAAGTTTCGGGGGTTTTGTATATGGTACCAGTGGTCGGAATTAAACTAAGGCTTTAAGTCATTGATTTTATTAGTCTTGTATTTTGGTAAGTCAATTTTAGGTACTAAAATAGGTACTAAATTTGGTTGATACCCCCATTTTGGCGGCTCTGTATTTTGGGCAAATTCACCACTACATAGGGTTGTTTTCCAAGCTCCAATCTTGCCGCCCCGCTCTTTTTTATATCGTTCAAAAACCCTTTTTATACGGTTCAAAAATGCGAAAACTTACCAAATCTTAGGGAATTCGTCCAGTCTTACTCTTTTTTATAGCGTTCAGAAATCGCCGTAATCTCACCCTTTGCATGGGGTTGTTTTGCAAAACCTTGTGGCAATTCGCCAAATCTTGCCGCTTTTCATAACAAAAAAGCTTTTGAAAAGCCCCTTGTTATTTTATTTTCTTTAGCAAAAATACACAATAGCAGGCGTGATTTTGTAAAAGTGCTGCGTGTGTGTTTGCGTGTGTGTCAAAAAAGTGCGGGAACAGCGGGAACAGCGGGAACAACCTAGTGCCACAAGGCTTTGCACTGTGAACAAATTTGGGAACTGTTCCCCATTTTGCCCTAATTTTTGCTAAATTCTAGTATTTTCGCCTTGATTGCATAAAAACTTAGGGGGTTTTTGCCGTTTTCAATTCTGATTTTTGCCTTAAACCGTCCGCCGTCATTGCAATGCAAAAAATCATGATTTTTTAGAATATTTAAACAAACATCACGGCTTAAACCATGCTTTTTGATGGCTTCATCAAATGCGCTTTGATTGAACGCATAAACCACGCCTACATCCTTAATGTTCGTGATATAGCCTGCAAAGTTTGCCGTGTGTCTTATGTCTGATGGCGTAAAAGATGGCTCTGTAGCGTTCACAAAGCGGCTAAATTGGTGCTGCTCGATAAAATGCTGTATGGCTTCTATTGCTTGCGCTGTTTGTAAATCGTCCTTGTTATTGGCAAGCCAAACATGGTACAAATTAGCAATCGCTTGGCTTGCCTGCCCATCTTGCCAACCTGTAATGCCTGCTCTAGTCGCAAGCTCGCCAGCGGTCGCCATCAGCGCAAAATAGCCAAGCACTCGCCCTTGTTGCTGTGATAAATCCCCAAAACCTGCCATAAATTCATCATACAACCCGCCTGCAAGCTCTGCCATGCCCTTTTTATCGGCGGTCAAGTACTCAAGCCATGCCGTGCCAGCCGTGCCGTAAAAACGGCTTGCATAGTCGTTTAAACGGCTGTGCAATTTTCTGCCTTGCTCGCCCACTTCCACATCATCAAATACGCTGCCTTGCTCGCTGTTGGCGGGCAAATGTATCATACGCATAAGCTCGCCAGCATGGGCGGATTTGCCTATCTCGGCAAGTTTTTGGCTTAGGGTAATTTCACCAGTAGAAAGCCAGCACGTCCGCCACGTTCGCACATCTTGCAAGCTCAAATCTTTAGTAGCTCGCCCCTTGCCTGCGCCATTGCCAAGCATATAAACCACTTTGGCGGCTTCTTTTGCGCCAATCTGCCCAAGCTCGTCCAATGCCAAAAAGTTATCATTGTGCAAACTTACAATCATCTCTAAGCCGTTGGCGGTGAAATTCCAAGTTTTTAGTAAATCGCTCGGCTTACCCCACACACTACACGCCAAATTCAGCGTTAGCGTCTTGCCCTGTGATGATGAACTCACCAAATGAACGCCAATGCTTTGCATATTCATCAGCTCAAGCAACGCCCCGCCAAACGCCATGCACAAGCCAAGCGTTAATCTGTCGTGTTTGATACACTCTTTGGCGATATTCTCTTGCCAGTCGCTTAGGCTGCCTTTTTGGCTGTGGTGCGTGGCAAATTCTTTATCAAGCAGTACGTTATTTGCGCCAAATACGGCATTAGGCAAAACATACACATCGCCATGCCAGCCGCTACTTGATACGGTGGTGTAGCGTGTCTTGGTGGGGTGGCGGTGTAGATAATCGCTCAATAACTGCTTGGCGTGGGGCTTGTTGCTCGGGCTGCACCCATGCGCCGCCAATAGCTTGCGCCATTCTCTAGCGTCGCCCTGTAGCTTGTCATCGGTCAAAATAAAGCGGTGCGTGTTGCCGTCTTGGTCTTTGGTGCGTATGTATTTGCCCCAATTTGTGCCGTTTTTGTTGCGTGTTAAGCCGTCCACATACAAAGGCGGTGAAAGCCAAGTTTTTTTGCTTGGCTCATCGTCTTTTGCGTCTGTGATATGCCACAAGCCATCATCAGATAAAACAAACTCACCGCCAGCACATCGCCAGCGGTTCACGCCAAGCGGTATTTTTTCCACTTCATCGCCATTGTCTAAAATGGTCGCCAAATCGGTAATACCAAGCCATAATTCACCGTTCACGCCTGCCAGCTTTGCAAGCATTTCATCTTTTTGGTTTAGTGTGGCGGTGATGATGATTTGCTTTGCGCCAAATTCCTTTGCTGCGCTCACTTTAGCAGGCGTGATTAACACGCAAGCCGCCTTGTATTCGGTGTTTGGCAATACGCTAAATAACCGCTCGCCATCGTCCCAATCATCAACGATAAAGGCGGTGGGGGCGTGTATATCCCCCATGATGACGGCTGCGCCCTTTGGGTGCTCTACGGGGCGCAAATCATCGCCTGTAATGCTTATCAGCTCGCCTGCTGCGTTTTTCATTGGGTAGTAGGTTTTGCCCGCTGTGATGGCGGCTTCTTTGTAGTCCGTTTTTAAATCATGCAATGCCACATGCTCGCCAAATTGGGCGTTTTCTAGCTCTTTAAAATCCGTTTCCCATACTTCTGCAATGTTCATTATTCGCCCCCTTTATCCCAATACCAACCACGATTAAAACATACTTTGATTTTATCTTTGGCAAATTTAAGCGACTTAGCAAAGGCTACCGCTTCGGCTTTGGTGTCAAATAGGCGGTAAATATTGGCTTCCTTGCATTCTACACTGTAATATTCGTAATCATGCTTCATGCTGCACCCCCTAGCAAAACAAGGGCGCAAATAAAGGCGGTGGCGATAAAGCCAATGGCGAAAGATTGGATTGGGGAATAGTGAGAAATACGCTCTAAAAATGCGTTCATGGTGAACACTCCTACATAATTTTGAGTTTGAGAAATCACCGCTAAAAGGGTGATGGGGCTCACTCTCGGTCTATGTAGTAACCGCCCCACATATTCACCGATTGGCTTATTTTGTGGTGTCGCCCCATCATAAGATGATAGGTGCTTTGTCTGCGCAAAGTCCTTAGATGATGGGTTCACGCCTGCGCCTGTGGCGGTGTCTTGGCGTAAAAAAAGCCAATTTGAACAGTTTGGCGAACTGCTACATAAATTTTGAGAGAGATTTACATTATTGCAAAACTCACCCAAAAAGGCAAGGGCTTTTTTTGGTGATGGCAGGCGTGATAATGCGCCATAGAATGCGCCTGTTTTGCGTTCTACGCTTGCTTGGGTGGTTTGGATAGGGGTTTGTACTGGCAGATTGCCAAAAGCCGTATTATGGCGGTTTTTTGCGTTCATGGTGAACACTCCTAGAAGTTTAGTTAGTATCGCCCACATGGGTGGGCGGGCTTCAACTACCGCTTCTAGACGGCGGAACTTATTTCCCTGCAAAGGGTGTTTTATTAGGTTCTCTCGACCCGCCATAACTGGCAAAGTGGATTTTATGCGAATATTGCGAATGCAAGGCATAAAAATGCCGCAAGCTGTCGGGTGCGGATAACCGCTAGAAGATTTAGTAGTCCGTTCATCATAGCCCACGCCTGCGTTTCTGTCTATTTTAAAAATCTGATTAAAACTTGATATTTGTTTTGCAAAACTCATGATATAATACTCTTGTGAAATCGACCTGAAAATTTCATTTTCATTTTGCCAAGCCTTGATTTATAAGGGCTTGGCTTTTTTATTGCATTTTTTCATCTTGCATTTTGGTGATAATACCATTCATCAATCACCGCTTTTAAATCGCTAATCGCTTCATCTATGCTGTCATTGAGTATCGCTCTTGCGTTGCTCGTTTGCCCGTTCACAAAATACTGCTTAGCGGTGTGTTGGTCTACGATAAGCCGCTCGGTGATTTGCTCTAATCTGTCTAGCATGGTTGCCCCTTGAATAAATGCTTGTACTGTGTGGGAATTTCGCCAAACACTCGCAAAACGGCTTCTACGCTTGGCAATTTGACAAGCCTAAAAATGCGGTAATTTGCGCCTGTGTTTGGGTTTTTGCCAATGGTGAACACGGTTTCAAAGCCAAATCGGCGCAGCTCGCAAAGTCTGCGCTCTGGGCTTGATATGCTGTGCTGCTGCTTCATCTCTAGGTGCGTGAATGTTTTGCCGTCTAGCAAGGTTTGCGCCATGATTTGCTGTTGGCTCTTGCGGTTTTTGTCGGTGATTAGCATTTGATACGCTCCCATTTTGATGGGTCTTTTAGGTATTCCAAAACTTCGTTATTTTGCCAAACGGTCAAATTAGCATTTAGGCGTTTGGGTTTTGGGAATGTACCCGCCAAGCATTTGCGGTAAAGCGTGGTTCTGCTAAATGGCAAAAGCGGTAAAATATGTTTGGCTTGGCTCAAGCCGTCTTTTGGTAGGGTTTGCATAACTATATACCTTCTATGAATTGGTATGGGTGATTATGCAATGAATAGGCACCAAAAAACCCTAGTTAGGTTCTAACTAGGGTTTGGGGTTTATTTTGATTGTTCTTGGTTGGCGCTTTTTAACCATTTGGCTATCGTCTCTGGGCTTATTTGCAAGCCTAATTTCTCCGCTGCTCCCAATATTTTACCGTTGCTTTCATTGCCGTAAGGCGTTGTTATATCCATTTTTAAAAGCTCTGCCATCGCCGCTATCACTTTAGCTGCGTTATTTGCGGTGCGTGAGTGTAGCGGCTGATTTAATTTTGCTAAATGCCCTAATGCTGGCGTTTGCTTTTCGGGTATTGGGTCGCTGTTTAAAATATGGTTTTCTAAGGCTTTAAGGTCTTTATGAAAAATGATTAAATCTTTTAAGCCAATTTCAAAAAACGGGCATAACTCAAATTTTTCTGTATTTATTTCATAATGGGTAAATTTCAATGAAGTTAATTTCTTAATATCGTCTATGCTATAGACTTTTTCGCCCTGCACGTCCTCCAACCATAAGGCGTTTGTTACTGGCAAAAGATTAACGCTTTCTACTTCATCCCAAAAATCTTTGCCCGCCACGCCAAAAAAGTTTTCGTTATGCTCCCCATTTTCCCATGCTGTAGACAAATACCCATCAAAGATATTTTCATGAAAATTTAACGATTGAGTAGATTGCCCGTTATTTTCACAAAATAACACATGGCTAAGCATTACGTTACTTACTTTCAAAAAGCAGCCATCATAAAAAAGAAAATGATTTACAAGGTTTTCTATCTCTTTTTCAACAGCTTCCGCTTTTTGCTGCTGTCTTTTTTCTTTTTCCCAATCAAAACCGTCCGCCGCTCGCGCAATCTCATCTTTAAAAAAAACATCGCAAGCCATCACAGAAAAACCGCTGCCATACACATAACAAGGAATATCATAGCTAATCGCCTGCTTTAGCAGTTTTTGGGCGTTTATCACGCCTGCACCATGCTTTAAATTCAAATACTCGCTTGCTTCTTGTAGCGTGTAATATTCAGCTTTGGCAAAGTTTAACGCTGGATTACTCATGCTCTCATACCTTATCCATACCTTAAAAAAGGATTAGCAGGCGTGGCGGTCAAGGTATGAAAAAATACCGCCGTTCGGTAGCTACTCCTAGCCTGCTAAAAGGGTTTTTCGGATAAATCCGCCATCAAATCATCTATATTGTCAAACTTCGTCCCTTTGCCAGCGTCTAATTCGCTCATGGCTTGGCGTGTTTGCTTGTTTGGTATAGTTGCGCAAATCTTATTTAATCGCTTAATAAAATCCTGCGTGTCTAAAAAATAGTTTGGATAGGCTTTTTTCACCTGCTTTAAATCGCCCGCCGCTATCAATACCACTTCAATATTTGGCGTGTCTTTGGTATCCATCTCACGGGCTTTATAAAGCGTCTGCGCCTGTGTCATCTGCGATTTGGTGAAAGCGATAAGGTTTACCGCCCCTTTGTCGCTGTCTAGCTCCATCAAGTAATAATCGCTGCTCGTGTTGTTGGTTTCAATCTGCTTGGCGGTGATGATAATGCCTTGTAATTTGCTAAATATCTGCAAGCGTTTTTCTATCTCTTGCAATTCTTGCTTGATGGCTTGAGCGTCCACGCCTGCCAATTCGGCAAGTATGGGCTGCTTTTCATGATACGAAAACAACGCACTTGCCAGCTTAAAAAACCGCTTAATCTCATCACTGCCGCCGCCTGTTTTTAAAGACGATTTTTCAACAATGCCAAGCGTCTCTACGGCGGTCGCCCATGCGTGTTGTAGCTTGGTGCGTATTTGCAGCTCCACAAATAAGTCGTTTAGCTCTGGATTATCGCTGTTGTGGTATCTAAAAACTTGGTGTAAACTGCGGTAGCCGTCCGCCTTTGGCTGCTTGATATAATCATTCGGCGGTAATAGCGGTTCATGCTTACCGCCCATCAGCGATTTATGCAAGTGATACACGTCATCAATACCGCCCACAATCACCCTAAGCCCCCCAATGTCCTGCATTCTTGATAAATCCATATTGGGAAAACGCTGCAATTTGGTGATGATTGATGGCGTCCGTTTTAGCCTTTGGGCTATGATTGGGTTTTTGTATTTCTTGGCTTTGCGTCTTAGCAAGGCTTGAAAAGTGTTAATTGGGTAAGTGTGTAACGCCCGCCATTGTGATAATACCTGCATGGCGTTTTCGTACTCTTGCCCTGTGGCGTTTTTCTTTAACGCCTTACCCGCCTTTTGTATCTGTTTTTTGCTTGGTAAATTCACCACTCCCCCTGTTTAGCGTTTAAATCGTTAAATCTTTTAAAATCTCTGCAAGCTCGATATGGTTTATTTCGCTGCTTGCTACTTTCACCATTAAATCATCTAAGCCATTATCAGGGGCGATATTAACGCCTTGCATATCCAAGTAAGTTAGCATAACCACAAGGGCGGTTCTTTTGTTGCCATCATTGAAAGCGTGGGCTTTGGCTAATGCTACTGCGTAAAATGCCCCTATCAGATAAATATTATCTAACGGCTCATAGTTCATTTGATTGTCAATGCGTGATAAGCAACCTTCAAGGCTTGCCAAACTCGCAATGCCCTTTAGCCCTTTTTCATTTTCTAATATCTCGTCATGAATGGCTATCACAAAATCTATATCAATCATTTATCTGCCAATGCTTTAATTTCTTTTTTGTGGGCGTTCATTACACGCTTAGCGGAATTTAAAATAACTCGCTTACCTGCTTCGCCTGTTAGCTGTATAACAACTGGCTTGGTGTTGGTAGGTTTGCTCATGGTAATTGTTCCTTTTGTTTATGTCTTGATGGCTGCACAAATCTTGATTAAACTTTTAATAAAATCCTGCGTATCTAAAAAATAGTTTGGATAAGCCTTTTTTACCTGTTTTAGATTGCCAGCGGATAGTAACACCACTTCAATATTGGCATTATCTTTGGTCTTAATTTCTTGTGACTGGTAAAGTGTTTCAGCGATGGCTAATTGATTTTTGCTAAATGCCACAAGGCTAACCGTGCCTTGTTTGCTGTCCAGCTCGATTAGATAATAATCACCATCGTTACTGCTGCTTTCAATCTGCTTGGCGGTGATGATAATGCTTTTTAGTTTGGCAAAAATCTGTAAGCGGTTTTCTATCTCTTGCAATTCTTGGGCGATTTGATAGATATTCACGCCTGCCAATTCATCAAGCAAGGGCTGTTTTTCATGGTGTGAAAATAACGCACTTGCCAGCTTAAAAAAGCGTTTAATCTCATCAGTACCGCCACCAGTTTTTATGCTGGACTGCGTGGCAATGCCTAGCGTCTCTACTGCGGTTGCCCATGCGTGTTGCAGCTTGGTGCGTATCTGCAATTCTACAAATAAGCCGTTTAGCTCTGGCTTGTCGCTGTTATGATATTTAAAAACTTGGTGCAAGCTTCTATAGCCGTCCGCCTTTGGGGTCTTGATATAATCATTAGGTGGCAATAGTGGCTCGTGTTGGTGTTTGCCATTGATTAGCGATTGATGAAAGCGATACACATCATCGATACTGTCCACAATCACCCTAAGCCCACCGATGTCCTGCATTCTTGATAAATCCATATTGGGAAAGCGTTGCAGTTTGGTGATAATTGATGGTGTTCGCTTTAATCTTTGGGCGATGATGGGATTTTTAAAATCCTTTGCCTTTTTTCTTAATAGGGCTTGGAAGGTGTTAATTGGGTAAGTGTGTAATGAACGCCACTGCGATAGCACCGCCATAGCGTCTGTATATTCTTGCCCTGTGGTGTTTTTTGCTAGGGCTTTACCTGCTTTTTGCACCTGTTTTTTACTGGGTAAAATCATCATTCACACCTTCCAAATCAGATAGCAGGCGTGTAAAACCACCTGCTAAAACCTTTACATTTGCTTTAATGCCCTTTTTAAATCTGCATATCGCTCTAGGACATTAAAAATGGCGTCTTCTGATAAAACGCTAAAATTGCCATTTGTTTGTATGGTGAATTTATCAGCGTCATCATGCCACTGTAGCCACTCTGGGCGTTGGTAGAACTCATCAAGGCTATCACTTAGGGCTTTTGCTTCTTGCCATAATGATAAGCTGTTTTCAAGCTCCGATAAAATACTCAATAGCCTGCCGTAATCATCTTGGGCTTTTTGTATCATTATCGATACCCCTGTTGTAGCAAATTGTCATAGTCGCCTTGATTGATGGCGTTGTGATACCCTAATTGCTGCAATGTCTGCATGGCTTGGTTTGTGCATGGTTGGTTATCGCAATACACGTTGATAGTAGCGTTTTTATCTAAGGCTGTAATGCGTTTTGATAGCTGTTCTACAGGAATGTTAACAGCACCGCTTAAATGCCCTTGCTCGTATGCTATAGGGCTTCTTAAATCAATCCAATGCCCTTTATTTTTAATTTTCAGCCCTTGTGCTGTCTGTACTGGTGCTGGTGTTGTCTGCACTGAAACCGTTTGCACTGGGGCTGTCGCACAAGCGGCCAATAAGGCTGTTAATGCCATAGGGAATAGTAGCTTTTTCATATATGCTCCTTTTGTTGTCGTTAAATTTGTTCACGCCTGCACCCAATTCTCTAGCTCTATACCATAGCGTATAAAATCTTTGGTATTGTTGGTAACTAGGGTTAGATTATGGGTTTTGGCATAGCAGGCAATCAGTGTATCAAAATCGGCTTTATGGTCTGCTGTTTGCATATATTCGCCAAAAGTCATTGCTGCTTTTTCATCAAATGGCAAAATCTCAAGCAAGCCACGCAACCGCTCAAATTCTGCTTTAGGCTCGTATTT
Organism: Moraxella caviae; assembly: GCF_002014985.1. Taxonomy (GTDB): domain Bacteria; phylum Pseudomonadota; class Gammaproteobacteria; order Pseudomonadales; family Moraxellaceae; genus Moraxella; species Moraxella caviae. The sequence goes on along the minus strand of NZ_MUXU01000022.1, from coordinate 41,644 downwards.
ATCCAATCCACGCAACAGCTCCGCCCATGTGATAGCACTAATTGCCACATCGCCAATATTACAACTGGCAAAACGCTGTAATAGGCTTTTTGGCTGGTGTTTTAACAGATAAATACAAATGTTGGTATCTAATAAATACTTCACCAATCACGCCCCTTGTCGTCAAATTCCGTGCGTTTAAACTCATCATCGCCCATCTTATCGCCCAATGCCTTAAATAGGCTTGGTACTTCGCCAAGTGTGGTAACTGGGCGGATTGTGATAATGCCGTTTTCTTTACTCATCATTAGCGGTGTGTCTGCTGGATAGGCAAACTCTTTGGGTAATCTCACCGCTTGACTGTTGCCCGCTTTGATGGGCTTGGTGTGTATGGTTGGCATGATTTGCCCTTATGTGGTTATTGTGTGTAATCACCTTATAGCCAATATGGGCAGGCGTGGCAAATGCTTTAAATTCGTTCACGCCTGCACTGCTTGCGATTGCCATTAAACCTTTTGCATATCCTGTAGCATAAGCATTCTTAATAGGCGGTTGGCTTTGGTTTGATAGCCTTTGCCGTCTTTTTTCAGCCACGCCAAAACATCGCTATCAAGGCGCATGGTTACTTGTTTTTTGATGGGTTTAAATTGGGCAATCTGCTCATCTGACAGCGGTGGTATGTCGCTGTAATCTATATTGTCATCTTGCATTGCCTTTAGTTGCTCTAGTTCGTCATTAAGCGGCAATGCGCTGGCTTGCCCTAGGGTCATTCTAACGATAGCCATATTTTCTAACCTCCGATTTGCTCAATTTTCGTGCTGATATTAGGCGGTTTATTTCTGCTCCGTTGTCGTCTTTATAGGTGTGAACAACCAAAATCACCACCACGCCATCGATACTACCAATGGATAAAAAGCGCATTTCGTCTTGGCTGTAAATGTCTTGCGTGGTGATTAAAAATGGGTCTGCAAAAATACGACTTGCCAGCTCAAAACTTATGCCGTGCTTTTGGCGGTTGATGGTGTTTTTGTGTTCGTCCCATTCAAAAAGCATGGTTTAGCCTTGTAGTTACTTTTTTATCATTATATGGATAAAAAGCGCATAATGCAAATTATGAAAAATCCACCAGCTTTCACCATTTCGTTAAGGCTAGTCACGGCCAGTAAAGATATTTTCATTCGACCAGCTTGGTTCTGCATTTGAAATGCGGAATTGGTTACTAAAAATCCAGTAACCAAAATCACATCGCTATCAAGGCGCATAGTTACTTGTTTTTTGATGGGCTTAAAATGGGCGATTTGCTCATCTGTCAAAGGCGGTATATCGCTAAAGTCTATATCACTGTCTTTCATCGCCTTTAATCGCTCTAGCTCGTCATTTAGCGGCTGTGCTTTGATTTGCTCTGGGGTTTTTCTAACGATACCGCTCCGCTTTAGGGCTTTGGCGCGTTGGTCTTTGGGTAGACTTGCCAAACTATGATTGGTAAAGCTCATTTGTCTAGCCCCAAAGCTCACGCCTGCACCGCTTGCGCTAGGGTGTTTTTAACAAATTGGTTAATGCTTATGCCTTGCGCTATGGCGGTATGGGCTACTTGCTCGTGTAGCTCGCTTGGCAGGCGTGTCAAAATCCGCCCTGAATATTGTTGGTAAGGCTTTATGCCGTTTTCTTTGCAAGTCCGCAAAAAGGCTTGTAACGATAAATGGGCTTCACGCTGTAAGCCTTCCACTGTGTCGCTGTAAAAATCTGCACCGCCATTTAAGCCGATAAATTCACCCCTAAACATCTGTAAATCAGCGTCAAAGGTAATAAGGGCTTTATGATTGTCAATTATCATTGTGTTATTCATCTGCTTTTGCTCCGTTGTAACCCAAATCAATCAGCCATCTGCGAACACTCATCACCGCCCCTTTGTCAGTGTTTGGGCTGGGGTGTGGTCTATGAAATACCCTAACTTGCCCATCTAACACTACGGCTATTCGGCTGCCTTCTCGCTCGCTAATCTTTGCGCCCAATGCCACAAGCAGGCTTTCAATGTCTTTAAATTTAATGTTTGCACTGATGGGATTGGTAAAGATGGCTGTTAGCGTCTTTTGGTGTTTGCTTTGCATATTGGGCTTATTGGTTGGTTTTGTTTATGATAGCAAGTTTTGATACTATAAGCAATCATAATAAATAAATTTGTTCTACTTCTGTTCTCTATCTGTTCCCGCTCTGTTCCCGCCTTGTTCCCATCGCCAGCCCTTGATTTTATTGGCTGTTCCCGCTGTTCCCGCTGTTCTCACGTTTTTTTCTTCCAACATTTTTTATTCACCGCCATAAAAAACGCCCAAAACCTTTTAAGGCTTAGGCGTTTTCACTAGGAAAGCAACCTTATCAGCTCATCTCTGCCAAGCATTTGTAACAGCACTTTAAAAACTTCGGCGGGGTTTTCTCGGTATATGCCCTTGTATTTGGCGGTGTCTTTGCCTGCCGCTAAGTCGTCTATATAATCCGCCCACGTCTGCATAAGCTCGCACCGTCTTTTATACAAATCACCCCTTAAATACGGATTATCGCCGCCTTTCACCTTATGCCCTAGCACCATCTCCGTTATCATATCGTTATAGTCAAGTTCACTCATTAAGATGGTCTTGGCGGCTGCCCTAAAGCCGTGCGAACAGTGGCGGTCTTGGTAGCCCATGCGCTTTAATGCGGTGTTTGTTGCATTTTCACTGATTAAGCCCGTTTGATTGTCTTTTGCAAAAACGTACTTTTTGCCGCCTGTGAACTTTTGCCGCTCTTGTAAAATGGCGATAACCTGCCTTGATAACGGCACGGTCATTTTTTCAATCATACGTATATCGCTACTGCTGCCGCTTTTTTTGGGTGTCAGCTCCCACTTGCCCGCTTCTAGGTCAATATCCGCCCATTTCATTTCTCTAATATCGCCGTTTCTTACGCCCGTATAGGCAAGCAATAGCATATTATGACGGGTGTCGGGCTGCATGGTGGTATCTTTGAATATATCAGCAAGCAGGCGGGAAAACTCATCAGGCTTTACCAAGGCGGGGCGGTGTCCGTATTTTACTTGTTTTAACACATGGCTGCTTTTGGCGTTGGCGATTGGCTCGGCGGGGTTTGTCTTACAATAGCCGTGTAAAGTCGCCCACGAAAACAAACTTATCAGCCTGCCCCTGCACCTGCTCGCTTTGTCGCTTGGTAGCTCTGGATTATCTCGCTGGCGGTATTTGTCTTCAATATCTTTTAATAGCTCTATAATGTCGTCCGTGCTTATTTGGCTAATCGGCGTATCAGCGAACCACGCTTTAAAGATTTCTAGGTCTCTTTGTCGTCTTATGGTGGTGTTTGCGCTCCAGTTTTGTGTATCTGCCCATTTATCGCAAACTAAGCTAAATTTATTTTCGCTCTCTCGCTTTTGCTGTTTGGCTTTTTGTTTTTTGTGCTCGTTAAGGTCTACGCCCTGCGCTACTAGGCTGTTTAGCTCTTGCCAAATATCGCCCACGCCTGCCAAGCCTATATCGGGATAATCGCCGATTATGTATTTGCGCTGCTTTGCTGCAAAGGTGTAACGATAAACCCATGTTTTGCTAAAGCCGTTTTTGATGGGTCTTAGTCTGACAAATAAGCGCTCTTTACCCTTGATTGGTATAAAGCGTTCTTTCTGTCCGCTCTCAAGTTTAAGGGCTGCTAATTGGCTGTCTGTACTGATGGGCTTGCTCATGTTTTTTTGGGTACTAAAATAGGTACTTAAATGATAAAACACTATGCAAAGCTATGCAACAATGAAAAGACAACAAAAAACCCCAAAACCTTTATATATCGGGGCTTTGGGGCTTATTTTTATATTTTTGAAATGCTTTGAAAAAGCAAAATGGTACCAGTGGTCGGACTCGAACCGACACGCTTTTAAGGGCAACGGATTTTGAATCCGTCGTGTCTACCAATTTCACCACACTGGCATGAGTGGTTGTCGCTTGACATGGCGCATATTATAGCGGATTTTTGACAGCAGTCAAGCACTTTTTTAAAAAATTTGTGCTTTTTTTGAAAATTTTTTCGCCGCTCAATTTTTAGCTCACTGCAGCACACGCCACACCACAAATCCCAAGCCAAGCACATGAAAAATCACACCCAGCCACCAAATCGGCACGGTCAAGCCAATGGCAATGCACGCCAAAAATCCTGCCGCAGCAATCCAGTCATGACGGCGCTGATTGAGCAAATCCGCTCGCAAAGCCTGCAGCTCTCGCAGCTCATCATCTTGGCGCGCGCCCAATGCCGCCAAAGACTGCGCGCCTTGCGCAAACAGCTTGGGCAGCTCGGTGGTAGACAGCAAAATCTCAGGCAGCTTGTCTTTAATCTCACCAAGATTTTTCACAGGGTCAAGCTGATCTTTCACCCATGCGGTCAAAATTGGCTTGGCAAGCGCCCAAATATCCAGCTGCGGATACAGCTCACGCCCCAAGCCTTCCACATGAACCAGCGTCTTTAATAGCAACATCAGCTGCGGCGGAATGCTCATGCGATGGCGGCGCGCAATGCCCAGCACTTCAAACAAAATCCCCGCAAAATCCAGCTCGTCAATCGGCTTACTCACCATGGGCGATACCGTGCGTGCCATGTCCTTGACCAAAGCGTGCTTGTCAGCCGATGGCGGAATCCAGCCCGCTTGGGCGATGATTTCCACAAGCATATCATAATTGCCGTTCATCACCGACAGCAAAAGTCGTGCCACCGTCAGCTGATCGTCCTTAGACAGCGCACCCATGATGGCGCAATCCAAACCCAAATAACGTGGCTCAGCCACCGCCTTGCCATCAGGCAGCGTCTCCACAAAGATATTGCCGGGGTGCATATCCGCATGGAAAAAGTTATCACGAAAAACTTGGGTGAAAAAGATGGTCAAGCCCACTTCGGCAAGGCGCGCACGGTCATAATTGAGCGCATCAAACACGTCCGTCTTAGAAATCGGCACGCCAAAAATGCGCTCCGACACCATCACACCCTTAGTTGCCTCGTACACTTTTGGCACATAAATCATGCGTGAACCAGCAAAATTATCACGCATTTTCGTGGCATTGGCGGCTTCTAGCGTCAAATCCAGCTCACCAAGCATGACTTGGCGATAATCTTCCACCAAATCCACCAAATGCACGGCACGCGCCGCTTCCACCCTTACCGACACCCACGCTGCCATCTCGCGCAGCAGCTCAAAATCCGCCAAAATCGGCTCACGAATGTCAGGGCGCACCACCTTAACCACCACTTCTCGCCCATCGTGCAAAGCAGCGGTATGCACCTGCGCAATACTGGCGGCGGCAAGAGGCACATCGTCAAATCTAGCAAACAACTCGCCCAGCGGACGGCCCAAGCCCACCGCCTTATCTTCAATGCGTGCTTTGGCAATCACCACATCAAATGGCGCAACTTTATCCTGCAACAAAGACAGCTGGGCGATGATGTCAGGCGGCAATAAATCGGCGCGCGTGGACAGCAGCTGCCCAAGTTTTAAAAACAGCGTCCCCATCTCTTCCAGCGCCAATTTCACACCCAAAGGGTTGTGCTTTTTGCCGATGGCGGCTGGGTGCTTGGCAATCAAGCGGGCAAGCGGCGCAAGCTCTGGCACGTCCGCCAAATGTGTGTCAAGACGGTATTTGGCAGCGATACGATACAGGGAAAATAGGCGTTTGCGGTGCGAGATTAGCATAAGCGTTGATGGTAAAGTTGGCGTTAAAATTGGTGCTAAAATTGGTAATAGAAACGATTGAAAAACGGCTTAAAAAGAAAACATGACTTGAAATCAGCGTTAAAAATACAAACAAAATGACAAAATCATCTATCAAGCTGGCTTATTTGGCTCATCGTCTAGGTTAGCGTTATCCAAATTGGTGCTGTCTTGTTGTAGCTTGGCGATTTGCGCTTTGATGTGCGCCAAACGCATCTCTTCACGCTCAATGTCGCTTTGTAAGCGCAAAAGTTCTTGCTTTCGCACCGTGATGTCAGCATCGCTCACTGGCTCGCTTGCGCAATCTGCTGCCGTACGACACCACGCACCAAGCTCGCTCCGCACACCGCGCGCAAGCGGCTCAAGCACAGGCTTTGCTTGCTCGTGCAGCGCATAGGCATAGCTGCCTGCCGCCTTGCCAAACAGCGCTTCAAACTGCATGAACACATCAGGCGAAAAATTACGCCACAAAGTTTCCACATCCGCCAGCACACGATAATCGCCAGAAATCGGCAAATTGCCGCTTGGGTTTTGGGTCAATGCCAAAAGCGCACGCCAATCCGCCACATTCAGCGTACAATCTGGCGTACTGACGGCGGTATTTTCAAAAATCGCACGCGCCACAGGCTCAAAACGCAAATGCGCTTCGTCATCAGCACCACAAAACAGCACGTCCACCATCAATTCAGGCTCAGCCACGCACACACGCAGCGTCTTGCCAGACAAAGGCGCAAAGCTGGCATAAAAAGTTGGGTCGCTGCGTAAAGCGGTGTTAATCAGTCGCTCGGCAGCCGCCAAGGCAAGCACGGTCAGCATAGATTTCTCACGTTGTTGCGTATTAAATAGCAAATCAAACTAGGCAATCAGCGTGCTTTAAAGCCACGATGCACCGCCACAATGCCGCCTGTCAAGTTTTGATAATCGCAATTAACAAAACCTGCCTGCTCCATCATGCCTTTTAGCGTGGCTTGGTCTGGGTGCATACGGATAGATTCTGCCAAATAGCGGTAACTGTCCGCATCGTTTGCCACGATTTTGCCCATCATCGGCAATGCGGTGAACGAATACAAATCGTACGCCTTAGACAGCGGCTCAAACACAGGCTTAGAAAATTCCAGCACCAGCAAGCGTCCGCCCGGCTTTAGCACACGGTGCATGGCTTCTAGGGCTTGCTGCTTGTCGGTTACGTTGCGCAGTCCAAAGCTGATGGTTACCAAATCAAAGCTGTTATCAGCAAATGGCTCAAGCGTCTCAGCGTTGGCAAGCACAAAATCCACATTATTACAGCCAGCGTTAATCAGGCGTGTACGCCCCACTTCCAGCATGGCTTCGTTAATATCCGACAGCACCACACGGCCAGCACGCCCCACTTCACGGCTAAAAACTTTCGCCAAATCGCCCGTGCCGCCTGCGATGTCAAGCACGCGCTGACCTGTACGCACACCACTTAGACTGATGGCATAACGCTTCCACAAACGATGAATACCAAAGCTCATCAAATCGTTCATCACGTCATATTTGCGTGCCACAGACGTGAAAACTTCAGCAACTTTAGCTTGCTTGTCTTTGGCGTTCACGGTCTGATAGCCAAAATGCGTGGTCGCACCGATGTTTTGCGAATATTCTTGTGGATTGGCGTTCGCAGTTTCGCTGCCTGCTGGCGTTTGTAGCAAAGTTTGCTCTTGGGGCGTGCCTGTTGGCAAGATGTTTGGGTTGGTGAATTGGGTGTCGCTTGCTGTCATGATGAACCTATTTTGTTAAGTGGCTGTTTTCAAATGCCGATTTGTTAAATTTATTTAAAACTTTATTAAAAATAATTATGAATTACGATAACGCACTTGCCATTATCAAGCACGCCAATCAAATAGCCCTATGATACCACAAACCCAGCCACGCTGACACAAAAAAGCCATAAAATTGGTGCAAATCCTTAAAATTTCATCAGTTTTATGGCACTGCCTGCCACATATAAATTTAAAGAATAACGATAGCGAATGTTGGAATTTTGCCAAAAAGCCATTGTCCGATAAGCTAAGCAGCAATTTTAAGGGCAAATTGATGCGTTGTTGTCCATAAAAACATGAATTTTTGAAACATGAGTTTTGAAACGTTAATTTTATCAAAACATCAATCTACGCCCAATTTACCAATCTACTCACCAAAAAACCAACAAACACCGAAGGAATCATCATGAGCGCATTAAACACCACCATCATCAAACCTGCCATCGGCGCCATCGTGCATGACATCGACCTAAATCACATCACTGACGAGCAGATGAGCGCCATCAAAGCACTGCTTTTAGACCGTCAAGTCATCTTTTTTCGTGGTCAATCGCTATCACCAACGGCGCAAGCGGATTTTGCCAGAAATTTTGGCGAACTGCACATTCACCCAGTATTTCCAACCACGCCAGAAAGCCGTGAAATCATCGTGCTAGACAGCCACGCCACCGATTTGCGTGATAACGAACTGTGGCACACAGACGTAACTTTCAGCAAAACTCCGCCACTAGGCTGCGTGCTACAAGCCATTAAAATCCCAGAATCTGGCGGTGATACGCTGTGGGCAAGCTCAAAAGCCGCTTATGATGCACTGCCAGAAGACACCAAGCAAAAAATCAAAGGCTTGACTGCCGTACACGACATTCGCCTGTCTTTTCCAGAAGAGCGCTTTGGCATGTCGGACGAAGAAAAAGCGCGCCTAGATGAAATTTACGCCAAAAACCCGCCCGTTACCCACCCTGTCGTGCGCACTCACCCAGACACCAAAGCGCAAGGCTTATTTGTTACCGAAGGCTTTACTGATTACATCAAAGATATGCCGCGCGAAGACAGCGATGAGCTGCTGCAAGCACTGTTCGCCCATTCAGTAAAAGACGAATTTACCCTGCGCTGGCAATGGCAAGCAGGCGACATCGCCATTTGGGATAACCGCGCCACGCAGCACAAGGCATTGTTTGACTACGGTGATGCGCACCGTATCATGCACCGTGCCACTGTGCTTGGCGATGAGCCGTATTATCAAGAAGCCTAATCTAAAAGCCCAATCTAAAATTTTAACTCAACCACCCGAGCAAAACCATGCCACACCACAAACCTGCGCCACAACTCACCGCACTTCACGCCATCGCCATCAGCGTTGGTGCGATGATTGGCTGGGGTGCGTTTGTCATGCCGGGAGATTTGTTTTTAAATAAAACCAATCTTTTGGGCTCAAGCCTTGCGTTTTTGCTCGGTACGGCGATTATTTTGCTGGTGTCGCGCTCATACATTGAGATGATGGGCGTGCGTACGCATGGCACGAACAGCATTGCGTGGATTGCGCATTATTTTGGCAAAACGCACGCCAAAATTTATGGCGCAGGCGTGTTTTTGGGCTATTTGGCAATCATCGCGCTCAACGCCACCGCCATCACGCTGCTGATTCGTTATAGCCTGCCTGCTGAATTTCAGCTGGGATTTTTATACCAAATTCACGGCTGGGATATGTATTTGAGTGAGTTTTTGGCAGGTGCGCTGATGGTGGTGCTGTTTGCGTGGCTGAATTTTAAAGGCGTGCGCAGCGGTGCGAACGTACAGCTTGTGATTTCGCTGCTGCTTGTGAGCGTGATTGTATTTTTGACCGCTTATTCGCTGTGGGCGCATGAAGCGTCCACCAACTTGGCAGCACTATCCGCACAAACGCAGCACTCGTTATCAGCCGCCAATTTATTGCCAAATTTACGCCAAGAATTTGCCAACATTGGCGATGGCTGGCTTTTGGTGCTGGCGGTTGTGCCGTGGGCGTATGTCGGCTTTGAGACCACGCCGCACATCACCAAAAATATCCAAGCATCCAAAATCAAAAGCCGCCAAATTGTGTATTTGTCCATTTTTTCAGGGCTTTTGTGCTATCTTTTGGTGAATTATTTCACCGCACTCAATCTAAATTTTGACTACGCCGCCATCACAAATTCCGCATGGGCGACAGGCGAAGGCGTGCGTGTACGGCTTGGTGATTTTGGCTTTGGCTTACTGCTTTTGGCGATGGCGTGCGCGATTTTAAGCGGCATCAATGGCTTTACGCTGTCTGCTGTCAAGCTGCTAGAAAACATGGCGGACGCTGACATTTTACCCAAAAAATTGGCGCAAAATACCACGCACAAGCTCACATTCATCGCCATTGCCAGCGTGTGCATTGCCGCCACCTTGCTTGGGCGCAATCATCTGGCGACACTGGTTAATCTTGCGTCTTTGGGCATTGCTTTTGGTTTTAGTTATGTGGTGTGTACGCACATCGCTTATCAAAAATCCAAGATTCAAAAACTTGATAAAATCAGCATGGCGGCACTGCTGGCGAGCTTGTGGTTTGTGTGGTTGATTTTGTAGGTGAGTTCATCATGGATTTTATCACCATAAGTTTTTACAATATTTTAGTAAAACTTCTCAATCGCTCAATGCTACTTTTGCACCCATGCCCACAAAGACCACCCCTGAACCAATATCCATGACTTTTTTGGCTTTAAGACTGACGAGCCATTTGGCTAAAATTGACCCAGCCAAAACCGCAAGCAATACCAGCCATACCGCAGAAATCACAGCATACAAAGCACCTAAAACCAAATATGGCAAAGCCTGAGTGCTCATGCTTGGCGTGATAAATTGCGGAAAAAATGCCAAGAAAAACAGTGCCACTTTTGGATTTAAAACATTGGTTAATAGACCTGAGTAAAAGGCCTGTATAGGCTTGATGATTTTTTCAGGATTTGCTGCATCTGCTGCATTCATGGCAAGCGCTTGCGGATTTTTCAGCGCTGTATAAATACTCACCACACCCAAATACACCAAATAAGCTGCACCCAAATATTTAATAACACTAAACAATAAAGCCGACTTTGCCACCACTGCAGCCAGCCCCACAGCCGCAAATAAAGTATGCACCAAAACGCCTGTCGCCACACCCAAAGACGCAAATGCACCGATTGCCTTGCCGTGGCTAATGGCACGATTTAGCACAAACACCGTATCAATCCCCGGTGTCATCGCAAAAATCATCACGGACGACACAAAAAGCGCAAATTCCTTAACACCAATTTGTAATAACCACTCCGCCAGCATAATCACTCCTTTTTAGCAAATTTATCATCAATTTTTTGCTTGGTTTTATTGCCAATTTGATTGGCAAACACGCCATTTTTTACTCAATTCATAAATTTATTGTAATCCACCCATTTATAAAAGCAAGCAATTTTTAAAAATTCATTTTGTTTTCTCGGGTTAATTTTAGTAAAATGATGCAATGCTCACAATGCTTTGGTGGCTGGCAACCTTACCAAATATACCGCCAAAACACACATGATTAACCCAAATCCAACAACAAAAGACAACTTATGAACACACCCATTCTCCCAAACGAAGAAATCCGCATCAGCGATGGCAGCCATGTGGCGCTGCATTTTGAAGTCAGCCTGCCAAGCGGCGAAGTGATTGACAGCACTTTTGGGCGCGCTGAGCCTGTGGAGCTGACCATCGGCGATGAAAGCCTGCTCGCTGGCTTTGAACAAGTACTCATCAACCTAAAAGCGGGCGACACCCGCACCGCACACCTGCCGCCCGAGCAAGCCTTTGGCGAGTGGAATCCTGAAAATGTGCAAACCTTTTTGCGCGCGCAATTTAGCCTGTCTGAGCCAAATCCTGTGGTCGGCATGATGATGGAATTTGCCGACAAGGGCAAAAACACGCTGGCAGGCGTGATTAGTGAAGTTAATGACGACACGGTTAAGGTGGATTTTAATCACCCGCTGGCTGGGCAAGACGTGCTGTTTAAGGTGCAGATTTTTAAGGTAACACCAAAAGGCGAAAGCAGCCTAAAATTTGTGTAACTGATTTTTGTGTAACCGCTTGGCGATTGATTTTGATTGCGCCAAATAAATTTTTGAATTACGCCAAGCAAAAAACTTACAAAAACGGCTTGATGGTATAAAACCGCCAAGCCGTTTTTTGTGTGATTGATTTGATTTTGTAAAAGTTGGGCTAGTTATTTGAATTTATGGGATTTTTCTAAATTCCGCCCAAATCACAAATCCCACGTTTGCCAAATCGGCACTTGCTCGGCTTTTGGTTTGGCAGTTGCGCCCAGTTTGCGCCACGGCATATTCGTTCCGTGAAAATCGCTACCCACCGACACTTTTAGCCCATGCTCAGCAATGCTGCGATCTATCATCGCACGCAAGCTGTCGGGTTCTTGGTTTGGCAGCTCACAGCCATCGCCGCCCATCATCGCAAAATCCGCAATCAAGCGTCTGGTGCGAGTTGCCGACAGCCCATAGCGTGTTGGGTGCGCCAACACCGCCACGCCGCCACACTCATGAATCAAGCGCACAGCGTCCGCCATGCTGATGGCGTCAATCGCCACATAGGCAGGCTTGCCGTCTGCCAAATATTTATCAAATGCCGCCTGCACATTGGCAACCACGCCCACATCTTTTAGCACCTGCCCAATGTGCGCACGTCCCACCGCCTTGGCATTGCTGCCTGCTTTTTGTAGCACCGCACGCCATAAAACATCACGGATTTGGCTGGCGGCGCTTGACTTATCCGCTTCATCAAAACAAGGCGCGTCCAGCACCTGCGCTGTCAATTTTTCGTCCTGCGCCAAAATCTCACCCAGCTTTTGCACCATTTGCCAGCCACGCTGCTCACGGCTGTCTTGCAATGCCTGCAGCGCCTTATCCATGCGTGGCAAATCTGTCATATCCAGCGCCACCACATGAATGATTTTATCAATGCTTTGGTGCTTGCCATAGCCACCAGACAGCGCATGACGGCAGCTAATCTCCACCCCAGAAATCAGCGTCATACCAAGCGATTTTGCTGCCATGCTCGCTTCTTGCACGCCTGACACCGTGTCATGGTCGGTCAATGCCAGCACATCAATACCCACGCTGTGCGCCAGCTGCACCAACTCGCTTGGGCTAAACGTGCCGTCTGAGCTTGTGCTGTGGCTGTGCAAATCTATGCGCAAATTTTTTGTCATATTCTCTCTTTTGTTCTTTTGCTTTTTGATTTATAAACTGCGGATTATCCATCAAAACCATGCATCAAGCAATCAATAAATCCACAAAAACAAAGCCCTGCAATCACTGCAAGGCTTTATTGATAAACTCATCAATAGGCGTTCAACCCATCAGTTTTTTTGCTGATGTTGTTGCAAATAAGTGCCTACGCTGATAGGTTTTGCCACTGGGCGAGTTGGCGCAGCTTGGGTTTGCACTTGCGCTTGTGGCTGTCTGGCTTTTGAAAGCGCACTCTCATGATCCACAGGTGCTGACTGATGGATTGATTGCGCACCTGCAGGTTTTGCGCTGTCGTCCAAAGTCAAACCAGTTGCAATCACGGTTACTTGCAATTCATCGCCCATGCTTTCATCGCTCACCGCACCGTAGAAAATGTTGCCGTTTTCTAGGTCAATGATAGAATCCACGATGGCTGCCACTTCTTCAAGTTCGCCAAGCATCAAGTCGCCCGTTACGTTGATTAGCAGGCCTTGTGCGTTTTCTAGGCGCAAATCATCAAGCAGTGGTGAGCGGATTGCTTTTTCTGTGGCTTCACGAGCGCGATCTTCACCGCTTGCACGGCCGATACCCATCATTGCATAGCCTTTTTCGGTCATTGCAGTGCGCACATCGTTAAAGTCGGTGTTGATGACGGTGTTTTCATCGGTAGTTACGATTTGCACCAAGCCATTCACCGCATTTAGCAATACGTCATTTGAACGCTTAAATGCGTCTTTTAGGTTCATTTGACGATAAACTTTCAATAGTTTTTGATTTGGTACGATGATGATAGAATCCACATATTGCGACAGCTGCTCGATACCGCTTTTTGCCGCCATCGCACGTTTTTTACCTTCTAGGTCAAACGGTGTGGTAACTACCGCCACAGTCAAAATGCCCATTTCTTTGGCAATGCGTGCCACCACAGGCGCAGCACCAGTACCCGTACCACCGCCCATACCAGCAGTGATGAAAATCATATCATAACCTTCAAGCACCGCACGGATTTGGTCTTCATCACCTTCAGCCGCTTCACGACCCACTTCAGGATTTGCACCAGCACCCAAACCGCGTGTGGTTACTTCGCCAAGCTGCATTTTATTTGGTACAGTCAGCATATTTAGCGCTTGCAAGTCGGTGTTGGCGCAAATAAAAGTAACGTTGCGCACGCCTTGTTGCACCATGTGTTCTACGGCGTTACCACCGCCACCGCCCACACCAAATACGATAAAACGTGCTTGGCCGTTTGACTCAAACATCATATCGTCTGACATACTGTATTTTGACATAACTCGCTCCGAGAAAACTCTATAAATCAACAGATAAATTTAAAACAACTTCAATCGCCCAAACGAGCCACTAAAACCACTTTCTTATATTTTGAACAAAGGTCTGCCAACCATGCGACACCTTGTCAAATAACCCTTGTGCGTCATATTGGACAATGTATTCAGGCTGATCAAGCAAGAACTGATCGCTTTGCTGATACAGCAACGAACCAACCACGCTGTGCAGCTTATTATCTTCAAGATAGCTTTTTAATAAGGTGATGTTATCATCGCTTAAATTTTTTGGGCAAATGCTGACTTGAGCATTTGGGTGCGTCATGCGCACTGGCACGCCCCAATTTTCTGACAAGAAATTCGCCAAGCCGTCCATTTTTGCCGCACCACCTGCCAAAACCACGCCAGATGTGGCAATACCCATCAAATATTCATCAAACGAACCAAAAACTTCATTAAAAATAGCACGATAACGCTCAGCAATGATGCCCGTCAAGCGGTAATGCATGATGGTGATTTCACCGCCAGAGCGTCTTTTGAGCGGCAAAAACTTGCTTTTATTCATTGGGTCAAGCGACACCGTGCCATGCTGCACTTTTAGGCTTTCGGCTTCTATCAATGACAGCTTCAAATCGGCAGAGATGTCCATGTCCACCATGTTGCCGCCTGTCGCAAAACAGCGGCTGAACAGCAAAATGTCATCATAATACACGCACACTTTGGTCGTGCTTGCGCCAATATCAATAAAGCACACGCCACGGCTGCGCTCTTCGGCACTCAAGGCGTATTCTGCGCTCACCACGCCATCAAACAGTGTGCTGTGCACTTCTGCGCCTGACGACTCTACGATGTCTGATAACTGCTGCAACTGGCTTTCAGGCAGACTCATCACATAGTTTGCCACCTGCACTTGCGCAGCGTATTGTCCGATGGCGTCTTTGCTTTCTTCGCCATCCACATACACCGCTTGGCGAGTGATTTGCTGTGCGCCCAAGCCTTGTCTGACAAGCTCGTCCAGCGCCATTTCGTACGCTTCGGTAAGATGTTCTTGGGTGATGATTCCATGCTCGGTAATCTCACCTTGCTCATTGGTGCGCCCAACTGTAATGGTGCGAAAATCGTTTTTTGATGCCATTGCTGGGGACGCAAACGATAAGCACGCATCGTGAATTTTCACGCCTGCCATGTCGCTGGCTTCTTGGATAGACTTATGTAAAGCCTGCGCAAGGTGCTCTCTGTTGCGGATTTGCCCGCCAACAAAGCCTTCGTTACTCGCCAAACCCACCGCCACAATCTTGACACGGCGGTTTTCAGGCGCACCTTCAAAGTAGCCAATGACCGTATAGACAGCCGTTGAGCTTAAATGTATTGCAACCTGAAGTTCTGGCATGACTTTCCTTTAACAAACGATGGCAAAACCATCACCCAAATCGGTGAACTCACCACAAACAAAACAATAAATCAAAAATGATTAACGAAAAACAATCAATTCAATCACAAAAAATACGATTGCTAAGGGCGTAATTTTTTATTTTTCGCCCAAATAAGCACATTGTAACACATTTACATACAAATGTTCACAAGCTGTCTTAATATTTTATACAAAATTACTTAAAATGAGCGTTAATTGGATAAATTTTACTCACTTACTGCCCGATTTCCACGCCACAGCAAAGCCGTTTTTGTAGCGCAAATCCACCGACTGCATTTTTGGCAAATCATTTTTTAGATTGCCACCAAGCAACGCCGCCAAGGTGTGTAATTTTTGCTCGGTGTTTTCGTGATCCACAATCACACGCAGCCCATTATTAAAGCGAATCACCCACGTTTGGCGCGGTGTCAAAATCACGTCTTTGGCAGTCAATCCCAGTGGCGCAAACCACTCATTCACACGCTGCATTTGGCGCATGATGGCGTCCGCCATTTCAGCATCGCCATACAAATTCACAAGCTTATGGTTCATCAGCTCGTGTTCGTCCGCAGGCACAAAAATCGTCCCTGCTGCGTCAATCATATGCTCGCTGCCAAAATTCGCCACCGCTTGACGTGGCACGACTGACACCAACACACCCTTTTGCCAATCACGCACCACACTTGCGCTCTCCACCCAAGACAGCTTGCTCACCGCTTGATGGATATTTGCCAAATCCACGCTAAAAAACTGCACATCGCCCATGGCTTGCGTGGCTTGCTTGAGTGATTGTAACTGCGCTGCGTTTAAGTTGCTTGTGTGAATTTCAATCGGCTTGGCAGGCGCATTACTCACCAGACGCACCGCCGCAAAACCAAACACAAAAAGCAGCAGCACCATAATCAAGGCGGACTGCCACGGCTTGAAATTCAGACGTGAATTCTTTTGGGTTGGCGCTTGGGCAATCATCACATCGCTCGATTTAACCGCAAAAGCGGTCGCAAATTGGCACAATAAACAAATTCTAAGATAAATGCTATATGATAGCGTATTTTACTCGTGATTAAAAGATAAATTATTGGCAAAAGTGCAATTTGTAATATTGATTTACATTTTAATGACCAGCACCCTACTCGCTTAGCGCACTCAAAAACAAACTCAAAAAACGCATCCAAAAACAAAACCCCAAATCTTAATGACTTGGGGTTTTCGTGCGACTGCGCTTATCATCAGCGCAATGCTATGCCGGTCAAACCAACACTGGCAAATTAGTATTTGCGCACAGTGCGGATTTGCTCACGCCATACTTTTTTCTTGTAGCGTTTTACGGCAGCGGCTTTTTTGCGCTTACGCTCTTGAGTTGGCTTTTCAAAGAATTCTTTTTTACGAACGTCTGCCAATACGCCTGCTTTTTCACAAGCACGCTTGAAGCGGCGGATTGCGATATCAACTGGTTCGTTCTCTTTTACCTTAACTGAAGGCATGATAAACTCCTAAAATTCAAGACAGATGGCATCAATCAGGCTGTGTTATTCATATATAGCGTTGCGGTCTTGGGCGCAGGCATCAGCTCAGATCGGAAAAAAATAAACACAAAGACAACCTTTCATCTTTGCGATTGCTTTTATGGGCTTAAAGTGATAAGTTTAAAGCCAAATAATAAAAAAGCAATCTCGCCATTTTATCAATAAAATTCATTCAAAGCAAGTAAAATTTTAATTTATCCGCAAGTTTATCAATCAAACGCTTTGCGATTTTATATTTACGCACTTTTACTTGCGCACAAAAACCCCGCCAAAGCAGGGTTTTATATCACATCAACAAGCCTTAATTATTGTGCAGCTTCTTGGGTTTCAACGGTCGCTTCGGCTGGTGCAGCTTCGGCAGTAGCTTCAGCGGTTTCTGCGTCTGCATCGGCAGTGGCTACAGCAGCGGCTACAGGTGCTGTGCCTTCATCAGCAAATTTGATTTCTTCAGCTTTTGGGGCGTTGGCTTTTGCTGCTGCTTCAGCTTCTGCCACTTTATCCACCGCTTTTACACCGCTGCCGCCACACGCGGTCAGTAGAGTTGCCGCCAATACCGCGCCAAGCATTGCTTGAATTTTCATAACGTCTCCAATCTTAATCACACCGCCAAAGCGGCAAAAATCACATCTCAACTATCACACCGCTTAGGCAAACGCCCAAACGCTTGATAAACTTGTCTTATTATGCCACATTTTATGAGCGTTGAGAACTGGCAAAACATCGCCGCTTGGTAAAATCTTGGCAAATCTTATCAAAATCGCTCTACACCAACTCAAATTTAAAACCACATTACCAAAAATTACACAACGCACGCACATTTATCTATATAATACCCAGCGTTTGCCAAGTTTTGCCGATGATTGGTTTATTGCACAGCTTGGCGTACTTTGAATTTCAAGACAATTTTAAAAAAATCATCAAAAGAGAGAAAATTATGGCTGGCAGTTTGCTGATGTTATTTGATGACATCGCCACCATTTTGGACGACGTATCCGTATTGACAAAAGTCGCCGCCAAAAAAACCGCAGGCGTACTGGGCGACGATTTGGCGCTAAACGCCCAGCAGGTAACGGGCGTGCGTGCCGACAGAGAGCTGGCGGTAGTGTGGGCGGTTGCCAAAGGCTCATTCGTCAATAAGCTGATTTTGGTGCCTGCTGCTTTGCTCATCAGCGCAGTGGCGGCATGGCTCATCACGCCGCTACTCATGCTTGGCGGCTTATTTTTGTGCTTTGAGGGCGCGGAAAAAGTGGTGCATAAATTTGCGCCAAACCTTTTGCCGCACGATTTGGACGATGAAGAGGCGCACCAAGCACGTCTAGAAGCCAACGCCAAAGGCGAAGATTTGGTGGCGTTAGAGCAAGAAAAAATCAAAGGCGCGATTCGTACTGATTTTATCTTGTCGGCAGAAATCGTGGTGATTTCGCTTGGCGTGATGACCGCTGCCACGCTTGCCACAAAGGCGCTGTCTTTGGCGACCATCGCCATTTTGATGACGGTTGGCGTGTATGGCTTGGTGGCACTCATCGTCAAACTGGACGATGCTGGCGTGCATTTGATGAATAAATCGGACGGTTTTAGCCAAAAACTTGGGCGCGGTTTGCTGGCATTCGCCCCAAAACTGATGAAATTTTTATCCATCGCAGGTACGATTGCCATGTTCTTGGTGGGCGGCGGCATTTTGGTACATGGCGTTGATGTGCTGCACCATCAAGCGGCAGACTTGGCGGCATTGTCAGGCGTATTTGGCGGCTTGACAGAAGCTTTGTACAATGGCGTGATTGGTCTTGTGGCTGGCTTGATTATTTTGGCGATTTTCATTGGCGTTAAAAAGATGAAAAGCGCTGCTTAAGCTAATTTAAAAGCCAATTTGCAAAACCAATTTGTAAAATTTGATAACTGCAAATTAAAAAAACAGCCCTGAATTTTCAGAGCTGTTTTTTTATGGTCGTTTAAAAGTCTGCCAAATCAAAAAGCGTTTTTGGTAAATTGACAAGCCGTGCGTGGTAAGTTTATCAAACCAAAAAACCGTTTATAACAAGCGTACCAAAAAACCCTTCGTGGTGAGCCTGTAGAACCATGACGGTTTTTATTTTCGCTTATTTACGGCGTTGCTCCACCACCAAGGCGTCAATGCCATTATCACGCAAACGGCTCATCGCAGCACTCGCTTCGCTGCGACTTGTCATCGGCACAGACACCACTTGATAGATGGTGCTGTTTTGGTCGCTGCGGCGCACCACCACCGCATCCACGCCTGCCATCAGCACTTCAGCACGCTTGCGGTCGGCTTCTTCTGCGCTTTCGTAGCTGCGAATTTGCAAAATAAACGTCGTTGCTGGTGTGCTTTTCTCTGCTTTTTGGCTTGGCTGACTGCTTTGTGGCGCAGCAGCTTGCGCATTTGATACTTCTTGGCGGTTTGCGCCATCATTATCAGTGCCATCATTTGCGTCGTCGTAAGTTGCGTCTTCTTCTACGATGTCAATTTGCATGGTCTCGGCAGGCTCTTGGGCGTTGTCGCTGCCACGCACCACCGCATCCACAGGCACACCTTCGCTGACACCGCCAACTTGCTCTTGCACGCTGACGCCTTGTGGCACGCTGCTAAATTCCTGCTGCGGCAAAATGTCGTAAAATTCATACTCAGGCGCAGGCTCGCTCGGCTGCTCAATCGGCACAACAGGCGTTTCTGGCTCAATCACCACCGTGTTACGAAAGCCGTCAAATAAGGGCGACAAGTACACAAACACCGCAATCATCACCGCAATCAGCGCACCAACAAACATCCACAAAAGGCTCGCCAAGCCAGAACTGCGCTTGGCTTCTGTTTCTTTGTACACCGCTGACGGCTTGTGTTTATAACTCATAACGCTGCCCTTACATGGATTCTGGCGCAGACAAGCCAAGCAGCGTCAAGCCATTTGCCAGCACTTGCTTCACCGCCAAAGACAGACGCAAACGTGCCTGCATTAACGCCAGCTCATCATCGCTTGCCGCACCATTTGCCAGCTCTTTTGGCAAAATACGCTCTTCGTTATACCAGCCATGGAACAGTGCCGCCAAATCTTTAAGATAATTGGTCAAAACGTGCGGCTCACGTTGATTTGCCGCACGCAGCACGCTCTCGCCATAAGCGGACAACAGCTTCACAATCTCGCCTTCGCTCTCGCCAGTCAAAAGATTTTCGTGCGCCTTGCCAGCCACCAAATCCACCGCCAAACCAAGCTCGGCAAGTTTTTCTAGCACTCGGCAAATGCGCGCGTGGGCGTACTGAATGTAATACACTGCGTTGTCCTTGCTTTGCGATTTGGCAAGCTCAAGGTCAAAATCCATATGCACATTTGGCGTGCGTGCCACATAATAAAAACGTGCCGCATCATTGCCCACTTCTTCACGCAGCTCACGCAAAGTGATGAACTGCCCAGAACGGCTAGACATCTGCACTTTTTCTTCGCCACGATACAAAGCCACAAACTGCACCAGCATCACTTCAAGGCGATTTGGGTCAATGTTCATCGCTTGCAATGCCGCCTTGACACGCGGAATGTAGCCGTGATGGTCTGCGCCCCACACGTTAATCACCGTGTCAAAACCACGGTCAAATTTGTCTTTGTGATAGGCAATGTCAGACGCAAAATACGTCAAAAGTCCGTTGGCACGCTTGACCACACGGTCTTTTTCATCGCCAAATTCGGTAGAGCGAAACCACACATTGCCGTCTTTTTCGTACAAATAGCCATTATTATCAAGCACTTGCAATGCTGATTCAATCTTATCAGCCAGCGTGCGCTCTGAATACCAACATTCAAAATTCACGCCAAATTCTGACAAGTCTTCTTTAATATCATCTAAAATATTATTCAAGGCATATTCAAGGAATACATCGTAGCCGTCCTTGCCAAGCAGCGCTTTGCTGTTGGCAATCAAGCCGTCAATGTGCGCTTCTTTATCGCCAGAAATCAGCACTTTTTCGCCATTTTGCACTTCGTACACTGCGTCCGCTGGCACATCGCACCACACAGCGTCCGCCGCTTGGCGGTAAGTGTCGCCATATTGGGCGTGCAATGTTTTGCCAAATTCTGCCACATAGTCGCCTTGATAAGCGTTGGTCGGGAAAGTAATACGCTCACCGCACGCCTGCAAATAGCGCAAATAAGTGGACGTCGCCAAAATATCCATCTGGCGGCCTGCGTCATTGACATAATATTCACGGCACACTTCAAAGCCAGTCGCTTCTAATAAATTCGCCACGCTCATGCCGTACGCCGCACCACGTCCATGCCCAACGTGCAAAGACGATGTTGGGTTGGCGGAGACAAACTCCACCTGCACTTTTTTGTCTTGATTGACATCAGACAAGCCAAAACGCTCCGCGCGTGCAAACACATCGTCCAGCACGGCAAATTTTGCGCCCGCATTCAAAAACACATTGATAAAGCCTGCGCCTGCCACTTCCGCCTTACTCACCAAAGCAGACGCTTCAAGCCCTGCCAAGAATCGCTCGGCAAGCTCACGCGGATTTTTGCCCGCTTTTTTGGCACTCATCAAGGCGATATTACACGCCAAATCGCCATGTGCAGGGTCTTTGGTGCGCACCAATGAAATCGGCGGCGTAAAATCGGCAGGCAACGTGCCATCTGCCTTAAGCTCATCTAGCGTTGCTTGAAACAAAGCGGTCAATGCCGCAAGCTGTGGGTCGGTTTGGGTTTGTGCTGTCATTGTGTTCTCGGTTTGTCTTATCAATCTTAACTTGTCAATTTTGGTTTGTCTTATTGGCGCATCTTTTGCCAATGGTAAACGGTTTTGCCAGTGATTTGGCAACGTTTAAAAATACATCGGTTTAAAATACATCAAAGCCACAAATGGGCGTAAAAATTAGGCGTGTCAGCGCATTATTATTAAAGCCGTAGCCAAATCATTTTCATGTAAAAGCAAATGGCTACAAACTTTCTATTTTAGCAAATTTTTATAATTTTGGGGAAAAATAAAGCACGAAAAATCCGCCATTTATGATAAAAAGATGAAATCATCAAAAAAATTTGTAACAAATCATCAGCACACGCAGCCACAATCCGTCATCAAGCCGACAAATAAGCCTGCCAAATGTGATATAATGCCATCATCACATCAATTCACAGGATAAATCATGACCATTTCTGCCGATACCATCACCACGCTTGGGCTGTATGTGCTGTTGCCTGTTTTTATTGCGTTTTTGTTTTTTATCATGTGGGATATTTCCAAAAAATCTAACGCAGGCAGACAAGGCACGTTTTGGATTTTTGTGGCGTTAGGCGCAGGATTTTTTGGCTTTTTAGCAAAAGTAGTGATTGAATTTGTGCTGGAGCATTGGGTACTGTAAACCATTTAGCAATTTAGCTTGCGACTTACTCGCTCGTAAATTGAGCAATTTAAACGTACAAATCACCCATTAAAATTGGCAGCACTGTCATTAACGATACTCTTATCTTAAAAAATAAGCCGACTGTATCATTTGTCGGCTTATTTTAGGCTTGTTTTGGGTGCGTGCTTTTAAGCGGATTTACCAAACTTAACCAAGTTAAACTTAGCGCACCGCCACCATCACCGCACGTTTTGGCGCAGGCAAACCTTCTACCGTCAAAGCAGGATTGTCTTTATCCAAAAAATCCGCCAAAGAATGATAATCCATCCACTGAGTCGCGCGCTGCTCATCGGTGCTGGTCGTATCCACGTCCACGCAGCGCACATCACGAAAGCCTGCTTTCGTCAGCCACAGACTCAGCGCCGCCACACTTGGCAAAAAGTACACATTATTCATCTGCGCATAGCGGTCTTGTGGCACAAGTACCGTGCGCTCATCGCCATCAACCACCAGCGTCTCCAGCACCAGCGTACCGCCTGCTCGCAGCTGCCCTTTTAGCTGCTCTAAATGCTCAAAAGGCGACGCACGATGATACAGCACACCCATACTAAACACCGTGTCAAACAGCTCACTTTTGGCAGGCAAACTCTCAAGCGGCACAGGAATGTAATGCACGGGCAAATCCACACCTGCAAAGTGCTTGACCGCCATAAACTGATGATAAAACAAACAAGACGGATCAATCACCACCACCGATTTTGCGCCTGCGCCCAGCATACGAAAGCCGTGATAGCCAGAGCCGCCGCCCACGTCCAGCACACGCTTGCCTGTCAAATCAATGTGCGGCAACACTCTTTGCCATTTAAAATCCGAACGCCATTCGGTGTCAATGTGGATTTGCTTATCCGCGCCATCGCCAATAAAAAACGGCCCTTTGCGCCACGGCATCAGGTTTTTTAGCAGGCTTTCGCTTTTACGATAATCGCCCTGCTCCCACGCCAAACGCACGCAAAATTCGTCCGCCAAATCCACGCTTTGTGGCGTGATGACAGGCAATCTGGCAACGGCAGACGCATAAAACGGTGCGTGCGCATAGCGGCTTTTATCCTTGATGGCAGCAAGCCAAGACGGCAAATTGGCAAGCCACTCACCCGCTTTTGGGTGGTGCTTGCTGGTTTGTAATAAATGCAAATACAAGGCTTGCTCGGCGGCAAAAATGGTGTTGTTGGTCATAAGGTGTTTTTGTTGGTTGTTAAATTGGTTTTTTAAAAGTGGTTGATTTTAAAAAATGGTTTTACTTAAAAGCGATTAGCTTAAAAATATGTTACAAAGCCGTTTTCAAAAACAAACCATTTCCAAAAAATATAAAAATAAATTTAAAATCAATCACTTAAAAGCAATGATGGACGCAAAGTTTAAAAAACGAAACCATGTCATTTGGCGCATAAAGCCAGCCGCTTCTAGCCTTGCGTGGTGCTGCTCTAGCGTGTCGGTAATCAGCACATTTTCTAAGGCATTACGCTTACCGCTGATTTCCAGCTCGCTGTAGCCGTTGGCACGCTTAAAATCATAATAACGCTCCACTTGCCAAGCGTCATTTTGCTCATCTGGCAGGTGCGTTTTTTCAGTGAGAATCAAAATGCCGCCACTGGCAAGTGCTTCATGGCATTTGGTGAGCAGTGCCAGACGCTTGGCAGGGTCAATAAATTGCAGGGTGAGATTTAGCACAATCAAATCGCACGGCTCCAGTGCCACATCGCACACATCATCGGTAATCAGCGTGATGTCATGATTGGGATAATGCGCGTCAAGCAGCGTGCGTGCCTTGTCAGTCATGGGTTTTGAGACGTCCACGCCAATCATCTGTAAATCCTGCTCGCCAAATTCTGCCGCCAACGAAAACAGCACCGCCCCCAAAGACGTACCCAAATCATACACACGACTAAAGCGTCTTTCGCCTGCACTTTGGCGAAAATGGCAGTGCCGCTTGGCGAAAATCGGCAACATAGACAGCACCTGCCCATAACCCGGCACACTGCGGCGAATCATATCAGGAAAGCACGCCACGACATTTTCATCAAAAGAAAAGCGTGCGTCTTTGTCCAAAGGCGTAGTAAATAAAGTGTCTGGGCGAGCGTGGTTCATGGTGGTTTACGGTTTACGGTTTACGGTGGTTTATGATATGCTAATCGCTGATTTATGCTAATTTTTTGATTTACAGTGCGGCAACGCACAATTTTAAATTTACATATAAAGTTGGCTGCAACTTTGATTAAAATTGCGATAAAATTTGCCAAAATTTCAAAACCTTTATCAAAATAATTTCATCACAGCGGTTTTATTACAACCATTTCATCAAATTTAAAAACTGAATAAAAACTGGAGTAATTATGCAACGAATTATCCTAGGTGGCGGCTGTTTTTGGTGCACCCAAAGCGTCTTTTCGCGCGTGCGTGGCGTCAGTGCAGTTACCGCAGGCTACGCAGGCGGCAGTGCACACACCGCCGATTATCAAAGCGTCTGCACAGGCGAGACAGGACACGTTGAAGTCATTGACGTGGCGTTTGATGATGGCGTGGTGTCGCTGGATGTGCTGCTGGACATCTTTTTTGCCACGCATGACCCCACCACGCCAAACCGCCAAGGCAACGACATCGGCACGCAGTACGCTTCGGTGATTTTTTATACCGATGAAGCTCAGCTTGCCATCATCAAGCAAAAACTTGCCGAGCTTGGCAAACTTGGCATCAACGCCGTTACACGCATTGAGCCTGCGCCCAAATTTTATGCGGCAGAAGACTACCATCAAGATTTCTTTGCCAAAAACCCAGAACAAGGCTACTGCAATTTCGCCATTCCGCCAAAACTTGCCAAACTGCGCACCGTCTTTGGCGAATGGGTCAAAGATGGCGCATGATTTTGGTTTTACTCTTAAACTTTTA
Organism: Moraxella caviae; assembly: GCF_002014985.1. Lineage (GTDB taxonomy): Bacteria > Pseudomonadota > Gammaproteobacteria > Pseudomonadales > Moraxellaceae > Moraxella > Moraxella caviae. The sequence continues at coordinate 16,400 of NZ_MUXU01000022.1, read as the reverse complement.
CATCGCAATTTGCGCCAAGTGTCAATTTCACGCTTGGCGTAGTTTTTAATAGGTTTTTAAAATGACAAAACTTGCCAGCGGTTTTGTCATTTTTTAAGCAATTTCAAGCGGTTTTCAGTCCAATTTCAAGCAATTTTTCAATCTAGATTCAAGCGTCAGGCTCAAGGTATTTTTCCGCTTCTTCTAAGTTCACCGTTACCAAGCTGGAAATGCCAGCGGTCGGCATGGTAATGCCTTTGAGTTCGTCCGCAATCTGCATGGCAAGTTTGTTATGACTGATAAAAATGAACTGCACGCTGTCGGCAAGCTCGTGAATCAGGCTTGTAAAACGCCCCACGTTTGCGTCATCAAGCGGTGCGTCCACTTCGTCCAGCACACAAAATGGCGCAGGGTGCTGCTTGAAAATCGCAAAAATCAAACTTAATGCCGTCAAGGTTTTCTCACCGCCAGACAGCACCGCCAAGCGTGAATTTTTCTTGCCCTTTGGCTGCGCCATCAGCACAAGTCCCGCACGCCAGCGATCCGCCTTGGCAAGCGTCTCATCTTCCATCAGCGTAAGGCTTGCTTGTCCACCGCCAAACACCTTAGAAAACAGTGCGTTGAGCTCAGCATTCACTGCATCCAAAGCCGTCAAAAACAGCGATTTGGTTTTCTCGTCAATCGCACGAATTGCGTCTTGCAGCTTAGTCATGCTGGCGGTGATGTCTGTGATTTGTGCGTCCATCGGCGACACACGCTCTTCAAGCTCGGCAAGCTCAGCCGCTGCCGCTAGGTTCACCGCACCCAGCTTAGTGATTTCTGCCTTGATGGCGTCAATGCGTGCGCTGTTATCCTTGAATTTGGGCGGTTTGGCACGCACGTCCACCAGCCATGCGTCCAGATGAAAACTTTCGTCAAGTTTTGCCACTTCATCGCTCAAATCCTGCAAGCGGCTTTGACCCACTGCCGTATCGGCACTGATTTGGGCGGTTTCGGCTTGCGCTTTGGCAAAATCTGCGTGTGCTTGGGTGAGATTTTCTTGTAATTTCACCTGCATCAGCTGCAATGCCTTAGCGGCAGCTTCATGCTCTTCGCTGGCGATTTTTGCTGCAGCGGTGAGTGCTTTGGCGTCTTTAAATGCCGTCTCCAGCGCAGGCAATTTAGCGGTCAGCTGCTCTTGCGCCTTTTTGACAGCGATGATGTCGTCATTGGCTTGGGCGGCATTTTTATTGGCAAGCGCCAGCAATCTTTCGGTGTGCGCCTTATTTTGGCTTAAGGTGCCGTGCTGCAACTGCAAGGCTTGGTGTGTCTCGCTGGCACGCTTGGCGGCTGCATTTAGCTCATCAATGCGCAGGCTTAACGTTTCCAGCGATTTTTGCGCCTGCTCATAGCGTGGCAACTCTGCCGCCAGTTTTTCTTGAGTGGCGGTAAGCTCGCTGTCCAGCTGCTTTAATTCTTGCTGAATTTCAGTTTTTTCTTCGTCCAGCGCAGCTTTAGTTTTGGCGAAATTTTCTCGCTTGATGGCTTCGGTTTGCGCCTTGGCTGTCAGTGCCGTGCGCTCTTGTTCTGCCTTGTGCAAACTTGCCGTGGCGGCAGTCAGCTGGGCGGCTTGCTCTTCTAGGGCGATTTTTTGCGCTTCTTGCTGAGCGGTCAAATCCTTGATGGCGCGCGCCTTATCTTCCATCTCATCTTCAAGCGCAGTCAGCTCATCTTCTAGCACCGCCAAACGCTTGGTATGCTCGGCTTTTTGCGCCAAAAAGTTTTCGCTCGTGCGCCCAAATTTACTCGTGTGCAGCGCACCAAACGCACCCACAAGCCAGCCTGTCTGCGTAAAAATCACGCCACCATCGCCAATCACCCCTGCGTACTGCTCGGCAATCTCATCAGGCGTTTTATTCGCAGTGTCCACATCCACATAGCAACGCTCAAATGCCGCAAGCGCAGGCGTAATCAGCGTATTCACCGCAAGTAAGCCTGTCTGCGTGGGCGTGGCAAAGGGCTTGGTTTGGGCAAGTACAGCGGTCGGTGCGTCTTTATCAGGCGTACCAAGCACAGCAGCAAACTGCGCCTGCACGCTTGATTTTTCATCTGGTACGCCCACACGTGCGTCCAGCCAAAATCCCAAAAGCGCATCCAGCGCGCCTGCCACCTTTTCACCTGCACTCGTCAATCGCAAGCCGTCTTTTAATAATGGCAAATGCGCCAAAGCTGCCTTATCCGTGCTGGCGTTGGTGTTTTGCGCCTGCGGATTTGGCTTGGCGTACACCATTTTATGCAAAATGTCGTACTCGCTGGATAAGCTGGCATGGCGTTTTTCGCGCGCGGTTTGCTCACTTGTCAAAAGCTGTAACGCCTTAGCACGCTCATCAAAAGCGCTTTTGGCTTCGTGATTGTCCTGCAAGCCATCAATTTTCACTTTCAGCGTGGCAATTTGCCCATCCAGCACCTTCAGCGCTTCTTCGGTCTTGCCATCATCAGCAGCTGGCTGCTCGCTTGTCATCAGCGCATTGTGCTTGGCAATCCATTTTTCACGCAAATTTAGCACACGTTGCTTTTGAGATTCGGCAAGTTTTTGGGCGTTTTCTAGGCTGTTTTTTTGGTTTTGTAAATTTTGTACTTCGCTGCGTGCGCCTTGCCAATGCTTTTCATGCTCGCTAAGTTTGTCTTGGGCGGTTTTTAGCTCGTTTGCCGCCGCACTAAGTTCAGGCTCAAGCAAAGACAATGTACTCGTGAGTTTGGCAAGCTCGGCGGTGGCGTGCGCTTCGTCTTCGCCTGCTTGTTTTTGGGCTGCCGTCAGACGTGCGATTTTCTCGTCCGCTTGTCCAAGTTCTTGATTTACCGTATAAAAATTGTGCTGCGCTGTCTGCTCTGCCATCTGCGCATTGTGGTATTTATCCTTGGCATCGTCTTTTAGCCACTGCCCTTCAGCCACTCGTGCCGACAGCTTATCAAGCTCGGCTTTGGCTTTATTGACCGCTGTTTCAAGTGCGCTCAAGCCTTCGTTTGCCGCCGTGTGTTCTTGGGTTTTGGTTTCGTGATATTGCCACGCTTCAAATAAGCGTTTTAGCAAATCTTCCTTGTGCATTTTTTCAAGCTCGGCATTCAGCTCTTGGTATTTTTTCGCCGATTCAGCTTGGCGCATGAGCGTGCGCTGCTGCTTTTTTAGCTCGCCTTGCAAGTCGCTAAGCCGCTCCAGATTATCACGCGCTTCGGCAAGTTTTTTCTCGGTTTCTTCACGGCGCGCCTGATAACGCGACACGCCAGCGCCTTCTTCAATGAACTCACGCAGCTGCATGGGGCTAGATTCCACAATGCGCCCAATCATGCCCTGCTCAATCACCGCATAACTGCGTGCGCCAAGCCCCGTACCCAAAAACACGTCCACCACATCACGGCGGCGCACACGCTGTCCATTGATGAAATAATCCGACTTACCGTCTTTGGTAACTTGGCGGCGCAGCGTCAGCTCGTGGTATAAATTCAGCGCATGGCGAATGCCTGTGGTCTCATCTTGGGTATGCTCAAAGGTCAGCTCCACACTCGCCAAAGACTTGCCAGCACGCCCTTCCACACCAGCAAAAATCACATCGCTCATCGCCCCGCCACGCAGCTGTTTGGCAGAAGTCTCGCCCAGCACCCAGCGAATCGCATCAATCACGTTGGATTTGCCGCAGCCGTTCGGCCCGACAATGGCGGTGATGTCGTGCTTGAAAGTAAAGGTGGTTGGGTTGGCAAAGGATTTAAAGCCAGCTAATTTTAGGGATTTTAGGCGCATGACAAAGCAAAAACCAAGCAAATAAAACAAACTGCTTAGTTTAGCAAATTTTTGTAAGGTTTGGGAAATTTTAGGCAAAAGAATTAGTAAAAGATTTTGGCAAATGGCGGATAAATCACAAAATTCGCTTTTAATTGGTTTTAATAAGTTTTAAAATCCACGCCAAGTTTGCCTTTCAATTACAAACAAACCGCCTGACAGCCGAGACCATCAAGCGGTAAATCAAAATACTCAATCAAATCACGAAATGTTTGGCGTTTGGTGATGGGCAATCACCCCACCACCCCACTATACACCAGCTGGCAGCCCACCACCAAAAGCAGGCAGCCGAACGCACGTTTTAGCGTTTGTGCGGGCAGGACGTGGGCAAGTTTTGCGCCCACTTTTGCCATGATAAAACTTACCACACTCACCGCCACAAATGCGCCAATATGCACAAAGCCAATCGTGCCTTCCACCGCCAAATTATCCACCGACACACGCCCAAACCACATAAATCCAGCCGCGCCAGCGATGGCAATCGGTAAGCCACACGCCGCACTCGTCCCCACCGCCTGCTTCATCGGTACGCCATTATGCGACAAATACGGCACGGTCAAGCTGCCGCCGCCAATGCCAAAAATCGCCGACAGCATGCCAATACCTACGCCTGCCGCACCCAGCGCATAAGGCTTTGGCGTGGGTCGGTTGGGATTTTCTTGATTGGGGAAAAACAGCATTTTAATCGCCATCAAAACCGCACCACCGCCAATGATAGCTTGCAAAGACTTACCATCAATCATCGTGGCAATCCACGCCCCCACAAGACTGCCCAGCACCAGCCCCTTTGCCATGTGGCGAAAAATCTCCCAGCGCACGCCGCCACGCTGATGGTGCGCACTCATAGAGCTGATGGACGTTAAAATGATGGTCGCCAATGCCGTCCCCACCGCAACGTGCGCCACCACATCGCTTGGCATGCCATAAGCAGACAAAATCCACACCAGCGCAGGCACGATAATCAAGCCGCCGCCCACGCCAAACAGCCCAGCGCACACGCCAGCAAACGCCCCAGCAATCACAAACCACGCATACATCATATCATCACCTTTTTTAGGCGCACTGCCATTATCATTTTTAAAACTTACGTTCACCGCACACGGTCAAATGTGCTATTATAACGCAATTTTGCGCCACTTTTTACACTGCTGCGCTTTTTGTATTATTTTTAGGAAAATTGGCTTGCACACACATCAATACCCATGGCACAGCCCAGATTTGGATTTGGCGGTCAAAGACTTACTCAAGCACCGCCACATTCACACCGCTCACACCGCCAGCACAAACAGCGCCTTGATTGAGCTTGTGGTATCGCACGCTTTGGCGCAGGATTTGCCCCACCTTTTCACCACCGACACTCAAAGCGCAGGCAAAGGTCAGCACGGCAGAGCGTGGGCAAATGGCGCAGGCAATGTGTTTTTGTCGCTGTATGTGCCGATGACAAACGCCAAAAACACGCCCAATCCTTTATCGCTTGGGCGTTTATCAGGCGTATTATCACTGTTAATTGGCGTGCAAATTTGCCAATTGCCAAGCATTGCCAAGTACAATGAATGTGCCGCCACGCAAAACCTTACCGCCAAAAACCTTGCCAAAATCGGCGTAAAATGGGCAAACGACATCGGCTATTATCAGCAAAAAACCTTTCACAAGCTAGCAGGCATTTTGATTGAGCCTGTGTTTTGCCAGCAAGCCAAATCGCTTGTCGGCGTGGTGATTGGCGTTGGGCTAAACGTACGCACCACGCCTGCGCTTAAAAGCACGCACGCCATGCCTTATTTTGCCACAAGCCTTAGCGAAATTTTGGCAAATAGCGGCATCGCCTGCCCCAGCGCACATGAAATGTACGCACCGCTGACGCAGCTTCTTGCACTTGCACTGGCGCGCTGCAACACACTTACCCATGATGACAGCCAAATGACGGCATTCATCACAGAATTTAACGCCCTACACCTGCTGCACAATCAGCCCATCGCCCTACATGGCGCACCGCACACACCGTCAGACGCACAAATCGGCACTTGCACAGGCATCAATCACGATGGCGCGCTGCTGTTTGCCAAAGACGGTGTGCAAACGCCCATCTTTGCAGGTTCGGTGCAGCTTGTTTGATGATGCGCTGGATAAATTCACTTGATAAATAAAAAGACGAGCAAATTAACAAAATCACTTTTCATGCAAACTGACACGCCAAACCACACAAAGCCAACACACTGCAACACAAAATCACCACAAGTTTTGGCAAAATTTGCTACAATGCGCACTTTGTTAAGTTCAAAAATTTATGCTTTTTAAGTACGACTTACACAATTTTGCTTGGCAAATCGTTTTAAGTTACACCCAAACTCACACCAAATCCACACGGAAAAAATCCCACCATGTCGCAACTTTGGCTTGATCTTGGCAACACACGCCTAAAATACTGGCTGATGAATGGCGAGTGCCTGCTTGACCATGACGCACGCCTGCATTTGCAAGCCCCAGCCGAGCTTTTGCTGGGCTTGTCGGATAAATTCATGCGCCTAAAGCCTGAATTCATCGGCATTTCGTCCGTGCTGGGCAAAGAGATCAACGCCCAGGTTACCGAAATCTTAGACACCATGGGCATTGCTTATGAATTTGCCAACGTCAATGCCGCCCACCCTGTGCTGCAAAGTCGCTATGCGCCAGACCAGCTGGGCGTGGATCGCTGGCTGCAAATGCTGGGCGTGACAAAACCTGCCGTCAATCAATGCGTCATCGGCTGCGGCACGGCAATGACGCTGGACGTCATCAGTGATGGTGTGCATCTAGGTGGCTATATTTTCCCAAACGCACGCCTACAAAGACAGGCGCTGTACGCTGGCACGCAGCAAATTGACGTGCAAACTGGCAACATTGACAGCACCGCCCTTGCCACCACCACGCTTGATGCGGTCAATCACGGCATTTTACTGTCCATCGTGGGCGCAATCCACGAGCTGCACCGTGCTTATCCTGCGCACCAATTCATCGCCACAGGCGGGGACGCACCCATCATCGCAAGGCATTTGTCTTTTGATGTAACAATCCATCAAGACCTTGTGCTGCGTGGCTTAAAACGCTATTTTGCTGGGCGGTTTTAAAATTTCACAAAAAATTTGTCAGCCGTACAAGATTGGCAAATTAGCAGGCTTGCAAAAATTTGATAAAAATTTCATAAGAAAAAGGGCTTATCATCATAAGCCCCATCATCAAAATTACACCAGCATTGCCGCAAACACAAAAAGCGCCACGCATATCATCATGCCAAGCAGCCACACCACAGAGCGCAGCGTGGCAAAATTCAGCGCATAGCACGCCGCATAAGCCGTGCGCAAAAGCACATACAGCCACGCAAAAGCGTTCACCACATTTTGTGGCACAAAGCAATACATCGCCACCATCACCGCCGCCAAAAATATCGGCAAGCCTTCAAAGGTGTTGGCTTGTGCGGCATTTAATCTGGCTGCCATGCCATTAGTTTTTGCCAAAAATTCACGCGGATTTTCGTTGTCTTGCCAGCGAAAACCGCCCGCCACTTTTGCCAAAAGCGCCCACAGCAGCGGCTGAATGCACGCCGCCAGCATGGCATACACTGCCAGCGAAATGTCAGGCGAAAATGCCGCCACCCAGCTCATTGCGCACTCTCGATGATTTGATAATCGTGCGTGATGTTCACGCCGCCATCGGCAAGCATTTTTGACGCTGAGCAGTATTTTTCTGCCGATAAATCAATGGCTTTGGCAACTTGCGCTTCTTTGATGTTCTTGCCCGTTACCACAAAATGCAGGTGAATGTCGGTGAACACCGCAGGAATGGCGTCGGCGCGCTTAGCACTCACTTCGCAGCGCACATCGTCAATGGCTTGGCGTGATTTTTGTAAAATGCTCACCACATCATAGCTGGCACAGCCGCCAAGCCCCATCAAAATCAGCTCCATCGGCTTTGCGCCCAGCGTCTGCGCTGAGTCAATCACCACTTTATGCCCAGAGCCGCTCGTGGTTTCAAAGTTAATCACGTCATTTTTTAGCCAAGCGACACTGGCACTCATATCAGCCATGTTTTTTCCTTATTTTAAATTGATAACTTATTGATAAAGCTAGAAAAATTATTGACAAAACGCTTAATGAAATTGACAAAAATGATGATAACTTGCGCACCGCTTATGTATCCGCCACGCCATTTTTTAAAACGCCGCCATCGCCAAATCATCAGCGCATAAACTTGCTATCATAATAACACCCTTGCCCAAAATTTCAAGGGCTGACCGCCCAGCACTTTAAATGAAAACCGCCTGCTCGGCGTACTTTTGGCGGTCAATGGCAAGAAAGATGATTTTATGGTGTACTTTTTGGCAAAAATTTGGTTTAATAGCAAACAGTTACTGCGTCATTAAAAATTTTGATTGGCGCACGATTATCATTTAAAAAATCTAAATATAGAGTTTCGTCATGATTGATTCAGATGGCTTTAGAGCCAACGTCGGTATCATCTTGGCAAATACACAAGGGCAAGTGCTTTGGGCAAAGCGCATTGGGCATGACAGCTGGCAATTTCCCCAAGGCGGCATTGATTATGGCGAGACGCCAGTTGATGCCATGTATCGAGAACTGTACGAAGAAGTGGGCTTGCTGCCCCATCAAGTAGAAGTTTTGGCGGTAACGCGCGACTGGCTGCGCTATCGTCTGCCCAAACGCTATGTGCGTACAGGGCAAGAACCTTTGTGTATCGGACAAAAACAAAAATGGTTTTTGCTCCGCCTAGATGAACAAAACGCCCAGCAAATCCGCTTTGACATCGCCAAACCTGAGTTTGACGAGTGGCAATGGGTCAGCTACTGGTATCCGTTAAACCAAGTTGTGCCGTTCAAACGCGGCGTGTACCAAAGAGCCTTGCAAGAACTGGTGCGTGAATTACCCCTAAAAAACGAGCTAAAAATCCAAGCCTAAGATTTTCTTAGCGATTTAGCCGCCAAACCGCCAACGCATTTTACTTGTCAGATTTATAAAATGGACAAGTCGGCTGCTTGGCGGTTTTTGTCGTTTAAAATTCATCGTTTAAAATTCATCACCAAGCCCACCGCCTAATTTTTCCCATCATTTTGCTAAGCTATTGCCAAGCGTCCGCTTTGGTCTGATTTTTCCATGATTTATCCATCTGTCAGCACCGTAGCACTACAATCCAACGCCCAAATCCGTTATAATAGAGCAAATTTTTAACGCTAAGACATTTTATGACCATGCTCCACCCACAAATTGACCCAGTCGCACTGGATTTGGGCTTCATTCAGCTGCATTGGTATGGGCTGATGTATTTGCTTGCCTTTGCTTTTGCTTATGGCATCATGCATTGGCGTGCCAAAAAACGTGGCGATTTCACGCCAGAAATGGTGTCTGATTTGATATTTTTTGGGGCGGTTGGCGTGATTTTGGGCGGTCGCATTGGCTATGTGCTGCTGTACAATTTTGGCGAATTTCTTGCCAATCCGCTGTATTTATTCCGTGTGTGGGAAGGCGGCATGAGCTTTCATGGTGGCTTTGTGGGCGTGCTGGTTGCCATGTGCTATTTTGCCTACAAGTATAAAAAAGCACCGTTCACCGTGCTGGATTTTATTGCGCCAGCTGTGCCGACAGGTTTGCTGTTTGGGCGTTTGGGCAATTTCATCAATGGCGAGCTGTGGGGGCGTGTGTCGGACAGTGGCGCTGCGCAGCTGATGCTATTTCCGCAGGCGGCGCACGCAGATTTTGAGCTGCTAAACGCCAATCCTTCGCTGCATTCGCTTGCCGAGACGGTAAACGGCTACGCCCTGCTGCCACGCCACCCATCACAGCTATACCAAGCCTTGACCGAAGGCGTGCTGCTGTTTGTGCTGCTGTGGTGGTTTAGCGCCAAGCCACGCCCACGCTATGCGGTGTCGGCGCTGTTCTTGCTGGGTTATGGTATCAGCCGCTTTATCACCGAATTTTTCCGTCAGCCAGATGTCGGTTATGCGCTGATTTTTGGCTGGATGAGCAAAGGTCAGCTTTACAGTCTGCCGATGATTATCGCAGGCGTGATTTTGCTTGTCATGGCACGCCAAAAACGCATTTACGATTGGCAAAACTGATTAGCCATTGATTGACTAAAGATAAATTCACAAACGCATTTATAAACCCAAGCACCCAACAAGCCGTCATCGCAAGGCATTTTATGAAACAATACTTACAATTACTTGAACATATTTTAAATAATGGCACAGACAAAGGCGATCGCACCGGCACTGGCACACGCTCGGTTTTTGGTTATCAAATGCGCTTTGATTTGTCGGCTGGCTTTCCTCTACTCACCACCAAAAAAGTGCATTTTCACTCGGTGCTGGTGGAACTTTTGTGGTTTTTAAAGGGCGACACCAACGTCAAATATCTCACCGACAATAAAGTCAGCATTTGGGACGAATGGGCAACCGCTGAACAAACCGCACGCTTTGACCGCCCAGCAGGCGAGCTTGGGCCTGTGTACGGTCATCAGTGGCGCAATTTTGGCGCAAGCAAAAACACCGATGGCAGCTACAAGTCAGACGGCTTTGACCAAATCGCTTGGCTAATCCAAGAAATCAAAACCAACCCAAATTCACGCCGCCTTATCGTCTCTGGCTGGAATCCTACCGAAGCGAGCGCAGTCGCTTTGCCGCCTTGCCACACGCTGTTTCAGTTTTATGTGGCGGACGGCAAGCTGTCTTGCCAGCTGTATCAGCGCAGCGCCGATGTGTTTTTGGGCGTGCCGTTTAACATCGCAAGCTATGCGCTCTTGACGCACATGGTAGCGCAGGTGTGTGGGCTTGGCGTGGGCGAATTTATCTGGACGGGCGGCGATACGCATTTGTATCACAATCATTTTGAGCAAGCCAAGCTGCAGCTGAGCCGAGACACTTTACCACTGAGCCAGCTGCGCCTAAATCCTGAAATTGACGATATTTTCGCCTTCACTTATGACGATGTCAGCGTAGAAAATTATCAGTCGCACCCTGCCATCAAAGCACCTGTGGCGGTATGATTTAAGAAAACGGATTTAACCAAAGCAGATTTAGCCAAGCAGATTTGGTAATTTTGACAGCCCAAATTAACAAATTAAAACCAAACAAACCATGACAAGCACTCATAGCACCGAAAAAAACAGCGCAGACAGCACGCATATTGATGTTGTGCATATTGTCGCCTGCGATCGCAATCACTGTATTGGCAAGGACAATCAGCTGGCGTGGCATTTGCCTGCCGATTTGCAGCATTTTAAGACGCTGACCACAGGCGGCGTGATTGTCATGGGCAGAAAAACCTTTGATTCTTTGGGGCGACTTTTACCAAAACGCAGCCATCACGTCATCACCAGAGACACCACTTGGCAAGCCGATGGTGTGAAGGTGGCGCACAGCTTGGCAGACGCCATCGCTCACGCCAAAGTGGACGCAGCCGCGCGTGGACTGAGTGAAATTTTCATCATCGGCGGCGGCGAGATTTACGCCCAAAGCCTTGCGCTTGCCGACCGCTTAGAAATCACGCGCGTGGATTTGAGCGTTGATGGCGATGCGTTTTATCCTGCCGATTTATCAGATTTTGTGCTGACTTGGCAATCAGATACGCAAAGCGATGAAAAAAGCGGTGTACAATTTTATTTCACCACTTACACTCGCCAAAACGATAAAAGCGCACAAAATTCTCAAGGCGCAACCAAGACCGCACAAGGAATGAACGCATGAATTTCACCCAAATTTTTGCAGCCAAGCACGCTTTTATACCAAGCGTGCTGTGCGCTGTTTTGGCGTGTGGTACGCTAAGCGCTTGCACGCCTAATACAGACGCAATCAACCAACAAGCCAGCTATCAGCGCCTAGAAGGACAAACGATGGGGACAAGCTACCACATCACCTTTAAAGTGCCTGCAAATGCCGACATCAGCGCCATTCAAGCCAGCATTGATGCGCGCCTAGACACCATCAACCAAAGCATGTCCACTTACATGGACGACAGCACCATTTCTAAATTTAACCGCCTAGATGCACATCAGCCGATGGTGGTAGACGCAGATTTTATCAAGGTTTTACAAGACAGCCGTGAAATTTTCACCAAAAGTGGCGGCAGCTTTGACCCAACGGTTTATCCACTGGTGGAGCTGTGGGGCTTTGGTAGTAAATTTAGCGTAGAACGACTGCAATCACCGCCAAGCCAAGACGAAATCGCCGCCGTCAAAGACAGCATAGGGCTGGATAAAGTTGCGCTTGATGGCGACAAACTTAGCAAAACGCACGCTGGCGTGGGTCTGGATTTTTCCGCCATCGCCAAAGGATATGGCGTGGACGTCATCGCCCAAGTGCTGCATGACGACTACCAAATCCAAGATTATCTGGTGGAAATCGGCGGCGAAGTGGCAAGCCGTGGCACAAATGCTAAATCCCAAGCGTGGACGCTGGCGGTGGACGCACCCATCGCAGACAGCACCACCGCCAACCGTGAAATCATCGCCACCATCACGCAAACAGACGGACAGCTGAACATGGCAACGTCTGGCGGCTACCGCAACGCCATAGAATATGATGGCGTGCGCTACAGCCACACCATTGACCCACGCACCGACAGCCCTGTGGCAAACAGCGCACCAAGCGTTACCGTGCTGGCAGACACCACCGCACTGGCGGACGGCTGGGCAACGGCACTCACCGCCTTGCCTTATGATGAAGCACTCGCCCTTGCCAACACCCAAAACATCAAGGCACTGTTCGTCATTGAAAACCCAAACAGCAAAGGCTTTAGCGTGGTAAAAAGCGAAGCCTATCAAAAACTGGGCTTATGATACTTTCGCACACTTTCACAATTAAAATATTTGGTTTACAATGGCAATGACAAGCCATCAAATTTGGCAAAAGTTTTAATATGCTTTTAATGACGCTTGCAAATTCGGCTCAATAATTGCATTTGCAAATCACAAACGCACACTTATTTAAAATACGCATTTGGCAACCAAACCAAAACGCACCAAGAACGCATCAAGGACACATTATGGCAACTTTCTCACCCACTTTGCAATTTCAAAAACGCTGGCTTGCCGCGCCTGCCGCTGTCAAACAAGCCTTTCATCAAGAACTCAGCGACATCATTCACATGATGGGCAGCGACATTGCCGCCAAAGATTACGCCTTCACCAACCCTGATTTTGGGCGCACGGTGAGCGAGCTTTTGCAAACGCAGCAAACCGAGAGCGCGCCTGCCAAAAAGTTTGTGCAAAACATTGACACCACGCCTTTATCAGACGCAGGCGAAGCGCACTTTAATCCGCAAGATTTGGCAGCGGTGGAAGCACGCATTACCAGCAAATTATCAGCGCAGATTGATGATTTTTTGGGTGAGCATTTTGCGCAGCTGACGGACGATTTGAAGGCTTGGCTACAAACAGCCGTCAAAAACGAAATGGCAAAATACAAATAACACATACAAATAATTAAGCCCCTTTGGCAAATTTACCAAAGTAGATGCGCTCTGCACTCTTCGCTGGGCGGACGATAACGCACCAAAACGTTTGGATAGTTTCGGGGTAATTTTAGGGTGATTTTGGGGGCAGTTTTAAGGCGATTTTATGAACCACACACACCACAGCGACATCGTGATTGTTGGCGCAGGTCCTGCTGGGCTTGCCTTTGCACGTTATTTTAAAGGCAGTGATTTGCGCCTGATTATCGTTGAGAAATCAACGCTGAGCGCCATTGAAAATCCTGCTTATGACGGCCGTGAAATCGCCCTAACGCACCACTCAAAAGAGATTTTACAAAATCTTGGCGTGTGGCAACGCATCAATCCAGACGACATTTACCGCCTAAAAGACGCCAAAGTGTACAGCGGCACGTCTGATTATGCGCTGCATTTTCAAGTACCAAAAGATTTAAAACTGCTGTCGTCCATTGACCGCTTGGGCAATCTGATTTCTAATCACAACATCAGAAAAGCGGTGTACGATGAAGTGCGTGAGCTGGATAACGTTACAATTTTAACGGGCGCTGCCGTAAAAAGTGTGCAAACCGACAGCCAAGCTGCCGAAGTGGTGCTGGATAATGGCGACACCATTCGTGCGCGCCTGCTCATCGGCGCAGACAGTCGTTTATCCTTTGTGCGGCGTACGCTTGGCATTGGTGCGGAGATGAATGACTTTGGGCGCACAGTGATTGTGTTTCGTGTGTCGCACCCTTTATCTAATGGCGCAACCGCCCAAGAATGTTTCTACTATGGGCGTACGCTGGCACTTTTGCCGCTGACCGACACACTCACCAACTGCGTCATTACCCTTGATAACACCCAAGCTGCCGAGCTGCTTGCCATGTCGCCAGAAGCGCTCACCGCCGAAGTGCAGCGCATGATGAATGACAAACTTGGTGCGCTTAGCATCGCTGGCAGCGTTCATCATTATCCGCTGATGGGCGTACACGCCAAGACCTTTGTCGCACCGCGTGCTGCGCTGATTGGCGATGCGGCGGTGGGTATGCACCCTGTAACTGCGCACGGCTACAATCTTGGCTTGGCAAGTGCCGACACGCTTGCGCCTTTGATTTTACAAGCCGCCAAATCTCACCAAGACATCGCTGCGCCTGCTTTGCTTGCCAAATACGACCGCATACACCAAAGACACACACGTCCGCTGTATCACGGTACCAATGCGATGGTAACGCTTTTCACCAATAACACACCGCCAGCACGCCTGCTAAGAGACGCTGCCTTGCGCATCAGCAATCATCTGCCGCCCGTCAAACGCTGGATTTCTGGACAGCTGACAGGTAGATAAATAATAAAACAGCCAGCGTGATTGCGTGGCTGTTTTTGTTTGACGATGATTAAGGAACTTTAGGAAAGCTATCAACAATCGATTTTGTGCTACCTAGTTCATTTTCTAGCTGGGTTTTATCATGCTTAAGCTGCTCGTTTTCCGTCTTTAGCTTTGCAACCTCTGCTTCAAGTTTGCTCACTTTTTCTTGCTCGAATCTTAACTTTTTGGCATCGCCATTATTTAGAGCAAAAGCACCGATCGCCATCATCAATACAATAATAACAGCAGCAAGCACACCCCATGTCAAAACACTCCACTTGCCGCCACCTGATTGCAGTGCATTTTTTGACAAAGCAATCTTGCCCCCATCCTCGCTTTGCGCACCATAATTTGGCGCAGTTGGGGCTTGAGCCATGTTCACAAGTCTTTGAATGGACTCTCGCAACGGCAAAAGCACAGCTTCTATCTCTTGTTTGTTCATATTGGCAAGATATTGATATTGCTGCAATTTATCGTTTAGCTCATTCTTTTCGTTTTCAAGCTGATTGCAATGATTGTTCAGAGCATCAATCTGCTTCTTACTATCAAGATTTGCATTGTATAACTTTTGCTCGGTTTGCATTTGACACTCATCTCTTACTTGACGGAGTTTTCTTTGATGCTCGTTTTCTAATTGCTGCTTCTCGATTTGACTATTGACAGCCATAAGCATATACACCTGCGCATCTTCTGCAAACACACGCAATTCAGCAATGCTTCTTTTATCAACAGATGGAATTTTTTGAAAATGTGCTATAATCTTAGAATGACTGGAAAAATAAACTTTGGAATATCGCTCCGTATAACGACCTGCTTGCAATAGCTTAAACACCTGCTGCTTGTCCTCATCTACAGCCAAAGGAATAAACAGCTCTTTATCACCTGAATTAATTACCGAGTTGGTTGATACATACTCCCACCCTTTTAAATCCACCGGTGGACATGAATTACCCGCAAGGTTTTTTGTATACGCCTTGTTGCCAAAATCAACAAAATTCCCAAGCTGATGCATGACCAGCGATTTCAAAACCTCAAAAATTCGCTGGCTATTTGCCTGACCCAAAGACGCATTCGCCACTCCGATAAACGCCCCCAAATATGTATCTGAGCGATACGAGCCTTTTTGGCGAAATGGGTGGTACTGAGCAATGCTGTCAATCCAACCGATTTGTTCATTATATTGTTGCTGCATACAATACAACGTCGGAAGAGAGTCAGACTCAGCAAAAAATCCCTCAGAATGAAAAGATCTGGCACCCTCACCCGTTAGGTCGCGCTGCTGCACCAAATCAATAATTTCGCGCGCGCCTGCGCAGCTGTTTTGAAAACCATCTGGAGTACCAATCATGCCGTAGCCGACATATTGCTCCACTTCCCTATCTTTAGTATCCATCATCAACCTCTCAACAGCCATGCTTTAAAACGTTGCCAACAACTGGGTTTTTCAATCACACTCACACCCGCATGCACCGTGCCATACACCCAATCAAATAATTTTTCTGGACAAGTATGGTCAAATTTATCCAAATCATCATACTTGGTAAACGTACCCATCTGATAAAAAATGGGGCTGTACTAGAATAACAACCATGTTATACTAGTTTTATGAAGATAACCCATTGTAAACTAAGTAAAAAAGTTCAAAAAAGACTGCTTGAATTTTTTGTACTCGAAGTTACTGCTAGAAGTGCAGCTGATTTACTGGGTATTCACCCTAATTCAGCAGCCCTTTTTTACCACAAAATCCGCCTTGTGATAGAATGCCACTTAGCTCTTGAAGCCAACA